>NZ_JBQCER010000022.1:0-14077 GCF_051960075.1 Bordetella sp.
CGCCATCGGTGCGCCGGCGGTGCGCCTGGCTCTGGCCGAGCAAGAGCGCATCTGGCTGATACCGTCCGCCGAGCGCAGTGCCGACATGGTCCAGGTGGGGCTCTGGGACGAGGCCTTTCACTGCAGTCTGCTCGATGCCGCGGGCAATGCCGAAATGGCGCGGGTGCACCGCGAAATCACCGACCGCATCCGCGTGATCCGTCGGCTGGACTTCACCAAAAAGCACCGTGTGGACACCACCTACGAAGAGCACGCGCGCATACTGCGCGCCATCCTGGCCCAGCGCGCCGACGAAGCCTGCCGCCTGCTGGCCGCGCACATCGGCGCCAGTCAGGCCGAGGTGCGCAAGATCACCCTGCACGAGATCTATGAGGCCTGCCACGCCGATTCCGGCGCGGCGCAGGCCAAGGCGGCTAAATAAGGCTGTCTTCGCCTGGCGCTAAAATGCCGCCATCATGTCAGCTATATCCGTAAAAAAGGCCTCCAAGGGCCGCGTTGTCGTCGGTATGTCGGGCGGCGTCGATTCCTCGGTCACCGCCTGGCTGCTCAAGCAGCAGGGGTACGACGTCGTCGGCCTGTTCATGAAGAACTGGGAAGACGACGACGATTCCGAATACTGCTCCACCCGCCAGGACTTGCTGGACGCCGCCAGCGTGGCCGACCGCGTGGGCGTTGAGTTCGAATACGTCAACTTCGCCGCCGAATACAAGGATCGCGTCTTTGCCGACTTTCTGCGCGAATACTCGGCCGGCCGCACGCCCAACCCCGACGTGCTGTGCAACGCCGAAATCAAGTTCAAGGCCTTTCTCGACCATGCCATGTCGCTGGGCGCCGAGCACATCGCCACCGGCCACTATGCGCGGGTGCGCTGTGTGCAGGGCGCCGTCGGTTCCGAATACCAGTTGCTCAAGGCGCTGGACGGCAGCAAGGACCAGAGCTACTTTCTGCACCGGTTGAATCAGGCGCAGTTGGCGCGCACGCTGTTTCCGCTGGGAGAGATTCCCAAGACCGAGGTGCGCCGCATCGCGCACGAAATCGGCCTGCACAACGCCGCCAAGAAAGATTCCACCGGCATCTGCTTCATCGGCGAGCGGCCGTTTCGCGAATTCCTCAGCCGCTACCTGCCCACCGCGCCCGGCCCCATGCTCACGCCGGAAGGCCAGAGGGTCGGCACGCACCACGGACTGTCGTTCTACACGTTGGGCCAGCGCAAGGGCCTGGGCGTGGGCGGCATAAAGGGCAGGCAAAACGAGGACGGCACGGCGCATGCCTGGTATACCGCCCGCAAAGACCTGAACCAGAACACGCTCTATGTGGTGCAAGGCCACGATCACCCCTGGCTGCTATCCGGCTCGCTCAAAGCGCAGGATGCGAGCTGGGTGGCGGGCCACCCGCCCGCCGTCGGCCGCTACGGCGCCAAGACGCGCTACCGCCAGGCCGACGCCACCTGCGCGCTGTCTGCGGCGCAGGGCGAAAATTTCGTCTTGGAATTCGATCAACAACAATGGGCCGTGACGCCGGGCCAGTCTGCCGTGCTCTACGACGGCGACATCTGCCTGGGCGGCGGCATCATTGCGTGAAAAGGGCGCTAAAGCGCCCTATACCTGAAGCGCGCTAAACCTTCGGCACCGTATCGACGAACGACTGACGGATCGCCAGTTTGTCGAACAGCCGGGTCAGATTGGCGTGAGAGGCGCGCCAATCCAGATCGGGAAAGCGCAGATCCAGATAACCCAGCGCGCAACCGACGGCGATGTCGGCCAGCGTATAGTTGATGCCCATGCAGTATTGATGATCGCCCAGGCTCTTGTTCATGGCGTCGAGACTGGCGTGGATCTTGCTGAAATGCCGCTCGATCCACTCGGCGCTCTGCTGGGCTTCTGGCCGCATGCGTTCTCGGACGATCATCACGCTGGCGTCAAGCAGGCCATCCGCAATGGCTTCCCAGCATTTGACCGCAGCACGTTCGCGGCCGGATTGCGGCAGCAGACGTGCGACAGGAGAGAGTGTGTCGAGATATTCGACGATGACGCGCGAATCGAACAGGGCGCCTCCGTCTTCCATCACCAGGCAAGGTACCTTGCCCAGCGGGTTGTACTTCTGGATTTTCGTGTCGGGAGACCAGACGTTCTCGATTTCGATCTGATAGTCCAGTTTTTTGTCGGCCATGACAATCCGGACTTTGCGGACGTAGGGACTGGTAAGCGAGCCGATCAGTTTCATGGGTGACAGAATGCGAAGTCGGAAAGCGGGCGAAGTATAGCAGGGGGGCTTTCATTTTCCGATCAATTCCGCCGTGGCCGAGCGCGGAGCGATGCGCCGTTGCCACAGCCCTACAGAATCCAGGGTGCTAAAATTTTGCGCCTATTTCTTCCCAGAGCCGCCATGCAACTCGCCCAAGCGCTTACCGAACTCAATGCCCTGTCGCCGCTGGACGGCCGTTATGCCGCCCGAGGCGACGCCCTGCGCGGTCTGCTGTCCGAAGCCGGCTTCATGGCGCACCGCGTCGAGGTCGAAGTGGCTTGGCTCGTTGCCTTGTCGGACGCCAATCTGCCCGAGCTCGCGCCTTTCAGCAAAGGCGCGCGCGAGCGCCTGGGCGCGCTGGTCTCTGCTTTTTCAGAAGCCGACGCGCAACGCATCAAAGAGATCGAGCGCGTCACCAACCACGATGTCAAGGCCGTCGAATACTGGATGAAGGAAAAAGTGGCGGGCGACGATGAACTGTCGCGCGCCGCCGAATTCATTCACTTTGCCTGTACCTCCGAAGACATCAACAACACCTCGCACGCGCTGATGCTCACCCGCGCCCGCGATCAGGTGCTGGTGCCGCGCCTGCGCAGGCTGGCCGTAAAGCTCTCTGAAATGGCCGTGGCCTACTCGGCTCAGCCCATGCTGTCGCGCACCCACGGCCAACCCGCCAGCCCCACCACGCTGGGCAAGGAAATGGCCAACGTGGTCGAGCGTCTGACGCGCGCCATCGCCGCCATCGAAGCGGTCGAGCCGCTGGCCAAGATGAACGGCGCCACCGGCAACTACAACGCGCACACCTCGGCCTACCCCGAGGTGAACTGGCCCGAGTTCAGCCGCAAGGTGCTGGCCGGCCTGGGCCTGACGCAAAACCGTCACACGATTCAGATCGAACCGCACGACTGGATGGCGGCGCTGTTCGACGCGGTGGCGCGCGCCAACGTCATTCTTCTGGATCTGGACCGCGACATCTGGGGTTATGTATCGCTGGGCTATTTCAAGCAACGCCTGAAAGAAGGCGAGGTGGGCTCGTCCACCATGCCGCACAAGGTCAACCCCATCGACTTCGAAAACTCCGAGGGCAATCTGGGTCTGGCCAATGCCGTGCTGCGCCACTTGTCCGAAAAGCTGCCGGTATCGCGCTGGCAGCGCGATCTCACCGATTCCACCGTGCTGCGCAACCTGGGCGTGGGTTTTGGCTACAGCCTGGTGGCCTGGGATTCCTGTCTGCGCGGCCTGGACAAGCTCGAAGTCAACGCGGCGGCCATCGACGCCGACATCGACGCCTGCTGGGAAGTGCTGGCCGAGCCGGTGCAGACGGTCATGCGCCGCAACGGCCTGCCGCAGCCCTACGAGCAACTGAAGGCGCTCACGCGCGGCAAGGGCATCAATGAAGAAGGCCTGCGTGAATTCATCACCAGCCTGGCCTTGCCCGACGACGCCAAGCAGCGCCTGCTTGCCATGACCCCGCGCTCTTATGTGGGCCTGGCCGTGGAGCTTGCGCGCACGATATAGGCCGGCAAGGCCCTGCAAGCGCTGCCGCGCAGGCGTGTCGCCGAGGCGCGCGGCGCCGAGCTTGCTCAATTCTGGGCGCTGCGCCGGCCTCGGGCGTCGTAATCGCCGTTCTTGACCGTCATCGGATCGACGATGCGGCACCGTGCGTTGCGAATCTTGTCCGGCTCGCTCAGAGGCGCGATCTGCCAGGAACGGGTGTAGCTGCCGCCTGCCAGCCACCAGGTCTTTTCCACCACGCATTCCATCAAGGTGCATTGGCCGGGCGCGGCCAGGCCTGGCATCGAGCAGTTGGCGTGCTGCCCTCCCACCCAGGTCAGGCTATAGGTCGTTCGAACGCCCGACAGCTTGCGGCCGCTCTCGTAGCTGAATGCCAGGAGCTGTTCTTGCGGCGTGCCGGCGGTCGAGCCCTGAGCAATACCGTCGCTGTGGCGCACGAAGAATTCGAGCGGATGCCGGAATGCAAACAGCAGTATGGCCGCAGCCACCAGCAGCCAAACCATGCAGCCCAGTGTCCAGGCCAGCAGACTGCGGCCATATCCCAGCGGGCGCACGGCAATCGCAGCGACGCCGCTTGCCAGCGCGAACGTGCCCAGCAGGAGCGCCAGATGCGCGACCGTCCAGCGGGAGGTCTGCAGATATTGACCGATATGCGGCTTGAATGCGCAAGCGATCGCTGCCACGGCGAACAGGAACGTGATCAGCGCCCAGGCAATGAGAACCGCCGAGGCGGGCTCCCTGAGCGGCTGCTCCGGGTCGAGCGCCTCGTCGTAGTCTTCGTCGAGGTCGGGTTCGGGGTTGAGGTCGGTGCGCATCAGGAGTCCGATTCCATGGCAAGGCATGCCGCGGCAAGATCTTCGAGCGCGTTGCCCACAGCCTTGAATACGGTGATTTCGTCGGCGTTTTGCCGGCCTGCGCGCAGGCCGCGGCAAAGTTCGGCCATTTGTGCGCGGACCGACTCTTTGCGGAAAACCCCCGCGTTGATCGGCTCGAGCAGATCGCCCGCCTTGATCAAGGCCTCTTCGGTGTCGACGAACACCGAGGTGCCGACATAACAATCGTCGTCGCTTTCGCGCATGGTGGGCTTGAAACCGCCGATCAAGTCCAGGTGCATGCCGGGGCGCAGCCATTTGCCCTTGATCAGCGGGGCCGTGGACAGTGTCGCGCAGGAGACGATATCCGCCTGCGCGACGGCGGCCTCTAGATCCGCGGCATGCTCGGCATCGTAGCCGTCGAGCCTGAGCTGCGCCACGAGCCGCTTGGCGCTTTCATCGCGGATATTCCAGACCAGCACGCGCCGAATGGGCCGCACCGCGCTGTAAGCCTGGGGAATCACTGCCGCGACCTGACCGGTACCCACCAGCAGCAGCGTCGAGGCGTCCGGCCGGCTCAGATAGTGCGCCGCCAGCGCCGAGGCTGCGGCGGTGCGCCGCGACGTGATGGTGTCGCCGTCGAGCATGACGAGCGGCACGCCGGTTTGCGCGTCGAAAAGCATATAAGTCGAGTGCAGACCCGGCAGCCCGCGGTCGCGATTGCCGGGATAGATCGATACCGTCTTCAACCCGAGCTTCTTGCCGGGCTGCCACGCAGGCATGAGAAGGAACGTGCCGCTCGTAGCGGGATCGCCGTTGTCGATGGTGTGCGCATGGCGCAGCGGCACTTCGCAGCCTTCGCGAAACATCGAACGCAGCGCCTCGATCAGCCCGGGCATGGGTAGGCGGCGTGACGTTTCGTTCTTGTCGATTATCTGCATAAATATGAAAAAGAGTGGCGCCTGACCGGCGCGATTTGAATCAAGCGTTAAAGCCCGAGCTGGATCACGCCCCCAAGGATCGCAGCCACAGCACTAAGGCCGCCACGATGATGGCCAGAATCAGCGCCCGCAGCCGTACTGCGGCGCCGTCGGCGCTGGGTTGCACATCGGCCGGCAGATGCTCGGCGGGCATGTCGCCCGCGACCATGGCGCGTACCAGCGGTTCTTTTCTGACCAGCGTATGCCAGGTTACGGCCAGCAGGTGCAGGATCACCAGCGTGATGATGACCCATCGGTTGGCCTCGTGCAGCGAGGTAAGAAAGCCGGACGTGGCGGGGGAGACGGTGCCGTAGAGCGGGCCCTGGACCATGATGTCGTCGGTGGCGAAAAGACCGAGCACGGCCTGGACGCCCAGATCGATCAGCATGGCCAGCACCGACAGGGCGCCCAGGGGATTGTGGCCGGCGCTCTTGGCCGTGCCTGCGGCCAGGCCGCGCAGATAGGCTCCTATCGCGCGCGGGCCTTTGACGAAGCCAACGAAGCGCGCATGGCGCGGGCCGATGAAGCCCCAGACCACGCGAAAGATAACCAGGCCCATGACGGTCAGGCCGAAGCGCACATGCCAATCCATGTACAGCCCGCCGAGTTTCGCGCTGATGTAGGCGCCGACGACGCAGACGGCGAGGCTCCAGTGGAATAGGCGGGTGGGCAGGTCCCAGATGCGCACGCGGGTCATGGCGAAGGACGTTGGAGTTGAGGGGCTGCAGGCACTTTAGCATCAAGGCGCTTGCGGGAGGGCGGGAAACCGGGAAGCAAACGGGCGTGCACGGAGCGCAGCGGCTATGATCGGCCTTATTCGAGGAAAGACGCATGAATCGGTCCACCCTGATGCACGACAAGAATTTCCATGCTCTGCTGGCGCTGGTGTCGGTGGCTTTTCTATGGGTGCTGTGGCCGTTCTGGGGCGCGGTGTTCTGGGGCACGGTGCTGGCGATCATTTTCAACCCCGTGCAGCGCCGGCTCGTGGTGCGCCTGCGCGGCCGACGCAATCTGGCGGCCATAGTGACCATGCTGCTGGTGCTGGTGGTGGCGATCCTGCCGCTGGCCTTCATCGCCGGGTCGCTGGTAACAGAGGGCGCGGCGCTCTACCAGAGCACGCGCAGCGGCAGCCTGGATTTCGGCCTGTATTTCCAGCGGGCACAGGCGGCCTTGCCTGGTTGGCTGCACGATCTTCTCGCGCACTTCGATCTGTTCAACATGGACAGCCTGCGCGAAAAGCTGAGCCAGGGCGCCGTGCAGGCCAGCCGTTTCCTGGCGACCCGCGCGGTCAGCATCGGACAGGATACGTTCCAGTTCATGGTCAATCTCGGCATCATGTTGTATTTGCTGTTTTTCCTGCTTCGCGACGGTTCTGCGCTGTCGCGCCGCATGCTGCGCGCGATTCCCCTGAGCGACGCGCACAAAGAACCGCTCATGCAGAAGTTCACGACGGTGGTGCGAGCCACCGTCAAGGGCAATGTGGCGGTGGCCGCCGCACAAGGCGTGCTCGGAGGTTTCATCTTCTGGGCGCTGGGTATTCAGGGCGCGTTGCTGTGGGGCGTGATCATGGGCTTTTTGTCGCTGTTGCCGGCGATTGGCTCGGCCCTGGTGTGGGTGCCGGTGGCGGCATACTTCCTGCTCACCGGCGCCTTGTGGCAGGGAGTCGTCCTGGTCCTGTTCTGTGTCCTGGTGATCGGCATGGTGGACAACCTGCTGCGGCCCCTGCTGGTGGGCAAGGAGACCAAGCTGCCGGACTACATGATCCTGATTTCGACGCTGGGCGGCATGGCGCTGGTGGGCTTGAACGGCTTTGTGATCGGCCCGCTGGTGGCGGCGCTGTTCATGGCCGCCTGGGATTTGTTCTCGCCGCACGAGGACTGACTCGCCGCGGCATGGCCGCGGGCCTCGAGCAACGGCACGAGCCCTGTGACGCGCCGGCGCGCGCCAGGGTAAGGCCGGTCAGCGCTGCGGCACGACCGGTTTGGCGCCCGTGATCAGGATGCGGGCAGGCGGCTCGGGCACCGTGGGCTCGGCGGCCGGCCGTGCGGCCGCCTGAGCGACAGGCTGGATAGCTCGCTCAGCCGGTTTTGCGGCCGTTGCAGGCTCGTCGGGATGGTGCGGCTGAATCTGCAGAATCAACTCCACCCGCCGATTGGCCGCGCGTCCCTGCGGCGTGGCATTGGACTTGAGCGGCCGCGTGTCGGCGTAGCCGACGGCGCGCAGGCGCTCCTGGCCGACGCCGTCGCGTATCAGTGCGCGCAGCACGCTGGTGGCGCGGCTGGTCGACAGCTCCCAGTTCGACGGGAATTGCCGGGTATTGATGGGCTGGTTGTCGCTATGGCCTTCCACCGATACCGGGTACTTGGTGCGATTTATCACCACGGCCAGCTTCTTGAGCACGGCCAGGCCCTCGGGGTTGAGCGTGTCCTGGCCGGACGGGAAGAGCAGTTCGTTGCTGATGCGGAAGCTGATCGACTGGCTGTTGATCACGACCTGCACGTCCTTGCCCAGGTTCTCCAGGCCCAGTTCCTTGATGGAAGGCGTCTTCATGGGCGGGGCGGCCGGCAGGCCCGGCTGCTCGGAGCGCGGCAGCGGTCCGACGTCGGCCGGATTGACGGGCGGCAACTCCCCGGGCATGGGCACCTTGGCCCAGCCGGCCGGAACCAGCGGCGTCGCGTCGAACTTGAGCGGTCCTTGATAGACCGGCAGCCCGTGACTGTCGACCGAGCCGACCAGGACCGCGGGCACGGACGCGGCCTTGTGCGCCGGCGGCAGTCGCGAAATGCCCAGCATGACCACTAGCATGGCCAGCAGCAGCGTGAGCATGTCCAGATAGGTCAGCAGCCAGTTGTCGGACTCGTGGTCGACGAGCTCGGGCACGTGCCAACGCGAAAAACGGCCGCCCTCCGCCAGACTTTGGCGGGCAGGGGAAAAATTGCGCTGGCGCGCGGCTTCTCGCTTGCGCTGATCGACCAGATCGGCCAGCGAAGGCCGGTGGCGCGGCTGGATTATGGTCTCGGGGCCATCGCTCATGGCCGGCCCGTCACCTTCAAGGACGGGGCGCGCTGGCGGCGCGCGCGCCTGACGGGAGGCGTCACGGGCCCGCCATCGTAGATTTCGTCTTCGACGTGCAGCATGAAGGAGTTGAGCGTCTCGCGCACCAGCGCCGGGCCGCGACGCTCGCACATCATCGAGACGCCCTGCATGATCATGTTCAGCAGCACGACGCGCTGCTCAGTGCGGCGCTCGAGCTTGACGGCGATGGGCTTGCAAATGAGGTTGGACAGCAGCAGGCCGTAGAACGTGGCCATGAGCGCGATGCTCAGGTGATGGCCGATGAGGTCCATGCCGCCCGTACCCAGCACGGTCATCAGGCTGACCAGGCCGATCAGGGTACCCAGCATGCCGAAGGCCGGCGCGAAGCTGGCCATCGTGCGGAACATCTGCGATTCGGCGTGCTCTCTCGCGCGCAGCCGGGCGATACGCCACTGCAGCAGCTCGATGATCTGTTCTTCGGGCGTGTGGTTGATGATGAGCTGCACGCCCGTGCGCAGGAAGGGGTTGGTCACCTTCTTGAGCGCTTCTTCGGCCTTGTGCACATCTTCGTTCATCCAGAGCTGGGCCAGGCCGCTCAGCTCGTCGATGTCGCGCTGGGTGTCGAGCTTGTCGCTGCGGAAGATGGCGCCCAGCAGGTGCGGGATGCGCAGCACCTCGCGCATGGGATAGCTGATGAACAGCGCCGCCAGCGTACCGCCGATCACGATGATCAGGCCCGGCAGGTTCAGGTAGGCCCAGCTGTTGATGGCCGAAAACACCAGCACCAGGATGACGGTGATCAGGCCAAGGACGAAGCCGATGAGAGTGGAAGGATTCATGTGTGCGCTGCGTGCCCCGAGGAAATCGGCCCGATATGGGTATGGGCCGCCCGGCGCCAGGCCGGGGAGGGGATATCCTAGCGGAATTCTAGCCAGCGCCGCTTGCCGGCAATCGGCGAAAAAGGGGAGAAAGAATAGGTTTTTGCAAGGAAATCTTTGTCAAACCTGCGCAGGCGAGGCGGCGCTCTCTCGTTGTCGCAAGCGAAAACGCTGTATTTTTCCCGTCGCGGTCTTGGGCAGTTCTTCGATGAAGTCGATTTCCCTGGGGTACTTGAAAGGCGCGAGCCGGGTCTTGACGTAGTTCTGCAACGCTGCGCAGGTGTCGGCTCCGGCCGTGTGGCCATCGCGCAGCACCACAAAGGCCTTGGTCTTGACCAGGCCGTCATGGTCGGCCACGCCGATCACCGCGGCCTCGAGCACGGCCTCGTGCTGGATCAGCACGTTTTCCACCTCGATCGGCGATACATACTGGCCGCTGACCTTGATCATGTCGTCGCTGCGCCCGGCGTAGGTGTAGTAGCCCTCGGCGTCGCACTGGTATTTGTCGCCGCTCTTTAACCAGTCGCCCAGGAAGCTCTGGCGGGTTTTTTCTCGGTTGTTCCAGTACATCAAGGCTGTGCTGGGGCCCTTGATGTAGAGGTCGCCGATGGTGCCCGGCGCCACAGGCCTGCCCTGGTCGTCGCGCAGTTCGACTTCGTAGCCCGGCACGGGCTGGCCTGTGGTGCCGTAGCGCAGCGCGCCCGCGCGGTTGGAAATGAAGATATGCAGCATCTCGGTCGAGCCGATGCCGTCGAGGATCTCGCAGCCGAAATGGCGCGTATAGCGCTCGCCGATGTCGCGCGGCAGCGCTTCGCCGGCCGAGGCGCAAACGCGCATCGCCACCTTTTCGCGCGGCGGCAGGTCGGGCGAGGCCAGCATGCTGGCGTAGAGCGTGGGCACGCCGTAAAACACCGTTGGGCGGTGCTCGGTCAGGCGCTTGAACACGGCCTGCGGCGTGGGGCGCTCACCCATCAGCACCACGGTGGCACCTACCGACAGCGGAAAGGTCAGTCCGTTGCCCAGGCCGTAGGCGAAGAAAAGCTTGGCCGCGGAAAACGCCACATCGTCTTCGCGTATGCCGAGGATGGGCTTGCCATACAGCTCGGCGGTATGCCATAGGTTGCCGTGGGTATGCACCACACCCTTGGGTTTGCCGGTCGAGCCGGAGGAATAAAGCCAAAAAGCGATCTCGTCGGCCTGCGTGCGCGCTGCAGGAACGCGCGGCGCGGCCGAGAGCAGGGTTTCGAACTCGGCCGCGCCGGCTGGCAGCGGCCCGGTCGGCTGCGACACCACGACCTGCTCGACATCGTGCCCGCTCTGGGCCAGCGCGGCCTGCAGCGTGGGCAGCAGGCCGCCCGAAACGAAGGCGGCGCGCGCGCGGCTGTGCCGCAGCATATAGGCGTAATCGTCGACCGACAGCAGCGTGTTGACCGCCACCGGCACGACGCCCGCGTGCAGCGCGCCCAAAAAAACCACGGGCCAGTCCACGGTGTCGTGCTGCAGCAGCAGGACGCGCTCTTCACGGCGCAGTCCCAGGCCTTGCAGCAGCCCGGCAAAGCGCGTCACGCGCTCGGCCAGTTCGCCATAGCTCAGACGCCGATCATCATCGATATAGGCTGTCTTGCCGGCGCGTCCGACGTTCAGGTCTGCCAGGTGGCTGGCGAAATTCAATTCGGCGGGGCATGTGCTCATGAGAATGTCGTCCGGATGCATCAATGACGGGTGAATTCAATGGCGCCTTGCGGCAGCAGGTACAGCACCAGCGCACGGCCGCCGCTGACGGTGGGGCTGTGCGCCGAGCCGGGGCCGTAGACCAGCCAGCCCGCCTCGTGGCCGTCGAAGCGGGCCGGCCCGGCCAGCGGCATGATCAAGTCGATCTCGCCGTTCGGGTGCGTGTGGTGCGGGCCGGTCAGGTCGTTCATGTCCACGACGTCGACCGAATAGCCGCCCAGGTCCTGGGCCGGCTTGATGACGCGGCCGTAACGGATGCCGCCGCCTTCGTGCTTGCACATCCAGCCGGCCGCGACGGCGCCCTTGCAGGCCTCGAAAATGTCGCGGAAGGCGGTGCTATGGGGGCCGAACTCGCGGTTCAGCCGCTCTTGCAGAGCCGGCCCCGGCGTTTCGCCGGCGATGCTGTCGGTGACCGCGCGTATCAGCTCGCGGAATTGCTCGGGTGTGCTCATGATGTCTCCCGTACACTCAGGCCCGTTCTGTAAGGGGCGGCGTCGTCGCCCCAGCAGGCTTTACTTGCTGCGTGGGTGGAAAAATAATGCGCTTTTATGGACGGGTCAAGCAATATAATGCATGATATGAATGAATCCTTCCTGATCCGGGAGTCGGCACGACCATGAGCGAAGCGCTAGACCGGGTTTCAGCGTCGCCGCTGCGCGAAACGACGGCACAGTCTGAAAGCTCCTTTTTGGCCGCCCTGGGCGAGCGGGTGCGGCGTCTGCGCGCCATCCGCGGCATGACGCGCAAGGGCCTGGCGCAGGCCACGGGCGTGTCCGAGAGGCACCTGGCCAATCTCGAACAGGGCGTGGGCAACGCCTCCATTCTGGTGCTGCGGCAGATCGCTCGCGCATTCGGCTGTGCGCTGGCCGAGCTGGTGGGCGACGTCACGACCGGGTCGCCCGAATGGTTGTTGATCCGCGATTTGCTCGACGGCCGCGGCGAGGACGAACTGCAGCGCGCTCGCGAAGCCCTGACACAGTTGTTCGGGGCCGACAGCGAACGCGCCGGACGCATGCGGCGCATCGCGCTCATCGGGTTGCGCGGCGCGGGCAAGTCCACGCTGGGCCAGATGCTGGCCGACGACCTGGACTATCCCTTTGTCGAGCTGAACCGCGAGATCGAGCGCGTGGCCGGATGCGGCCTGCTCGAAATTCATAATCTCTACGGGCCCAGCGCCTATCGTCGCTATGAACGCCGGGCGCTGGAGGAGGCGATGCAGCTCTACCCTGAGATGGTGCTGGCTACGCCGGGTGGTCTCGTCTCCGAGCCTGCCGCATACAACCTGTTGCTCGAGCGCTGCTACACCATCTGGTTGCGCGCCACGCCGGAAGATCACATGAGCCGAGTCATGGCGCAGGGCGACTTCCGGCCCATGTCGGGCAACAACGAAGCCATGGCCGATCTCAAGCGCATTTTGTCCGGCCGCGAAGCGTTCTACGCCAAAGCCGACCTTACCTGGAACACCAGCGGCCTGTCGTTGGAAGACAGTTTCGTCGGTCTGCGAGATCAGGTGCGCAAGGCGGCAGGAGCGCTGGCATAGAAAAATGTTGATTTCTGCAGTTTAGTGCATTATTCTGCTGCTCATGAATTATTGTGCGTGTTAAATTTTCCGACATGCACCCAGAAGGAGACAGGCCATGAGCAGCACGACCCCGCAGGTGGACTTCCGCACCGACCCTCAGCAGTACCGCCACTGGCGCCTGAGCTTCCAAGGCCCGGTCGCCACCCTGGCCATGGACGTAGCCGAGGACGGCGGTCTGCGCCCCGGCTACAAGCTTAAGCTCAACTCCTACGATCTGGGCGTGGACATTGAGCTGCACGATGCGCTGCAGCGCATTCGCTTCGAGCATCCCGAGGTTCGGACGGTCGTGCTGACCAGCATGAAGGAACGCATCTTCTGCTCGGGGGCCAACATCTTCATGCTGGGCCTGTCATCGCATGCCTGGAAGGTGAACTTCTGCAAGTTCACCAACGAAACCCGCAACGGCATCGAAGACTCCAGCCGCCACAGCGGCCTCAAATTCATTGCGGCGGTCAACGGCGCTTGCGCCGGAGGCGGCTACGAGCTGGCGCTGGCCTGCGACGAGATCCTGCTCGTCGATGACCGCTCCTCGTCGGTCGCGCTGCCCGAAGTGCCGCTGCTGGGGGTGCTGCCCGGCACCGGCGGCCTCACCCGCGTGACCGATAAACGCCGCGTGCGCCACGACCACGCCGACATTTTCTGCACCCTGGTCGAAGGCGTGCGCGGCGAGCGCGCCAAGGCCTGGCGCCTGGTCGACGAGGTGATCAAGCCCGCACAATTTTCCGCGGCCGTCCAGGCCCGCGCGCTGGAACTGGCCGCCGGCAGCGACCGTCCGGGCGAGGGCGCGCAAGGCATCGCCTTGACGCGCCTTGAGCGCACCGAAAAGGTCGACGGCATCGCCTATCAATACGTGGATGTGCGCATCGAGCGGGACAAGCGTCTGGCCACCTGGACGGTGCGCGCGCCTCAGTCGCCCCTGCCGCAGGGCATCGAAGCCATCGTCGCCGCAGGCGCCGCCTGGTGGCCGCTGCAGGTGGCGCGCGAGCTGGACGACGCCATCCTGCATCTGCGCGCCAATGAACTGGATATCGGCACCTGGGTCTTCAAGACCGAAGGCGACGCGCAGGCCGTGCTGGCAGCCGACGCCGACCTGCAGGCGCATGCCGATCATTGGTTCGTGCGCGAAACTGCGGGCATGCTGCGCCGTACGCTGGCGCGCCTGGATGTGACCTCCCGTTCGCTTTTCGCCTTTATCGAACCGGGTTCGTGCTTTGCAGGCACGCTGTTCGAGCTGGCCCTGGCTGCCGACCGTATTTACATGCTGGACGATGCCCAAGCCGAGTCGCCTGCAAGTATCGT
>NZ_JBQCER010000023.1:0-49241 GCF_051960075.1 Bordetella sp.
ATGTTGCCGATGATGCTCGAACGGCTGTCCTGCATCTTCTTGACGAAGTTGGTCATCACGTCGAACGCCTCGTTGCGCTTGTTCGACAGGCTCTGCAGGCGCAGCATGTCCATCTGCTGGCTGTTGGTCTGCGTGTCGATCGTGCCCTTGATCGAGGTCGCTGCCGCATCGAGACCGCCCTTGGTGGTCAGATCGAACTTGGAGGGATCCAGGCCCGCCGCGGTCAATGCGTTCTTGGTATCCTGGATCAGTTTTTTATTTTCGGCGTTGTCGGGCACCTTGCTGCCCGCGTCGGTGCCGCTGACCTTGCCCTGGAGGGCGCTTACGGAGCCCATCGCCGTATTGAGCTTGGAGATGGCGTCGTTGCGACCCTGCACTCCCTTGATCTGATCGGCCAGCTGCGAATCCAGCAACTGCGTGCGCTGCGACTGCACCGCCATCATTGCCGTTTCGATGTCCATGCCGGACAGATTCATGCCGCCGATGTTACCCAAACCTTGAATGCCGCTCATGATCTCGCTCCAGAAGACTTGTGTTGAAAACAGCCCGTCGAACTTGTTGCCGCCGTCGTTGCCGGCGACTCATGCCCCGTAAGTAACGCCCGGCTTGCCGATGGTTCCATGATGGTCGCCCCAAGATTAGCCGCCCTGTTTCTTGCCCATTAGCCAAGGGTATTCCCTAGTTCGAAAAGAGGCGGAAGCGCGCACACCGTGTCCTGCCCTCTGTCGGGGAACCTTTTCCCGGCATGTCGTTACTACTTCAGCAATCGGGCCTCGCGCCCAGGCACTACGGTTACGACCATGACTCGCATCAACAGCAGCGGCGCCATCATCGGCGGCTCGGCGCAACTCGAAACAGGCTTCGACTCGCTGGACGAAGCGCTCCAGCAAGGCACCATGCTGGGCGAACGCGCCGTGCGGATGCAGGCCGGCGAAGTCTCCCTGACCGACTCGGCCGAAGAACTCAGCCTGCACATGGCCGAGAAGACCGAGGAAAAGCACCACGCCGAGCGCAAGGTCAAGTCGGAAAAGGCGCTCGAAACCCTGGATGCCGGCGAGATCGTCGAGTTTTTCGACGATGCCCATGACGTCGATGCCCAGGACAAGCTGCGCGAATTGGCCGACAAGCTCCTCAAAGAGGGCGGCTCGCCGCGGCAGGAAGCCGGCAAAACCTTCGGCAACAATCCGGCCAGGCAATACCTGGGCTTGCAATACGCGTTGCGCCAGGGTGAGAAAGACGGCGCCGATCCCGATATTCTGGAGGCCATCCGCGATGCGCTGGCCGACCTGGAGCTCGAAAGCGGCCCAGAGATTCGTGCCGGCCTGAACACCCTGAAGACGGCCGGGGAATTCGCCTCCGATTCCGCCGGGGTCGAACAGTTCCAGGCCACCTACCGCGACATCGTGCTGGGCGAGGCCTCGCTGGCCAAAACGCTGGACCTGGCCTTGCAGCGCTTCGGCTCGCAGGACGTGGGCCGGGGCCTGAAGTCCCTGATCGGCGCCCTGGGCCAGGATCTCGCGGCTACCAGGCCGTCCTCCGACGCCAATCGTCTGCAGTCGCTCCTGACCGACATGTACCACCTCGAAGTGGCCGCCACCGTGCTGGAGACCTGCGGCGAACTGTCGGACAAGCTCGCCGAACAGGGCGAAAAGCCGCTCGATTCCACCAGACTGATGCGCGACATGGTCGGGCTGACCAACGAAAAATGGGTCTCCGAGTCGCGTTTTACCAAGCTGGCGCAGGATCACGGCCTCGCGTCGCCCACGGGGACCATCGCCTTTCTGAACGGCACGCGCGGCATGCTGCGCGACCTGCCGGTGCAGATTTATCCCGACGCCGACACGCGGCAGAACCTGCTGAACGCCCTGCAGGGCGCCCTGGACACCGCCATCGAGGCGGAAGAGGAATAACACACCATGAGCGGCCCGGAACTCACCCTGCGCCAGTTCGGCGAAGACGCCGGCATTCCCAACCTCACCTTCGATGCGCGCGGCCAGGCCGTGCTGCGCACCGAATCGGGCCGCCTGATCGGCGTCGAACTGGCTGAAAGGGAAATCCTGGTCTACGTTTCCCTGCCGCTGGATTATGATGCGGGCGCGTGGATGCAGCGCGCGTGGAAACGCGCGCACCATGGCCGCCAGGGCGAATGGCCGGTTCAGGCGGCGCTGCGCGAGCAGCCCGACGGCGGCCAGCGATTGCTGGCGCTGACCCGCGTGACGGAGCCCGAGTTCACGCCGCTGCGGCTGCGCCAGGCGCTGGAATACCTGTCGAGCTGGCTCGACGAGATACGCCAGGATGCGTGACCCGATGCCATGCAATTGAGTAATAGCGCAGCGCCCAGGAGACATCCATGCCGGATCTGAACGTCAGCAACAGCGTCAGCAGCAGCCTGTCCTTCGACCACGGCATCAACGGCATCGTCTATGCCCGCAAGGAAGAAGTCGGCGAACGCCACCTGCCTCAGCGTCAGGATCTGCCGCCGTCGTCAGACGGCGTCAAGGCGCAGCTGGCCGAGCTCCTCGAAAAACCCAACACCGAGCAGTTTCTCGACGCGGCGCTCAAGCCCCAGATCGGCAACCGCGAGCTGCTCATGCCTGCGCGTTTTTCTCAGGCGCTTTCCGACGCCGTCTCCGGGTTGACCGCCGCGGCGGAGAACGCCGGCGAAGACGCCAAGCCGCTGAACCGCGCCCTGCGCCTGCTCAAGGAAGAAGCCGGCCTGCGCGAACTGGTTTCCATGTACCGCAGCGCCCTGTATCAAGGATGAGCACCGGGAATGAGCAGACCGAGCCGCCTGATGTGCGCTGCAGGGGTACAAAACCTCCCCCTCGGAGAGACGGCGCGTAGCGCCAAATGGGGCCTATGACTTCAGCCGCCGCCGACCGCACCGCCCTGAGTCCCGACAGCATCGAGCTGCTGGGATTGCTGGCTTATGTCTACCTGGAAAACAACCGCCCCGAAAAGGCGGCCGTGCTGCTGTCCGCCCTGGAAACGCTGGGCGCGGCCGACTCGCGTCACCGCCTGTCGCTGGCGCTCGCCCAGTTGCGCTCGGGCAAGCCGGAAAGCGCCGCCGCCACGCTGGAACGCGCAGCCCTGCGCGGCGAAGTCGACGCCCCTTTTCACCTGGTGCGCGCCCAGGCCCTGCTGGCGCTCGACCGCCGCGCCGAAGCCGCCGCCGCCATGCGCGCCTACGTCGCCCTGCGCGCCGCAGCCGCTCCCACCGACGCCGCCGGACAACCGGCCACCCGCTGACGCCCTTCGATGCAACGAGTCCTCAACCGCGCAGTCGCCGCCGTCACCAGCCGCAACGACATCGTCCTGGCTTGCGTGATCGTCTCCATCATCTTCATGATGATCCTGCCGCTGCCCACGCCCCTGGTGGACGTGCTCATCGGCACCAATATGACGCTCTCGGCCGTGCTGCTGATGGTGGCGATGTACCTGCCCTCGCCCTTGGCGTTCTCGTCCTTCCCCGCAGTGCTGCTGGTCACCACGCTCTTTCGCCTGGGCATCGCGATCGCCACCACGCGCCTGATCCTGCTGCAGGGCGATGCCGGCCACATCATCCAGACCTTCGGCAACTTCGTGGTGGGCGGCAACCTGATCGTCGGCCTGGTGGTGTTCCTGATCCTGACCATCGTGCAGTTCGTGGTCATCACCAAGGGCGCCGAGCGCGTGGCCGAGGTAGCGGCGCGCTTCTCTCTGGATGCCATGCCGGGCAAGCAGATGTCGATCGACGCCGATCTTCGCGCCGGCACCATCGACATGGACGAGGCGCGCAAGCGCCGCACCACTGTCGAAAAAGAGAGTCAGCTATACGGCGCCATGGACGGCGCCATGAAGTTCGTCAAGGGCGACGCCATCGCAGGGTTGATCATCGTCGCGGTCAACATGCTGGGCGGCATCCTCATCGGCACCATGCAACGCAGCATGACGGCCGGCGAGGCGGTGCAGACGTATTCCATCCTGACCATCGGCGACGGCCTGATCTCGCAGATCCCGGCGCTGTTCATCGCCATCTGTGCCGGCATCATCGTCACGCGCGTGCAGACGGGCGAGGGCGGCCCGTCCAACGTCGGCAAGGACATCGGCGCGCAGGTGCTGGCCCAGCCGCGCGCCCTGCTGATCGCCGCCGCCGTGGCTGCCGGCATGGGCCTGATCCCGGGCATGCCGACGGTGACCTTCTTCGCGCTGGCCCTGATCGTCGGCACGATCGGCTTCGTGCTGCTGCGCGGCACGCGCAAAGTGGTTGACGAGAAGACCGGCGCCATCACCGAGATTCCCGCACTGGCCGCCGACGGCCAGCCCGCCAAGCCCAAGGCCCGAACCGACGGCAGCGCCGAGTTCGCCCCTACCCTGCCGCTGATGATCGACGTGGCCGCGGGGCTGCAGCAACACTTCGACGCCGACCAGCTCAACGAAGAGCTCATCAAGATCCGCCGCGCCCTGTATTTCGATCTGGGCGTGCCTTTCCCCGGCATCCAGCTGCGTTTCAACGAAGGCCTGCCCGAAGAAAGCTACGGGATCCTGCTTTCCGAAGTGCCTGTATCGCAAGGCCGGTTGCGCCCCGGCTATGTGCTGGCGCGCGATTCCGAGCAGAACCTCGAGGCCCTGCAGGTTCCTTTCGAAACCGACAAGCGTTTCCTGCCCGACGTGCCCACGATCTGGGTCGGGCTCGCGCACAAGCCCACGCTGGACGGCGCCGGCATTCCCAGCATGGATGCCAACCAGGTGCTGACCTGGCATCTGGCCTTCGTTCTCAAGAAGTATTCCTCGGACTTCATCGGCATCCAGGAGACCCGGTTCTTGCTCACCGCCATGGAAGACCGCTACCCCGACCTGGTCAAGGAGGCGCTGCGCGTCATGCCCGTGCAGAAAATCGCCGAGATCCTGCAACGCCTGGTGTCGGAAGACATCTCGGTGCGCAATCTGCGCGCGGTGCTCGAATCCCTGATCGAATGGGGCCAGAAAGAAAAAGACTCGGTGCTGCTCACCGAATACGTGCGCGTCTCGCTCAAGCGCCACATCAGCTACAAGTATTCCAGCGGCCAGAACATCCTTCCCGCCTATCTGCTGGCGCCCAACGTCGAGGAAACCGTCCGGGGCGCCATCCGCCAGACCTCGGCCGGCAGCTACCTCGCGCTGGACCCCAATGCCAGCAAGAAGCTGGTCGAGAACATCAAGAAAGCCGTGGGAGACCTGAGCGCCGCGGCCCGCAAGCCCGTGCTGCTCACCTCCATGGACATCCGGCGTTATCTGCGCAAGATGATCGAGCAGGATCTTTACGAACTACCCGTGCTTTCCTATCAAGAGTTGACGCAGGAAATCAACGTGCAGCCGCTGGCGCGAGTCGATCTATGACCGACCACATCCGCCGGCCCAGGGAGTCCGCGTGAACACGTCCGTCACGCCCGTTCAACGCACCGATGCCGACGCGCTGGAATTGCGCGTGCTCTCCGGCCTGCACCGGGAAGCGAGCTGCCCGGCTCAGGACGGCGCGGTGGTGGGCGCCGACCCGGACTGCGACATCGTGCTGGCCGACGCCGGCGTAGGACCGCGCGCAGCGCGGCTGCGCATCGGCCCCAACGGTTGGGATATCGCCCCCCAGGACGGCGCGCCTACCGGCGAACCGCGTACGCCCTTCAATCAGGCTTTGCCGCTAGGTCCGGTCTGGGTCACCGTGGCACGTAGCGGCGACGCCTGGACCAAACTGCCCGATGCCGCCAACGATGGCGCCGTTCCCGAGGCGGGCGTAGCCCAGCCTGCCGAACCGCAGGCGGCATCCGAAGCGCGGGACGCCGCATCCGCGGCCCGATCCACGACCTCGAATACCGGGCCGCTCCCCTGGCGTGCCGCCCCCGCCGCCACGGGATCCAAACCCGACAAGCGCGCCGCGTGGCCTTTGCTGCTGGGCCTGGCTGCCGTGGTGCTGGCCGTGGTCGTGGCCATTTCCATGGCCTGGATGCTGCCCACCGCGCCCAGACAGGCCGCACGCGAGAACGCGCGGCCGACGGCGCAGGACACGCTGCCCACCGTCAACGCGGCCATTGCCCGCCTGGGCCTGTCCGATCGCCTGCGCGCCGAACTGCTGCCCGACGGCTCGGTGCAGGTCTCCGGCTGGGTCCGCAACAATGCCGAGCAGGACGCCCTGTCTGCCGCGCTGACCCAGATCTGGCCCATGCCAGCCATGCGCGTGAGCGTCGCACAGACCATCGCCGCGACCGCCGCCGACGTGCTGCGGTCCTTCCCGGTGAAATATGCGGCCCGCTACGACGGCAACGGCCGTCTCACCGTCCGCGGCATCGCCCCCGACGCGAAAGAGCGTGGCGCAGCGATAGCCGCTCTCAACGCGCAGCTGCCCGGCATCACCATCCTGGGCAACGACGTCATGCTGGCGCCCGATGTGCTGGACGATCTGGCCGGCCGCATCACCGCCGCCGGCATCGCCAGCGTGGGGCTGACCTGGAAAGACAATCAGCTTCAAGCCAGCACGTCCGCGCTGACGGACGACCAGGTCGATACCCTGCGCGGGGTCGTCGAACAGTTCAACGCCACGCACTTCGGCGTGGCCGTGTTGGGCAAGCCTTCCGTCACGGACATGCCTTTTGCCGACAGCGTTCCTTTCGGCATACGCATGGTGGTCAGCGGCCCCCAGCCTTTCATCGTGCTCGACAACGGCAATAAACTGCTGGTGGGCGGCACCTACAAGCGCTACCGGCTGATCGCCGTAGAGCCCACGCGGCTGGTTTTCGACGGCCCGCGGCCGGCCATCGTGCTACGCTGATTCTCACTTTGTCATGGATACGCCCGCCCTCACCGATCTCAAGGTCCGCCTGGCCCAGCCACAAGGCGCGACCCTGCGCGACGAACTGCTCGAGCGCGTCGATGCGCTCGAACTGCGCCTGCGCACGCGCATCGCGGCCGGCCTGTCGCGCGAAGAATTTCCCGACTGGTTCATGACCGCCGAGGCTGCCGCCGCAGCGCGCGAAATCCTGGCCATGCAGCGCGTAGCCGAACCCGTCGATCTCCAGGCGCCCGACATGGCGCCCGCTTCGTTCACCTACCCCTGAGGAGTCTCGCCATGCTCAACGGACTTTCCACTTCGGCGTCGCTGAATTTCAACAACGTCAACAACACGGTCTACTCGGCTATTCAGACGCAGGAAACGCAGCTGAACCAGACGATGCAGACCATCAGCAGCAGCAGCAACAACGGCACCGTCTCGCAAGCCCAGATGCTTCAGTTGCAGCAGCAGATCAACCAATGGAGCATGCTGGTGCAGATCCAGAGCACCATCATCAAGTCGATCTCGGATTCGCTCAAAGGCGTCATCCAGAACGTCGCCTGAATGCGGTTGCTGCGTCGCATCGGGCGTCACGCAGGCCTGTTGGCGGGCATGTTTCCCGCACTGGCCGGCGCGCAACTCTTGACCGCTCCGCCGGCGGCGACGTCTCCGACGACGTCCATGCTGAATCAGGTGCCGTCGCTGTCCGAGCTGCCGCCCACAGTCGTGCGGCAACAGATCCAGGGGCCGATACTGCGCACCACTGCGCTGCAGGACCCTTCGGCGGTGACGATCGCCAGCCGCACGCTACAGGCCCCCGGCAACGTGCTCGGCGACGTATCCGTCGTCACCGCTTCACCCTTGACCCATGCCGGGCAGGCGAGCCTGGCCGAGCTGCTCTCGCTCGAACCCGGCATCGACGCCATCGAGTTGGGCGGGCCGCAGACGTCCACGCGACTCTTCATGCGCGGCGCAGGCGGCAACGACACGCTGGTGCTGCTAAACGGCGTGCGCATCGACAGCAATGCGCTCGCCGCCATCCCGCCCGACAGCCTGCAGCGCGTGGAAATCCTGCGCGGCCCGGCCAGCAGTCTCTATGGTTCGGACGCGATCGGTGGGGTCGTCAATCTCATCACCCAGCCCGATACGCCCAAGACCGCATCGGCCTGGACCAATTTCGGCGTGGGCAGCCGGGGCACCACGCGCTATAGCGCAGGCGTTTCGGGCATCGACGACAACGGCTGGGTCTACACGCTGGCAATAGGCCGCGCGAAAAGTACGGGCTTCAACGCCGACAGGCCGGGCAATCCCAACTACAACCCGGACAAGGACGGCTTTACGCAACACGACTTCTCCGGCTCGCTGGGCTACGCGTGGCAGCCCGGCCAGACGCTGCAATTCCAGTACTACCGTTCTCGCCTCTACGGCGACTACGACGCGGGCCAGCCGTGGTTCGGCGATCAGCGTACGCAAACGCTACAGGGATATTCAATAGTCAGCGCCAACCAACTGGCCGATTACTGGAAAAGCACGTTGCGCCTGGGCCGCTCGACGAACGACACGCTGTGGCAAAACGCGCCCGGCACGAGCTTCTTCAATACCTGGGAAAACCAGCTTTCCTGGCAGAACGATTTCACCTTGGCACAAAACCAGACGCTGACCGCCGGCTACGATCATCTGTACCAATCGGCGTCGGGCGCCGTGGTCGACGGCGCCACGTCGCCTGCGAGCCTCGTCGGATATCCCGGCGAGAGCCGCACCACCGACGCCTATTATCTGGGCTACTTGGGCTCTTTCGGCGCCCACCATCTGCAGGCCAGCCTGCGCCGCGATCGGCCATCGGATTTCGGCAGCCAGACGACCGGCGCGATCAGCTACGGCTATGACTTCACGCCGTCGATACGCGGATCGCTGACGGGCAGCACGGGCTTTCGGGCGCCCACGCTGGCCGAGTTGTATTGGCCCAACTCGGGCACGGGCAGCGGCTATGTCGGCAATACCGCGTTGCAGCCCGAGCGTTCGCATAATTTCGAAGCCAGGCTGCGCTATCTGCAAGGCTCGACCGAAGCCAGCATCACGTACTACCGCAACCGGGTCAGCAACCTGATCGTCGATCAGCTCTCAGACACGTCCAACCCCTACAGCACGTATATGCCCGTCAATGTGGGCAGCGCAACGCTGACCGGCGTCACGCTGACGGCCGCTCGACGATTCGGCACCGTCAGGCTCAAAACCAGTCTTGACCTGAGCGATCCGCGCAACAACGCAACCGGACAGGTACTGCCGCTGCGCACGCGACGCCTGCTGCGATTGTCGGGCGAAAAGCGCTTCGACGATGGCTGGCGCGTGGGCGCCGAATGGGTGCTGTCGGGCAAACGCCGGCAAAGCGACGGCAGCAATGTAGGCGGTTATGGGTTGATGAATCTCACCGCGGCTTACGACCTTACGTCCAACGTCGAACTGAGCATGCGTTGGAACAACGTGTTCAACAAGCAGTACACGCTGGTCGAAGGCTATAGCACGCCCGGGTCGTCGATTTTCTTCAACCTTGGGTGGCGGATGTGATCGTCGGCTTTTTGGGTTCTTGAACCGCCGGCGACAGGACTACGGGGTTCCGATGCTCGCCCTATCGACGGATCGCGGCATCAACGCGCGTGAGAGATCCGCACTTCCGCACCGCGCCGCTTAACTTCGAGCCCTTCGGACGGCAGGATACGCAAGCCTTCCAGCCCTTTGATATAGCTGGATCCCTGCATCTGCATCACCCGGATCTTGTTGCGCATCACGACGGGGTTGTGCATCGGCATCCCGAACATCCAGACTTCGTCCAGGATGCGCGCCGAGTTGAACTCGCCGGCATGCTGCGCCAGCGGACCCAGGCAGAGCATATGGCCTTCACGGCCGAAGACCGGATACTGCTCGGGGCTGCAGGTCAGCGTCCAGACCGTGCCGCCTTCGTAGCGGTGGCCCGTGTTCAGATCCCACCAGGCTTCGCCCTTGGGCAGGTAGACCTTGGCCTCGCTGCCCGGTTTGGTGATCGGAGCCACCAGCAGGGCAGGACCGAGCAGATATTGCAGGTCCCAGGCATGTGCGTCGGGGTCGTTGGGGAAGGACATGGCCATGGAGCGCTGCACCGGCAGACCGGTGCGCGCGGCGTCTTCGATGGCGCCGAGCACGTAGGGAATGAGGCGGTAACGCCAGTTCATCCAGGTGCGTGCATGCCCCAGCGTCTGCGCGCCGAATGCCCAGGGCATCAGGTCGTCGACCCCCTGGAAGCTGAAGTTGGCGGAAAACACGCCCATGGCAAGCCAGCGCACATAGAGCTCGGCGTCCATGCCTTCGCGCGAGGCAGTCGCCGAGCCGATATGGTGCGTCTGCACCGGCACGCCGCTGGCGCCGATGGACAGCGACGTGCGCAGGCTGTACTCAAGGCCATCCCAGGTATTGGGCACCTGCGGCCCGGTCTGCCAGGGCAGGCGCTGAGCGGCCGGGAACAGGTCGGTGCTGGGAATCACGCCTTCCGGCGGCACCTTGTGGCCCGCCACGGCGTCGAACAGGGCGCGGCGTGCCAGGAACGGATACTGCGTACGCAAGGCAGCGCCGCTTTCGCCGCTGCGGGCGCTCACGCCGTCGGGAATGTCGATCTGCGTGCTGCAGGCCGGCGCGCCCAGGCCGTCTTCCATGAGCTGGCGATGGCGGTCTACCCACAGGTTGTAGGCGTCGCGATGCGTCAGGTCGAGCAGGCCGTAAGCACGGCCGCCCGTGGCGGCGCATCCGTCGAATACCTGCGCGCCACCCTCGTCTTTGGCCAGCAGCCAGCCGCGGTCTTCCAGTTCTTCGAACAGAATGCTGCCCTGGATCACGGCCGGCAGACACGATGCGGAAACGTGCACATGATGCTTCTGAAACAGCGCCAACATCTGCTTGGGATCGGGGAAACGTTGAGCATCCCACTCGAGCGCGGACTTGTCGGACTGAAAGCCCCAGGCCGCCGGCAACGCGAGCGACACCACATCCAGCGGAATCTGCTCGGTGCGCAGGCGCTCGACCAGGGCGGCCGTCTGCTCGGGCGTCTCGCCCTGCGCCTGCTGCAGCCAGGCGCCCATGGCCCACAGCACCGGCTGGCCGGCGCGGCCCGTCAGCGCCGTGTATTGATTGAGGATCTCGCCGGGTTCGCCAGCGAAAAGGAAAAGATCCAGCACCGGGTCGGCTATCGTCAAAAGATAGGTCGAACTCGCCGGCGCGACACCTGGGTCGTGCTCGACGCGATGCAGCGTATTGGCATAGACGCCCCAGCCGCGTGGACTCCAGGCCAGCGGCAAGGCGCGATGCGCGGGATCGTCCGACACGACAGCCTCGCCGCGGCGGTTCAGATCGCCTGGGGTTTCGCCCAGACCGTAGATGCGCTCGCCTGCCTTGAGTGCGAAGCTCGCCGTCCAGAAGGCGTCTTCGGGGCTACCCAGAGCCTGATGAGCGAAAGCGTTGCTGCCGGCAGACGACAGCACGGCGTGGCCGCCGCGCGACAAGGTGATGCGCAAGGGCGCTGTCTGCAGGTCGAGCGTCACGTCGCCCTGCTCGATGCGCCACCCTCCCGCGCGCGGCGCCACGGTCGCTTCGCCCACGGCCTCCTGGCGAGCCAGCAGCATTTCGGCCAACGCACGCATGCGCGGGCTAGCCTTCTCATCGTTCAAAAGGGCCGGGTCGCCGCAGCGAAGGCGGAATACGCCCGGCGCGTGGGCCTCCACCGCCAGTAATAAGCCATCCCCCAGGTCGAAATCGAAGCGGCTGGGACGGCTCGTCGACAGCTGGGCGTTTTCAAGCGGGGTAAGTTGGACTAAGCTGGACTTAGGCGGCACGGCAAGACCTCGGGTTCTGGGCCAGAAGGCTAAAAGCCTCTATTTTGACGGATTTGGCTTTTGAAATAAACTCGGCGCCCCCTGAATCGGGGTCGGAAAGAGCCGAGCAGACATAAAATCGGGCCGGCAAGGCCCTTTTTCATGCCTTTTGGACTCTCCGGCCACGCCTGCAAGCTGAATCCGTACGCCGTATTTCGATCGTCCTCCTGATCAACGCGGCAAAATCTGGTCGATCAGGTCGGTTTCCAGAGGCAAGGGCTCGCCGCATAGCCAGGCGGCGATCAAATCGCCCCCCAGCGCCGACCAGCTCAAGCCTCGCGAGGCATAGCCGGTCGCCAGCCAGACTCCGGGCGCATGAGCCAGCGGCCCGATGGCCGGCAACCGCCCAGGCAGCACCGCCCGCCAGCCCGCCCAGCCCGGCAGATCGCCCGCCGGCAGGCCTCGCAGAGCCCGGCCCGCCTCCTCGCCCAGCAACCCGGCCGCCTTGTCCAGATTGACGCGCTGCCCTGCTGCACCCACCCTGGATTCCTGGGCTCCGTGCACGTATGTGCTGCCCGCCACGCACCAGCCCTCGATCTCGGGCAGCAGATAGCCCTCCCCGCCCACGATGCAACGCGGTCCGCCCCACAGGGCGGACGAGGGCGCCTGCGTCACCTCGCCGGCCAGGGCATGCATCTGCGCCAGCCTAGGCAATGGGTCGAGCAGGCCCGAGGCGCGCAGCACCACCGGCGCCTGAGCGGCGCAGGCCAGCACTAGATTCCCGGTTTCGGCCAGCACAACGCCCTGCGGGTCGCAAATCTGCCACAGGGATCCGGCCTGGCGGATGCTGGCCACCGTGCCAGTCCGGCGACGTATCCCCGGCATGGACAGCAACGCCGAGACCAGCCTGTCCGGCCGAACCAGCAGGCCGTCGCGAAAATACACGCCGCCGCGCGCCACGGGCAGGCCCGCCAGCCGACCTGCTTCGTCGGCGTCGACCGCTCTCGCCCACTCCGCAGGAAAAGCCAGTTCGGATAAAGCCTGGGCCAAGGCTGTGGCCCGCCCGGCATCGCGCTCGAGCTGCAAGGTGCCGCAGCGGAGAACCGCTGCGTCCAGGCCGGTCCAGCGCCGCAGTGCCCGCAGGCTGCCGGCGCGCGACAGACGTGCCCGCGAATTGTCGTCGCGCGCGATCACCGGCGTCATTGCGGCCGCCAAATGCCCGCGGTGCGCGCCCGCATCGCTCTCCGGCGCCAGCACCGTCACCGCAAGGCCGCGCAGCGCCAGCGCCTGGGCCACGCCGGCGCCGGCCAGACCTGCGCCGACCACCAGCGCCGACGCTGCATCGCCGCCAGGCGGGCCGGAACCGGCGCCGGCCCGCGCCGAGCGCGTCCCCACACTCATGTGCAGCTTGCCATAGCCCTGTTCGCGTCGCACGTCGAAACCGGCCTCGACCAGCGTGCGCCGCACATAGCCCGCGCTGGCCCAAGTCGCCAGCGTGGCATCGGGCGCGGCCAGGCGTGCCAGGACGCCCAGCACGTCCTGAGACCACATCGCCGGATTGCGTCTGGGTGCGAAGCCATCGAAAAAATAGGCATCCACGCGCGCGGACAAACGCGGCGCGATCGTCGCGGCCTCGCCGAAGGCTAGGGTTAGCGTGACAGCGCCCTGCTCGAATTCCAATCGATGAAGGCCAGGCAAACGCGGCGGCCATTGCGCGATCAAGGCCTCGGCCCATGGGCGCAGTGCCTGCGGCAAATGACGGTCCCACGCCATGCGCAAGACCTCGCGTTCGAGCGGATGCCCCTCGATCGACACGACGTGCAGGCGCGTCGCACGCCGCGGATCGGCGCGCCAGGCTCGCCAAAGCGCCAGAAAGTTCAGCCCCAACCCGAAACCGGTCTCGCACACCGTAAACCGATCGCGCCCTTGCCAGCGCCGCGGCAGATCGTTGCCGCGCAGAAACACCTGTTCGGCCTGCGCCAGCGCGTCCGTGCGCGAGTGATAGACATCCCCGTATGCGGCGCTGTAGGGGCGCCCTGCCTCGTCGAGCGACAGGTCCGCGGGTTGCAAGGGTATGTAGGAAGAAGTCATAGTAAGTTGCAAAAAGCGGCGTCAACATATCAGAACCCGTTGGCAATGCGCCACGCATGCCGCGCAAACGCCGCGTCGACGCGGTTCTGCACGAAGGGCAGGCTTACACTGGAAGCATGCAGAACATCAGCCACCCCAAGCATTCATTGCTCGATCTGCGCGCGGCCATCGACGCCGCCGTGACCGCCGCGCACACCGGCGCAGCCGTGCTGCAATCGTACGCGCACCATCGAGCCGACCTGATCATCGACCATAAAGCGCGCAACGATCTGGTCTCCCAGGCCGACCGCGAGGCCGAAACCGCCGTCATCGAAGCGCTGCACTCCCGCATGCCAGGCCTGGGCATCGTGGCGGAAGAAACCGGCGGCGTGCCCCACGGCCCGGCCACCTGGTACATCGATCCGCTGGACGGCACGACCAACTACCTCAGTGGCATCCCGCACTACGCGGTGTCCATCGCGCTGATCGCGCACCCTGGCACGCCGATGGCGATAAACGAGCCGATCGAGGTCGACACGCCCGTAATCGGCGTCGTCTACGATCCCTGCCGCGAAGAACTGTTCACCAGCGTCTACGGCGTAGGCTCTTGGCTCAACGGCAGGCGCATCGCCTGCTCGCGTACGGGCAGCCTGGCCGAATCCGTCGTGGCCACGGGTTTCCCGTTCCGCGATTTCTCTTTCGCCGAGCAATACATGCCCATGCTGCACGACGCCATCCATACCACGCGCGGCGTGCGCCGCATGGGCGCGGCGGCGCTGGATCTGGCCTGGACGGCCTGCGGCCGCTACGACGGCTATTGGGAAATGGGGCTGGCGCCCTGGGACGTGGCGGCGGGCACGCTGATCCTGCGCGAAGCGGGAGGCGTCTGCACCGACATGCACGGCACCGATCCCTGGCCCAAGGGCGGCGACGTGGTCGCGGGCAACCCACAGGTCCACAAAGCGCTGGAAGCCATGATCGCGCCGCATCTCAAACCCCGGAAAGCCTGAGCAGATTACGCGCCCGCACCGCCTGCATGCGGCGCGCTCCGGGCAAGGCGACGAATCCGGCCGTTGATGCTACGCTTTAAGGGACATCTTTTTCACGCGTTTCAACGCCGTCCCTATCATGAAGCTAATCGAACCCATCGTCGCCTGGCAGGATGAAATCGCCCGCGTCCGACGAGATCTGCACGCGCATCCCGAACTGTCCTACGAAGAATTCCGCACCGCCGACGTCGTCGCCGCCAAACTGCAGGAATGGGGCATCCCCATCGACCGCGGCCTGGGCGGCACCGGCGTGGTCGGCATCATCGAAGGCAAGCTGCGGCAAGCCTCCGGCAAGCCGCGCGCCGTCGGCCTGCGCGCCGACATGGACGCCCTGCCCATGCAGGAGCTGAACGCCTTCGAGCATCGCAGCCGACATGACGGCAAGATGCACGCCTGCGGTCACGACGGGCATACCGCCATGCTGCTCGGCGCGGCGCGCTATCTGGCCCAGCATCGCGATTTCGCCGGCACGGTCTATGTGATCTTCCAGCCCGCCGAAGAGGGCGGCGCCGGCGCCCAGCGCATGATCGACGACGGCCTGTTCACCAAATTCCCCATGGAAGCGGTGTTCGGCATGCACAACTGGCCCGGCTTCAAGGTGGGACAGTTCGGCGTGACGGCCGGTCCCATTATGGCCGCGGCCAACGAATTCTCTATCGTCATCAAGGGCAAGGGCGCGCACGGCGGCATGCCGCACCTGGGCCACGACCCCATCATGGCGGCCGCGCAAATGGCCGTATCCATGCAAACCATCGTCTCGCGCAACCGCAATCCGGCCGAATCCGCAGTGCTCAGCATCACGCAGATCCACGCCGGCAGCGCCGACAACGTCATACCCACCGAAGCGGAGCTGCGCGGCACAGTGCGCACCTTCACCGTCGAAATGACCGATCTCATCGAGCGGCGCATGCGCGAGATCGCCGAACACACGGCCGCCGCGATGAACTGCCAGATCGAGTTCGTCTTCGCCCGCAACTATCCGCCCACCATCAACGACCCCGAAGAGACCGCCTTTTGCGCCGAAGTCATGCGCGGCATCGTGGGCGAGGCCAATGTCGACGACCACGTCACTCCGACCATGGGCGCCGAAGACTTTTCCTATATGCTGCTGCAAAAGCCCGGCTGCTACGTCTGGATCGGCAACGGCGACGGCGAGCATCGCGCGCAAGGCCACGGCATGGGTCCTTGCATGCTGCACAACGGCAGCTACGACTTTAACGACGCGCTGCTGCCGCTGGGCGCGACCTACTGGGTTCAGCTGGCGCTCAAGCGGCTGGCCAAGTAAATCCGCAGTATCCCATCGGAGTTCGACCATGCCCAAGCCCCCCGCCAACGTCAATTTGCCCGACGACCAACCCGTGCTGCGCGTCATGCCCATGCCGGCCGACTCGAACGTCCACGGCGACGTGTTCGGCGGGTGGATCATGGCGCAACTCGACATCGCGGGCGCCGTCCCGGCCGCACGCCGCGCCGACGGCCGAGTAGCCACCGTCGCGGTGAACGCCATCGTCTTCAAGCAGCCGGTATTCGTTGGCGATCTGCTCAGCTTCTACGCCAGGATCGTCAAGACCGGCAATACCTCGATCACCGTCGAGGTGGACGTCTACGCCCAGCGCCAGCGCCTGGATGCCGAGATCGTCAAGGTCACCGAGGCGACGCTGACCTACGTAGCCACCGACAACGCGCGCCGCAGCCGCCCCCTGCCTCCGCTGTAAAGCTCAGGCAACCCTATCGGTCGCGCTTGGCTCCGGGTGCATCACTCCACCCCCAGGGGCAGCTCCATGGTGCTTTTGATGACTTCCATGGAAAAACTGGCGCTCACGTCCAGCAGATCCACCATCGCGATCAGCCGCCGATAGAAACGGTCGTAGGCCGCCATGTCTTCGACCACCACCTTCAGCAAATAATCCACGTCGCCCGCCATGCGGTGAAACTCCACCACATTGGGCAATGCCATCACGGCGCTCACGAGACTCTGCGTCCATTTCGCGTTGTGCTGGCTGGTGCGGATGGACACGAAAACCGTGAGATTGAGTCCCAGCGCCTGCGGATTGAGCACCACCGCGTTGCGCTCGATGATTCCGTCTTCCCTGAGCTTCTGGATGCGCCGCCAGCACGGTGTTACGGAGAGATTTACCTGCTCGGCAATCTCGGCCACCGATAGATCGGCATTCTTCTGCATAAGCCCGAGAATCTTGAAATCCGTCTGATCCATGGGGGTTCCTTTGCGCCGGAGAAATTTTTTTCACTGCGGGCGCTATCCGGCCCGAATTAGGCAAATTTATTCCATGGACGGCGCTTTAGGATAGATGGATGCCCATTTCACGCGACGACCCGTCATGCTGACCGCCACCGACTCCGACATCGCCCCGAACGCCGCGCTGCAGGCCCTGTGCGCCGCCACCGATCAAGCCGAGCAGACCGCCGCCTCGACCCTGCTGCTGCAGATGGCTGCGCACTTGAGACAGGCCGACAATCTGCTGGACGCCCTGCCGCAGGAACTGCGCACCGGCTCGCCCGACAGCTACTGCCGCCACATCGCCTACGCCGACCCGAGCGGCCGCTTTACCGTCGTTTACCTGGTATGGCGCCCGGGCCAGCACAGCCCCGTGCATGGCCACAAAACCTGGTGCGCCTATCGCGTGCTGCAAGGCGAACTGTCCGAAACGCTCTACCACTGGAATCCGGCCACCCAGATTCTGTCGGTCAACGGCGAAATCACTCGCAAACCCGGTGACATCTTCACTGCCATCCCGGGCCTGCAACAGACGCACCGCCTGGGCAACAACGGCAACGATGTGGCCATCACCCTGCACGTCTACGGCGTCGCCGAAGAACATATTTCTACTGGCGTAAACCTGCTGCCACCGCAGCCGCGGCTGCAGTAAGCGCAAAACCGAAGACTCGGCGTCTTAAACGCCGCAAAGGCACAATAAAAATGGCCGGCACATAAAGCCCCGGCCATTCATGCCATCAGCAAGACGCCAGCGAGAAATTACACAAGCTTCCCATGGCACTGCTTGTATTTTTTCCCGCTGCCGCACGGGCAGGGATCGTTGCGCCCCACGCGCGGCACGGCCCCGCTCGGCATGACAGGCGCGCTGCCGGGCGCCGCCGCCTCGGCCAGTTCCGCGGTCGGGTCCGTATGCTGAAATTGCAGATTGTGCAACGGCTCGACGCCCTCGGCCTCTTCCAGCTGTTCGGCCGACTGCACGCGCACCGTCAACAGCACGCGCACCACGTCGTTGCGAATTCGGTCGAGCAGGCTGGAGAATAGTTCGAAAGCCTCGCGCTTGTATTCCTGCTTGGGATCGCGCTGCGCATAACCGCGCAGATGGATGCCCTGGCGCAGATAATCCAGCGACGACAGATGCTCGCGCCAGTGGGAATCCATGGCCTGCAGCATGATCGAACGCTCGAATTGCGACCAGGACTCCTCCCCGACCAGCGCGACCTTGTCCTTGTAGGCTTCGCGCGCCGCGGCCAGCACGCGCTCGCGCAGGCCTTCTTCGTCCAGGTCGGACTCTTCTTCCAGCATCTGGGTCAGCGGCAACGGCAATTGCCAATCGCTGGTCAGCGCCTGCTGCAGACCCGGCACGTCCCATTGATCTTCGATCGACTCGGGGGGCACATAGGCATGGAACAGATCGGTCATGACCCCTTCGGTCAGGCCGGCGACGGTCTCGCTGACCGAGGTCGCCTCCAGGACCTCGTTGCGCTGGGCATACAGCACTTTGCGCTGGTCGTTGGAGACGTCGTCGTATTCGAGCAGTTGCTTGCGAATGTCGAAGTTGCGGCCTTCGACCTTGCGCTGCGCGGTCTCGATCGAACGCGTCACCATGCCGGCCTCGATGGGCTCGCCCTCGGGCAGCTTCAGGCGTTCCATGATGGCGCGCACGCGGTCGCCCGCAAAAATTCGCATCAGCGGATCTTCCAGCGACAGATAGAAGCGCGAGGAGCCCGGGTCGCCCTGGCGGCCTGCGCGGCCGCGCAGCTGATTGTCGATGCGGCGCGATTCGTGGCGCTCGGTGCCGATGATGCGCAAACCGCCGGCGGCCTTGACCCGCTCGTTGTCGGGTTTCCAGGCGGCGCGGATCTGTTCGATGCGCGCATTGCGATCGGCTTCGGACATAGATTCGTCGGCGTGCAGCAGATCGATCTGCTTCTCGACGCTGCCGCCCAGCACGATGTCGGTGCCGCGGCCCGCCATATTGGTGGCGATAGTGATGTGTCCTGGCTTGCCCGCCTGCGCCACGATCTCGGCTTCGCGGGCGTGCTGCTTGGCGTTAAGCACTTCGTGAGGCAGTTTGGCCTGGCGCAACATACCCGACAGCAGTTCGGAGTTCTCGATGCTGGTGGTACCCACCAGCACCGGCTGGCCGCGCGCATGGCAGTCGCGGATGTCTTCGAGAATGGCGTTGTACTTTTCCTGGCCGGTCTTGAAGACCTGGTCGTTCTGATTCTTGCGGATCATGGGCTTGTTGGTCGGGATGATGACGGTTTCCAGGCTGTAGATTTCCTGGAATTCGTAGGCCTCGGTGTCGGCCGTGCCCGTCATGCCCGCCAGCTTGTCGTACATGCGGAAGTAGTTCTGGAAAGTGATCGAGGCCAGGGTCTGGTTCTCGTTCTCGATCTTGACGCCTTCTTTGGCTTCGACGGCCTGATGCAGGCCGTCGGACCAGCGGCGGCCCACCATCAGGCGGCCGGTGAATTCGTCGACGATGACGACTTCGCCGTTCTGCACCACATACTGCTGGTCGCGGAAAAACAGGGAGTGGGCGCGCAGGGCGACCATCAGGTGATGCATCAGCGCAATGTGGCGCGGATCGTAAAGCGACTCGCCGGCGGGCAGCATGCCGTTCTTGGACAGGATTTCTTCGGCGTGCTCGTGACCGGCCTCGGACAAATAAACCTGCTGGCTCTTTTCGTCGACCCAGTAGTCGCCTTCGGGTTCGGGTTCCTGCGGCTTGGGCTCGACGGCCATGCGCGTGAGCAGGGGCGGCACCGAGTTCATGCGCACGTACAGATCGGTGTGGTCTTCGGCCTGACCCGAGATGATGAGCGGCGTGCGCGCCTCGTCGATCAGGATCGAGTCCACTTCGTCGACGATGGCGTAGAAAAGCGAGCGCTGGCGGCGGTCCTCGACCCGGTACTCCATGTTGTCGCGCAGGTAGTCGAAGCCGAATTCGTTGTTCGTGCCGTAGGTGATGTCGGCGCGATAGGCCGCGATCTTTTCCTCGTTTTCCTGCTGGGGCACGACCACGCCGGTGGAAAGGCCCAGGAAGCGGTAAAGCCGGCCCATGGTTTCCGCGTCGCGGCGGGCCAGGTAGTCGTTGACCGTGACGACATGCACGCCCTTGCCGGCCAGCGCATTCAGGTAGACCGGCAAGGTCGCCATCAGCGTCTTGCCTTCGCCCGTGCGCATTTCGGCGATCTTGCCTTTATGCAGGGCGATGCCGCCCAGCAGTTGCACGTCGAAGTGCCGCATGGCGAACACGCGCTTGGCGCCTTCGCGCACCGTGGCGAAGGCTTCGGGCAGCAGCGAGTCGAGCGTGGCGCCCTGGTCGATGCGCGCGCGGTATTCCTGCGTCTTGGCGGACAAGGCCTCGTCGGACAATGCGGCGAACTGCGGCTCGAGCGCGTTGATCTGGCCGACAAGCTTGCGATATTGCTTGAGCAGCCGGTCGTTGCGGCTGCCTATGAGTTTTTTGAGCAGGGAAATCATGCGTCTCGGTACGGCACGAAGGGAAACGGACAAGTGTAGCGCACCCGGGTCGTGAGGCCGTTGGGGTCACCCCGGGGTATGTAAGGGCATAATCACGTTCATCAAGCCTTTTATACGCATGAACAAACCTTTTTCTCCACGCGCCAGGACAGGCCGAGGTCGGGAAACCGCCCTGTCCTGGCTGGGCCATGATGCCCGCGGCGCCGGGGTGCTGGCCACGGCGCAGCGCCATCTGCAGATCCAGCAGGCGCTGGCCGCGCTGCTTCCGCCGGGTGTGGGCGAGGTTTGCGCGGTCATCAAGCTGGACCATCGGCGCCTGGAGCTGGCGGTGCCGGGCCCCGCCTATGCCGCGAAACTACGGCAGATGGCCCCTAGCCTGGCCCAGGCGCTGACCGCGCGCGGCTGGCTCCTCGATGAAATCGCGGTGCGAGTGCAGGCGGGAATGCCGCGGCCGGGCAGCCGCGCGCCGCGGCCGGCGAAATCGGCGCAACCTCTGGGAGAGCGGGCGTTGGAGGCTTTCGACCAATTGGGAAAAGAAGTAAGGCCTGGACCTTTGGCGGATGCGATTGCGCGGCTGTTGGCGCATCATGGGCATCGTCGTTCATGATGCTTTCGCGATACGTCGAGATGTCGCGTTAAATAAAAAACGCCGCAGTGCGGCGTTTTTTATTGGCCGGCAACGCTCAGGCCTGCGCCAGCTTCCAGCCGCGGAAGGCGGCAGGGGCTTCGGCCTGGGATTCGTAGGTAACGATTTCCCAGGCGCTTTGATCGGCCATCAACATGCGCGACAACTGATTGTTGAGCGCATGACCCGATTTGTTGGCCACATAGCGGGCCACCAGCGGCTTGCCGAGCAGATACAGGTCGCCGATGGCGTCCAGAATCTTGTGCTTGACGAACTCATCGTCGTAGCGCAACCCGTCGTTGTTGAGTACGCGGTACTCGTCCATGACGATGGCGTTGTCCAGGCTGCCGCCGCGTGCCAGGCCCATGGAGCGCAAGGCCTCGACTTCGTTGACGAAGCCGAAGGTGCGGGCACGGGCGATTTCGCGGGTGTAGGAATGGGTGGCGAAGTCGACTTCGGCAAAGTTGGCCGTGGAGTCGATGGCCGGATGCTGGAAGTCGATGGAGAAGGCCAGCACGAAGCCCTCGTGCGGCTCCAGGCGTGCCCATTTGGCGCTGGGGCCGTCGCCCTCGCGAACCTCGACGGGTTTCTTGACCCGGATGAAGTGCTTGGGAGCGTTCTGCTCGACGATGCCGGCAGAGCGCAACAGATATACGAAGGTCGCCGCGCTGCCGTCCATGATGGGGACTTCTTCAGCGGTGATGTCGATGTGCAGATTGTCGATGCCCAGGCCGGCCAGCGCCGACATCAGGTGTTCGACAGTTGAAACGCGCACATTGCCCTTCTGCAGCACCGAAGCCATGCGGGTGTCGCCCACACCGTCCGCGCGGGCAGGCAGGTCGACGACCTCGGGCAGGTCGGTGCGGTGAAACACGATGCCGGTATTCGCTTCGGCTGGACGCAGGACGAGTTCGACCCTGCGCCCGGAGTGGACGCCCACGCCGGTCGTACGGACGAGATTCTGGATGCTGCGCTGGCGGAACATGGCTGAAATACGGAGTGGTGCTACCTTGTAAGGTCGCATTGTAGCCTGGGCAGTGCCTCTTGCGCTACCAATACGTCCCTCTTTGACCGTCAGTTACTTCATCTCATTACCACTGGGTCGATCGGTCTGAAACCCCGGTGGACGCTCCGCCGCGGCCCACCCTGGGGGAGGCGGACCGCGGTTGAGGGAGGTACTGCGCGCCCGGTCGGCCCGGGCGGTCGGCTTAATCGGCCTGCTTGCGCAGGAAAGCCGGGATATCGAAGTGATCCATGCCCGAGCTTTCCAACGCGCGCACCTGAGCCGAAGCCTGGCTGCGAGGATTGCGCATCACCGAGGGCACGTCCATGCCGCGGTAGTCGCCTTGCGGCGCCACGGCATAGGCCATGTTGTCGGTGCCGGTGCGCAGCTCGGCAGCCACAGTCTGAACCAGTTGCGGGCGGGCTGCAGCCTTGCCCAGGCCGGTGGCGACCACGGTGACGCGCAGGTTCTCACCCATGGACTCATCGTAGGCCGTGCCGAAGATCACAGTGGCGTCGTCCGAAGCGTAGCTGCGGATGGTTTCCATGATTTCGCGGGTTTCGCGCATCTTCAGCGAGCGGCTGGCGGTGATGTTGACCAGCACGCCGCGAGCGCCGTTCAGGTCCACGCCTTCCAGCAGCGGGCAGGCGATCGCCTTCTCGGCGGCGTTGCGGGCGCGGTCGGCGCCGCTGGCGCCGGCCGTGCCCATCATGGCCTGGCCCTGCTCGCCCATGATGGTCTTGACGTCTTCGAAGTCGACGTTGACGTTGCCCTCGACGTTGATGATTTCGGCAATGCCGGCGCAGGCGTTGTGCAGAATGTCGTCGGCCGACTTGAAGCAGTCTTCCTGCGTGGCGTCCTCATCCATCAGCTCGTACAGATTTTCGTTGAGCACCACGATGAGGGAATGCACGTGCTTGGCCAGTTCGCTGATGCCCTCTTCGGCCATCTTCATGCGCTTGTTGCCCTCGAACGTGAAGGGCTTAGTCACCACGCCCACCGTCAGAATGCCTAGCTCCTTGGCCACCTCGGCCACCACGGGGCCGGCGCCCGTGCCGGTGCCGCCGCCCATGCCGGCGGTGATGAACACCATGTGCGCGCCGTTGAGCGCCGCGCGGATTTCCTCGCGGGCGGTTTCGGCGGCGGAGCGGCCCTGCTCCGGCTTGGCGCCTGCGCCCAGGCCGGTGCGGCCCAGGCGAATCTGAACCGGCGCGTTGGTCGCTGCCAGCGCTTGCGCATCGGTGTTGGCGCAGATGAAGTCCACGCCGTTCACGCCGCTGCGGATCATGTGCGATACGGCGTTTCCGCCCGCGCCGCCCACGCCGACCACCTTGATGACGGTGCCCTTGGTGCTGCTCTCAAGCATTTCGAAATTCATCATGATCACTACTCCCTCGTTCCTAAAGGCAAATCACTAAAGTCCCCAACTAGCTGTGAATCGCCTCAAAGCAGGTGCCGATCGTCGATCCGCACCGGTTTTGAAGCGCCTCTTCGGAGTCCGTCCCGCGCCGTTAGGCCCGGCCTCGCTCCCGGCGGTACTAGGTATCCCGCCGTTCCTGCTTAATTCATGAACCATTCCTTCATGCGCCCCAGCACCGACTTGAAATTGCCGGCCTGGTGTGCCACCTTGCGACCGCGCAGACGCTGCATGCGAGCCTCCTGCAGCAGGCCCATCACGGTGGAAAAACGCGGGTTGTGCATCACATCGGCCAGGCTGCCTTCATACTCAGGCACGGCCACGCGCACGGGCTTGAGAAACACGTCTTCGGCCAGCTCGATCATGCCCGGCAACTGTGCGGTGCCGCCGGTGAGCACCACGCCCGACGCCAGCAGATCTTCATAACCGGATTCGCGCACGACTTGTTGCACGAGGTTAAAGAGCTCTTCGACGCGCGGCTCGATTACCGCGCCCAGCGCCTGGCGCTTGACCTGGCGCGGGCCGCGATCGCCCAGGCCGGGCACCTCGACGGTTTCCTCGGGGCTCGCCAGCACTTGCTTGGCCACGCCATAACGCAGCTTGATTTCTTCCGCGTCCGGCGTCGGCGTGCGCAGCATGGCTGCGATGTCGTTGGTGATCTGGTCGCCGGCGATCGGAATGACCGCGGTGTGGCGAATGGCGCCGCCGGTGAAGATCGCCACGTCGGTCGTGCCGCCGCCGATGTCGACCAGCACCACGCCCAGCTCCTTCTCGTCCGACGTCAGACAGGCCAGACTGGAAGCCAGAGGCTGCAGAATCAGATCCTGCACTTCCAGGCCGCAGCGGCGCACGCACTTGACGATGTTCTGTGCGGCACTCACCGCGCCGGTAACGATGTGCACGCGCACTTCCAGGCGCAGGCCGCTCATGCCGATGGGCTCGCGGATGTCTTCCTGGCCGTCGACGATGAACTCCTGCGTGAGCACGTGCAGCACTTGCTGGTCGGTGGGTATGTTCACCGCCTTGGCCGTCTCGATCACGCGGGCTACGTCGGTGGCGGTAACTTCCTTGTCCTTGACGGCCACCATGCCACTGGAATTGAAGCTGCGGATGTGGCTGCCGGCGATGCCGGTGTAGACGTCGCGGATCTTGCAGTCGGCCATCAGCTCGGCTTCCTCCAACGCGCGCTGGATCGAGTTGACGGTGCTTTCGATGTTGACGACCACGCCCTTGCGCATGCCGCGCGATTCGTGCTGGCCCAGGCCCAGCACTTCGAACCGTCCCTCCGGCAAGATCTCGGCCACGACGGCGACCACCTTGCTGGTGCCGATGTCGAGGGCGACGATGAGGTCCTTGATATCACGGGTCATGGTGTTATCGCTTCTTGATGGAGGATTTGGATTTGAATTCGGGCGTTTGGTTCGCGGTCAGCGGCGCAAGCGCCAGCGCGAAGCCGTTCGGGTAGCGCAAATCTGCTTGCGTCACCTCGCGGCCGTTCAGCTTGCCCTGCAGCGCCGGCCAGGCCTGCACGAAACGCTGTATGCGTGCGGAGAACGACATCGCGCCGGGAATACCCAGCGGATCGACGGCATCGGCAGCGGGATCGCGGCCAAGCTCCAGCACCAGCCCGTTGGACAGCGTTACGCGCCAGGCATAGCGCGGGCTCAAATCCAATTGGGTCACATGCAGGTTGAGCGGCGCGAACCAGCGCGCCAGCTCCGCGTAGCGCTGCACGACCAGCTCCTGGCTGCCGTCGGGCCCTGAGAACTGAGGCAGCTTGGTGTCGTCGTCCAGCTCGCCCGTATTGGCCGTGAACGCTTCGCCCCAGGTGTTGATCATCTGGTTCTCGTTCCACAGCGCCAGGGGCTGCTGCTCTTCGATACTGACACGCAAGGCGTCGGGCCATATGCGCCGCACCGACGCGCGCCGCACCCAGGGCACAGATTCGAACAGCGAGCGCACCTGGTTGAGGTTGACCGTAAAGAAATCGCCCTTCACGCGCCCGGCGATGTGCGAGCGCACCGCGCCCGCCGACACATAATGCAGCGAGCTGTTCGGCGCAGGCGTCAGGTCGATGCTGCGCAGGACGAAATACGGTCGGTGCGACACCCATACGACGCCGGCGGCCAGCATGGCCGCCACCGCCAGCACGGCCAGCGTGTTGGCGATTACGTTGATGGTGCGAGCGTCGTTCCACACGTATGACTCCTGCTCAACTCGCGCGCGCCGGGCTGCGCAATTTGCACGAAGCCTCGGACAGAATAGCCACGCACAGATCGGCATAGCTCATGCCCGTGGCGCGTGCGGCCATCGGCACCAGCGAATGCCCGGTCATGCCTGGCGAGGTATTCATTTCCAGAAGCCAGGGCCTGTTGGCGCGATCCAGGATGAGGTCGGCGCGCCCCCAGCCCTCGCAGCCCAACGCTCGGTAGGCGCGCACGACGATGTCCTGGATTTCCCGAGTCAGATTCTCGGGCAAATCCGCAGGACAGAGGTATTGCGTCTCGTCGGAGAAATATTTGTGCTCGTAGTCGTAGTTGCCGCCCGGCGCCACGATCTCGATGATGGGCAAGGCGCGAGCCGAGACGCCCGAGCCCAGCACGGCCACCGTCAGCTCTCGGCCGGCGACGAAAGCCTCGGCCAACACGTCGCTGTCGTATCGGGACGCCGTGGCGAAGGCCTCGGCCATGTCGGAGTAACCCGACACCTTGGCGATACCCACGGTCGAACCCTCGTGCGGCGGCTTGAGGATCAGCGGCAGACCCAGGCGATCGGGCACCTGCCGCAGTTCCGCGCCGGCTTCCAGCACCTCGAAGGCCGGCGTGGGCAGGCCGTGCTGCAGCCACACCCGCTTGGTCATGATCTTGTCCATAGCCAGACTGGAAGCCATGGTGCCGCTGCCGGTATAGGGCAGATTCAGCAACTCGAGAGCGCCCTGCAGCGCACCGTCTTCGCCATAGCGGCCATGCAGCGCGATGAACACGCGATCGAAGCCCGCCTGCGCAAGCTCGGTCAGATCGTGCTCGCCGGTGTCGAACAGGTGCGCATCGACACCCTTGCTCAACAGTGCGTCGCATACGCCCTTGCCCGACATCAGCGACACTTCGCGTTCGGCGGATCGGCCGCCGTAAAGCACACCTACTTTGCCGAAATTCTTCATGCCCGCTCTCCCAACTGAGCCGGTACGCGGCTGATCGAACCTGCGCCCATCACGATCACGACATCGCCATCGCGGGCGAAATCGCGGACGGCCTGCGGCAGTTCCGCCACGTCTTCCACAAAAACCGGTTCGACCTTGCCGGCCACGCGCAGCGCGCGCATCAGCGAACGACCATCGGCGGCCACCAGCGGCGCTTCGCCCGCCGAATACACCTCGGTCAGCAACACGGCGTCGGCCGAACCCAACACCCGCACGAAATCCTCGAAGCAATCGCGGGTGCGGGTATAGCGGTGCGGCTGGAAGGCCAGCACGATACGTCGGTCGGGCCAGGCGCCGCGCGCGGCGGCCAGCGTCGCGGCCATTTCGACGGGGTGATGGCCATAGTCGTCGACCAGCGCGAAGGTACCGCCGCCATGTTCGGCCGGAACGGGTATCTCGCCCCATTGCGTGAAACGCCGCCCCACTCCCTTGAACGACGCGAGCGCCTGGGCGATCGCAACATCGGCTACGCCCAGTTCGGTTGCAACGGCGATGGCTGCCAAGGCATTGCGCACATTGTGCAAACCGGGCAGGTTCAGTTCGATCTGCAGCGCGGGCAGATCGGCGTCGCGCAGACGGCGCTGCACACGAAAATGCATACGGGTGCCTTCTGCGCGCACGTCTTCTGCGCGCACCTGCGCCTCGGCGTTCAGGCCGTAGGTTGTGATGGGCCGCGACACGAAAGGCATGATCTCGCGCACATTGGCGTCATCTACGCACAGCACCGCGCTGCCATAAAAGGGCAGACGCTGCGTGAACTCGATAAAAGCGCTCTTCAAGCGCGCCACATCGTGCCCATAGGTGTCCATGTGATCGGCATCGATATTGGTCACGATGGCCATTACCGGCAACAGATTGAGGAACGATGCGTCCGACTCGTCCGCTTCGACCACGATGTATTCGCCTTGGCCAAGCTGCGCGTTGGCGCCCGCCGAATTCAGACGCCCGCCTATGACGAAGGTGGGATCCATGCCGCCGGCGGCCAGCACGCTGGCCACCAGGCTGGTGGTCGTGGTTTTGCCGTGCGTGCCGGCGATGGCGATGCCGCGCTTCAATCGCATCAGCTCGGCCAGCATCACCGCGCGCGGCACCACCGGAATGCGCGCCGCGCGGGCAGCCAGCACCTCGGGGTTGTCGCCGGCCACGGCCGTCGACGTGACGATGGCATCGGCGCCTGCGACGTTCTCCGCGGCATGGCCGACGGCCACGCGCATGCCCAGATCGGACAGGCGGCGCGTCACGGCGGACTCGTTGAGATCGGAACCGCTGACTTGGTAACCCAGGTTGAGCAGCACCTCGGCGATGCCGCTCATGCCGGAGCCGCCTACGCCGACGAAATGAATATGTTGAATACGATGTTTCATGTCAGCCTCCGCCCGACCAACCGAAGGAGGTCGAGCCCCCCCAGAGGAGGAATGAACGTCGTGAGTGGGTATGTCATCATTTTTTCGCCACCCGCTCACATACGTTGGCGATATCGATTGCCGCTTGCGGTCGGGCAAGCCCGCGCGCGCGCTCGGCGACGGCTTCGAGTTCCGCGCGCGAGCGCTGACTCAGCCAATCGGCGAGCCACTCGGGCGTCAGGGACGATTGCGGCTGCAACCAGGCGGCCCGGGCATCGCTCAAATACTTTGCGTTGGCGGTCTGATGATCGTCGATGGCGTGAGGGAAAGGCACGAACAGCGCTGCCGCTCCCACTGCCGCCACTTCGGCCACGGTCATGGCGCCGGAACGGCAGACCAGCAGATCGGCCTGGCTCATGGCACCGGCCATGTCGTCGATGAAGGCGCGGCAATCGGCCTGCACGTCCGCATCGGCATAAGCCTGCCGCAGCGCCTGGATGTGTTGTTCGCCCGCCTGATGTGTCACGATGGGGCGGGACCGAGTCGGCAGTTGCGCCAGCGCCTTGGGCAGTGTTTCGTTGAGCGCTTGGGCGCCCAGACTGCCGCCCACCACCAGCAGACGCAGCGGGCCGGTGCGACCCGCATAGCGCTGCGCCGGCGCGGGCTGCGCGCAGAGATCGGCGCGCACCGGATTGCCCAGCGCCTCGCCGCGCGGCAGCACATTCGGGAAGCCACTCAACACGCGGCGCGCCATGCGCGCCAACCAGCGATTGGCCGTACCAGCCACGGCATTCTGCTCGTGCACCACCAGCGGCATGCCGCGCAGCGCGGCAATCACGCCTCCCGGAAAGGCCACGTAACCACCCATGCCCAGCACCACGTCGGGACGCGCCTGCGATAAACGCGACCAGGCCTGACCCAGCGCACGCCCCAACGTCAGCGGCAAACGCAGCAGTGCGCCCAGGCCGCGGCCGCGCACGCCGGCAAATCGCAACGGCACCAGATCGAATCCGCGCGCCGGCACCAGTTTGCCTTCCATCTTGTCGGGATTTCCCAGCCACAGAACGCGCCAGCCACGCGAACGCAGCACGTCGGCCACTGCCAGGCCGGGCCTGATGTGACCGCCGGTGCCGCCGGCCATGATAAGGATGGTGCGTTGACTCATGCAGCCCCCCTGGCGCCAGGCGTCTTGTCTTCGAGGCGACGAGTTTGTATTCCTGCAGCGCTGCGCACCGTTTCCGCGCGGAAGGGGGCGCGCTTGGGGCGGCTCGGCGTGCCGAGGGTATTCATACCCGCCCCCCGCGCATCAATATCCGATTCTCTATGTCGACGCGCAGCAGCAGCGCCAACGCGCACAAGTTCATGACAATGCCCGAACCGCCGTAGCTCATCAGCGGCAGGGTCAGGCCTTTGGTCGGCAGCAACCCCAGACAGACGCCCATATTGATGAAGGCCTGTACGCCGAACCACAGCGCCACGCCGTGCGCAGCCAGACCGGCGAATGTACGCTCCATGGCGATGGCTTGCCGGCCGATGTCGAAACCGCGTTGCACGACGATGCCAAACAGCACGATCACGCTCAGCACCCCGACGAATCCCAGCTCTTCCCCGACTACGGCCATCAGGAAGTCCGTGTGCGCTTCCGGCAGATAGTGCAGCTTCTCGACGCTGTCGCCCAGCCCTACCCCGAACCACGCGCCGCGCCCGAAGGCGATCAGCGAGTGCGACAGCTGATAGGCGCTGCCGTAGGCATTGGCCTGGTTCCAGGGATCCAGGTAGGCGAACAGGCGCGCCCGGCGCCACGGCGACGCCCAGATCAGCAACAGGAACAAGCTCAGCAACACGCCCAGAAGGCTGCTGAAATACTTGCCGTTGATGCCGCCCATGAACAGTACGCCAATGGAGATGGCCACGATCACCATGAATGCGCCCAAGTCGGGCTCGATCAGCGACAGCAGCCCCACGGCGCCCAGCGCGAAAGCCATGGGCATGAAACCTCGCAGAAAAGCCTGCATATGCTCCTGCTTGCGCACTGTGTAATTGGCGGCATAGACCACGGCTGCGAGCTTCATCAGCTCGGACGGCTGGAAGTTGATCGGTCCCAGCGCGATCCAGCGGCGCGAGCCGTTGACCTCCCGACCGATGCCGGGAATCAGTACGACCACCATCAGCAGCAGCGCTGCGACGAAGAGCGGCACGGCCCATTTTTCCCAGGTCTGGACGGGAATCGTCAAAGCCACGAGCGCAGCGACCAGGCCGACGCACATGAAAATGGCATGCCTAGCGATGAAGTAATAGTGGCCGTACACCGAATAGCGCGGTCCGTCGCCCAGCGCGATCGAGGCCGAATACACCATCAGCAGGCCCAGCATCAGCAGCGCGGTCGTCGCCAGCACAAGCGGCAGATCGAAATTGCGCATGTGCGTGCGCCCGGGGCGCACGGCATTCACGCTGGCGGCAGGGCCGGTATAAGGCGCTGTGCTCATCGCTATACCTCTCCCCGATCCAAGGCTAACTCCTCCACCTCGGCCGCGAACGCCTGGCCGCGATGCGGATAGCCTCGGAACATGTCGAAGCTGGCGCAGGCCGGCGACAGCAGCACGGCATCGCCAGGCTGCGCCAATTCGGCTGCGCGGCGCACGGCGTCATGCATGGAGTTCGCAACGACGCAAGACACGCCGCTCGCGGCAAGAATCCGGCCGATTTCCGGGCCGTCTTCGCCAATGAGCACAACGGCGCGAGCGTGACGTGACACCGGAGCCAGCAGCGGCGAGAAATCCTGCCCCTTGCCCAGACCGCCGGCGATCAGCACCACGGGTTGCCCCAGGCCTTCCAGCGCGGCAACCGTAGCGCCCACGTTGGTGCCCTTGCTATCGTTGATATAGTCCACGCCCCCGACATTGCGCACGAAAGCGGCACGATGCGGCTCTCCGGCGTAATCGCGCAAGGCGCGAAGCATGGCGCCCCATCCCAGACCCAATTCGCGCGCCAATTGCAGCGCGGCCAGGGCATTCATGGCGTTATGCAGACCCCGGATGCGCAGCGCGTCCATCGGCATCAGTCGGTTCAGCCGTCCGGGCGCACGTACCGGCTCGGGCGCATCCTTCTTGCGGCGCGCCGGCGCGGCGGCCGGCTCGTCGAAATCGTTGGCTTCGCAGCTGGCCAGCCAGGCTACGCCCTGCCCCAGGTCCAAGCCCATATCGCCCACCAGTTCAGGCAGATCGCTGCCGAAGCTGCGCACCGCCCGCCCCTGCAACGAAGACACCATGGCCGTAGTGAGGGGGTCGGCGCGATTCACAATGGCCACGCGGGCCATGCCCAAAAGGCGTGCCTTGGCCTGCGCATAAGCCTCCATGCTGCCATGCCAGTCCAGGTGGTCTTGCGTCACATTGAGCACCACGGCCGCATCGGCGAGGAGCGAGCGCGTTGTTTCGAGCTGGAAGCTCGACAGCTCGATGACCCACACTTGCGGCAGATCGTCGCCGTCAATCGCTTCCAGCAACGCCGTCAGGGCAGCCGGACTGATATTGCCCGCTACGCGCGCCGACAGACCGGCGGCTTGAACCAAATACCGGGTCAGCGAAGTCACTGTCGTCTTGCCGTTGGTGCCGGTCACGGCCAGCAGCTTGGGGCGGTATTCGCGCGTCTGCGCCAGCATCGCCAGCGCGCGTGCGAACAGTTCGATCTCACCTACGATTTCGACCTCGCGCTCGCGCGCAGCAGCCAAAAGGGATCGCGTGGGTTCCTCGCCGGGAACCAGGCCCGGACTGAGCACCAACTGACTCACGCCGTCCAGCAGCGTCGCATCGAACGCCGAGCCGCAGTTCAGCCGGTATTCGACATCGTGACCGCCGCTCTCCAGGGCCGCACGCAGTTCGGCCAACCCGCCCGGCTCGGCGCGCGTGTCCGCCACGCGCAAACTGGCGCCCTCGCGAGCGAGCCAGCGCGCGGCGGCCACACCCGTCTCGCCCAATCCGAGGATCAGGACAAGCGGCGCGTCGTCACGGGCGTTTTGAATTTCGTTCATTACAGCGATCAACGCAGTTTCAAGGTGGAAAGACCGATCAGCACCAGCATCATGGTGATGATCCAGAACCGCACGACGACCTGAGTTTCCTTCCAGCCGCCGACTTCGAAATGATGGTGCAGCGGCGCCATGCGGAAGATCCGCCGGCCCTCGCCATAGCGCCGCTTGGTGTACTTGAACCAGGTCACCTGCATCATTACCGACAGCGTTTCGACCACGAACACGCCGCCCATGATGAAGAACACGATCTCCTGGCGTACGATCACGGCGATGGTGCCGAGCGCTCCGCCCAGGGCCAACGCCCCCACGTCGCCCATGAACACCTGCGCCGGGTACGTGTTGAACCATAGAAAAGCCAGACCCGCTCCGCCTATTGCCGCGCACAGCACCATCAACTCGGACGCGCCGGGAATATAGGGAAAGAACAGATAGCGCGAATAATCGACGCGCCCGACCACATAGGCAAAGATGCCCAATGCGGAACCGATCATTACCGTCGGCATGATGGCCAGGCCGTCCAGACCGTCGGTCAGGTTGACCGCATTGCTGGTGCCGACGATGACGAACCAGGTCAGCAACACGAAACCCAGCACACCCAGCGGATAGCTCACGCTCTTGAAAAACGGCACGATCAAGTCGGCGCGCGTGGGCAGCGCCATACTGAAGCCGCTTTCCACCCAGGCCCTGAACAAAGGCCAAAGTTCGGTGTTGGCAGGCGCCGACACGGCGAAAGCCAGATACACCGCAGCCACGACGCCGATAAGCGCCTGCCAGAAAAACTTTTTCCGGGCCGGCATGCCCTCGGGGTCGCGATGCACGACCTTGCGATAGTCATCGGCCCAGCCGATCCAGCCAAAGCCGAATGTGACCAGCAGGACCACCCAGACGAAGCGGTTGGTCCAATCCGCCCAAAGCAATGTGCTGATGGCGATCGAAATCAGGATCAGCGATCCGCCCATGGTGGGCGTGCCATTCTTGACCTGGTGCGTCTGAGGACCGTAGCTGCGCACCGCCTGGCCTATCTTCAGTTCGGTGAGCTTGCGGATCACGTGAGGCCCGGCGATCAGGCCGATCAGCAGCGACGTCGCACAGGCCAGCACCGCGCGCAGAGTGATGTACTCGAATACCGCGAGGAAGCGCAACTTCTCGGACAAGAGACGAAAAATCTCAAGCAGCATGCGCGCCTCCCGCGTCTTGCCCCTGGGCAGTCAAACTCTGCACCACTCGCTCCATGCGCATAAAGCGCGAACCCTTGACCAGAATGCTGGCGTAGGCCCGATTGCGCAGCCCCGCCAAAATTTCATCCACCGTGCCGCATGCCTGCGCACCTTGCCCAAAGGACTCGGCGCTCAGGCGCGTAGCGTCGCCCAACGTAAACAGCGATTCGATGCCGCAGCGTCGGGCATATTCACCCACTTCGCGATGCATGGCCGGGCCGTTTTCGCCCACCTCGCCCATGTCGCCCAACACCAGCGCCCGCGGCCCGTTCAGGGCCGCCAGCACATCGATGGCGGCACGCACCGAATCGGGGTTGGCGTTGTAGGTATCGTCGATGAGCACCACTCCGCCGTCCATGGCCTTGCGCTGCATGCGGCCGTTGACCGCGTTGAACGAGGACAATGCACGCGCAGCGACTTCGAGCGGCGCCCCTGCCGCCAGGCCGCAGGCCAGAGCGGCCAGCGCATTGCGCAAATTGTGCAAACCCGGCACAGCCAGCGTCAGCGGGATCCGGCCCAGCGGCGTCGCAAGCTCGCAGCGCGAACCCGAAGCATCGGTCTCGATCTCTTGTGCGTAGATCTCGACACCCGGGGTCAGGCCGAAGCGCAGCTTGCGACGTGCGCCGGCCAACTCGTCCCACACTCGGGTGTAAGCGTCGTCACCCGGATAGATCGCCACGCCGTCGGGCGGCAAGGCGGCGATCGCCGCGCCATTCTCGCGCGCCACGGCCTCGACGCCATGCATGAATTCCTGGTGCTCGCGCTGAGCATTGTTTACCAGTGCCACGTCGGCCGCGGCCATCTCGGCCAGATAGCCGATCTCGCCGGGATGATTCATGCCCAACTCGAACACCGCCGCGCGATGCCGCGGGTTAAGACGCAACAGCGTCAGCGGCACACCGATGTCGTTGTTGAAATTGCCTGCCGTCGCCAGGCGATTTTCTTCGCCTTGCCACGCGGCCAAAATGGCGGAAACCATTTCCTTGGTGGTGGTCTTGCCGTTGCTGCCCGTTACCACGACTACCGGCAGCCTGAATCGCGCTCGCCATGCGGCGCCAATACGACCCAACGCCAGGCGCGTATCGCCCAGCACCAGCTGCGGCAGATCGCATCCGGCTACGGGGTGCGCCACCACCGCGGCACACGCGCCGGCGCTTTGTGCCTGCGCCAGATAAGCATGGCCGTCGAAATTATCTCCGGACAAGGCCAGGAACAATTCGCCCCGGCCGATGCGCCGCGTATCCGTCGACAAGGCCGGCACGCTCGGCAGGAGCATGGCCAACCGCGCCCACTCGCGATCGTCGAAAGGCAGCTTTCGGCCTTCGATCTCCTGATAGGTTTCATGCCCCTTGCCGGCCAGCAGCACCACGTCTTCAACGGCGCTGGACCAGATCGCATGCAGAATGGCCTGGGCGCGATCGACCTGAGTCGAGACCGCGCTGCCGACGGGCACGCCCAGCATGATCTCTTGAATGATGGCGTGTGGCGCCTCGCTGCGCGGATTGTCGCTGGTGACGATGACGCGGTCGGCGCCGACCGCGGCGATACGGCCCATCTGCGGCCGCTTGCCCGCGTCGCGATCGCCGCCGCAACCGAACACGCACACCAGCTTGCCGCCGCGCGCCTGAACCACCGGCCGCAGCGCGGCGAGCACGCGCTCGAGCGAATCGGGCGTGTGTGAATAGTCGACCACGACCATGGGGCTCGCCGCCGGCTTGAGCAAAGGCAAGGCCTCGACGATCTGCATGCGGCCGTCCACCGGCGCGGATTCGATCAACTGGCGGGATATCTGCGCCAACAGGAAACCCAAGGCGGAGAGCACGCCGGCCACCAGCAGCAGGTTGTAGACGTTGTGCCGGCCCAGAAGCCGCGTAATGATCTGCGCCTCGCCGTGCGGCATGGCGAGCGCAAATACCTGGCCTTGCGCGACCGTGTGCAGATCCTTGGCACGGATATCTGCCTGGCCGTCATCCAACGCATAGGTGCGCACGATACTCGCGGGCAAGCCTGAGCTGATTCTGCGACCCGCCTCATCGTCGATATTGATGATCGCGGTCTTCAGGCCTTCGTGGCGAAACAGCAAGGCCTTGGACGCCTCATAGCGTTCCATGGTGCCGTGATAATCGAGATGATCGCGGGTCAGGTTGGTGAATCCGGCCACCTGGATGCGAACTCCGTCCAGACGGCCCTGCTCCAGACCGATAGACGAGGCCTCGAGCGCAACGGCGGCGGCGCCGGCATCGCGCATCGCCGCCAGTACGCGGTGCACGGATAGCACGTCGGGGGTAGTCAAGGTGCCGCCCAACAGCCGCCCATCGGGCAACATCGCGCCCAGGGTGCCCAGAGTGCCGCAAGGCCGGCCCAGGCGCGTCAACGCACTCGCGATCCATTGCACACATGACGTCTTGCCGTTGGTGCCCGTGACGGCTACCACGCTCAGCGTCGCGGAAGGCCGCCCGTACCACTGGTCGCCCACATCTCCGAGCATGGCGCGAAGACCCAGCACGGGCAATGCGGCCTCAGGCATTTCGCCCGCCGGCGCGCCTTCGGCTTCGTAGATCACGGCGCCGGCGCCTCGAACCAGGGCCTGGGCAATGTAATGCCTCCCGTCGCCGCGCAAGCCGGCGCAGGCCACGAACACATCGCCGGGCTGGATCTCTCGCGAATCCAGGCGCAAATGCGCGCCGGCCGCCGCCTGCGCATGCAACCAGGCCAGCACCTGCACCGCATCGGTCGCGGGCTTAGGCATGTTGGTCCGGCGGTCGGTCATCGCACCGTCTCCGAGTTGACCATCGCGACGGTCGAATCAAGCGGCGCGTCGGGCTGCACGCCCAGCATGCGCAAAGTTCCGCCGACTACACGTGCAAATACGGGGCCCGATACGACGGCTCCGTAATAGCCGCCAACTTTGGGGTCTTCGACAGATACCGCCACGATGATGCGCGGATCGGAAACCGGGGCAAAGCCCACGAACGAACTGCGGTAGCTCTGCAGGCTGTAGCGGCCGTTGACGATCATGCGGGCCGTGCCGCTCTTGCCCGCGATACGATATCCAGGCACCGAAATCTTGGAGCCGCCCGGGCCCGCGGCCGCCTCCAGCATCGAGCGGATCAGCGCGGCCGTTCTGGACGAGTAGACGCGCATGCTGGTCGGCGCGCTGTCGCGCTTGACCAGCGACAGCGAAACCATGTCGCCGTCTCGCGCAAAAACCGTGTAGGCATGCGCAGCCTGCAGCAGCGACACGGACAGTCCATAGCCGTAGGCCATGGTGGCTTTCTCGATCAGGCGCCAGCGCGCCCAGGGACGCAGCCGGCCCGGCGCGGCGCCCGGAAAGCCGATCTGTGGCGCCTGGCCCAGGCCCAGCGCGGTAAAGCAATCCCACATTTCGTGCGGTTCCAGCTTTTCAGATATCAGCGTCATGCCGATATTGCTGGAAAAGCGCAACACATCCGCCACGTTGATCGTGCCATTGCCGCCGTGTTCGACGTCTGTAATCGTGTTGCCCTGATACTGGAACCTGCCATTGCCCGTCGCGAACATCGTGCTTGTGGTGATGCGGCCCAGGTCCAAGGCCAGCGCCGCCGTAAAGGGCTTCATGATAGAGCCGGGTTCGAAGGTATCCGTGACAGTCCGGTTACGCAATGCGTCCATCGGCAACGTCTCCCGATGGTTCGGATCGAACGTAGGCAGACTCGCCATGGCCAGGATCTCGCCCGTCTTCGCGTCCACGACTACGCCCGAAGCCGCACGCGCCTGGTGCCGGGCCATTGCATCCTGCAACGCCTTGTAGACTAAATACTGTATGCGCGTGTCGATGGACAACGTCAGGTCGCGGCCGTTGACCGGAGGGTTCACCGCCTGCACGTCTTCGATCACCCGCCCCAGCCGGTCTTTGATCACGCGGCGGCTGCCGTCCCTGCCGGACAACTGCTTGTTGAAAGTCAGTTCGACGCCTTCCTGGCCTTGGTCCTCGATGTTATCGAACCCGACGATATGCGCCGTCACGTCCCCCTCGGGGTAGTAGCGCATGGTCTCGGGCTGCTGATGCACGCCGGGAATCTTGAGATCCTTGATCTTGTCGGCCACGTCCATCGGCACCTGGTGCTTGAGATAGACGAAGTTGCGGTCGTCGTTCAGGCGACGCCGCAGATCGGCTTCGGGTATTTCGAGCAGACCGGCCAGGGCCGTGATCTGCTGCGCACCGGCCTGCTTGATGTCGTCCGGGATGGCCCAGATCGCGCGCGCCGGCACGCTGGAAGCCAGCACCACGCCATTGCGGTCCAGAATCTTGCCGCGAGTGGCCGTCAGGACCAAGGTGCGCTCGTAGCGCCGCTCGCCCTGCTGCTGCAGGAAATGCGTGGAGATGCCCTGCAGGAACAGAGCGCGCCCGGCCAGCGCAGCAAACCCGATAAAAACAAGGATCAGCACCAGACGCGCACGCCACATCGGCAACTGCCCGCGCAGCACCGGGTTGTCGAAGAACGGCAGGCGCTTCATTGCGCGCCCCCCGCCGCGTCGGCCGCCTGCGCCTGATTCAGGTAGATCGTGCGGTCGGGCGAGATGGAGATCATCTTGAGCACATCGCGCGCCGTGCGGTCTACTCGCGCATTGCGCGCCAGCTCCGCCCGATCGAGCTGCAACTGCCGCCACTCATTGTCCAGCTGATGCGTTTGGGATTGACCGCGGTCCAATTCGATGAACAACTGCCGGGCCTGATAGCGGCTGGTCACCAGCGATACCGCCGAGGCCATCAGCGCGATAGCCATAAGGAAACTCAGCCGGCCCATCAGCGCGCTCCTTTGGCGCGCCGCGCTTTGCCACCGTGAGACGCGGCCCGACTGGCGCGATGCGCGCCGGGCAGCGCGGGCACGAAAGAAGCCGCGTCGACAGTGAGCGCCGTCGTCGTGCGCTCGGCCGCGCGCAGCACCGCCGAACGCGACCTCGGATTGGCGGCGATTTCTTCATCGTCGGCCAGCACGCGCCCCAGCGGGCGCAGCAAGGGCTGCGGCATTTCGCTCTCGCGCAGAGGCAGCCGCGCCTGCGCCGCGCCTGGCTTGGCCGCGGCGGCAATGTACTGCTTGACCATACGGTCTTCGAGCGAATGGAAACTGATCACGGCCAACCTCCCCCCCGGGGCCAGCAACGCTAGAGCTGACGCGAGGGCGCGAGCGAGCTCTTCGAGTTCCCGATTGAGGTAAATCCGTAAAGCCTGAAAGGTACGTGTGGCCGGATGTTGCCCCTTTTCGCGCGTGCGGACGGCGCCGGCGACGCACTCGGCAAGTTCGAGCGTGGTGCGCAGCGGCCCTGCTGCGCGGCGAGCAGCAATCGCCTTTGCAACCTGAAAAGCAAACCGTTCTTCGCCATAATCTGCTATGACCTCCCGCATTTCCTCGACACTGGCTTGCGCCAACCATTGTTCCGCCGTGACACCGCGGCTGGTATCCATCCGCATGTCCAGCGGACCTTCCCGCATGAACGAAAAACCACGTCCTGCATCATCTATCTGGGGCGAGGACACGCCCAGATCCATCATCATTCCGTCGACGTGCGCAATGCCCATCGCCGCCAACTCCTCGCCCACGGAAGCAAAGCCCCCGTGCACTACGCTCACGCGGCCGTCGCCGGCCGCCAGATCGCGCGCCGCCGCAATGGCCAGCGGATCTTTATCGAACACCACCAGGCGCGCCTGCGGCCCCAAGCGGCGCAACAACTCGCGGCTGTGACCGCCGCGACCGAAGGTGCAGTCCACATAGATGCCCTTCTGCAGACGCGCCGCGGCAGCATGCGCTGCGCCAGCAGCGTCGTCGGCCCCGCTCGCCGGCCGCGCCGCGCCACGGCCGCCGAAATCGGCTTGCACCAACGCGTTCACAGTCGGCTCCAGCAGCACGGGCCGATGTTCGAATTCCATAGGGGTTTCAGAACGAAAACTGGTTCAACACTTCCGGCATGCCCTGCGCCAGATCCTGCGCCTCGCGGCGGGCCAGGGCTGCGGCATCCCAGAGTTCGAAGTGAGCGCCCATACCGAGCAGCATCACGTCGCGCGTCATATTGGCGGCAGTACGCAGCTCGGGAGCGATCAATGCCCGACCGGAGCCGTCGATTTCGACATCCTGGGCATTGCCCAGCAACAAGCGTTGCAGGGCGCGGGCCGTCATAGGAAAGGCCGCGATCTGCTCGCGCTTCTTCTCCCATTCGGGCCTGGGGTAGACCAGCAGACAGCCGTCGGGGTGCCGGGTGAGCGTCAGGCTGCCGCCTGCCTGCTCGGCGAGCGCGTCGCGATACCGGGTCGGAATCGAAATCCGCCCCTTGGCATCCAACGTGAGTGCGCTGCTTCCCTGAAACACCCTTAGCCCTACCCCTGGTTTCGCCGCTCGATGGAGCGTCATGACACCGCTCCAACCCACTTAATTGCACAAAATTCTACTTTTTCCCACTCTACGGGAATGACCATGACCGGTCAAGTGTCAGGTTGTATTTTTTTCAATTACAACAAGGACTTAGACAGCTTTCTGTGAGTATCTTGAACTCAACCCAGGGAAAAAACTCTCTGAAAAATCAGCGAGTTGTGGCAATAACTAAAAGTCCTTCCTAAAATATATTTGGCATCCTTTAACGCCCCGGGCTACCATCCTCGGCGCGATCATCTCAGCCTGCGCCGCTCAAGTGCACAGCGTGTTCCCCATGAAGATCCTTCCTGCCCTCTCCGCCGCCCTGACCGTCGCGGCTGCGCTGTCCGTCACCCCATCGGCCCAGGCCGCGGCGGTCTGGCAGGCCGCTTGGGCCACCTCGCTGCAATCCGTTCCCGATCTGGCCAATCCTCCCGGTCTCTACGCCAGACCCGAGGTGGCCGGACGTACGTTCAGGCAGATCATTCATTCCGATCTGGACGGTAGCGAAGCGCGCCTGCGCGTCAGCAACCGCTACGGCTCCCAGCCGCTGGTCGTCGAACGCGCCACCCTCGCACGATCTGACGGGGCCGCCGGCCTGGCCACGGGCAAGGTCGCGGCCGTTACCTTTGGCGGCCACGCCAGCCTGACCCTGCCGCCAGGTGCAGAGGCCGACAGCGACGCCATCGCCTTCCCCATCGTGCACGGGCAGGCGCTGGCCGTCAGCCTGACCCTGGGTACGCGTCAGACCATGCAGGCCTGGCACCGAATCGCCAATCGCGTCAATTTCATCTCAACCCCGGGCGAACACGCCGCGACGGCTTCGTCGGCCGACTTTCGCGCACGCACCACGCATTACGCCTGGATCACGCAGCTCTCGGTTCCCGGTACCGCAGCAGGCAGTTTGGTCGCAATCGGCGATTCCATTACCGACGGACTGCGCTCGACCTTCGGCGCCAGGCACGGCTGGCCTGAAGATCTGGCCAGGCGCGCCGCCGCCGACGGCCAGCCGCCCGTGGCCGTCCTGAACGCCGGCATCAGCGGCAACCGCCTCTTGTCCGACTCGCCCTGCTATGGCGAGCGCCTTGCGGGCCGATTCGACCATGACGCGGCAGAGCTGCCCGGCGTACGCGCCGTCATCCTGCTGATCGGCATCAATGACATCAACTTTGCGGCCACGCCGGCGCGCCGCGGTCTCGATTGCGATGCGCCGCATACGCGAGTCACCGCAAACGACCTGATCATGGGCTACAAGCGGATCATTGCGGACGCGCATCGGCGCGGACTGCGCATCTTCGGCGGCACGCTGACGCCCGCTGCGCTGCCTCCCGAGCGGGAAGCCTTGCGCGAAACGGTCAACCAATGGATACGCCGCGGTGGGGGGTTCGACGGCGTCGTTGATTTCGACGCGGCGCTGCGCGATCCGCGGCGCCCCAACCAATTGCTGCCGGCCTATGACAGCGGCGACGGCATACATCCCAGCGATGCGGGCTATGCCGCCATGGCCAAAGTCGTGCCTTTGGCGCGCCTGCGCGACATTTTGTCGCACCCATAGCGCGGCAAAACCGCAAAAACGCGGGGCCATCCCGCATCGAACGGAACTAAAATCTTGACTGCTTCATTTTTTTGGTCAAACGCGCCCATCATGCGCTTCATTTCTTCCCGAGCCGCCAAATATCTGCTGGCCGGCCTGCTGCTGGGAACGCTGTCGTATCACGCGACGGCCCAGGCAATCGAAAACCCCGTCATTATTCTGGACTCGGCCGAGGCTCAACTCACCCTCATCGATCAGAACACGCGCCAGGTCGTGAGCACCCTGCCCACTGGCAAGGAACCTCACCACCTCATGATCACGCCGGACCACAAGTCCCTGATCGTGGCCAATTCGGTTTCCAACAGCTTGATGTTCCTCGATCCGCGTACCGGCAAGCTGCAGGGCACGCTGGAAGGCATCGACGATCCCTATCAGCTGGGTTTCTCGCCGGACCGCAAATGGTTCGCCACCGCGGCATTGCGCCTTAATCGCGTCGACATTTATCACTACGACGGCAAAAACTTCACTATCGCCAAGCGCATTCCCCTGAGCAAGACCCCGAGCCACCTGACCTTCAGCTCAGACTCGCGCTATGTGTTCGTCACTCTGCAAGACTCGGGAGAACTCGCGGCCATCGATCTGCCCACCCAGACGGTGAAATGGCGCATGCAGCTGGGCAAAGCGCCGGCCGGCGTCTGGATGACGCCGGGCGACAAATATCTGCTAGTGGGCATGACCGGCGAGGACGACGTCGTCGTGGTCGACTGGCGCAATCAAAAAATCGTCAAACGCATCCAAACCGGACGTGCCGCGCACAACTTCCGCTGGCTGGACGACGGCCAGCATGTTGCCGTCAGCAACCGGGTATCCAACACCATCAGCATCATCGACTACAACACGCTCACCAAGACCGGCGACATTACTGGCCTCATGCCCGGTCCGGACGACATGGCGCTTTCGGCTGACAAACGCTATCTTTGGGTCACCTTCCGATTCTCCCGCCACGTGGGCGTGATCGACCTGAGTACGCGCAAGCTGATCGCCACCATCAAGGTCGGGCGTTCCCCCCACGGTATCTATTTTGACAATCAAGCCCCGTTCCTGAGCCCGAACGCCAATTGATCGAACCTGCACGCGCATGCACAGCCTGATCTCCCTGCTCGATGACGCCGTCGGCGCGGTACAGACCTGGACGTTCGTCGACCTGGTGCAGCCGGTCATGTACAAGTTCGGGTTCATGGGTTACGACGAAGATACCTATGACGCGCTCTACTGGGTCATCGTCAATGTGTTTCAAGTCCTGGCAAGCTACGCCCTGCTGCGTCCCCTGGAAGCCTGGCGTCCGCTCGAAACCTGGCGCGATCGCACACAGACCCGCTCCGACATTCTCTACACCTGGATCGCCAAGCTGGGCCTGCTCAAGATCGTGTTCTTCTTCATGCTGCAGCCCCTGTTCAACCATCTGCAAAGCATGGTTTCGGTCTACAACATACCTAATGTCGAACTGGACCGACTCTGGCCCGGCATCACCGACCAGCCGCTTGTCGCCTTCCTGATCTACCTGGTTGCGCTGGATTTCGCGGGTTACTGGTACCACCGGCTGCAGCACGGCATCGGCGTATGGTGGGAGCTGCACGCGGTGCATCACAGCCAGCGGCAGCTCTCATTGTGGAGCGACGACCGCAACCACTTCCTCGACAGCATTCTGCAGGCGACTTTCTTTGCCGCAATCGCGCTGTTCATCGGCGTGGAGCCCGGACAATACGTGGTCCTGGTGGCCGTGGGCAACTTCCTGCAAAGCGTGCAGCACGCCAACACCCGCCTGCCTTTCGGTCGGGCATTGGAGCGCGTACTGGTCAGCCCGTCATTCCATCGCCGCCACCATGCCCTGGACATTCCTCTGGGAAAAAAAGGCGGATGGAATTTCGGCATCCTCTTCCCTTGGTGGGACATGATCTTCGGTTCGGCCGACTGGACTCACGGCACAGACCCTACGGGCATCCGCGAAGAACTGCCCGCGCCCCAAGGCAAAGGGCGTTCCTATGGCAAGGGAGTATTGGGGCAACAATGGCTGGCCATGGTGCGCATCGCCGACCACCTGCGGCCTCGCCGCACCGCATAAAGAAAATGGCAACTCAGAAAAAACGCCGCGTCAGCGGCGTGTTTCGAAAAAGCAGAACAGATCTATAGGCCGGATTCTGTACGTCGGGTTTCCCCGGCGGGCAATCATTCCTCTGCGCCAGCCATTGCTGGCTGGCTCTAGCCATCTACCCGCATGCTCGAGCGAGCCGCCCTTTCCGGCCGAAACCGTGCGCATGCCTATTTGATGTTGCTCCGGATAGAGGTTGCCGCGTTTCACCCTGCAATGCCGCCGCCCGTTGCCGGTCGGCGCAGCACGGAGATGGCCGTGCCGGTGCGCACATGCATGGCATGCGCGCCCGCTTCGCAGACTCGTCTCTGTGGCCCTATTCCTCGTACGGCCTAAACCGAACGGACGGCCGTTAGCCGCTATCCCGCCCTGAGGAGTCCGGACCTTCCTCGATAGGTTGCCCTACCGCGATTGCCCGATCTGTTCTGCGGGAGAGATTTTACAATAGCGCCTCACACGCCCCACGCCATGCCTACGGTTTGCTGCCCCGACAGGGTCTAAGCCCGGAGACAGCCAGGGGCTGAACAACTCGACTTACGACATGGCAGCCGCAACCCTCATCACCCTCACCGACGTCCAACTGGCCTATGGTCACCATCCGCTGCTCGATCATGCCGACTTTGCCATCCAGCAAGGTGAGCGCATCGGTCTCATCGGCCGCAACGGCGCCGGCAAATCCTCGTTGCTGAAACTGCTCGACGGCCGCACGCAACCCGACGACGGCGACCTGGCCCGCAGTTCGGGCTTGCGCGTCGCCACGGTCGAGCAGGAGCCCGATCTTGACGAAGACGCCACGATCTACGACGCAGTCTGCGAACCCGAGACCTATGCCGAAGACTGGTCCAGGCCGGCACGTGTGCGCGCCACGCTCGAGCGTTTGGGCCTGCCCGGCGAGCTTGTCGTCTCAGGCCTTTCGGGCGGTATGCGCAAGCGCGTGGCCCTGGCACGCGCGCTTGCCGACGATCCCGATCTGCTTCTGCTCGACGAACCGACCAACCATCTGGACTTCGACGGCATTGCCTGGCTCGAAACTCTGCTGCGAAATTGGAAAGGTGCAGCCGTCATCATCACGCACGATCGGCGCTTTCTCGACGCTGTCGCCACCCGCATCGTCGAACTCGACCGGGGCAAATTGCTGAGCTTTCCCGGCAATTTTTCGCAATGGCAGGAACGCAAGGCGCAGTGGCTGGAATCCGAGCGGCTCGAACAGGCCCGCTTCGACAAGCTCCTGGCCCAGGAAGAGGTCTGGATACGCAAAGGCATCGAAGCGCGCCGCACCCGCAACGAAGGCCGCGTACGCCGCCTGGAACAGCTGCGCGTCGAGCGCGCCGAACGCCGCGAACGCGTCGGCAATGTCAACCTCGCCCTGGCCCAGGGGCAGCGCTCGGGCAAACTGGTGGCCGAGCTCAAGCACGTCTCCAAATTCTATGGCGATCGCCGCATCGTCCACGACTACTCCACCACCATTCTGCGCGGCGATCGCATCGGCCTGGTCGGCCCCAACGGCGCTGGCAAGACGACGTTGCTGCGCATCATCCTGGGCCTGCTCGAGCCCGATAGCGGCACGGTAAAACTCGGCACCAACATTTCGGTCGCCTATTTCGACCAGATGCGCGACCAGCTAGACGAAAACGCCGTCCTGGCCGACGTCATCAGCCCCGGCAGCGAATGGGTGGAAATCGGCGGAACACGCAAGCACATCATGAGCTATCTGGGCGATTTCCTGTTTTCACCCGCGCGCGCCGGCTCCCCCGTCAAAAGCCTGTCGGGAGGCGAACGCGCCCGCCTCCTGCTCGCCCGACTTTTTGCCCGCCCCGCAAACGTGCTGGTTCTGGACGAGCCTACCAATGATCTCGACATCGAGACACTGGAACTGCTGGAAGAACTGCTGCAGGAGTACACCGGCACCGTACTGCTTGTCAGCCACGATCGCGCGTTTCTCAACAACGTGGTCACGCAGACGATCGCCAGCGAAGGCGATGGCGAGTGGCGCGATTACGTGGGTGGCTACGACGAGTGGATCGCGCAGCGGCCGGCACGCGTCGACGACAATGCCAAGATCGTCATCGACAAGCCGGATTCCGCACGCAAGACGGAACCGCGCGCCAAATCTGTTCGCTCGGCTCGCCTGAGCTCCTGGGAAGAACGGGAGTTGAACGAACTGCCCGACGCCATTGCGGCGATCGAAGCCAAGCAGACCGCACTATCGGACAGGCTTGCCGATGGCAGTCTCTACCACCAGGCGCCCGAAGAAGCCGCCCGCATCAATGCGGAACTGGAAACGCTGCACGGCGAGCTGGAAGAGAAGTTCGCTCGTTGGGAAATGCTGGAAGCCAAGCGCGAAGCGTCGTGAGCCTTGTCGTCGCATTGAGTTTGCGTTCTTGAGCCGTCGGCGCCAAGACTGCGAAATTGCGCAGGGCAGCCTCGGTGTCTCAAGAACTCAACCAATGAGACTTAGACACCCGAAACCACCCGCCACTTTAGCGACTCCCCCGCTGCCAACGGCACCAGCGTCCCATCCCCGAACGCCACTTCCGCGGGAATCGCATACTCTCCGCGCTCCAGCGTCATGGTGCCGGCATTGCGCGGCAGACCATAGAAATCCGGTCCGTAGAAACTGGAAAAACCCTCGAGCCTGTCCAACTTGCCCACACCGTCGAACGCCGTGGCATAAAGCTCCATCGCATGCAGCCCGGTGTAGCATCCTGCGCATCCACACGCATTTTCCTTGGTGCCGCGCGCATGCGGCGCACTGTCGGTTCCCAGAAAAAACCGCGAACTACCGCTGGTCGCGGCGGCAATCAGCGCCTGCCGGTGCTTCTCGCGCTTGAGAATGGGCAAGCAATACCAATGCGGCCGCACGCCGCCCTGGAATATCGCATTGCGGTTGTACAGCAGATGCTGAGGTGTAATCGTCGCCGCGATAGGGCCGTCGGCATCACGCACATAATGTGCGCCTTCCAGAGTCGTAATGTGCTCGAACACCACTTTCAAGCCCGGATAGGCCTGGCGCAACGGGATCATTACGCGGTCGATGAACACTGCCTCGCGGTCGAACACATCGATCGTGGCGTCGGTCACCTCGCCGTGAACCAGCAGGGGCATCCCGAGTTTTTCCAACGCCTGCAGTGCAGGCCCGCATTTGCCCAGCAAATCAGTCACGCCGGCATCCGAATTGGTCGTGGCACCCGCCGGATACAACTTTACGGCATGCACCATGCCGGATGCGTGCGCGTGCGCGATCTCGTCCGCCGATGTGTTGTCGGTCAGATAGAGCGTCATCAACGGCGTGAACGTGCCAGGCGCGACGCCTGCCTTTGTCAGCGCCTGCACGATGCGTTCGCGGTATTCCAGCGCCTGCGTCGTCGTGGTCACCGGCGGCTTCAGATTCGGCATGATGATGGCGCGCGCGAACTGGCGTGCGCTGTCGCCGACCACCGCTTCCAGCGCCGCGCCGTCGCGCAGATGCAAATGCCAATCATCAGGACGAGTGAGAGTCAGGGTCGAAGCAGCAGGCATGGGATATCCGGATATCTGTCGTTTGGTAGTTGGATGGCGCGTGCTGTTGGGATGATCACTCGTTCAACGGCATGCCGCGCTCGGCCAGCGCGCAGAACATGGCGCTGCCCAGCGGAATCACGGCGTCGTTGAAATCGAAGCGTGGATTGTGCAGTACGCAGCCTTCCTCGGCGCCACCCTGCCCGAGACGGAAATAGGCGCCGGGTTTTTGCTGCAGCATCACGGAGAAATCTTCCGATCCCATGGACGGTGTCAGGTCGCGCACCACGTTTTCCTTGCCGATCAGCTCGGTGGCAATGTCCGCCACCAGGTTGGCATGCTGCGGCGTGTTGATCGTGGCCGGAAACAGTCGCTCGTACTTGATCGTGGCCTTGGCGCCAAAGGCACCCGCGATCGATGTGGCCAGCTGGTTCATGCGCGACTCGATCAGTTCCTGCACCGTTTTGCGGAAGGTGCGCACCGTGCCCACCAGCCTGGCTGTGCCGGGGATAACGCTCATGGCATCCGGATTGCCGGCCTGCATTGCGCCTATCGATACCACAGCGGAGTCCAGTGGGTTCACATTGCGCGACACGATGCTCTGCAGCGCGGTGATCAGATGTCCCGTCACCGTAACCGGATCTATGGTCTGATAGGGGTGCGCACCATGTCCCCCGCGCCCTTCGATCACGATTTCGAACCGGTCGGCTGCGGCCATCATGGGGCCGGGATTCACACCGATCATCCCCGGCTTCAGGCCGGGCCAGTTATGCAACGCATAAATCGCATCGCAGGGAAACATTTCGAACAAGCCGTCGTCCATCATCGCCTGCGCGCCGCCCGTGCCCTCTTCTGCCGGCTGGAAGATCAGCACCGCCGTACCGTTGAAATTGCGCGACTGCGATAAATAACGGGCCGCGCCGATCAGCACTGTGGTGTGGCCATCGTGGCCACAGGCGTGCATAAGACCGGATTTGCTCGATTTGTGGGCAAACGTGTTGTCCTCGCCCATGGGAAGCGCATCCATATCGGCACGCAGCCCTATCATTCGACCGCTGTCGCAATGCTTGCCGCGGATCACGCCCACCACACCTGTCTTGCCTATGCCTCGATGAACCTCGATGCCCAGCGCCTCCAGAGCGCCTGCGACGATGCCGGACGTGCGAACCTCCTCGAATCCCAATTCAGGGTGCGCATGCAGGTCGCGCCGCAGCGCGGTGAGTTCGTCATGGAAGAGTCGAATGGATTCAAGAGCTGTGCGCGCGTACATGTTGAGAGATGGGTCGGCAACGATTGAGAGGGAGAACGACCCCTTATTTTAGTTGCTACAGAGGATAAATGGCTTTGTCTTTAGAGGGTATACACGTTATGCTGCGGCCCGCAGGACAAATTTTCCAACTAGCAGAAGGAGAGCCGGAATCATGGCCACTACCTCCAAGACCGCGACCGCGCGCAAACCCAACGCCGCGTTCATGAAGCCCCTGACCCCGAGCCCCGAGCTGGCCGCCGTTATCGGCGCTCAAGCAGTGCCGCGCACCGAAGTCACCAAGAAGATCTGGGACTACATCAAGCAACATAACCTGCAAGACCCTGCCAATAAGCGCAATATCAACGCCGATGCCAAGCTGCGTCCCATCTTCGGCAAAGACCAGGTCACGATGTTCGAACTGACCAAGTTGGTCAATGCGCATCTGAAGTAATCAGGCAAGGATCGAGCGGACGCTTTCAACCGCCCCGCGACGACTCCTCGATTCAGAACAAAAAAGCCGCGTTGAACGCGGCTTTTTTGTTTGGCATGTCGGGCTTTCGGCCTAAGGCGGCCCGACGCTAGCACGGCTCACGCATAGGCAGAGGGATCTGTTCCCTGTAAGAATGCCAGCCAGCCCTTGATCAGGCGATACAAGGCCCAAACGATCGTGGCCAATACGCCCAGCCAGCCGATGAAGATCAGCGTCAGCACGGCGCTCAGGCACAGCCACAGTATTGACCACCAAAAAGTGCGTAGCAGCCAGTCGAAATGCCGGGCGTAGAGCGTGCCGGCCGCGTCGGCTCTTTTGATATAAATCAGTACGACCGCCGCCAAGGTGGCCACGCCAAGGAAGCCACTGGTCAGGAAGCCCAACGCAAACAGTCCATAAGCCGCCTGCGTCAACAAACGCAGATCAGGCCCAGCGGAGGGTGTGGAAGTGTTCTGATCGCTCACGGTAGCGGCTCCATAATGATGTAGAACGTGGTGATCTTACCGCACAAAGAACAAAGCCCCTCAAACGTAGAGTTTGAGGGGCTTTGAGGGATAAGAGCCTGACGATGACCTACTTTCACAGATGTACATCCACTATCATCGGCGCGGTCTCGTTTCACGGTCCTGTTCGGGAAGGGAAGG
>NZ_JBQCER010000024.1:0-49056 GCF_051960075.1 Bordetella sp.
TCATACCGTGGGCGAGCTGGGGCGGCACACCGCGGCCGAGCTCGAGCTGCATTTCGGCCGCTACGGCTATCGCCTGTACGAGCTGGCGCGCGGCATCGACGATCGACCCGTCGAGCCGGATCAGGCGGTTCGGCAGGTGTCGGCCGAGACGACTTTCGAGATCGATCTGCGGCTGGATCAATTGGACGAGGCGCTCGAGCGCCTGGCGAACAAGGCCTGGGAACAGACGCGCAAAAAGGGGCTGGCGGCACGCACGGTGGTGCTCAAGCTCAAGACCGATCGTTTTCGCATTCTGACCCGCAGCCACACGCAGCCGCAGGCCGTGGCCTCGGCGCAGGAGCTGGCGCAATGGGTGCTGGGCATGCGCGAACGCGTCACGCTGCCGCCCTATACGCTTTACAGGCTTGCCGGCGTGGGGTTGAGCAACTTCATCGAAGAGGTTGGAGCGGGGCAGCAGGCGGACCTGTTTTGAAAGTCGGAAAGCCGCCTGGGCGCAGGCGTGACGCGCCTCTTCACTACGGCTCGGACCGACTCGCTGTTTTCCCACATACCAGTGCCTGCAAGGCAGCCGCAACGTCGGCAATCACGGATTGCCAGTCTCCCATCGCGGGTTGATGGAACAAGCGCGCCGTGGGATACCACGGACTGTCGCCGCGGTTGAGCAGCCAGCGCCAGCAACCGTCGTAGCGCGACAGAATCCAGACGGGCCGGCCGAGCGCGCCGGCCAGATGCGCGACGGATGTGTCGACCGTGATGACCAGGTCCAGGTTGACAACCAGGGCCGCGGTATCGGCATAGTCCCGTATCTCGTTCGTCCAATCGATCACATGAAATTCGGCGGGCGGCTTCCTGGCTTCTTCGGCGGGCTCGCCGATCTGCAGGCTGATCCAGCGGATGCCGCAAACGGCCGCAAGCGGGGTCAGTTGCGCGGGCTTCAGGCTGCGTCGGCCGTCGTAGGACGCCGGCTTGCTGCTGCCCGCCCATACCAGCCCCACGTTCAGGCCGGGCCGCGCGGCCGCCAGGCGCTGCGCCCAGGCCTGCGCTTCTACCCGATCGGCGGCCAGGTACGGGACGTCGGCAGGGATCGTGTCCAGGGTCGTGCCCAAGACGGCCGGCAGGGAAAGCATTGGCACCTGAAAATCGAAGACGGCGCTGTCGGGCAGACGGTCGACGACGTCGATGCCGGGCAGCGAGGCGCGCAGCAGCCGGGTCAGAACCGGGGGAACGAGCAAGGTGACATGCGCGCCGAACGCGGCAGCCATCGGCACGTAGCGCACGAACTGCAGGCTGTCGCCGGCGCCCTGCTCATGAAAAATCACCAGCCGTTTGCCGGCAAGCGGTTCACCTTCCCATTCGGGGCAGGCGATCGCAGGCCGCGCTTCATGGATGCGGAAGCGCCAGCGATAGGCCTGGAAGCCGCGCGCCAGATCGCCGGCGCGCAGCAGCGTCAGGGCGCGGTTGTAATGCGCTTCGGCGTAGTCGGGTTCGAGCGCGAGCGCGCTGTCGTAGCTGGCCAGCGCCTCGTCGAGCCTACGCCCCATGTGCAACGCCAGGCCGCGGCTGCCGAATGTTTCGGCGTCGGGCTTGAGCGCGAGCGCACGGCCGTAGCTGGCCGCTGCCTCGTCGAAGCGGTCCAGCTTGTACAAGGCCGTGCCCCGGTTGTTGAACGCCTCGGCCAAGCCGTCGTCCAGGGCGATCGCGGCATCGAAATCGGCCAGGGCCTGGTCATAGCGCTGCTGCGCGGCCAGTTGCACGCCGCGATTGAGGATCGCGACGGCGTCGGCGGTACGACGCGGACTCGCCGCAGTCGGCGCGCCGCAGGTCCCATGCCGGGAAGAGAATGCCTGCAATGCCGTGGCGAGCTCGGCGACGACCGGCTCCCACTGGCCCAGGGCCGGTTGGTGGAATAGGCGCGCGGTCGGATACCAGGGGCTGTCGTTGCGATCGAGCAGCCAGCGCCAGCAGCCGTCATAGCGCGACAGAATCCAGACCGGCTTGCCCAGTCCGCCCACCAGATGCGCCACCGACGTGTCGACGGTGATGACCAGGTCCAGGCCAGCCACCAGCGCCGCGGTATCGGCGTAATCGCGTATCTCGCTCGTCCAATCGATCAATTCCAATCCGGCGGGCGGCGTCCTGGCTTCTTCGGCGGGCTCGCCGATCTGCAGGCTGATCCATCGGACGCCGGGAACGGCGGCAAGCGGAGCGAACTGCGCGAGCTTCAGGCTGCGCCGCGCATCTGCGATGGGCATTTTCTTGCCGCCGGCCCACACCAGGCCCACCTTGAGGTCGGACCGCGTCGGGCCGGGGAGAGCTGCCAGCCGCTGCGCCCAGCCTGCCGCCTCGGCCCGATCGGCGATCAGGTAGGGCGTGCGGGCCGGTATGGTGTCCAGCGTCGTGCCGAACATCGCCGGAAGCGAGAGCATCGGTGCGTGAAAATCGAAGACGGCCTGGTCGGACACATAGGTCGCTACCTCGACGCCGGGCAGCGACGCGCGCATCAGTCGGGTCAGCGCTTGGGGAACCAGCAGAGTGACCTGCGCGCCCAGCGCGACGGCCATCGGCACATAGCGCACGAATTGCAGGGTGTCGCCGTAACCTTGTTCGTGATAGATCGCCAGTCGCTTGCCGGCCAGCGGCTCGCCCTGCCATTCCGGACACGCGAATGCGGTGCGCGGCGCTTCGTTGGCCAGGAAGCGCCAGCGATAGGCCTCGAAACCGTTTCTCAGATCGCCCTGGCGCAACAGCACCAAGGACCGATTCCAATGCGTCTTGGCGTGATCCGGCTTGAGCGCGAGTGCGCGGTCGTAGCTGGCCAGCGCTTCGTCATGCCGCCGCAGATTATCGAGCGCCACGCCGCGGCTATTGAGGGCTTCGACGTAATCGGGCTTGAGCGCGAGCGCGCGGTCGTAGCTGGCCACCGCTTCGCCGAACCTGCCCAGGTCGTGCAGGGCCGCGCCGCGCCGGGTGAAGATGTCGGCGTCGGGCTTGAGTGCGAGCGCGCGATCGTAGCTGACCACCGCCTCGTCGAGCCGGCCTAGTCTGTATAAGGCCGCGCCGCGCGTGTCGAAGGCCTCGGCATCGGGTTGCAGTTCGAGCGCATGGTCGTAGCTGGCCACGGCCTCGGCAAACCGGCCAAGGCTGTACAGGGCCAGGCCGCGGCAACTGTAGGCCTGGGCGTCGGGTTGGAACGCCAGCACGCGATCGTAGCTGGCCACCGCGTCTTCGTGGCGTCCGAGATCGAAGAGAACGATGCCGCGCAAGAGCAGGGCTTCGAGGAAGTCGGGCTTGAGGGCGATGGCGCCATCGAAGCTCGCGACGGCTTCGTTCAGTCGCTGCTGGCCCGCCAGCTCGATGCCTTGCCGGACGAGCGCGATCGCGTCGGTGACCTGGGTATTCATAAGGCGGCTAATCGGGAACGTTCTTGGACGCAAACGTGCTCAACGCCGCTGCGAGTTGGGCCATGACGGGCTCCCACGCCCCGAAGGCGGGCTGCCGGAAAAGACGCGCGGTGGGATACCAGGGGCTGTCCTCGCGGCCGAGCAGCCAGCGCCAGCAGCTGTCGTAATGCAAGGGAATCCAGACCGGTTTGCCCAGCGCGCCGGCCAGATGCGCCACCGACGTGCAGACTGAAATCACCAGGTCCAGACCCGAGACCAGCGCGGCGGTGTCGGCGTAGTCGCCGAGCTCGCCCGTCCAATCGACCAGATCGAGGCCGGCGGGCGGCGTCTTCGCTTGCGCGGCCGGCTCGCCCAGTTGCAGGCTGACGAACTGCACGCCCGCAACGCGCGCGAGCGCCGCAAACTGGTCGAGTCTGAGGCTGCGATGCGCATCGTTGGCTCTTTCTTTGTTGCCGGCCCAGACCAGACCGACTTTGAGAACGGGCTGCGTCAGATCGGGCCGCGCAAGGCCGGGCTGCATCAGGTCTGGCAAAGCCGCCAGCCTCCGGGTCCAGCTTCGCGTCGCGGCCTGATCGGCATGCAAATACGGTATTGCGGCGGGGATCGAGTTCAGCGTCGTGCCGAAAAGCGCCGGCAGGCAGAGCAGGGCGACCTGGTAGTCGAAGGCGGCCGCACCGGGCAGACTGTCGACGACCTCGATGCCGGGCAACGAGGCGCGCAGCAGCCGGGTCAGCGCCGGCCGCACGAGCACGGTGACATGGGCACCGAGCGCGGCCGCCATCGGCGCATAACGGACGAACTGCAGGGTATCGCCGTAGCCGTGTTCGGAGAAGATGACCAGCCGCTTGCCGGCCAGCGGCTCGCCCTGCCATTCGGGGCACGCAAGCGCGGACGGCTCACCGTAGCGCCGCAGGCATCGGCGATACGCCTCGAACCCACGGGCCAGGTCGCCGGCGCGCAGCAGGACCCGGGTGCGGTTCCATTGCGTCTGGGCGTGATCCGGTTCCAGCGCCAGCACGCGATCGTAGCCAGCCAGCGCTTCGTCGCATCGGCCTAGCGTGTCCAGGATCACGCCGCGGCTGCGCAGCGCGTCGACCCGTTCCGGTTCGAGCGTCAGCGCGCGGTCGTAGCAGGCCAGCGCCTGGTCGAAGCGATCGAGGCGATACAGCGCCAGGCCGATCGCTTCGCAGACCTCCGCGGAGCCCGATCCGAGGGCGATCGCCCGATCGGCGCTCTCCAGCGCCGGTTCGAAACGCTGCAGTCGAGCCAGCGCGGCAGCGCGCTGGTTGAGCGCTTCGGGCCAATCGGGTTCGAGCGCCAGCGCATGATCGTAGCTGGTGACGGCATCGTCGACGCGGCCCAGATAAAAGAGCGCGATGCCGCGATTGAGAAAGGCCTCGATGAGGCCGGGCTGCAGGGCGATGGCGCCGTCAAAGCAAGCCAGGGCCTCGTCGAAACGTTGCTGGTAGGCCAGTTGAACGCCATGATTGATGAGCGCCGCGGCGTCATCGGCCGCCGGCGCCGGCATTGCAGGGACCGACGCCAGTTCCCGCAGCGCCGTCGCAAGATCCGCGATGACGGGCTCCCATGCGCCGCTCGCGGATTGACGGAACAGGCGGGCGGTCGGATACCAGGGGCTGTCGTTGCGATCGAGCAGCCAGCGCCAGCAGCCGTCGTAGCGCGACAGGATCCAGACCGGTTTGTTCAGCGCGCCGGCAAGATGCGCCACCGACGTGTCGACGGTGATGATCAGATCCAGGTTGACGGCCAGCGCGGCGGTGTCGGCGAAGTCGTTTATTTCGCTGGTCCAGTCGATCAGCTCGAGCCCGGGCGGCGGTGTCCTGGCTTGCCCGGCCGCCTCGCCCAGCTGCAGGCTGATGAAACGCACGCCGGACATGCCTGCGAGCGGAGCGAGTTGCGCGAGAGTCAGGCTGCGACGCGCATCGTACGACCGGTCCTTGCCGCCCGCCCACACCACGCCTACATTCAGTTCGGGCCGCGCCAGACTGGGCAAAGCCGCCAGCCGATGCGCCCAGGCCGCCGTCGCGGCCTTATCGGCAATCAGGTACGGTGTTTGCGCCGGTATCGTGTCCAGGGCAGTGCCGAAAAGCGAAGGCAGGCAAAGCAGTGCGACCTGAAAGTCGAACACGGTGTTGCTGCGCAGGCTGTCGACGACCTCGATGCCGGGCAGCGAGGCGCGCAGCAACTCCAGCAAGACCGGTTCGACCAGCAAGGTGATGCGCGCGCCGAGCGCAAGCGCCATCGGTACATAGCGCACGAACTGCAGGGTGTCGCCATGGCCGTATTCAGAGAAGATCAGCAGCCGCTTGCCGGCCAGCGATTCGCCTTGCCAGAGGGGGCATGCAAATGCGGACAGATTCCCGTAGCGCTCCATGCACTGGCGATAGGCGTCGAAACCGCGCGCCAGATCGCCGGCCCGCAGCAGCGCCCGCGCACGGTTCCACCGGGTCTCGGCGCGATCCGGCTCGAGCGCCAGCGCATGGTCGTAGCTGGCTATCGCCTCGGTGCATCGGCCCAGTTCATACAAGGCTGCGCCGCGCGCATTGAACGTATCGGCGTCGGGTTCGAGCGCCAGCGCGCGATCGTAGTGGACCAGCGCGTCCTCGAGCTGCCCGCGGCGATAAAGCGCCAGCCCCATGCCGCGGCAGGCCTGCGCGGAATCCGGCGCAGACGGTGCACAGGCCGACGCGAACGCCTGCAACGCCGCGGCGACCTCGGCGACGACAGGAGTCCATTGTCCGACCGCCGGCTGGCGGAAAAGACGTGCGCTCGGGTACCAAGGGCTGTCATCCCGGTTCATCAGCCAGCGCCAGCAGCAGCCTTCATGCAGCAGGATCCAGACCGGTTTGCCCAGCGCACCGGCAAGATGCGCCACCGACGTGCAGACGGTGACGACCAGGTCCAGGCCGGCAACCAGCGCGGCGGTGTCGGCGTAGTCGCCGATCTCGTCCGTCCAATCGATCAGTTTCAGGCCGGCGGGCGGCGTTTTTGCCTGCGCGGCCGACTCGCCCAGCTGCAGGTTGATGAATTGCACGCCGGCAACGGCCGCGAGCGGCGCGAACTGGGCAAGCGTGAGGCTGCGGTATTCGTCGTAGGCCCGGTCCCTGCCTCCGGCCCACACCAGTCCGATCTTGCATCCCGGCAGCGCTTCGAGCCGCCGCGTCCAGGCCGCCGCCGCGGTCTGATCGACAGTCAGGTAAGGGATGTCGGCGGGGATCGTGTCCAGCGTCGTGCCGAAGATCTGCGGCAGACCGAGCATGGGCGCCTGGAAGTCGAACACGGCGTTCCTGGGCAGGCCGTCCACCACCTCGACGCCGGGCAGCGAAGCGCGCAGCAGTCGGGCCAGCACCGGCGGAACGAACACGGTGACGTGCGCGCCGCGCGCAAGCGCCATCGGCACGTAGCGGACAAAATGCAGGCTGTCGCCGAAGCCCTGTTCGTGAAAAATGAGCAAGCGCTTGCCGGCGATCGGTTCGCCTTGCCATTCGGGGCAGGCAAGCCAGTCGGGCCGGGCAGGCCGCTCGTCGATCCGGAAGCGCCACGCATAGGCCTCGAAGCCGCGCGCCAGGTCGCCCGCGCGCAGCAGCGCCTGGGCGCGATTCAACTGCGCTTCGGCGTGATCCGGCTGTAGCGCCAGCGCCTGGTCATAGCTTGCTATCGCATCGTCCAGCCGGCCAAGCATGTAAAAGGCCAGGCCGCGGATGCTGAATATGTCGGCGTCGGGCCGCAGCGCCAGTGCACGGCCGTAGCTGGACGCCGCCTCGCCGAATCGCCCGAGCGCGAAGAGCGCGATGCCGCGGCTGATCCAGGCTTCGGCAAAATCGGGATCGAGCGCGAGGGCCCTGTCGAAATTCGCCACCGCTTCATCGAAGCGCCGGCGATAGTTCAGCTGCAGACCGTATCTGGCGAATTCCACTGCATCGTCGTCGCTGCGGGGCGGGATCGGGGCGGGGAGATCGCCGGTGTCGGGTTGCGGCGCTGCGCGCTGGGCCGAGAACTCGCTCAACGCCTGGGCGACCCGAGCAATGACCGGCTCCCACTGCTGCGCTGCGGATTGATGAAATAAGCGCGCCGTGGGGTACCACGGGCTGTCTTGGCGATGCATCAACCAGCGCCAGCAGCCGTCGTGGCGCGACAGGATCCAGACCGGCTTGTTCAACGCGCCGGCCAGGTGCGCCACCGAGGTGTCGACGGAGATGACCAAATCCAGGTTGGCGACCAGCGCGGCGGTGTCGGCGAAGTCGTTGAGTTCGGCAGTCCAGTCGACCAGGTCGAGCCCGTCAGGCGGCGTCTTCGCTTCGTCGGCCGGCTTGCCCAGTTGCAGGCTGAAGAACCGAACGCCGGCAACGGCTGCAAGCGGAGCAAGTTGATCGAGTTTCAGGCTGCGTCGTGCGTCGTACGACTGCTCCCTGCCGCCAGCCCACACCAGGCCCACGTTCAGGTCGGGCCGCGTCAGGCCGGGCACTGCGGCCAGCCGCCGCGCCCACGATGCCGTCGCCGTCGGGTCGGTCAGAAGATACGGCGTCGCGGCGGGAATCGTCTCCAGCGTGGTGCCGAAGATTCGCGGCAGGCAGAGCATCGGCGCCTGGTAGTCGAAGACGGCCGTCTCGGGCAGGCGATCCACGACATCGACGCCGGGCAGCGATGCGCGAAGCAGCCGGGTCAGCCCCGGCGGAACGAAAAGCGTGACGTGTGCGCCCCGGGCTTGCGCCATCGGCACATAGCGGACGAATTGCAGCGTGTCGCCATAGCCTTGCTCGACAAAGACCACCAGCCGCTTGCCGGCGATCGGTTCGCCTTCCCAGTCGGGGCAGGTGAGCCAGTCGGGCCGGGTGGGCCGCGCCCCGTCGATGCGAAAACGCCAGCGATAGGCCTCGAAGCCGCGCGCCAGGTCGCCGGCACGCAGCAGCGTCACGGCGCGGTTGTAGCGCGTGTCGGCACGATCGGGCTCGAGCGCCAGCGCGCGGTCGTAGCAGGCCAGGGCGTCGTCGAGCCGTCCCAGATGATGAAAGCCCAGGCCGATGCCCTGGCAGATTTCGGCGGAACCCGATCCGAGCGCGATCGCCCTGTCGATGCTGGCCAGCGCTTCGTCGTAGCGCGCCAGCTTCACGAGTGCGGCGCTGCGGCTGGCGAAGATGTCGGCGTAATCGGGCTTGAGCGCCAGCGCGCCGTCGTAGCTGGCCAGCGCATCATCGTAGCGGCCTAGCTTGTACAGGGCCGCGCCGCGGCGGTTGAACGTCTCCGCGTCGGGTCGTAGCGCCAGCGCGTCGCCGTAGCTGGCGGCCGCCTCGTCGAATCGGCCGAGCCCATACAGGGCCGCGCCGCGGTTGTTGAAGGTGTCGGCGTCGGGCTTGAGCGCGAGCACGCGGTCGTAGCTGGTCACTGCCTCGTCCAGGCGCCCGAGATGGGCGAGGACGATGCCGCGGCAGATCAGCGCCTCGGCGAGATCGGGCGCGAGAAGGCTGGCTTTGTCGAACCTTGCCAGCGCTTCATCGAAATGCTGCTGTTCGGTCAGTTGCAGGCCTTGCCTGACCAGCGCTATCGCGTCGCCGGCCGGGTGGGGGGCGGGCGCGGCCGGCGGGGAGGTGTGCGGCGCGGCGTACGCCTTCAACGCTGCTGCGACGTGTGCGATGACCGAGTCCCAGTCTCCCAGCGTGGGTTGATGAAACAGACGCGCGGTCGGGTACCAGGGACTATCTTGGCGGCCCATCAGCCAGCGCCAGCAGCCGTCGTAGCGCGACAGGATCCAGACCGGTTTGCCCAATGCTCCGGCCAGATGCGCGACGGACGTGTCGACGGTAATGATCAGGTCCAGGCCGGCGACCAGCGCTGCGGTGTCGGCGTAATCGCGTATCTCGCTCGTCCAGTCGATCAGTTCAAGGCCGGGAGGCGGCGTCTTCGCTTCGTCGGCCGGCTCGCCGATCTGCAGGCTGATGAATCGGATGCCGGCAACGGCGGCGAGCGGGGCGAGCTGCGCGAGTTTGAGGCTGCGGCGCGCGTCGATGTCGGGCAGACGGCTGCTGCCGGCCCACACCAGACCCACGTTGAGATCGGCCCGTGCCGGACCGGGCGCGGTGGCCAGCCGCTGCGCCCACGAAGCCGCCGCGGTGCGGTCGGCCAGCAGATACGGCACCTGCGCGGGAACGGTGTCCAATGTCGTGCCGAACAGCCGAGGCAGGTCGAGCATGGGCGCCTGAAAGTCGAAAACGGCATTCCTGGACAGGGTGTCGGTGACCTCGACGCCCGGCAAGGACGCGCGCAGCAGCGTGAGCAGCGGCGCGGGCGCGAACACGGTGACCTGCGCGCCGCGCGCGACGGCCATCGGTACGTAGCGCACGAATTGCAGGGCATCGCCATAGCCTTGCTCGACGAAGATCACCAGGCGCCTGCCGGCAAGCGGTTCGCCTTCCCAGTCGGGGCAGGCGATGCCCTCGGGCCGGGACGGGCGCCGCCGTTCGTCCTCGATGCGAAAACGCCAGCGATAGTCTTCGAAGCCGCGCGCGAAGTCGCCTGCGGCCAGGCGTATCAGGGCGCGGTGGAAATGCGCGTCGGCGTAATCGGGTCTGAGCGCGAGCGCACGGTCGTAGCAGGCCAGGGCGTCGTCGAAACGGCCGCCGTTGTGCAGTTCGACGCCGACGATCAGGCAGACCTCGGCGGAACCCGCGCCAAGGGCGATGGCCTGGTCGATGCTTGCCAGAGCCTGGTCGTAACGCTCGAGCTTTGCGAGCGCGGTGCTCCGGCTGTTGAGGACTTCGGCGTAATCGGGCGCGAGCGCCAACGCCCTGTCGTAGCTGGCCACGGCTTCGTCGAACCGGCCCAGCTTGTGCAAAGCCATGCCGCGGATGTTGAACGCCTGGGCGTCGGGCTTGAGTGCGAGGGCCCGGTCGTAGCTGGCTACCGCCTCGTCGAGTCGGTCCAGGGTGTAGAGGGCCAGGCCGCGGCTGTTGTACGCCTCGGCGTCGGGTTTGAGCGCCAGCACGCGGTCGTAGCTGTATACGGCTTCTTCGACGCGGCCGAGATAGAAGAGCGCGATGCCGCGGCCGATCCAGGCCTCGGCGAAATGGGGCTCGAGTGCGACCGCCCGATCGAAGCAGGCGACGGCTTCGCCGAAACGCTGCTGCCCGGCCAGCTGAAAACCTTGTCTGACGGACGCTGCCGCATCGCCGGCCCGCGGCGGTGCGGTGGAGGGAGAGCCGTTTTCAGCCTGCGTGTTCATCTAAGCGCTATTCGGAGGGATATGTCCGCAGATTACCCTGCGCCCGCGCGATTCGATCCGGCGAAGTACGGCGCGGCGCTTCGCTTGCTCGGGCTTCAGCCCAATTTGGCCTTGAGCAGCTTGGACACCTCGGCCATGTCGGCGCGGCCCGCCAGGGCAGGCTTGACGATGGCCATGGCGCGGCCCATGGCGGCCGGGCCGCTCACGCCTTGCGCGGCGACCTCGGTCAGCGCCTTGTCGATGACGGCGGCGACTTCTTCGGGCGAGGCGGCCTGCGGCAGGAATTCCTGCAGCACGGACAGCTCCGCCTTTTCCTGGTCGGCGCTTTCCGTGCGACCGGCCTGCTCGAACGCGGCGATGGACTCGCGGCGCTGCTTGACCTGTTTCTCGATGATGGCGGTGACTTCAGCATCGGACAATTCGCGGCGTTCGTCGACTTCCTTCTGCTTGAGTGCGGCCGAAAGGAAGCGCAGCGTCCCCAGGCGGGCTGTGTCCTTGGCGCGCATGGCAGTCTTGATGTCGTCGGCGATGCGGGTCTTGAGGGAAGTGCTCATGAAGGTCCTCGGTGTCAGGCCCAGCGGCGGAAGATCAACGAGGTGTTGATGCCGCCGAAGGCGAAATTGTTGTTCATGACGTATTCGTGGCTGGCCCGGCGCGGGCCGTCGACGATGTAGTCGAGCTCGCCGCAGCGCGGATCGACCTCGGTGAGGTTTAGCGTGGCGATGTAGCGGTCGTGCTTGAGCATCTCGATACTGAACCACGATTCGAGCGCGCCGCAGGCGCCGAGCGTGTGGCCCAGATAGCTTTTCTGCGAGCTGATGGCCACTCGCGGACCGAAGACCGCCTGAGTGGCCTGGGTTTCGGCGATGTCGCCGTGCTCGGTGGCCGTGCCGTGGCCGTTGACGTAGCCGACGGCCTCGGGCGGCAGTTGCGCGTCGTTTAGGGCCTGCTCCATGGCGACGCGCATGGTGGCGGCTTCGGGCCGGGTGATGTGGCTGCCGTCGGAGTTGCTGCCGAAGCCGACGATCTCGGCATGGATGCGCGCCCCGCGCGCCAGCGCATGGTCCAGCGATTCGAGCACCAGCATGCCGGCGCCTTCGCCGATCACCAGGCCGTCGCGCCGGCTGTCGTAGGGGCGCGGCGAGAGCTCGGGCGCGTCGTTGCGCTGGCTGGTGGCGTAGAGGGCGTCGAAGACGATGGCCTCGCTGGGGCAGAGCTCTTCGGCGCCGCCGGCCAGCATGAGCGCCTGGCGGCCGTAGCGGATGGCTTCGTAGGCATAGCCGATGCCCTGGCTGCCCGAGGTGCAGGCGCTGGAGGTGGGGATGATGCGGCCTTTCAGGCCGAAGAAGATGCCGATATTGGCCGCGGTGGTGTGCGGCATCATGCGCACATAGGAATTGGCGTTGAGGTCGTCGGTGACGCCGTTGAGCAGCATGTTGCCGAAGGCGCGTATTTCGGCGGTGCTGCCCGTCGACGAGCCGCAGGCGACGCCCATGCGGCCGTCTGCGATGTCGGGGTTGTCGATGAGGCCCGCGTCGGTCAGCGCGCGCTCGGCGGCGTACACCGACAACTGCGAGACGCGGCCCATGCTGCGCAGCTGCTTGCGCGTCCAGTGCCCCGGAACCTCGAATTCGGGGATGGGCGCCGCCAGACGGGTATTGAGTTCGGCATAGCGGTCCCAGTCGGACATGACGCGCACGGCGTTGCGGCCGGCGTCGAAGGCGGCCGCGATCGACGGCCAGTCCTGCCCCAGCGCGCAGATGCCGCCCATGCCCGTTACGACGACGCGCTGCATCAGCATAGCCCTCCGTTGACCGCCAGCACCTGACGCGTGATGTAGGCCGCGGCGGGCGACATCAGAAAGGCCACGGCGGCGGCGACTTCGTCGGGCCGGCCCATGCGTTGGGCGGGAATGAGTTTGAGAATTTCGTCCACGGGGACATTGTCGTCGATCATGTCGGTTTCGATCAGGCCTGGGGCTACGCAATTGACGGTGATTTGCCGTTTGGCCAGCTCGATGGCCAGGGACTTGGCCGCGGCGATGACGCCGGCCTTGGACGCGCTGTAGTTGACCTGGCCGCGGTTGCCCGTCAGGCCCGAGACGGACGCGATGCAGACGATGCGGCCCGGCGCGCGTCGCCGCACCATGGGCATGGTCAGCGGGTGCAGCACATTGTAGAAGCCGTCTAGGTTGGTGCGCAGAACCAGGTCCCAGTCGTCGCCGCTCAGCGCGGGGAAAGCGCCGTCGCGGGTCAGGCCGGCATTCAGGACGACGCCGTAGTAGGCGCCGTGCGCCTGGACGTCGGTCTCTAGCGCTTGCCTGCACTGCGCGCGGTCGGCGACGTCGAAGCTCAGAATGCGGGCCTGGCGGCCCAGCGCGAGGATGTCGTCGCGCACGGCTTGCGCCTGATCCATGCGATTGCGACAGTGCAGCACCAGGTCGTAGCCGGCGGCGGCGAGCGCCAGGGCAATGGCGCGGCCTATGCCGCGGCTGGATCCGGTGACGAGGACGGTGGGCGTGTTCACGGGTTCGCTCATGCGGGTTCGATTTCCTGCGTATAGCTTGATATGTCGCCGGGTTGATAGACGTTCAGCCGGGCGTGCGCGATTTCACGCCCGTCTTGCAGAATGCGGCCTTCGAAAATACCCATGCCGCTGTCGTCCTGCAGCGCACGCGTGACCTGGACGGTCAGCGCGGCGCCGGGCGCAAAGGCGTCGACGCGGCATTCGTAGTGGCGCGTGCCGAGCAGAAAGCCCATGCGCGCCGGCTGGCCTGCCAGGAGGGACTGCCGGCCGGACCAGGCCGCCACTGCCTGGGCCAGAATTTCGAGCCCCGCCCAGGGCGGCAGGCTGCCGTCGGCCAGGCTGAAGAGGCCGGGCCGCACGGTGGCGCTCGCCGCCAGGGTCTCGTCGTCGCACGACACGATGTCGTCGAGCAGGACGATGTCGCCCGAGTGCGGCAGTAGCGCAGATGCGGGCATGGGCAGATCCGGCGCGGCCGGCGTCATGATGCGGCTCCCAGAATGAGACTGGTGTTGTTGCCGCCGAAGGCGAAGGAGTTGCTCATGGCGACGCGGCGCTTGCCTGGCGCATAGCGCTGTCCGGCGCCGCTGAAATCGAGTGCGGGCAGAGTCGGGTCGGCCTGGCCGTCCCAGACGTGCGCAGGCAGCGGGCGGGCGGCGTATTCGGGTGTCAGGGTGATCCAGGCCAGGACGGCTTCCAGCGCGCCCGCGGCGCCCAAGGCGTGTCCCGTCAGAGCCTTGGTCGAGGCGCAGGGAACGCCGCGGTCGGGAAAGAGGGCCTGCATCGCCAGGCTCTCCATGGCGTCGTTCAGCTCGGTGCCGGTACCGTGCAGATTGACCCAGCCGATGTCGGCCGCCTGCATCCCGGCTTCGCGCAGCGCCGTCTGCATGGCTTGGCGCGCGCCTCGGCCTGAGGGTTCCGGCGAAGACATGTGCCAGGCGTCGGAGCTTGCGCCGCTGCCGAGCAGCGCCACGCTGCCGCCGTCGGCGGGTTCGCGCTCCATGAGAAAGAGCGCCGCCGCCTCGCCGATGGAAATACCTTTACGTGCTGCGGAGAAGGGGTTGCAGAGCGTGTCGCTGATGGCGCCCAGCGAGGTGAAGCCCTGCAGGGTGAAGCGGCACAGGCTGTCTGCGCCGCCGCAAACCACGGCGTCGCAAATGCCCATGCGCAACCAGGCGTGCGCGGTCATGAGCGCGCGCGCGCTGGATGTGCAGGCGGTGGAGACGGTCTGCGCCGGCCCGGCGCTGCCCAGCCATTGGGCCAGGAAGACCGACGGCGCCGACAGCGCCTGGCGGCGATAGTCGTAGCTATCGGGCCAACGGCCCGTGTCGCGCAACGCGATGAAGGCGCCGGCATTGTCGTTGATGCTGGACGTGCTGGTGCCCAGCACCACGCCCACGCGATGCGCGCCGTGGCGCGCAATCGCCTGGCGCAGCGCGGGTTCGATCTGCTGCGCGGCGGCCAGCAGCAGCTGGTTGTTGCGGCTGCGCTGATGCGCGGCCAGACCTTCGGGCCAGGCGGGCAGCGAACCGGCGCAGGAACCCACCACTGTGGTGCGGCCGTGAATCCAGGCATCGCTGGCCTGCATGCCCGAGGTGTCGCCGGCGTAAAGCCCCCGTGCAACGTCGGCCAGGCTTTCGCCCAGCGCGCAGACCACGCCGGGGCGGCTCAGCCACCCGGCAGATGTCGCGGCTTTCATGATGCCCCCGTGGCGCCGCGCGCCGTCATCCGCGGGGGACATGAACACTTGAGACGGCTCGGCGTGCAGAGACAGCCCCCTTGGCGCTGCGCGCCATCCCCCCAAGGGGGACATGAACACTTGAGACGGCTCGGCGTGTTCATGGCTGATCCTTCAACGGCGACACCACCCAGCTCGTGCCGTCGGCCTGCGTGATGGTGAAGGCGCTTTGCGGCGTGGGCGCTGCGGGCCAGGCGACTGTCCAGAGCGGCGCGCAGTCGCTGCCGCCGCTGCCCAGAAACAGGCGCACGCGACGCCCGTCGGGCAGGGTCTGTGCCCGCCAGGTATCGGGGCCGTAGGCGGCGTCGAGCCGAGCTTGCGGCATCCAGGCAAAGATCAACTCGGCGAACAGGGCGCGGGCCGGGGCATTGGGCGGCAGCAGGCCGTCGCTGCGCCATGCGCCGTTTTGCAGCAGCTGGCGCGCCAGGGGCACACCCAGCGGATCGAAGAGCGACCAGCGGCTGGCCGGGCCGATTTGCTGGGCCACGAGCATGCGGTCCAGGTCCGGCTGCCCCGCGGCATGCTCGACCACGTGGACCTGGCGCGGCAGTCCCAGGTCCAGGTCGGCGTCGTTTAGCGGCACCGGCGGCGCGCTGGCGCAGGCGCCCAGGAAAAGCGTGAGCAGAGGCAGCATCCTGCGCAGCCGAATGAAAGAAAACCGGATGTTCATGAGCGTCATTGCGCGGCACAGGCGCGGCAGAGTTCGGCCAGCATGCGCAGGCGTCGCCGGGGCTCGGCCACGAAGGGGTTGTTCGTGTCCCAGGCATAACCGGCGAGAATGGAACTGATCATGCGCTTGATCTCGGGCTGGGCCTGTTCGTAGAACACCACGTCCTGGAACACGCCGTCGTACCAGCCTTGCACATAGGCGCGGAAGGTCTCCACGCCCACCATCAGCGGCTCGGCGAAGTCGGCGTCCCAGTCGACCTTTTCGCCGCTCAATTGGCGGTGCAGGGCGTCGGCGGCAAGCTTGGACGATTTGAGCGCGATCGTGACGCCCGAGGAAAAGACCGGGTCGAGGAATTCGGCGGCGTTGCCCAGCAGGGCGAAGGCGGGTCCGTGCAGGCGCTTGACCGCGGCAGAGTAGCCGCTGATGATGCCGGCCGGGGTATCCCACACGGCGTTGCGCAGCAGCTTCTTCAGGTTGGGCGCGGCATCGACCCATTGCCTGAGCAGGTCGTCGGGCGGGGCCGCCGCAGGATCGAGCAGCGCCGCGTCGCCGACCACGCCGATCGACGCGCGGCCGTTGGAAAAGGGAATCAGCCAATACCAGATGCCGCGGTGTTCGGGATGCACGCTGATGAGGATCTTGCTTCGGTCGAATTCCCCCTGCGCCGTGCGGTCTTCTACATGCGCGAACACTGCCTTGCGCGGCGGCATGTCGGAAGGCCGCTCCAGATCGAGCAGGCGCGCCAGGACGCGCCCGTAGCCGCTGGCGTCCAGCACGAAGCGGGCCCGGATCGACCTCGATTCGCCGCTCGCCAGATCGCGCACCTGCAGTTCGGCGCCCTGGTCGGTAAAGTCGCCGGCCGTCACCTCTTGCTGAAAGCGCACCTGCACGCCTTGCCGGACGGCCTCGTCGGCCAATATCTGATCGAAGCGGGCGCGTTGCACCTGAAAGGTGGCGCCTGGGCCGGGACTGAATTTGTCGCCGAAATCGAAGTCGGTGTAGCGATCGCCCCAGGCGAACGCCGCGCCGTTCTTGATCTGGAAGCCCTCGGCCTGCACGGCCGGCATCATGCCCGCCTCTTCGACGAATTCCAGGCAGTGCGCCAGCAGGCTTTCGCCGATGGAAAAACGCGGAAAGGTCTGGCGCTCCAGCACCAGCACGTCGTGGCCTTTGCGCTTGAGCAGCGCGGCGGCGACGGCGCCCGCCGGGCCGGCTCCGATAATGACGATTTCACGAGTTTCCATCGTGGTGCGGTTCCTTGTTGGAAAAAGTGAGCCAAGGGGCGATCAGGAGGCAGAAGACGATGCCCAGCGCGACGGTCAGGCCGAAATTGGCGATGGCCGGCGTGCTGCTGAAAGCCAGCAGGCCGAAAGACAGCAGTGTGCAGCTGGCGGCCAGCAGGATGCCCACCAGGCTGGCCTGCGCACCGGCGATACGCTCATAGATGAAGACGGCGTAGTCCACGCCGATGGCCGAGACCAGCAACAGGCCGAAGAGGCTGAAGAGCGTGAGCGGCTGGCCCAGCCAGCCCAGCGCGGCGAGCGTGCAGCAGGTCGCGGCCAGAGGCACGGCCAGGATGCGCCAGGTCGCATGCCGTCCCAGCGTGGCCAGCAGGATCAGCGCGGCCAGGACGTACGAAGCCAGCTTGAGCAGCGCGGCTTCCAGGCGAGTGGTGGTGAACATACGGTTCAGTTCGCTATTTTGATCCACCAGCGTCACGCCGGGAATGCCGGCCGCGATGCCGGCGAGCGCGGAGGCGTCGGGCAAGCCTTGCAGCGTGACGATGCCGGCCGATTGACCATCGTGTCGGCCCAGCCAGAGACCGCGCCATGCTTCGGCCTGCGGGCCGGCCAGGGCGGCGTCTATGTTCATCGCGGGCAAGGCGGCCAGCGCCCGAAGCTCGGCCTGAATGGCGGCAATGGGGATGCCCGCCTGCTGGAAAGCCTGCCAGGGCGTATCTTGCGCGGCGAGTGCGGCCAGGCGCGCCTGTGTTTGACGCTGCACGGCGACGGGCGCGACGAGCTGACTGAGCGAAAGATAGGAGGCCAGCGCGTGCCTGGCTTTGAGCGGCTCCAGCGCGGCGTCGACCCGGGCCGTGCGGCGCAGCAGCTCGTCGTCGCTGTCGGCGCGCACCAGGAAGAACTGGCTGGTGGGCATGAAACCGGTGATCTCGCCGATCTCACGGGCCTGCTGGATGAGCGGCATGGGCAGCGAGACCCACTGGCGCAGATCGTCGCGCAGATCCAGCCGCGCGATGCCGGCGGCGCAGAGCAGGGCGGCGGCGATGACGATCAGCCATCGCGTCCGGCGCCGATCGCGCAGCGCCCGAATAGCGGTCAGGATGCCATCGGCCTGGCGGGCCAGCGCCGGCTGGGGCCGAGGCTGCCAGCGCGCGAACCACGCCGGCATCTGGCAAACCGTGCAGGCATAGGCGCCCAGCAAACCCGCGGTGGAAAAAACGGAGATCTGCGTCAGCGCGGGAAAAGGCGTGAAGGCCAGCGCGACATAGCCAACGAGGCTCGCAGCCAGGCTGATGGTCAGGCCCGGCAGCACGCGGCGCATGACCGGCCAGGCTTGCCAGTCGGCGATGCCGTAGCTCTTGCCCAGCCAATGCATGGGAAAGTCGACCACGAAGCCGATGAGGCTGGCGCCCACGACCAGCGTCAGCACGTGAATATGGCCGAAGACCGCGACGCAGGCGACGAAGCCGGCCAGAAAACCCGCCGCGGCCGGCACGAAGGCCAGCAGGGCGCGCCAGCGCCGCAGCGCCAGGAGCAGCACCAGCACGATGCCCAGCACCGACCCCGCGCCGATGAGGCTGCTTTCATGCACCGCCTGCCTGCGGCCCGCGTCGGCAAAAAGGGCGCCGCCGGTCATGAGCAGTCTGATCTGGTGCGTCTTCAGATCCTGCGCGGCCTGGTGCATGAGCGCCGCGATTTTCTGCGGGCTCTTCTGGTCGAAGGCGTTGCCCAGCGTCTCGGCGCGCACCATCACCCAGGTCCAGCCGTCGCGCTCGGCCTGCAGCGTGCCGCTGGCCGTGTCGAACTGCACTGCGCCGCCCGGACGCAACGCGTCCTGGATGCGGCGTGTGAGGCCCAGCCAATCCTGGTCCAGCGGCACCAGGCCGGCGGCCGAGAAGGGGTCGACGATGTCGCGCGCGCGGCGCTCGGCATAGGCGGCCGGGTCGTTTTCCAGCAACTGCCGGTCTGCGGCCGGCAGCATGGCTACGCGGCCGGCCAGCAGGGCGGCGCGCACCGCGGCCAGATCGGGGCTGTAGTCGGTCTGCACATGCGCGAAGAGGTGGCTGGCCGTCATGCGCGCGCCCAGGTTTCGTGCTTGCGCGACCGCCTCTACACGCTTGCGCGCGCCGACCAGGACGATCATCTGGCGGGTCAAGGGCTCTTGCACGCGGGCCTGGGCCTGGCGCTGCAAGGCATCGCCGCGGGTGGCCGGCAGCAGCGACAGCAGGTCGGACGAGACCGGCCAGCCGTGCCGGCACTGCCAGGCGCCCAGGCAGATCAGGATCGCGAGACCGAGCTGGAACAGCCGCGGCAGCAGGCGTTCATTGCGCGTAGGCACGCTGCTCCTCGTCGTTCAATTGCGCGGCGGGCTGCACGTCCTGCAGCTGCAGCACGGTTCGGTCGCCCTGGGTTTCGCGCAGTTCGATGCGCTGCACCAGCGCGCCACCCTGAATGATGATGGCCTCGAAAATCTGGCTCAGCAGTGCCGAACTGGGCTTCATGGTCATGGTCCAGGCCTGCGCGTTGCCGGCCAGCGAGATGTCGAAGTTTTCCTGCAGACCGTGGGTGTCGCCGGCCAGCACGGCCAGAAAGATGCCGGTTTCGCGGCCGGCGCCCATCTGCTGGGGCAGCGCCTGCCATTGGCCTTGTGCATCGCGCTTGGCGATGCCTTGCGGCGTAATGCGCAGATCCTGCTCGAAGGGGCTGGTCAGCTTCCACAGCAGGCCCTTGCCCTGCGCCAGCGTGAAATCGCCGCGGCTGGTCAGCGGCTGGGCCAGGGAGCGCAGAAATTTCTGCTGCGTGAAGTGGCCCCGCACGATGGGCTGGGCACGCAGCTGCGTCTGCAGTTGATCGAGGCTGAAGGCGCCGGCCATGCACGGCACGAGCGCAAACAGGGCTAGGAATATCCATCGTTTCATCATGCGGCCTTGGTGCGGTTCAATGCGTTTTCCACGGCGCTGATCAGACCGGCGGGGGCGATCATCTGCATTTCTCCCGTGGCCAGGAGCACGGCGATCTGGGCCGTCGAGGCGCGGGTCAGCCGCGTGCCGGTTTCGGTATCGGTGAGCAGGTAGTTGATGAGCAGCCGGTTGCGCCATTCCACCATTTCGGCGCGCACGGTGATCGATTGACCGAAGCGGGCCGGCCGGGCGTAGCGGATGTGCAGGTCGATGACAGGCCAGGCATAGCCGTCCGCGCGCATGGCGTCGTAGTTGTAGCCGATGCTGTCGAGCAGCGCGCAGCGCGCTTCTTCCAGGTACTTGGCATAGTGGCCGTGCCAGGCCACATGCAGCGTGTCGACGTCGTAGAAGGGCACTTTGATCCGGACTTCGGCGCCCAGGACTCCGCGCTTACGCATGATCGTTCCAGAAAGGATAGAAGTTGAACCACTGCAGCGGCGTTTCCCGGCAAGCCAGCGCGAGTTCGTCGGCATAGCGTTGCGCGACGCGCCGGATCGCGTCGTCGCGGGTGGCGCGCGTCCAGGCCAGGTCGACGGCCAGGCGGCGCATGGCGAGCTTGTAGCGTCCGACGCGGGGACCCTGCTCCTGGCGGGCGCAGGACAAAATATTGACCGGGCAGCGCAGTATGCCGGCCAGCAGCCACGGGCCCTGCGGAAACCGCGCGGGAGCGCCGAGAAAGTCCACCTCCACCACGCGGTTGCCGCGCGGCGGGACGCGGTCGCCGGTGATGGCGAGCCATTCGCCGCGGTCGATGCGCTGGCTCAGGTCCAGCATCGCGATGGCGTCCAGTTCGCTGACCTGCATGAGCTCGACGCTGGTGGCGCCGGCCTCGGCCAACACCTGGTTGAAGCGCACGGCGTTGTGGCTGTGTACCAGCACGGTCAGCTTCATGCTCGGCTGGTGCGCCGCCAAGGCGCGGCAGACGTCCAGATTGCCCATGTGCGCGCAGAGCAGGATCTGGCCTCGCGCGCGATCCGGCTTCATCTGGGCGAGCAGACCGTCGGGGTCGTCGAGATCCAGGTCGCGCAGTGTGATCTTGCCTTGCCAGGCGTCGAGCTTGTCGAGCAGGACCTGCGCGAACATGAGGAACTGGCGGTAGACGGCGCAACGCGCGGGAAAGAGGTCGTCTCGCCCGGTGTGCGCGGCCAGGCGGCGCTGATAGTCCGCAACGGCGCGGCGCGCGCGCCTGCCGGTGACATAGAAGTACAGCACGATGAGCCATACCACCGGCGTCAACGTGCGCCGTCCCAGAAGGCGCGTGGCGCGGGCGGTCAGGCGCATCAGAAGGTCGCTGCCGCGCTCGGGCTGGTTGGCCCAGTGCGTGTCGTCGGGCCGGGTCATGCGCGCACCCTTCGCAGGGCCTGGCGCATGCGTCGCGCCAAGAGCCGGGGCGAGCGCCAGAGCATGCCGAAAAAGAGCCGCGCATGCATCAGGCTGATCATGGCGTTGTCGCGCAGACCCTTGAAATGCGAAACGCCGTCCGCGGGATAGGCCACGCGTGTGGGCACCCAGATCATGGGGGTGCCGCGCCAATGCAGGTGCACGATGATGCCGATGTCGTAGTCCATGCGCCGCCCCACCTGGGCGCGCTCGATGACGGCCAGCGTGGGCGGCAGCGGATACAGCCGAAAGCCGCACATGGCGTCGGGGATGTCCAGCGCAAGGGTGTTGATCCATACCCACACGCGGGTCAGCCAGCGGCCGTACAGGCGCGCGCGCGGCGCGTCCGCGCCGTAGATGGGAGCGCCGCCGATCAGGGCGTCGGGATGCGCGCGCGAGAGCGCGAGAAATCGCTGGACGTCCTGCACGGCGTGCTGACCGTCGGCGTCGATCTGCAGCGCGTGGCTGTAGCCCAGCGCATCCGCTGCGCGAAACCCGTCCAGCATGGCCATGCCCTTGCCGCCGTTCGCGGGCCTGCGCACCAGATGCATGTCGGGCTCGCGCGCCAGCGCGTCCAGCACGGCGGCGCAGTCTGCATCCGAACCGTCGTCGATGAGAAGGCACGGCAGGCCCTGGGCCCGCAGGCCGCGGGCCACCGCGGCCACGGTGCGGCCGTGGTTGTAGACCGGTATCAGCGCGCAAGGTCTATGGTTGGGCATGATCGGAGCGATGCAGAATGCGGCCGGACGCGCAGGACGCGCCGGCCTGGGTCAGGGAGAAATGCAGCTTGGCCCGCTCGTCGTCCCAGCTCAGCAGCAGTTCGGCGGCGTCGCCAGGGCGCAGCAGCTTTTGGAACTTCAGCACCTCCATGCCGCCGAAGCGAAGGTCGGGCCGCAGATCGCGCCGTGCGGCGTCGACGGCCCAGCCGATCTGCGTCACGCCGGGCACGATGGGCAGTTGCGCGAAGTGGCCCGAGAAATGCGCCAGATCCAGCGGTACTTCGAAGGCATAGCGCCGCGTCGCCGCGTCGGCCGCGGGCAGGGACTCGAGTTCGGGAGCGCTGGGGCGCGGGCCGGCCAGTCGTTCGAAGACGGGTCGCGTCAGCTTGCCTTGCGTATTCCAGGGCAGTTGCCGCATGAAGCGCCAACTGCGCGGCACGGCCAGGGTTTCGACCTGCGGGGCCAGATGCGCGCGCAGCGCCGCGATGACCGCCTGGCGGCCCTGGTTGCGCAAAGCATGCAGGCCGGCGGGCGTCAGTGCGACGAGCGCGGTCAGTCGGCCGGCGTCGGCCAGCTTGTCGACGTAGGCCTCGTCGACGAAGGCATGACTGGCCAGCGCGCGTTCCACCATGGGCAGGGCAACGCGTTTTTCTTCCAGCTTGATGATGCGGTCCAGACGCCCCAGCAATGCGAAGCCGCCGTGCGCGCGCAGCGCCGCGGCATCGGCAGTCTGCTCGAACCCGCCGTTGGCCCAGGGCGATGTCACCCACAGGGCCTGGCGCTCGTCCAGCCCGACCTCGGCGCGGCCGACGCATTGCCAATCGGACTCGCCCCGGCGCCAGGCCACGACGCCGGCTTCGGAGCTGCCGTAGATTTCGGTCGGCAGCCAGCCCAGTCGCTGGTCCAGGAACTGCGTGGTTGCGCCGGTCAGCGCGCCGCCGGCGGAAAAAATACCGCGCAGGCCTTGCCGCAGCGCTGGCCAGTCCAGATTGCCGCCCAGGCGGCGCAGGAGCGCGGGACTGGCGATCCAGACGCAGGGGGCGTGCGCGTGCACAGCCTGCTGCACTTCTTCCGGGTAGACGAGTTGCGCGCGCACGATGGGGCGGCCCGCGCACAGAGGCCATAGCAGGCGAAAGGGCAGGCCGTACATGTGCTGCGTACTGACGCTGCCCAGGACGGTGACGGGCCGTTCGTCCCGTTCGTGTCCGTGCCCGCGTTCGAGCTCGGGCCATTGCGCCTGCAGCGCGCGGACTTCTTCCATCAATTGGCGCCACGGCTTGTCGATCAGCTTGGGTGTGCCGCTCGACCCGGAAGTCAGAATGCGCACGCCCGGCGCATCCGCATCCAGGCGCACCGCCGGCATGGGCGCGTGCGCAAGCAGTTCGATCAGGCGGATTTGCCCCGCGATCGGGACGGGCAGCTCGCGGTCGCTCAGCCAGGCATCCACGTCGCCTTGCAGGCGCGCGCAGGTGGCCGGCTGGGCGTCGCCCGGCAGGACGGCGACGACGCCCGCGCGCCAGCACGCCAGGAGCGCTGTGGCCAGGTCGGCGGCGTCGTCGAAGAACAGGCCTGCTCGCCGGATGCCGCGGGCCCGCAGGCCGCCTGCCGCCGCCAGGCTGCCTCGAGCCAGCGCAGCCAGATCCAGTGCGGGCTCATGCGCCACCAGCCGCTGCGGCGTCGCCGCGACGATAAGATCGGGCAGGTCTATCCAAGTCATGATCAACGCCGCTGCTTTGCGCTTTGCGAGGCAGCGAGCCCGCAGGGCGCCGCGCCGGGGGACTGCTTGAAGCGCGGCCTTACCAGCCACTCGCCGGCGAACAGCACGCCGGTGAGCACATAGCTGATGCCGCCGTTGTACGCGGTCCACCAGGACCACGGCCCCCACAAGGCCAGGCCTGCGGCCATCAGCCCGTTGAAAACGAAGAAACCGACCCACACCTGCGTGACCTTGCGCGTGTAGCGCACGCCTTCGGGCGGCAGGTCCGGGTGCTGCAGCCGGGCGATGCGTTCGATGAGGGGCGGCCCATAACGCAGGCTCGAACCGAAAATGGCCAGCATGATGACGTTGATGAGCACGGGATACCAGCGCAGTCCGGCCGTGGTTCCGATAAGGGCAAAGACAATGCAGCCTATCAGGGCGAGCAGGGGCGGAACGCGCCCGCCCGGCTGGCTTTTGCCGGGAACGAGCGCGCGCAAAAGCCATAGCGCGGCCATCGGCAGCATGATCAGGCCGGGCTGGGCGCGCTCCATCATGGCGTGAACCCAGAAGGGATAGGCCAGGCCTGCCAGCAGCAGCGCCGCGCCGAGCAACGATTTCATTGTTCCTGCGACGGTTGCTTCTGGTCAATCGCCTCGATGACGTCCTGCACGGTGCGCACGGTGCGGAAATCGTTGGCGTCGAGCTTGCGTCCCGTCTTGCGCTTGATGTGATCGATGAGGTCGATGGCGTCGATGCTGTCGATTTCGAGATCGGTGTAAAGGTTGGCCGTGGGCGTGACGCGTTCGGGCTCGATGTCGAACAGCTCGACCAGCGCGTCGCGCAAGGTCGCCAGTATGGTTTCTCGGGTTTGCATGAAAAAATCCTGGACGGATCAGGCGCTGCGGTGCGACGCGACAAAAGCGGCCAGGCTGGCCACGGTGGCGAAATGCTGTCGCATGTTTTTGGTTTCCGGTTCGAGCGTGATGCCATAGCGCTTTTGCAGCGCCAGGCCCAGCTCCAGGGCATCGACCGAGTCCAGCCCCAGTCCGTCGCCAAAGAGCAGATCGTCGCTGCCGATGTCGTCGGGAGTCATGTCTTCCAGGCCCAGCGTTTCAATGATGAGCGTCTTGATTTCGGGTTCCAGTGCAGCCATCGCAGGCAAGTCTCGCTTCAAAATAATCATGGAGAAAATCGTTCATCTTGCGGCCCGCCGCGGGGGGCAGGTCGTGCGCCAGCCAGCTCTGCGGGTCCAGGTCGGCGCCAACCTCGATGGTATAGCGTATGCGCCGCCTCGGAATGTGCCACCAGGGTTCGCCCTTGGTCAGACTGCGCGGATTCATGTGTATGACGACGGGCGTGACGACGCGGGCGCCGCGCAGCGCGATGGCGCACGCGCCTCGATGAAAACGCGGCATGCTGCCCAGGGGCGTGCGTGTGCCTTCCGGAAACACCAGCAGCGTATCGCCCTGTCGTAGCGCCTGGGCGGCGTGGTCGAGCATCTCCAGGCTTGCGTCGTTGGTGATGTAGCCGGCGTTCTGCACGGGGCCGCGCGTAAATGGGTTGGCGGCGAGCCTATGCTTGACGATGCAGTTGGCATCGGGAATTTGCCCGGCCACCAGAACGACATCGAGCAGCGAGGGATGATTGGCGATGACCAGCTGGCCGGGCCGGCCGAGCCTCTCGGCGCCTCTGAAATCGAGTTCGATGACGCCGACCCGGACCATGAAGCGCGCGAACAGCCCGAAGGTGCGCACGATGGTCCGGCGCGCGCGCCGCTGCCGCGTGCGCACGTCGCCGGGCAAGAGGCGCTGCGCGGGAAAGACCAGCACGCGCAGCGCCAGACCGCCCAGCCCGAAAAGCGCAAAGGACAGGCCCGTGGCGATCAGGCGCCATAGCCAGTAGTCTTGGCGTGGCAGGTTCAGCGGCGCGTCCAGGCCCATGTGCGATTGCCCGCGCGGCAGCGCCAACGCGGTGTATTCAAGGCCAGATGGCGTAGCAGGTTCAAGGGACTGGGCAGCCCGGCATCGTCGGGCGACGTATCGTCGGCGCACAGCTCCAGGCTCAGTTCCGAGCCGCGCTCGACGACGAACGCTGCGGCGTAGGGAAAAGGGACGTCTTCGGTCCAGGGGCGGTAGGCGCAAGGCGGCGTTTCCTCGGCCAGGACGACGAGCACCCGGTCGTGTCCCCGGCTCTGCAGCGCGCCGGCTTCCAGGAAAGCGTGCTCGGCGCCGTCACCCTCGATCGACAGGGCGACGGTTTCGCAGGTTTCCTGTCGCACGATGGACCATTGCCCGAGGATGGCGTTGTGCACGGACAAGGCAAAAGAGGTCGGCGACAGGTCTTCGTCCCGGGCCAGCGTCTGCAGAAGGTCGAAGCCGCGGCTGGTCTCGCCGTGCCGCGAGGCGTAGACGACCGGCATGGGAGGATGGCCTTCGGCCAGCGTCCAGGCACTGGCGAAAACCATACGAGCCATGGAACTGAGCCGCCGGCGCTGCATGGGAGGCAGAAAGTCGAGCCGAGGGGCATCGTCGTGCACGATAGGGCAGAACGGGGCCTGGGCCCAGTCGTGCCAGCAAGACGGATTGTGTATGCTCGGCGCCCACGCCTGCCAGCGGGGGATCGAAAAAGTCAGCATATCGGCCGGATTTTACTGGATCGGATGAAGTTTTTTCAGTATGTTTTCAGTGGGTTGACTATTGGGGTCGGATGTTGGCAGTGGATGTCGTACTAGGCTGGGCCGCACCCGAATCGGCCGCGCATTATGATCCGGCCTCTTTACGGCCCGAGGACAGCGCGCGGATCGATCAACCTCGCGGTGCCCGGGCCGAACGGGACTGGCGAGCCAGCCGCGCCTTGCTCGCCTCCCTGCCGAGGGGCAGCCGCGTTGCCTCGTTGAGCCATAGCCAGGGCCATGCGCTGTGCGTCGCGCTGGCGCCGGATGGGCCGCAGTTGCGCCTGGGGGTCGATCTGGAACGCATCCGTCCGCGCGATGTCGCGGCGCTGGGCCGGTGGGTCTGCAATGCGGGCGAACAGCAGGCCCTGGCGGCACTGAGCGCCGAGCCAGCTCGCCAGCTCGACTACTTTTACATGCTCTGGACCTTGAAGGAAGCCTTCGTCAAGGCGGCCGGCCTGGATTTTCCGATGGACATGCAGCGTGTGGGCCTGGACGGCGGTCCGCAGGGCGCGCTGATCCTGCGCCCGCCGATGGGCGCCTGGGGCGCGTTGTTGCTGCGTCTGGAGCCGGACTGGATGGCGGCCCTGGTCTGGGAGGGCGCGGCGGCGCCGCGCCTGAGCTGGCACGCCGGGCCGGCTGCAGTCGTGCCGCCTTGCCGCAGCCTGGGGCAGTGGCAGGGCGAAGCGCCGGCGGGCGCAAGAAAAATAGTCGAATAATTTCCTGATTTAGTTATACAGTATGTGAGCATTTGTTTGTCGATGCTTACAGGCTGCCGGCGCAACGCCAGCCGGTTGGGCTTGAGCGCTCCCAATGGTTACGGAGGGTCGAATGCTTCTGCTCGGCAAAGGAAAGTCTGCGTTTCATTCAGACCGTGCGCATCTGTCGGCCCGCATGGCGGCAATCGAGCGATCGCAGGCGGTCGTCGAATTTTCTCCCTCGGGAATCATCCGCTGGGCCAACGAGAATTTCCTCTCGGTGGTGGGCTACACGCTCGACGAGGTGGCAGGACAGCACCACGGAATCTTCGTCGATCCTGTCGAGCGCGAGAGCCCGGCCTATCGCGACTTCTGGCATAAGCTCGGCGCGGGGCAATTCGACACCGGCTGCTACAAGCGCATTACCAAGGACGGCCGGGAGGTCTGGCTGCAGGCCAGCTACAACCCGCTGTTCGACGCCAAAGGCCAAGTCACCGGCGTGATCAAGTTCGCCGCGGACGTGACCGCGCAGCAGATGGAAGCCGCCACGGCCCGAGGCGAACTCGAGGCTATCGCCAAAGTGCAGGCGATCATCGAATTCGAGCTCGACGGCACGATCATCACCGCCAACGATCTTTTTCTGCAGGCCATGGGCTATCGGCTGGACGAAATCGTCGGACAGCATCACAGCCTCTTCGTGCGCGCGCCGGAGCGAGACAGCGCCGACTATGCGGATTTCTGGAGGAGTCTCGCACGCGGCGAACACCATACCGGGCAGTTTCTTCGCATCGGCAAGGACGGACGCGAGGTATGGATCGACGCGAGCTACAACCCCATACTCGATGCCGCGGGCCATCCCTTCAAGGTGGTGAAATACGCCACCGACATCACCCGGCGGTTCACCGCCGCGCAGACGCTGAGCGAAACGGTCGAAGGCCTCAAACAGACCGTGAATCAGACCACGCAGGCCAACGATCTGGGCAAGCAGGCCTGCGCAGTGGCCGAGCGCGGCGTGCAGAGCGTGCAGAACGTGGCCAAGACCATGGACATGATTACGCAGAGCGCGGCGCGCATTTCGGAAATCATCAGCATGATGGACCGCATCGCCTTCCAGACCAATATTCTGGCGCTCAATGCCGCGGTGGAGGCGTCTCGCGCAGGCGCGCACGGCCGCGGCTTTGCCGTCGTGGCCTCAGAGGTGCGCAATCTCGCGCAGAACAGCGCCAACGCGGCGCGCGAAGTGCGCGGACTGATCGAGACGTCGGGCGACCAGATCGCGCGAGGCGCATCGCTGGCTCAGGAGGCCGGAGGCGTCATGGCCGAGATCGTGGCGTCATCGCGCAAGGTCGTGCAGATCATGAACGACGTTACCCAGGCATCCGTCGGCCAATCGCAGCAGCTGGATCGTGTCACGGTGAATTTGACCCAATAGCCGCCACGCGGCGGCCGCCCTGTCTGTTTTCCTGGTCGATGGCAGGGCGCAGGACAGCCGGCTTCCTGGAGCAGAACTTCCAGGCCCTACGCGATCAGTTGCCGCGACAGCACCTCTCTTGCCTGGGTCACGGTCTCGCGCTCTCCCGGATAGGGCGGCGTGAGCGAGAACACGGCCTCGGGCAAGGCCGGCAGGCGGTGCTTGGCGCCGAGCCGGACCACGCCGTCCGGAATCGACGATGCACAAAGGCAGCCTACGCCCAGGCCCGCGACAATCATGGACTGCAACCCGGCCACGCCGGAGGCGCTGTGCACGAGCTCGTAGGGCCGCGCTTCTTCTTTGAGCAGGCGCACCGCGGTCTGATGCATCATGCAGTCGTCCGGCAACAGCACCAGCGGCAGACGCTCGGGCAATTGTTCGGCCAGGACCGGCGCGGCGACCCAGTAGATGGGTTCGCGCCGCAGTATCCCGGTCGCGTGTCCGGCGACAGGCCTGAACGGCCCCGTCGAGAGATTCATGACCACGCCCAGGTCGATTTGCCCCCTGGACTGGGCGAGCTCGATCTCGACGCTCTTCATCGCGCGCACGTGCAGGCTCAGGCGCGGGTAGCATTCGCGCAGCCGTGCGAGCATGCCCGCCACTTCGGCAGGGCGGAAGTACTCGGTAATCGCGACGCGCAGTTCGCCCTGGATCGCCTGGCCGCGCAGCTCGTCGAAGGCCGCTTCGTTCAGCGCCACCAGGCGTCGGGCGTGCTCCAGCAGCCGCTCACCCGCCGGCGTGGGTTCCACGCCGCGCTTGCTGCGCACAAAAAGCGGCACGCCCGCGCGCGCTTCCAGTTTGCGCATTTGTTCGCTGACCGTCGATTGCGATAGATGCACGAGCGCTGCCGCCGCAGAGAGGCTGCCGGCCCCGGCCACCGCCGTAAACGTCTTTAGTTGGTCGAATTCGAAGCCGCGCATGGCATCCAATCTATCGGATAAGTCGATGGATAATACTATAAATTCCCGCTTTTTCGTTGCATAAAAGCGAGCCAGAATGACGCCTCGGATGTCCGGCTCGCAGACCCGCCCAGGGTGCGGCGACGGCGTCATTTCTTCGTTTTCACCGGATTTTTCACCATGACCGACAACACCTTCGCGTTGCCGGCTGCGGCGCCCGGCGCCCCGGCCGACACGGCTCCCAGCCATCGCGGCTGGGCACTGGCAGTCCTGCTGGTCGGGGCCATCCTGCCGCCGCTCGATTACTTCATCGTGAACCTTGCCTTGCCGGCCATCCGCGACGGGATCGGTGCGCGTCCGGCCGAGTTGGAACTGGTCGTTTCCGCCTACGCCTGCGCGAACGCCGTCATGCTCATCACCGGCGGCCGCCTCGGGGATTTGTATGGTCGCAAGCGCATTTTCATGACGGGCATGGCGGGCTTCGTTCTGGCGTCCGCGCTTTGCGGGCTGGCCGGCAGCGGCGCCATGCTGGTGGCCGGGCGCATTCTGCAGGGGTTGTTCGCGGCCATACTCGCGCCCCAGGTCCTGGCCACGATCCGCAGCGTGTTCACCGCGCGCGAGCAGGTGCGCGTGATGGGGCTTTACGGCTTCGTTTTCGGGCTGGCCGCTGTCGTCGGGCAGCTCGGCGGCGGCGCGCTGATCAGCCTGCATCCGTTCGGGCTGGGATGGCGGGCTGTCTTTCTCGTCAATCTGCCGATCGGCCTGCTTGCGCTATTGGGCAGTTGGCGTTTCATCCCGGAAAGCCGCTTGCTGCGCGGCCAGCGCATCGATCTGCCTGGCACGATTCTGCTATCGCTTTTCTTGCTGATGCTCGTCTACCCTCTGGCTCGTGGCCGCGAGGCCGGCTGGCCGATGGGAATGATCGCCTGCCTTGTCGGCTCGCTTCCGGTGCTGGCGCTGCTGCTGCGCGTGGAGTGGCGCAGGCAGATGAACGGGAGCGATCCGCTGCTGGATCTGCATCTTTTTCACAATCCCGTCGTCGCGCTGGGGCTGGTGCTGGCGTTTCTGTTCTACGCGATGAGCGCGTTTTTCCTGACCTACGGAATATATCTGCAAGGCGGCTTGCACTGGTCACCGCTCGCCTCGGGTATGGCGATATTGCCGTTCGGCCTCGGCTTTCTGTCGAGCCCGCGGCTGATGCCGCGGCTGGTTCACCGGTTCGGCACCTTTCGCGCACTGACGCTCGGCTACGGGCTATTGGCGGCGGGCATCGCGGCCGTTGCCGCGCTTGCGCGCGCCGGCGCGCCCGGCGCGGGCTTTTACCTGAGCCTGGCGGCGATCGGCATGGGGCAGGGCGTCGTTCTGCCGTCCATTGTGCGCGTCGTCCTGGCCGAGGTCGTGCCCGAGCGCGCGGGCGTTGCATCCGGAATGGTGACGGCGGCGCTGCAGATCGGCGCCGCCGTCGGCGCGGCAACGCTGGGCGGGGTGTTTTTCTCGGTGTTGGGCGGGCATCCGCAGGCCGTCGATTACGTGCATGCCTTCAAGGTCGCGATGTTCGCGCTCGCCGCGGTGCTGCTGATCTGCGTGGCGCTCTCCATGGGGCTTGGGAAACTGCATGCCGCCTTGCGGCGCCCCTGCCCATGAATCCAGGTTATGGGCGCCGGCGGCTTAGCTATTGGCGCTCAGGCCGTCGCGGCTTCGACAATGGGAGCTCCCCATTTTTGTCGCACAAGCATCATGCATATCACCGTGATCGGAGCCGGCGTCGTCGGCGTGACATCGGCTTATTTCCTGGCTCGCCAAGGTCATGAGATCACGCTGCTGGACGCTTGCGCCGAGCCCGCGCAAGGCGCAAGTCAGGCCAACGGCGGGCAACTGAGCTACAGCTATGTGGCGCCGCTGGCCGGCCCGGGCGTGCTCCCCAGCGTGCCGGGGTGGCTGCTGCGCGGGGACGCGCCGCTGCGCTGGCGGCCCACGCTGGATCCGGCCCAGTGGCGCTGGTGCCTGCAGTTTGCGCTGGCGTGCAACGGGTCCGCTTCGCGGGCCTCCACGGCCAGCCTGCAGGCGCTGGCCTATTTGAGCCGGGACGTGCTGCATGCCTTGCAAGAGCAGGAACCGCTGGATTTCGCCCATGTGCGCAACGGCAAGCTCATCGCCTATCGCGACGCGGCCTTGCTCGACAAGGCGCGCAAGCAGGTGGCCTACCAGGCGCAACTGGGCGCCGAGCAGCAGGTGTTGGATGCCGCGGCGACGCTGCGCCTGGAGCCCGCGCTGGCGGGCATGGGCGCCAGCCTGGCCGGCGCCGTCTATACCCCGAGCGAGGAAGCGGGCGATTGCCGGCTTTTTACCGAAGGGCTTTACGAACGCCTGCGCCGTCTGGGCAATGTGCAATGCCGCCTGGGTGCCGCGGTGCGGGGCTTCGACCGGCCGAACGGGCGGCGCATCGCCGCCGTGCGCATCGATGGCGAGGCCGTCAAGACCGACGCCGTGGTGCTGGCTGCGGGCACGGCCACGCCGGCGCTGCTACGCCAGCTCGGAGGCGACGCGCCGATCTATCCGCTCAAGGGTTACAGCCTCACCGTCCCGGTCGAGCCGGACGACAGGAGCGTACCGACCATCAGCGTGACCGACTACCAGCGCCGCATCGTCTACGCCCGCCTGGGCAATGCGCTGCGCATTGCCGCCATGGTGGACATCGACGGCTCGGGCGACGCCGTGCCCGAGCGCGTGGCGCTGCTCAAGCGCCAGGTGCGCGAGTCCTTTCCGGCGCTCGATCTCGGCCGGGCCCGGGCCTGGGCCGGCCAGCGTCCCGCCACGCCCACGGGCGTGCCGCTGGTGGGCCGCAGCCGCGCCGCCGAGAATCTGTGGCTCAATGCAGGGCAGGGCGCGCTGGGCTTCACGCTGGCCTGCGGCAGCGCCGCGCTGCTCACGGCCCAGATGTCGTCCCTGCCGCTGCCGCTGGATGCGCGGGCGTTTCTGCCTTAGGCGCGGCGCGGGCCGGGTGCCGCCGCCGGCGGGCAGCGCGGATCGCGCCGCGGCGACGCGAAGCCGCCCTCCGGCGTTAAGATCTCACGCGAAGAGCGCCGCGTCGGCGCATCGTATTTCGCGGAGCGCCTCGCGCATGGCTTCATCTTCCATCGAGTTCCACCCCAATCCCGACATCGAGGTCATGCAGCTTTTCGTGCTGCTGCACGGCGTGGGCGGCAGTCCCGACAATCTCGAAGCGCTGGGGCTGGCCCTGCGCGTGGCGTTTCCCGGCTCGGTAGTGCTGATCCCGGAAGGCTTTCACGCCTACGACAGCGGCGGCCCGGGCCGGCAGTGGTTCTCGACGCGCGGCGTGGGCGACGACAACCGCGCCGAACGCGTGGCGCAGGCCTTGCCGGCATTGAACGATTATGTACGCGCCGCGCAGCGGCGGCTCAAGATCAAGGCGGGCCACACGGCGCTGGCGGGCTTTTCGCAGGGCGCCATCATGGCGCTCGAAGCGGTGCAGGCCGACGAAGCGCTGGCCGGCCGCGTGCTGGCGTTTTCGGGCCGCTATGCGACCTTGCCGGACAAGGCGCCGCAATACACGACCATCCACCTGCTGCATGGCGCCGACGACGCCGTGATCACCGTCAATCATGCCATGGCTGCGCAGCACCGCTTGGGGCAGCTGCAAGGCGATTCGACCATCGACGTCGCCTCGCATGTGGGCCATGAATTGCATCCGGCGCTGATCAAGCGCGCCATCGAGCGCCTTCAGACCTGCGTGCCCTTGCGCAGCTGGGAGGCGGCCATGGGTCACGACCAGGCGCCGCCGCCGGACGCGACGGTGCATTGAGTTGTCGTCGCCCGGGGGCGGCTCAGGGCAAAGACGCGACCAGGCAGCGCGCGGCATACGTAGGGCGCCGCATGGGGAAGCGCGGCGCCTAGCCTTGGCAATCGGCCCAGCAATTGGGCGTTTCGTACAGACGCACCCGGGTCAGGCGCAGATGGTTGCCATAGTGGCCCCGGTAGTGCGGCGCCAGAGTCTCGAAAGCGATGGCCGCCAGGTTCTCGACAGTAGGAATGCGGTCCAGCACCACGGTTTTGTGGCTGGGCAGCGATTCCAGAAAATCGCGCACCGCCACGTCGCCGTCGTACACCAGAAAGGCGTGATCCCAGACGTCGACGATGTGCGCCTGGGCAATGGCCTTGATCTCGGTGAAGTCCATCAACATGCCGTTGTCGGACGCGCCCGGCGCATTGACGATATCGCCGGAGAGCGTGACTTCGAGCACGTAGCGGTGGCCGTGCAGGTTGCGGCATTGGCTGCGGTGATCGGGAATGCGGTGTCCCGCATCGAATTCCAGCTTGCGGGTGACGGACACGGCCGGACTCGAGGCAGTGGCGTGATTCATGGGATGCCTATGTATTTATGGGTTTGCAGACTCAACCGCCATTGCGGGTGCTGCAGGCAGTAGCGCACGATGCGCTCGGTATTGGCTACCCGCGCAGGGCCATCCATGGGCTGCAGGAAGAAATGTTCGAAGTCCAGGTGCGCGTAGCGCTCGGGCAGGGCCTCGAGCTGCGGATAGACCAGCTTGAGTTCGTTGCCGCGCGTCACCACCACCTGCGAGGTGCCCTTGGGGCTGACGCAGATCCAGTCGATGCCCGCGGGCGGCACGAGAGTGCCGTTGGTCTCGATCGCGATGGTGAAGCCCTGCGCGTGCACGGCGGCGATCAGCGCGTCGTCGAGCTGCAGCAGCGGCTCGCCGCCGGTGAAAACGACATAGCGGTTCTCGGTGCCTTCGCCCCAGCAGGCGGCAATCGCGGCGGCCAGCGCCTGGGGCTCGGCAAACTTGCCGCCGCCCTCGCCGTCGGTGCCGACGAAATCGGTATCGCAGAAAGTGCAGACGGCTTGCGCCCGGTCGCTTTCGCGGCCGCTCCATAGGTTGCAGCCGGCAAAGCGGCAGAATACCGACGCGCGCCCGGCCTGGGCGCATTCGCCTTGCAGTGTCTTGAAGAGTTCTTTGACGGAATAAGTCATAAAAAAACGGCGCGGGCCTGTCTGTGCGTGATCCCTGCGTGATTCGCGGGTGATCTGTACGGAGTCGGCTCGGCGCGGCTGGCGCAAAAGTCAACCTGCCATTTTAACCGGCCGCGTCGCGGCCTGCCCGCGACGGGCGGATGCGGCGGTTTCCGGTCCAGTCCGTCAATCTTGTGAGCAGAAGTTTCAATAAATTCGGCCGATAATTGCAGGCAACCAAGGAGGGAAACTCAAATCCTCCCCAGGAATTCCGCAAATGATCGACGCACCCGACAATCGTCCCCGTCTGCTCGTTGTCGACGATGAGCCCAACAATCTGCAAGTGCTGCGTTACGTGCTGCAAGCCGATTACCGCCTGTTTTTCGCCAGCAGCGGAGAACGGGCCCTGACCATCGCGCGCGAACAGCTTCCCGATCTGGTGCTGCTCGACGTGATGATGCCGCAGATGGACGGCCATGCCGTGTGCGCCGCGCTCAAGGCCGATCCGGCCACGGCGCAGATCCCGGTCATCTTCATCACCGCGCTCACCGACAGCGACGACGAGGCCTACGGCCTGAGCCTTGGCGCGGTGGACTACATCACCAAGCCCATCAGCGCGCCCGTGGTCTGCGCCCGCGTGCGCACGCATCTGTCGCTGGTCCATATGGACGAGCTGCGCGAGACGCGTCTGCAGATCGTGCAGCGCCTGGGGCGCGCGGCCGAATACAAAGACAACGAAACGGGCATGCATGTCATCCGCATGAGCTATTACTCGCAGCGGCTCGCGCTGCAAGCGGGTTTCGACGCGGCATGGGCGGAAGACCTGCTCAATGCTGCGCCTATGCACGATGTGGGCAAGATCGGCATTCCCGACGCCGTGCTGCGCAAGCCCGGTCCGCTCGATGTCGACGAATGGACCGTCATGCGCCGCCATCCCGAGATCGGGGCCGAGATCATCGGCGAACACGCTTCGGGCATCTTGCGCATGGCATGCACCATTGCGCTGTGCCATCACGAGAAGTGGGACGGCAGCGGCTACCCGAACGGCTTGAAGGGCAAGGAGATTCCCGTCGAGGCGCGCATCGTCGCCATCGCCGACGTGTTCGATGCGCTGACTTCGCGCCGGCCGTACAAAGAGCCGTGGTCTCCCTCCCAGGCGCTGGATCACATCCAAACCCAGGCGGGCCGCCATTTCGACCCCGAGCTGGTCGAACACTTCGCCACCTTGATACCCGAGCTGCTGCAGATTCAGCGGCGCTGGGCCGATTGAACGTACCGATCCGCCCAGCGGCCCCACGACAGATCGCTGTCGCCCGCCGCCTGCCCTTGCGGGTCGTAGCGGCGCTCGTGCAGCGCTCCGCCGCCTTCGTCACGCAAGGCCAGCACCGTTGACGCGCGCGTACCGTAATCGGGGCTGACGATGAAGGGGCTGCCGAGCATGCGTTCGCGTTCCAGGGAAAGCCCGGTGCGGGGCAGTTCGGCATCGGCGGCGGTCGCGCGGTCGTACAGCATGGCATAGAGCGCGTCCATTGCAGGCAGGCCGGGATCGGCTTGCGCGATCAGGCACTCGAACGCCTGGCGCACCCGCGCAAGCTTGGGCCAGGGTGTGTCGAGCAGATGATTGGACAGGCCGTAGATGCCCGCCGGCAATTCTCGCGGCGCATCGCCCCGGTTGCCGTAATACCAGGCGCGGCTGGCGTCGCCCACGATCAGATTGAAGCCGTTGTAGCGCTCGCCCTCGGCATGCAGCCGTGTAAGGTAGTCTTCGGCCGTGTCCGCGCTGCGCAACCAGGCCTCGACCAAGGCGCCGCGCGACGGCGCGTCGGCGCGATTGCGGCCGGGTTCGCGGTAATTGGTCACCAGGGCAAAGCGGTTGCCCTGCGTGGCGCCCATCCAGGTGCCGCCGGCCCGCAGATCGCGTCCGGCGTGGATCGCCGGTTCTCCCGGCCAGCGCGCGGCCGGCGCGGCAGGGCGCGCATGGAATTCGTCGCGGTTGGCGGCGACCAGCACCGGCACACCGGGAATCGAGCGCAGGGCAAATACGGCGAGGCACATGGTTTTGAAGGCGAAGCCGCGAGTTCAGGGCTTGATGATCACGGCCTGCTCGGGCACCGCCACGCGAAAGTAATCGTCGGTGCGCATCACGATGGAGGCGTCGAGCCGGCCGGCGTTGAACGCGATTTCGTCGTGCCGGGTGCGCAGCGTGGGGTCCACCACCAGTTGCAGTTCGGGATTGAACGTGAAGGGCGGTATGGCGCCGATCTCGCAGCCGGTGAGTTCGCGCGCCAGGTCGTGCGGCACCAGCGAGGCCTTCTTGCCGCCCACGGCTGCGGCCACCGCGTCCAGGTCGGCCTGGCGATCGGCGGGGAACACCGCCAGCACGTGCTTGCGCGTGTTGGAGGTGATCTTCACGCGGCATACCAGGGCCTTGGCGCCCTGGCTGACCTCGGTGCCGCGGATGGCGGCCACTTCTTCGGATTTGCCGGCGGCGGTGTGATGCACCAGCTTGTAGTCGATCTGGTGGTCTTGCAGCAGCGCTTGCAGCTTGTCGTAGGTGCTCATGGATTCGTGTTCGTGCGGGTGGCGTCAGGCCGGCAGGTATTGCCGCGCAACGGCGTCGAAGTCGCTCAGGGTGCGCGCCTTCCAGGCCTCGTCGCATCCCAGCTCGTCGGCCAGAATGCGCGCCACCTCGGGCGCGGCGGCCAATGCGGCGCGGGCATCGAGGAACAAGGCGCGGTTGCGGCGCGCCAGCACGTCTTCGACGGCGCGCGCATGCTCGAAGCGCGCGGCATAGCGTACGTGGGCTTCGGTGAGGCCGCTGGCGGCGACCAGCATGTGCTCGGTGCCGGGCAGCGCGCGCAGGGCGGGCAGGTCGGTGCCGTAATAGCTGTCGGGCGTGCCGGACTTGGCCGGCAGTTTGGACGGATCGCTCGGCGCGCCGTGCAGCGGCAGCGATTCGGTGCGGCAGGCCGCGGCCGTCAACAGATGTTTTTCGATTGCGGTGTCGAGCACGTCCTGCGCCATGCGGCGGTAGGTCGTCCACTTGCCGCCCGTTACCGTGACCAGGCCGGCGCGCGAGACCAGGATGGTGTGCTCGCGCGACAGCGTCTTGGTGGCCGCGTCGCCCGTGTGCTTGACCAGCGGCCGCAGGCCGGCCCAGATGCTGGTGACGTCGGAACGGGTGGGCGCGCGGCTCAGGTAGCGCGCGGCCGTGTTCAGGATGAAATCCACATCGGCATCCGAGGCCTTGGGCTCGAGCGGCAGGTCGCCGCGCGGCGCGTCGGTGGTGCCGACCAGGGTGTGGCCGTTCCAGGGCACCACGAACAGCACTCGGCCGTCGTCGGTCTTGGGGATGAGTATGGCTTCGTCGCCCGGCAGGAAGTCGCGCGGCAGCGTCAGATGCACGCCCTGGCTGGGCGCCACCATGCCGGGCGCGTCGGGCTCGTCCATGCGGCGCACCGCGTCGACCCAGACGCCTGCGGCGTTGACGACGCAGCGCGCCTTGACCGCGCCCAGTTCGGCGCCGCTTTCCGCGTCTTGCAGTTCGACGCCGGCGATGCGACCGTCTTCATGGACCAGTCCGCTCGCGCGCACATAGTTGACCGCCGTGCCGCCTTGATCCTGCAGCGTGCGCATCAGCGCGATGGCCAGTCGCGCATCGTCGAACTGGCCGTCGTAGTACAGGATGCCGCCGCGCAGCGCGCGGCCGCCCATCTGCGGGGCAAGGGTAGGCGCGTGCGCCAGCGCCTGGTCGCGCGACAGCCAGCGGCTGGGCTTGAGATTGAGCCGGCCTGCGAGCAAATCGTAGATTTTCAGGCCGATGCCGTAAAAGGGCTGATCGACCAGACGGTAGGCCGGCACCACGAAGCCCAGCGGCCAGGCCAGATGCGGCGCGTTGCGATGGAGCAGGCCGCGTTCTCGCAACGCTTCGCGCACCAGCGAAATATTGCCCTGGGCCAGGTATCGCACGCCGCCATGCACCAGCTTGGTGGCGCGGCTGGACGTGCCCTTGGCGAAGTCGGCCGCCTCGATCAGCAGCGTGCGAAAGCCGCGCGAGGCCGCGTCCACCGCCGTGCCCAGGCCGGTGGCCCCGCCGCCGATGACCACCACGTCCCAGTGCGTTTGCGCAAGCGAGGACAGCAGGCGGGATCGATCCGGGGTGTGCGTGGAAGAATCGGGCAGGGTCATGTTCGTGGGCGTTCGTGGGGGCTGGCGAACCAGCGGGGCATTTTTGCAAAATCGAAAAATACGATGAAATATGCTGCAATGTATCGTACGAGTGCAGTCATGCAATCGTGCCACAATCTGCTCTGAGGCGCCGCTTTCGCGAGCGTCCGTTCCAAGAAGGAGGTATGTCATGCAGAATCCTCTCGTCCTGTCACGGCGCGTGGCCCTGGTCCTCGGGGGCGCATCCGTGTTTGCCTTGGCTGCACCGGTCGCCTTGGCCGCTTCTGCGTCCGGCGTCAGCCCGTCCCAGCAGGCCGCCATCAATGCGCAATACCAGCGCGAAGTGGCACGCTGCAAATCCGGCCAAACCAACGAAGACCCGGCGACTTGTCTCAAAGAGGCCGGCGCTGCGCGCCAGCAGGCCATGCAAGGCGGCCTGGACAACCAGCCCGGCGTCAACCAGAACTACAGCCAGAACGCGCTCGATCGCTGCAAGCTCGTGCCGGCAGATCAGCGCAAGAACTGCATGGCGCTGATGCAGGATCCGTCGCGGACCGAAGGCAGCGTGGGCGGCGGCGGCGTGCTGCGCATGTACGAATATCAGGTTCCCGTGCAGCCGGGCCAGACCGACTATTCGCCCGTACCGATTCCTGCGGCGCCGCCGGCTCAGCAGCAATAGCCGACCCTCGCAATCCACCCAGTCTCTTCATGTCCGACGTCATCGCCCTGGTTTTCGATTTCGACGATACGCTGGCGCCCGACAGCACGACCGGTTTTCTCGAAAGCCTGGGCGTGGACACGGCGGCCTTCTGGAAAGAATCGGTCGGCCCGCTGCTGTCGGACCAAGACTGGGATCCGGTTCCCGCTTATCTTTACCGCATGATCGAGCTGTCGCGCGCGGGCGCGCACGGCGGACCGATCACGCAGCAAAAGCTGCGCGACTGGGGCCGGCGGCTGCCCCTGCATGACGGCGTGACCACGCTGTTCCCGCGCCTGCGCGATGCGGTGCGGGCTACGCACCCCAAGGTGCAGCTGGAGTTCTATCTCATCTCCAGCGGCATCGGCGACGTGGTGCGCAATACCCCCATTGCGCACGAATTCACCGATATCTGGGCCTCCGAATTCGCCTATGGCGAAGACGGCGGCATCGCGTTTCCGCGCCGCCTGGTCAGCTTCACCGACAAGACGCGCTACATCTTCCAGATCCAGAAAGGCATTATCGGCGCCGAGTTCCGCGGCAAGCCCTTCGAGGTCAACCGCAAAGTTCCCGCCGACCGCTTGCGCGTGCCGCTCAGGCAAATGGTGTTCGTGGGCGACGGCTACACCGACATCCCGTGTTTTTCGCTCATCAAGGGGCAGGGCGGCTATGCCTTCGGCGTCTGGGATCCCCGCCACAAAGACAAGCGCAGCCGCGCCTGGGGCTTCATCGAAGAAGGGCGGGTGTCCAACCTCAATCAGGCGCGCTACGACGACAACGCCGAGCTGTATCAGCTGCTGGAAGTGGCCGTGACCAGCCTGGCCAACGGCATCACGTTGAACGCGCGGGCCTATCGTGGCTGACCCGGCGGCCGAGGCGGGCCTGCCCGCCATCGCGCCGGCCGACCTGGACGAGCGCATGATGGCGCTGGCCCTGGATCAGGCCAGGCTGGCCGCGACCGCAGGCGAGGTGCCCGTGGGCGCCGTCGTGGTCGACGCGGCCGGCGCCGTGCTGGGCGCGGGCTACAACCGCACCATCACCGACAGCGACCCCACCGCGCATGCCGAGATCGTCGCGCTGCGCGCAGCGGCCGCGCGGCTCGCCAACTACCGCTTGCCCGGCCTGTCGCTCTACGTCACGCTGGAGCCCTGCGTGATGTGCATGGGCGCCATGATGCACGCGCGGCTGGCACGGGTGGTCTTCGGCGCCGCCGATCCCAAGACCGGCGCCTGCGGCAGCGTGCTGGACGTCGGCGCAGTCGATAAAATCAATCACCACACCACCGTATGCGGCGGCGTCATGGCCGAATCGTGCGGCGGTCTCCTGCGCGAATTCTTCCGCGAGCGCCGGCGCAAGGAAACCTGAAGCAATGAACAAGAAAAAGCAGAACAAGAACGCACGGGCCGAACATGGCGAAGCCGGGCATCTGTGCGACGACGCGTGCGAACACACCGGCGACGCGCATAACCACGACGACGAACACATGCATCGTCACGAGCCGGCCCCGGCAAGTGGCGTCTACCTGATCTCGCCGTCGTCGGCGGTGCACAATCCCGAGGCACTGGACCTGGCCTGCAAACGTCTCGCAGCCGAGGGCTTCGCGGCCGCCATCGACCGCGCTGCGAAGGCCGTGCACCAGCGTTTCGCGGGCACCGACACACAGCGGCTGGCCGGCCTGCAACGCGCCATCAAGCAAAAGCATCCCATCGTCATGGCCACGCGCGGCGGCTACGGCCTGTCGCGCCTGCTGCCCCTGATCGACTGGAAGGCCATGGCCGACAGCGGCAAGCGCTTCGTGGGCCTGAGCGATTTCACGGCTTTCAATCTGGCGCTGCTGGCGCGCACGGGCGCGGTCAGCTACACCGGCCCCTGCGCCGCGGCCGACTTCGGCGCGCCCAAGCCCGACGAGCTCACCGTGGCCCTGTTCGGCGAACTCATGCGCGGCGAGCTCGAGATCCTCAGCTTCGAGACGTCGGACGCCGACGCGGTGGATGCGCGCGGCATCTTGTGGGGCGGCAACCTGGCCATGGTGGCATCGCTTCTGGGCACGCCCTATCTGCCCAAGATCAAGAAGGGCATTCTCTTTCTGGAAGACGTGGGCGAGCACCCTTACCGGGTCGAGCGCATGCTGGCCCAGCTCTGTCAGGCCGGCGTGCTCGAACACCAAAAGGCCATCGTGCTGGGCCATTTCAGCGACTACCGCCTGGCCGCGCACGATGCGGGCTACGACATGCCCGAGGTCGTCAAATGGCTGCGCAAAACCGTCAAGATACCGGTCGTCACGGGCCTGCCTTATGGCCATGTGCGCACCAAGGCCACGCTGCCCATCGGCCAGAAGGTGGGCATCGCCACCGAAAAAGGCATGGCCCACCTGGTGCTCGACGAGCACGTGCATTGAACCGAGCGTTCGGGGCCGACCCCGAACGCCGCGTGCCTACCGCGCTATCGCCAGCTCCCGCACGGGTCGCACCTCGATGCTGCCGTAGCGCGCCGGGGGTATCCCCGCCGCGATCTGAATGGCCTCGTTCAGGTCCTTGGCATCGACCAGGTAAAAGCCCGCGAGCTGCTCCTTGGTTTCGGCAAAGGGACCGTCGAAGAGCGAGGTCTGGCCGTTGCGCACGCGCACCGTCGTGGCGCGGCTGACCGGATGCAGCGGCTCGGCGGCGAGCAAATGCAGGCTTTCGCGCAACTGCTCGCCGTAAGCGAAGCAGACTTCGTCCGGGCAGGCGCTCCAGTTCTCCTCTTCGAGATAGACCAGGCACAGGTATTTCATAAAGCCTCCTAGTGTTGTGGCGGGCGGCGATCCTGCGGGGCCGCCGCCGCACGGTCAAGCGTCCAGGCGCTCGCCGTTGAGCGACCAGGTCGTGCCGAAGCGGTCGACGCACATCGAGAATTCCTTGGCCCAGAAGGTCGCCTGCGGCGCCATGATCACCTGGCCGTTTTCCGACAATGCGTCGAACACCCTGCGGGCCTGCGCCGTGCTCGAGAAGTTCATCGCCAGCGCGACGCCCTGGATGCCCTGATAGGGCATGCCGGGCGGGCAGTCGCCGGCATAGAGGTGGCCGCCGTCGGGCAGGACGAGGTCGGCATACATGATCAGATCGGCCGCTTCGGGCGGGACCTGGTGCGGCGCGGGAGCGTCGCCCATGCGCATCATGGCGCCGATGCGCCCGTCCAGGGCGCGCTCATAAAAATGCATGGCCTCGGCGCATTGTCCATTGAAAGACAGGTAGGGGATCGGATTGCTCATTGTTGTGTCCAGTCGGTAGGGTTCAGGGAGTCTTGCTACTGCCTCTTCTAGTCGAACGGGTTCCGGTGTTTTCGACACGCGGAGCAAAAAATTTTTAGTCGCCCGCCGCCGCGTCGGGTAATTCGTCGAGCCGTCGCTGCAGGAAGCGGCGCTCGGGTTCCTGCTGCGCCAGGGCCAGCGCGCGCTCATAGGAGGCGCGCGCCTCGCTTGCGCGTCCGGCGCGCCGGCACAGATCGGCATGGGCGGCATGGGTCAGGTGGTAGGTCGCCAAGGGGGCCTGCGTGAGCATCGGGGCGACCAGGGCCAGGCCGGCCTCGGGGCCGTCGCGCATGGCGAGCGCAACGGCGTGATTGAGCCGCACCACCGGCGTCGGTTCGAATTGCAGCAGGCGTTCGTACAGGCCCGTGATCAGTGCCCAATCGGTGTCAGCCGCCGTGGCGGCGTCCGAATGCACGGCCACGATGGCGGCCTGCAGCGTATAAGCGCCGTAGCCCTCGCCGCGCACGGCGTCCAGCGCCATGGCGCGGCCCACGCCCAGTTCGGCCGCGTCCCAGCGCCGGCGATCCTGCGCTTCCAGCGGCACCAGTTCGCCGTCGGCGTCCACGCGCGCGTCGCGCCGGGCGTGATGCAGCAGCATCAGCGCCAGCAGGCCGCGCACTTCCGTGTCGGGGCAGAGCCGCACCAGCAGCCAGCCCAGTCGAATGGCTTCCGCGGCCAGGTCCAGGCGCAGCGCGCGCTCGCCGCTGCTGGCCGAATAGCCTTCGTTGAAGACGAGATAGAGCACGCGCAGCACGCTGTCCAGGCGCTCGGCGAGTTGGTCCGGTTGCGGCACTTCGTAGGGGATGCGCGCATCGCGGATCTTGGCCTTGGCGCGCACGATGCGCTGCGCCAGGGTCGAGGGCGGTATCAGAAAGGCGCGCGCGATTTCTTCCGTCGCCAGGCCGCACACCTCGCGCAGGGTCAAGGCGATGCAGGCTTCTTCCGACAGGCTGGGATGGCAGCAGGTGAAGATGAGCCGCAGGCGGTCGTCCTCGATCGCCTCGCGCTCATCCCAGTTGGGCGCCGGGTCGGGCACCGATTCGATGAACTCGGCGTGGTCTTCCCCGCTGACGAAGCGCGCGTCGCGGCGCAGGCGGTCGATGGCCTTGAATCGGCCGGCCGAGACCAGCCAGGCGACCGGGTTGGCCGGCACGCCGTCGCGCGGCCACTGCTCGGCCGCAGCCAGGAAGGCATCGTGCTCGGCTTCCTCGGCCAGATCGAGGCTGCCCAGCAGCCGCACCAGCGTTGCGAAGACACGCCGACCGTCGCGGCGGTAAACGGCCTCCAGCGAGGCCAGGCTGTCGCGATCGGGGGCCGCGCCGGGCTTGGCCGTGTCAGACACGGCCGAGTCCGACGCTGCGCCGGTCAGCTTTTCCGGGGCTGGGCACAGGCAAAGGCTTCCTCGTGCAGGGTGCGCGCTTCGTCCGTGAGGGCGTCGCCGAAGTCTTCCATTTCATAGAAGGGGCGTATCTCCATCTCGGAATCGCCGGGCATCGGGTTGGGGCAGCGGCGCACCCATTCGATGGCTTCCTCGATGCTGCTGACTCGCCAGACCCAGAAGCCGGCCACCAGCTCTTTGGTTTCGGCGAAAGGGCCGTCGATCACCGTGCGCGCCGCGCCCGAAAAGCGCACCCGCACGCCGTGGGAACTGGGCTTGAGGCCGTCTCCCGCCTCGAGTATGCCGGCCTCGGCCAGCTCCTCGTTGAAACGTCCCATTTCCAGCATCAGCTCCTGGGTGGGCAGGATGCCCGCTTCGGATTCCTTGCTGGCTTTCACGATTACCATGACGCGCATTTCGATCTCCTGATTTGGCAAATAAGGGCGGCGCCCTTATTGCCTAGTCGAACGGCGGCGGCGCGTTTCGACAGGCGATGAAAAAAGTTACCGAGGCGTCGATCGTGGCCATTGGCGACTGGCCGGCCGGGCTCGGCGGATGGGTCAGGCGTAAACGATCATGCTCCCGGATCGTCGTCGCGTTCCACCACCCACGCGGGTTTGCGCTTTTCCAGGAACGAAGCCAGGCCTTCGCGGCCGTCGGGGGTGGCGCGCTGCGCGGCCAGCCGCGCGATGGTCTCGTCGATGATCGGCGCCCCGATGGGCTGGCCGGCCACGTCGCGGATCAGGCGCTTGCATTCGGCCAAAGCCGACGGCGAGGCCAGCATGAACGATTCGAGCAACTGGCGCACCCGCTGGTCGATTTCGCCGTCCTCGCACAGCTCGTGCACCAGGCCCATGCGCCAGGCTTCGGCGGCGGAGATCACCTCGCCCGTGAGGAACCAGCGGCGCGCGGCACGCTCGCCCATGGCACGCAGCACATAAGGCGAGATCATGGCGGGGATCAGCCCCAGGCGCGTCTCGGTGAGCGCGAACTTGGCCTGCTGCGCGGCCACGGCCACGTCGCAAGCCGAGATCAGCCCCAGGCCGCCGGCCATGCAGGGGCCGTGAATGCGGGCGATGACCGGCTTGGGGCAGGTGTGCACGGTGTAGAGCAGGGTGGCCAGCGCCTGGGCGTCGGCGCGGTTCTCGGCCTCGGGCGCCTGAGCGCTTTCTTTCATGCGGTTGAGGTCGGCGCCGGCGCAGAAGGCCTTGCCGTGCCCGGCCAGGACAATGGCGCGGATACCGGCGTCTTTGCCCAGGGCCTCGAAGGCCCGGGTCAGTTCGGCGATCAGCGCAGGGCTGAGCGCGTTGCGCACGTCGGGACGATTCATCCAGACCGTGGCGGTTTGCGGGCTGTAGACGACTTCGATGGTTTCAAATGAATCAGGCACGGCGGCTCTCCTTGCGGTACGGCAGGATAACGCAGGTTCGCTACACGGATATGGCATTGCCCAGGGGCCTTCGGGCCGCGGCGGCTTCAGGGTTTCGGGCCGGTTTCGCATCGAGCCGAGCCGGGGTGCAAAGGCCGTTTCAAGAAAAAAACGTAAAATGCCAGGTTTTCCCGCATTTTTCGACGCCGCTTCCGTGATCTCCACTGCCAATCTCACCATCCAGTTCGGCCCCAAGCCGCTATTTGAAAACGTCAGCGTCAAGTTCGGCGAGGGCAACCGCTATGGCCTGATCGGGGCCAACGGCTCGGGCAAGTCGACCTTCATGAAGATCATCGGCGGCGATCTTGAGGCCTCCAGCGGCAACGTGTCGCTCGACCCCGGCGTGCGCCTGGGCAAGCTGCGCCAGGATCAATTCGCCTTCGAAGACGTGCGCGTGCTGGACGTGGTGATGATGGGCCACACCGAGATGTGGACCGCCATGAACGAGCGCGACGCCATCTACGCCAACCCCGAGGCCAGCGAAGACGACTACATGCGCGCCGCCGACCTCGAAGCCAAGTTCGCCGAATACGACGGCTATACCGCCGAGGCGCGCGCCGGCGAGCTGCTGCTGGGCCTGGAGATCGCGGTCGACCAGCACAACCTGCTCATGCGCGAGATCGCGCCCGGCTGGAAGCTGCGGGTGCTGCTGGCGCAGGCGTTGTTCTCCAACCCCGACGTGCTGCTGCTGGACGAGCCGACCAACAACCTGGACATCAACACCATCCGCTGGCTGGAAAACGTGCTCAACGGCTATCGCAGCACGATGATCATCATCAGCCACGACCGCCACTTCCTCAACCAGGTCTGCACCCACATGGCCGACCTGGATTTCGGCGAGCTGCGCATCTACCCCGGCAACTACGACGACTACATGCTGGCTTCGGCCCAGGCGCGCGAACGCCAAAGCGCCAGCAACGCCAAGGCCAAGGAACGCATCAGCGATCTGCAGGACTTCGTGCGGCGCTTCTCGGCCAACAAGTCCAAGGCGCGCCAGGCCACCTCGCGCCTGAAGCAGATCGACCGCATCAAGGCCGAGCAGGTCGAGGTCAAGCCCTCGTCGCGCCAGAATCCCTACATCCGCTTCGAGCAGGCCAAGGTCATGCACCGCCTGGCGGTCACCATCGAAAACCTGGGCAAGCGCTACACGGACGAGGCGGGGTTCGTGTTCAAGGGCTATTCGGCCATGATCGACGCGGGCGAGAAGGTCGCCATCATCGGCGCCAACGGCGTGGGCAAGACCACGCTGCTGCGCCTGCTGGCCGGCGACCTGGAACCGACCGAAGGCACGGTCAAGTGGTCGGAGAACGCCGACCTGGGCTATATGGCGCAGGACGTGTCGGATCAGTTCCAGCAGACCGACATCAATCTGTTCGACTGGATGGACGACTATCGCCAGCCGGGCGACGACGACCAGTCCGTGCGCTCGGCGCTGGGCCGCCTGCTGTTCTCCGGCGACGACCTGCCCAAGGCGCCCAAGGTGCTGTCGGGCGGCGAGAAGAACCGCATGACCTTCGGCCGCCTGATGCTGGGCCGGCACAACGTCATGCTGCTCGACGAGCCTACCAACCACCTGGACATGGAATCGATCGAGTCGCTGCAGTTCGCGCTGGAAAAGTACGAAGGCACGCTGTTCTTCGTCTCGCACGACCGCGAATTCGTCAGCGGCCTGGCCAGCCGGGTCATCGAGATCAAGGCCGACGGCAGCATCAACGACTACCGCGGCAACTACGAAGACTTCCTGACCAGCCAGGGCGTGGAGTAAACGCGCCTAAGCCCTGCTGGCGGTTGCGCTGCCGGGGCTGATGCTCATTCGACAGGGGAGCGCGCCGTCGCCTCCCCGACCACCACGCTTTTCAGCCTGTTGCGCAGCGCGGCAACCGTCTGCGCGCCGTTCAGTTGCTCGAACGTGGAGCAGGCCGCTATTGCCGGTCGCAGAGGCGGCAGCCGGACTGGTTGGCGGCACAGAGTTCGTTATGACGCTCTGGTCGATTTAGTTCTGCAACCCATCGACCCATCGCGCCGCCGCATCTGCCGTATCTTGCGGCGTCGTATTGAAGGCGATGGCCGCGGCGGGGGCACCCTGGTGCACCGCGTTCACCAATTGCTCGAAGAGCAGCAGGCTCTTGGGCGGGATGCGCAGGCCGCCTCCGATGACGACGGCGTCATAGCTCACGTCGGCGAGCCGCTGCTTTACCGCATCGGCTGCGCAGGCGTCCGGCTGCACAAGGCATAGGTCGGCGGCCCAGCCGCGGTCGGCCATCAGTTGCATGCCGATCGCGATGCCGGCGTGGATTTTCGCGGCGTCGAAACCGGGCGGGAGCGCCGGATCCGAAAAATCGACGGTCTCGGGCGATTGGCCGATGAACAGCACACGCTTGGTTTTGGTGGTTGAGGTCATGATGAGTTCCTTGATGGTCGGCAGGTTTTCGGGTTGGACGGAATCGCGTTATCGCCGGCCTAGTGAAGACGGCATGGTGGTTTGTCCCGGTGATTGAAGATTATTTCGTCTCAAAATCGGTGCATAGACTAAAATATTGAGATTGTTTGTCTCAAATATGGAACCTATTTGGACCTTCTCGCTCTCGCCGACTTCAACCTCGTTGCGGTCCACGGCGGTTTCGGCCGCGCCAGCCGCGCGAGCGGCCAGCCCAAAGCCACGCTGTCCCGGCACGTACGCGAACTGGAAGACAGCCTCGGCGTACGCCTGATCGAGCGCGGGTCGCGCACCTTGCGGCTAACCGAAGAGGGCGCCGTCCTGCACGCGCGCACCGGGTCGAGAATCGGCGAGATCGCCGAAGCGCTGCAGGACGTCAAGGCCGGTCTCGGCCGTCCGAGCGGGCGGCTGCGGGTCAGCGTGCCCATGCTGTTCGCCCACACCAGTCTGGGCCCGCTCGCGGCCGCTTTCCGCGACGCCTACCCGGAGGTTCTGCTCGAAGCGTCGTCGGACGACCGGTTCGTCGACCTGGTCGCCGAGGCGTTCGATGTCGTCGTGCGCGTGAACCCGCCCGACAGCGATCTGGTAGGCCGATGCTTTCTTCGCAATCGCCAGGTGCTCGTCGCGCCGCCCGATCTTGCGCGCCCCGCCGCTGCACAGGCGGGTCAGTCGGCCAGGTTTCCCGCCGTCATGCGTCCCGGGGCGCCCGACGACACACCATGGCATGTCGTCGACGAGGCAAGCGGCCAGGAAGCGCAGTTCCATCCGCAGGCGGTATTGCGCCTGGCTTCACCCCTGTCGATTCGCGATGCCGTGATCGCCGGAGCCGGGGCGGCAATGATCCCGCGCTCGATCGCCGTCGACGCGCTTGCGTCAGGCCGACTCGTAAGCTGGGGGCTTTCGGCAGAGCCCGCGGTAGAAGTCTGGGTGCTGCATGGGTCGCAGCGATTGGTCAGCCCAAAGGTAAGGGCGTTTGTCGACTTCGTCTGCGACTACTTCGACAAAGAGGCCAAACGAGACGTGCTGACGCAGGGATGATGAAAGGCTTGAGCGGATCTTCAACAGATATGCTCGATGTCTATGGCGAGACATGCAACGGCGCACCACGACCAGGGACTGATCGTTTCCCACGGCAATTGGGAATATGGTCAAAATCGGGTCTGATAGCGGTCTCTTGTCGGCCAAAACGCGTCGTTCGACACCATGGCGTGAATCGTCGACAATCAGGTGAAAAACCTTCATCGCGACGGAAAACGGGCGGATGGAACCTTGCAAGATTCAATATACGGTCAATAACCTTTGCCAATGGGCAGGCATGGGCGACTTCGTGCTGATTCCGCCCGATCGCAGCTACGAGATAAC
>NZ_JBQCER010000025.1:0-8991 GCF_051960075.1 Bordetella sp.
AAAGCGGCATGCCCTTGCGAGGCATGCCGCTTCGATCCTGACCGGCGGGGCCCAAAGCCCCGCCCGCCCGGGGATCAGTTCTTGGACTTGTCCACCAGCTTGTTGGCGGCGATCCAGGGCATCATGGCGCGCAGCTTGGCGCCGACGACTTCGATCTGCGATTCGGCGTTGATGCGGCGGCGCGAGGTCAGCGTGGGCGCGCCGGCGGCGTTTTCCAGGATGAAGCTCTTGGCGTATTCGCCGGTCTGGATGTCCTTGAGCGCCTGGCGCATGGCGTTCTTGGTGTCTTCGGTGACGATTTTCGGGCCGGTGACGTACTCGCCGTACTCTGCGTTGTTGGAGATCGAGTAGTTCATGTTGGCGATGCCGCCTTCGTAGATCAGGTCGACGATGAGCTTGAGCTCGTGCAGGCATTCGAAGTAGGCCATTTCGGGCGCGTAGCCGGCTTCCACCAGGGTTTCGAAACCGGCCTTGATCAGTTCGACGGTGCCGCCGCACAGCACGGCCTGCTCGCCGAACAGGTCGGTTTCGGTTTCTTCGCGGAAGTTGGTTTCGATGATGCCGGCACGGCCGCCGCCGTTGGCGCTGGCGTAGGACAGGGCCACGTCGCGGGCCGAGCCGGACTTGTCCTGGTAGACGGCGACCAGGTGGGGCACGCCGCCGCCCTGGGTGTAGGTCGAGCGCACGGTATGGCCGGGGGCCTTGGGCGCGATCATGATGACGTCGATGTCGTTGCGCGGCACGACCTGGCCGTAGTGCACGTTGAAGCCGTGGGCGAACGCCAGGGCGGCGCCCGGCTTGATGTTGGCGTGCACTTCGTTCTTGTAGACGCCGGCGATGTTCTCGTCGGGCAGCAGCATCATGACGATGTCGGCGCGCTTGACGGCCTCGGCCACTTCGGCGACGTCCAGGCCGGCATTAGCGGCCTTGTTCCAGGAGGCGCCGTCCTTGCGCAGGCCGACCACGACCTTCACGCCCGAGTCGTGCAGGTTGAGCGCATGGGCGTGGCCTTGCGAGCCGTAGCCGATGATGGCGACCGTCTTGCCCTTGACCAGAGAGAGATCGCAGTCCTTGTCGTAGAAAACCTTCATGTTCTTGCTCCGTATTTTAGAAATGGGGCGCCGGATTCGTCCGGCATGTTCGGTAAAAAGGGGGGGTTAGATTTTGAGTATGCGTTCGCCGCGGCCTATGCCCGACACGCCTGTGCGCACGGTCTCCAGGATGGCGCTGCGATCCAGCGCCTCGATGAAGGCCTGGTTCTTGCCCTGGTCGCCCGTGAGCTCGATGGTATAGGACTTGTCGGTAACGTCGATGATGCGGCCGCGGAAGATGTCGGCGGTGCGCTTGACCTCTTCGCGCTCCTTGCCGACCGCGCGCACCTTGATGAGCATGAGCTCGCGCTCGATGTGCGGGCCTTCGGTGAGATCCACCACCTTGACCACGTCGACCAGGCGGTTCAGGTGCTTGGTGATCTGTTCGATTACCTCGTCCGAACCGACGGTGATCAGGGTCAGGCGCGACAAGGTCGCGTCTTCGGTGGGCGCCACGGTGAGCGTTTCGATGTTGTAGCCGCGCGCGGAAAACAGCCCCACCACGCGCGACAGCGCGCCCGGTTCGTTTTCCATGAGAACGGAAATCACGTGTTTCATGTCAGTCTCCGTTCACAGGTCTTCGGAACCGAGCAGCATCTCGGTCAGCCCGCGGCCGGCCTTCACCATGGGCCACACGTTTTCGGTGCGGTCGGTGATGAAGTCCAGGAACACCAGGCGATCTTTATGCTTCTTGAAGGCTTCGCGCAGGGCCGGCTCGACGTCGGCAGGCTTGTCGATGCGCAGGCCGACGTGGCCGTAGGCTTCGGCGACCTTGACGAAATCGGGCAGCGAATCCATATAGGACTCGGAATAGCGCGAGCCGTAGTCGATCTCCTGCCACTGCCGCACCATGCCCAGGAAGCGATTATTGAGGCACACGATCTTGGGCGTGAAATGATACTGCTGGCAGGTGGAGAGCTCCTGGATGTTCATCTGGATGGAGCCTTCGCCGGTGATGACGGCGATGTCCGAGCCCGGGTTGGCCATCTGCACGCCCATGGCGTAGGGCAGGCCCACGCCCATGGTGCCCAAGCCGCCGGAATTGATCCAGCGGCGCGGCGCGCCGAACTTGTAGTACTGCGCGGCCCACATCTGGTGCTGGCCCACGTCGGACGTGACGAAGGCATTGCCCCCGGTGACTTCCCAGAGCTTTTCCACCACGAACTGCGGCTTGATGAGCTCGTTCGAGTTGGCGTATTTGAGGCATTCCTTGCCGCGCCAGGTGTCGACCTGGTCCCACCAGGCCCGGGTCGAAGGCGGCTTGGTCTCGGCCGATGCGGTTTCGTACAGCGCGCACAGATCCTGGATCACGTCCTTGACGTTGCCGACGATGGGCACGTCCACCCTCACCCGCTTGGAGATCGACGACGGGTCGATGTCGATGTGGATGATCTTGCGCGCGTTTTGCGCGAAGTGCTTGGGGTTGCCGATGACGCGGTCGTCGAAGCGCGCGCCGATAGCCAGCAGCACGTCGCAGTGCTGCATGGCCATATTGGCTTCGTAGGTGCCGTGCATGCCGGGCATGCCCACGAAACGCGGATCGTCGCCGGACGTGGCGCCCAGGGCCATCAGCGTGTTGGTGACCGGCGCGTCGAGCAGATTGGTCAGCCTGCGCAGCTCGGCGGCGGCATCGGACAGCACCACGCCGCCGCCGGCGTAGATCATCGGCCGCTCGGCGGTGAGCAGCATCTGCACGGCCTTCTTGATCTGGCCCTGATGCCCCTTGTTGACGGGGGCGTACGAGCGCATGCTGATCTCACCCTTGGGCGGCGCGTACTTGCACGTGTTGAACGAGACGTCCTTGGGGATGTCGACCAGCACGGGGCCGGGGCGGCCGGTGCGCGCAATGTAGAAGGCGCGCCGCATGGTTTCGGCCAGATCCTTGACGTCGCGCACCAGAAAGTTGTGCTTGACGCAGGGCCGCGTGATGCCCACGGTGTCGCACTCCTGGAAGGCGTCTTCGCCAATGGCCGCGGTCGGCACCTGCCCGCTGATGATCACCATCGGGATGGAGTCCATATAGGCGGTGGCGATGCCGGTGACGGCGTTGGTCAGCCCGGGGCCGCTGGTGACGATGCACACGCCGACCTTGTTGGATGAGCGCGAATACGCATCGGCGGCATGCACGGCGGCCTGCTCATGCCTGACCAGGATGTGCTTGAATTTTTCTTGCTTGTAGATTGCGTCGTAGATGTAGAGCACCGCGCCGCCCGGATAACCGAATACGTGTTCAACGCCTTCTTCGGCCAGGCAGCGCACGACGATGTCGGCGCCATTGAGGTCTTGCATGATGGTGTGTTCCTTTCCTTTACCGGCCCCGGTTTCCTGGCGGTCGAGCCCGTACAGCGGATAGCTGGGCGCAACAGGGAGTGGACGGAATCAGGCAACACGACCAGCGCTTTGCGGTTCACGGAACCGCGCCACCCGGACGCCTTGCCGACCCGGCCCGCGCCCGTCAGGATCGCAGGTAGCAAACAGGTCGAAATGGAAGCCTCGATCCAACTCCCCCGGTAAGGGGCGTGCGCTTGGTTGGCGTGACCGATGGCAGGGCAATACTGGAAGGATGGGGCCGGGAGGTAACCGGCGAGCGCCTTCTGCGCGCCCAAGACCTGGTATGACCCCGGGCGCAAGAACCGTCTAATGTACAGGGTTGCCGTGGTCCTGGCAAACCGGGGCCTACTGCTTGCGGCGAAACACCAGTTTGTCGGCGCCGGAAGCCCCCGCATCGTAGGCATAGCCTTCGGCGTCGAACCCCTGAAGCCCCTCGGGCTTGGCGACCTTGTGCTCGATGGCATAGCGCGCCATCAGGCCGCGGGCGCGCTTGGCATGGAAGCTGATGATCTTCCAGGCGCCGTTCTTCCAGTCCTGGAAGACGCATTGCACCACCCTAGCCTTGAGCGCCTTGAGATCGACCGATTTGAAATACTCTTCGGAAGCCAGGTTGACCACCACCGGCGCCTTGGCGCCGGACTGGCGCTCGTTGAGATAATCGGCGATGGTCGACCCCCAGTACGCGTACAGCGTGCCGCCCTTGGCGGTGGCCAGCCGCGTGCCCATCTCCAGCCGATAGGGCTGCATCAGGTCCAGCGGGCGCAGCGCGCCGTACAGGCCGCTCAGGATCACCACATGCTCCTGCGCCCAATCGAGCTGTCTGGCCGACAGCGATGCAGCCTGCAGGCCCTCGTAGACGTCGCCGTTGAAGGCCAGAATGGCCTGACGCGAATTGTCCTGCGTGAACGTGGGCTTCCAGGCGGCGTAGCGCGCCACGTTCAGTTCGGACAGCGCCGCGCTCAGGCTCATCAGCGCGCCGATGTCCTGCGCCGACTTGGTTTTGAGCACCTTGATGAGCGCAGCGGCCTGCTTCACGAACAAGGGCTGGGTATGCGCCTGCACTTGCACCGGGGTGTCGTAGTCGAGCTTTTTGGCGGGAGACAGCAGCAAAAGCATGGATCGTTCCTTTTCTTCCTTTTTTACTCAGCGCGCCGTCCAGCCGCCGTCGACCGGAATCGACATGCCGGTGACCTGCGCCGCGGCGTCGGAGGCCAGAAAGACCGCCGTGCCGCCCAATTGCTCGGGCGTGACGAACTGCAGCGACGGCTGTTTTTCGCTGAGCAGCTCGCGAGCCGCGTCGTCGGTGGAGATGCCGTCCTGGGTCGCCAGGGCATCGATCTGCTTTTCCACCAGCGCCGTGCGCACCCAACCCGGACAGATGGCATTGGCGGTGATGCCCAGGCCGGCCGTCTCCAGCGCCGTGACCTTGGTCAGGCCCACCACGCCGTGCTTGGCCGCCACGTAGGCCGACTTGTTGACCGAGCCCACCAGGCCGTGCACCGAGGCGATGTTGATGATGCGTCCCCAGCCCTGCTTCTTCATCAACGGCAGCGCGGCCGCCGTGCCGTGGAAGACGGCCGAGAGGTTCAGGGCGATGATGGCGTCCCACTTGTCGACCGGAAAGTCTTCGATTTGCGCCGTGTGCTGAATGCCCGCGTTGTTGACCAGAATGTCGATGCGACCCAGCTTGGCCGCCGCGTCGGCCACCATCTTGCGCACGGCTTCGCCGCGCGACAGGTCGGCACCGTCGTACAGCACCTTCACGCCGTATTTCGTGGCCAGATCGGCACGCAACGCCTCGATCTGCCCGGCATCGCCGAAACCGTTAAGCACAATGTCCGCGCCGTTCTGGGCGAAGGCGGTGGCGATGCCCAGGCCGATGCCGCTGGTCGAACCGGTGACGACGGCGACTTTTCCTTTCAACAACATGGGGGACTCCTCGGGTTTTGATTTTTTGACGGGCGCCTCGTTCGGCGCGGCATGAATGCCTGCAACGGCAGAGGCCACAGTGTAGTGCGTGCCCTATGCACCTCTCGCGGCCAAGCCGTTTTCGTGCAAGACTGCTTTACGCTGGTTTTTTGTCGCTTCGGCTCGTATCAGGTTTTCAATTGTAAAGTTCTCCGTGCAACGTACCGACAACACCCAGCCTTCCCGCTCATTGCCTCGCGCACAAATCCGATCACGTCTGCAGGCGGGCGTCGTTGCGATCTGCATGCTGTTCCTGGTGCTGGCCTCGACCTTGCTCTGGTATCAGAACGGAGACTACCAGGGCGCCCGGCGAGCGGCATCCGCGTTCGAGACCCTGCGGGCCGCACTGATCGCCATGGAGAAGGTGTCGTTCGAACGGGGCCCCGCCAACGCGGCCATGGGCGAAGAATCGCCGCTTTCGGCGCAAGTCGTGCAGGCCCTGCAGCAAGCCCGGCACAACACCGATGAAGCCTTTGCGCGCCTAAGCGAGCAACTCGCCGCCGAGCGATGCCCGCGCTGCGCCACCGACGCAGCCGAGCTTGGCGAGACGAAGACCGCCCTGTTGCAGGCGCGCGCAAACATCGACCGCATCGTACAGAGGCCGCGTTCGCAGCGCACTCCCCAGATGCTGGACGACGCCATCAACCGCATGGTGGCCATCGTCCCCCAGCTCATACCCATCGTCAACGACAGCAACCTGTCGGTGATCAAGGGCGACAACAACGCGCTCGACACGGTGCAGATGGCGTTCCTGGCGGCCATGCTGCGCGAGCAGGCCGGACTGCTGGGCTCGCGCTTTACCGGGGCGCTGGGTACGCGCCGCGCACTCAGCGATGCCGAGCAGCTTGCCATCGAGCGCTCGCAGGGCCGCATAGAACAGCTCTACTGGCTGCTGGAGTCGTACCTGACCGACCATCCCCGGATGGCCATGCAGGCTTTCCGTCAGGTTCAGCAGCAGTATTTCACCGACGGCCTCGCCTACGTCAATGAGGTGCGCCGCCGCGCCAGCGCCGACGGTAACGACACGCCAACCACTCGGGAGTTCGCACAGCGGTACGTGCCCATGATGAGCGCCATCATCGGGTTTCGCGACGCCATGCTCGATTCCACTGCCGACGAACTGCGCCGGCGCTGCGCCGATCTGCAGCTGCGGCTGCTGCTCACCGCGATGATCGGCCTGGCGTCGACCGGCCTGCTGGTGCTGATGCTGGTGCTTTTCCGCCGCTACGTGATCCGCCCTTTCAACGAAGCCACGCAGGCGGCCACCGCCATCGCGCAAGGCGATCTGGGCGGCCGCGCCACCGAGCGCCGGTACCCTGCCGAGATCCGCAAGTTCTTCGAGGCCATCGACATCCTGCGCGAGAGCGGCCGCACCCGGGTAAGGCTGGAGCAGGAACGTCAGCGCTTGATATCCGACCTGACCACCATGGCGGAAACGGACTCGCTCACCGGCCTGCTCAATCGCCGCGCCTTCGAAGGCCGGGTCCGCAAGCTGAACTCCACCGCGCCAGACCCTGCGCAGCCTTCCTGGGTGTCGATGGTGCTGTTCGACATCGACTATTTCAAGCGCGTCAACGACACCTATGGCCACGATGGCGGCGACCTGGCGCTGGTCAAGGTGGCGGATTTATGCCGTGACGCCTGCCAGCAAAGCTCGGCCGGCGTGGCGCGCCTGGGCGGCGAGGAGTTCGCCGTGCTCTTCGAAACGAGCGATCCGACCCAGGCAATCGACGCGGCCAGGCGCTTTCGAGCAACGCTCGCCTCGGCCGTCATGCGCGCGGCCGACGGACGCACTTTCACCATCACGGCCAGTTTCGGCATTGCCTTTATGAAACGCGGCAAGCACCCCAACCTGCTGGCCGCGCTGCTGCGCCGTGCCGACGCCCTGCTCTACCAAGCCAAGGGGGCCGGCCGCGACTGCATCGCAGTGCAGTCGTTCGACGACGAGCAGGCACTGGGCGAGATACTGCGGGACTGAATTTCTCTGGAACGGAATTTTCAGGTAGAATGCTTGGCTTTGCTGCTTGGCCGTTGTCTTTTTCGACATGCGGGTCTGGCAGCGAAGATAACTGCGGACTTGTCGACCACATTGAAGTCCTGCGGCGCGGTACCCCGGAGAGGTGGCAGAGTGGTCGAATGTACCTGACTCGAAATCAGGCGTACGGTAACCCCGTACCGTGGGTTCGAATCCCACCCTCTCCGCCAAGAAATCAAGCACTTAGGTGCAAATCAGAAGCCCCGTCAAGGGGCTTTTGTTTTTGGTGTGGTGGGGGAAATATTGTCCGGCCTTACTTTCCCGTCAGACACATCTGCCGCTCAGCCAGCCGGCGATTCCAGACGCCCCAGCATCCGCTGTCTCGCCGGCTGCAATCCTTGCCTCCGGCGAACTTGTAGAGCAGGAACACGTCGCAGGCTTGCGGCAGATCCCGGGCAATGAGCTTGGTCCGCAGGCTCGAGCCCTGGTAGCCATTGGATATGATCACTGAAGAGCTGCACCGCATCTGGTCCGCCGTTTATGGACATCCCGCATGGTCTGTACAGAAAGGCCACGGTAGCTTTCTTACCTTGGAGTTTGGTCAGCCGGAGCTTCGTATACGAGAGCCGAAAACATTTCCCTCATCTTCATCTCTAAGTGAGAAAGCCAAGGAAAGCTTTGCCCGCAGACTTGTCACTGTGACCGGGCAATGGCATCTATGGATCTACTGCTGCAACTGGTCGATCATCTTGCATGGCAAGGAGCTTGCCCATAGTGAATCGCCGGACGAGACCATCGCTTCCAGCACTTTCCGACTGGACGGACAAGAGCTGCTTGCCGTCGAGCAAGGAGCCACGCAGGGTGAATGGAGATTCGTCTTCGACCTGGGTGGTGAGCTGAGGACTTGGCCGTACCAGGATGAACCCCCGACGGAGCAATGGATGCTCTTCGAGAGGGGTACCGGCTACGTCCTCGTTGCCGAATCGGACGGTAGTTGCTCCTATGGCCCAGGCAATATAAGAAGAACATAGATGCCCACTCGAAGGCATACGCCTTGTGGCAAACGCGATGTCAGTTATTCGGCTCCTCCGCCGTAGTGCAGCAGGCCCAGGCGCTTGTCGATACGAACGATGGACCACGAGAGGCTCGACACGCTGCCTTTAACGCACTGCTAAATGCAATGCAGCGCGACTTGATGAAGTAGCCCGTGGAAGATAAAGGCAGTTGGCTGGGCGGTGCTCGTGGTGCTGGGCCAGTGCGTAGCGCAGGATGCCTATCAGCACGTCGAGGCGCTGGTGCTCGCGTTGTTGAGGTGATGACTGGGCAAGCCGCCCTCTCCCCGCCGCTACCGCGTTTTGGCGGAGGGCCACACGGGGGAAATCGGGAGCGCAGCGCGGGCGCGAACCGCATAAATAAGCGGATCAAATTTCAGATCTATATGCTACGGTTGCAGTCGCCTGACAATTGGGGACTGATTATGAGAAGACGGTACCTTGCATCGACGTGTCTCGCCATCACAGCTGCTGCCCATGCCGGCTCGTAAGCTTCCCCGTGCGGTAGACAGTCATCAGTAGAATATTCGGAGCCTCCCCCGTTAGGAGTCTCCCTTGAAGAAAACCAGATTTA
>NZ_JBQCER010000026.1:0-20995 GCF_051960075.1 Bordetella sp.
AGTTTGAAGGATTGGTGTTACCTTAAGTTTCGTATAGTCACTGCCGCAAACATGGGCGGAGCTCGAAAAAAAGCGTTTCCGATCAATCGCTTCATTTTCATCCTGGACGCCAAATGTTCTCCACCATACGCGCGCGCATTGTCGCACTGGCCGTCGCCATCGTCGTGATCGCTCTCGGCGCCAACACTGCGCTGAACTATTACGTCGCGAATCTGCATAACAGCGATTCGGTCAACGATACCCTGGAGGCTGTTGCCGACAGTCATGCCGAGGGCATCGACGATTGGATCGCCATTCACGAACAAATGATCTCGTCGCTGCAAGACGTGGGCGCGAACGCCGCGGACCCTCTGCCGATGTTCAAGCAGGTCGCGGCAGCGGGCGGGTTCAGCAACGTCTATATCGGCTATGCCAACGGCACTGCGAAATTCACTGACGCCAACGGCATTCCGGCCGGGTACAACCCGACTGTGCGGCCCTGGTACAAGCAGGCCGTACAGGCGGGCAAAGTCATCGTCACGCCGCCGTATGTGGATGCAGGCACTGGCAAGCTGGTGGTGTCGTTCGCCGTGCCTGTGATGCAGGGCGGCACCGCCAAGGGCGTGATCGGCGGCGACGTCACCATGGACAGCGTGATCGTCAACGTGCGCTCGATCCATCCTACGCCGGCAAGCTTCGGCATGCTGGTGGACAACAGCGGCAAGATCGTTGCGCATCCGGACGCCAAGCTCACGCTCAAGCCCGTTTCGACCCTGGCGCCCGATCTGACCAGCGAGCGTCTTGCGGCGCTGTACTCGTCTAAGAAGCCGTTGCCGGTCATGGTGGACGGAAAGATCAAGCTGATGGGGGCCAAGCCGATCGCAGGCACGGACTGGCACGTGATCGTTGCGTTCGACCATGCCGATGCGACGGCGGGCATGCGGTCTCTTTTGACCACCTCGCTGATCACGCTTGTGGTGATCGTCATCGCGGCGGCGGTGATCATGGCGGCGGCGACGGCGGTGTCGTTCAAGCGCCTTTCGAGGGTTCGCGACGCGATGGACGATATCAGCGCGGGCGAAGGCGATCTTACGCGACGCCTGCCTGCCGAGGGTTCCGACGAAGTCGCGCAGATCGCCCGTTCGTTCAACGCGTTCATGAACAAGCTGCGCGATGTGATGCGCCAGATCCGCGAAGCGAGCGAGTCGGTGCGCACCGCAAGCGACGAGATCGCGGCGGGCAATGTCGACCTGTCGAGCCGCACTGAAGCGGCGGCGGCGAATCTCGAGCAGACAGCAGCCTCGATGGAACAGATTACGGCTACGGTGGCACAATCGGCCAACGCGGCCAAGCAGGCCGACGCAACGTCGGCGGCGGCTTCGCAGGTTGCCTCGCGCGGCGGCGCCGTCATCGGCGACGTGGTGAGCACCATGGGCGAAATCGAAGGCGCGTCGGTGAAGATCGCGGACATCATCGGCGTGATCGACGGCATTGCGTTCCAGACCAATATTCTGGCGCTGAATGCAGCCGTAGAGGCGGCGCGCGCGGGCGAGCAGGGCCGCGGTTTCGCCGTGGTGGCGGGCGAGGTGCGCAATCTTGCGCAGCGCAGCGCACAGGCGGCCAAGGAGATCAAAGACCTGATCGAGTCGACGGTGACCAGCGTTACCTCGGGTTCGCAGCAGGTGCGCCGCGCGGGAGAGACGATGAACGAAATCGTGCAGAACGTGGGCAACGTCACGACCATTATCTCCGAGGTTACGAATGCAGCGGACGAGCAGACGCGCGGCATTCAGGAGGTGAACCGCGCCGTGAGCCAGCTCGACGAAATGGTCCAGCAGAACGCGGCGCTGGTCGAACAATCGACGGCAGCGACCGTGGCGCTGCGCGACCAGGCGATGAGCCTGGCTCAGGCAGTGGGACAGTTCAAGCTCGATTGACGCAGGCCGGCCGTCCGGTGCGAAGAGGTACGCCGCGGCCGAGTTTCTTTGCCTTGCGCACGATTTGTCAGGCCCGGAATTTATGTGCTAGAGTGGATTACATGAAATTCGCGATCCCCGCCTTTTATTTTTACTTTTATTTTCTGAAGCCGCTGGCGGAGGAAGGGTCGCGTTCAAGCTGAAAACAGCAAGAATCCCCAAAAAGCCGCCAGCAGACCTGGCGGCTTTTTTATTGCCGCCAACGCGCCGGCGGATAGGCCCAGTCCGAACCTGCACACAACACTCTGGAGCAAACCTGTGTCGCACAATACCGATGACCTTCGTATCCGTGAAATCAAGGAGCTGAATCCGCCCGCGCATGTAATGCGCGAATTTGCGGCCACGCCTGACGTATCGGCTACGGTGTACGAGACCCGGCGCGCCCTGCATCGCATCCTGCATGGCATGGATGACCGACTGATCGTGATCGTCGGTCCCTGCTCCATCCACGACCCCCAGGCGGCGCTGGAATATGCCGGCCGGCTCAAGGCCGAGCGCGACCGTCTATCGGCGGATCTGGAAATCGTGATGCGCGTGTATTTCGAGAAGCCGCGCACCACGGTGGGCTGGAAGGGTTTGATCAACGATCCCGACCTGGATGGCAGCTTCAACATCAACAAGGGCGTCAGAGTGGCGCGCGAGTTGCTGTTGCAGATCAACAGTCTGGGCCTGCCTGCCGGCTGCGAATACCTCGACATGATCACGCCGCAGTACATTGCCGATCTGGTGTCGTGGGGAGCGATCGGCGCGCGTACCACCGAGAGTCAGGTGCACCGCGAGCTGGCGTCCGGTCTGTCGTGCCCGGTAGGTTTCAAGAACGGCACCGACGGCAATGTGAAGATTGCGGTGGATGCCATCAAGGCCGCCTCGCAGCCGCATCATTTCCTGTCGGTGACCAAAGGCGGGCATTCGGCCATTGTCTCGACGGCGGGCAACGAAGACTGTCATGTCATTTTGCGCGGCGGCAAGACGCCCAACTACGACGCCGCCAGCGTCGAGGCGGCGTGCCAGGATATGGCCAAGGCCGGTCGGGCGCAGCGCATCATGATCGATGCCAGCCACGCCAACAGCAGCAAGAATCCGGAGAACCAGCCGCGCGTGATGGAAGACGTGGGGCTGCAGATGGAGCGCGGCGAAAGCCGAATCGCGGGCGTGATGATCGAAAGCCATCTGGTCGCGGGTCGGCAGGATCACGTGCCCGGCCAGTCGCTGGTCTATGGTCAAAGCATCACCGACGGCTGCATCGATTGGGACAGCACCCGCAACGTGCTGCAGCGCCTGGCCGATGCCGTGCGCGCACGCCGCCTGGCCGTAGGGCTTGTCGCGGGCAAATAAAGACTGGCGCGTAGAAGTGGGCGAAATCGGGCGCGGGCAACCGGGCCTGATTTACTTCTGCCTGCGCAAAGACACAATTTCAGTCATTTGTGCCAAGCAATCGGCGCTACCGTAAATAGGTCTTTCCAGCTCGTCGGCAGCAGGCGCTTTGCGTCAAGGGAGTATTCATGATCGGGCCTCATTACACTGGCAGCGAATTGCCCGCTCCCGATCAGTACGATTGTCTGGGCGCTTGCGATCCAGGCGAAATCGTCCAGGCTACGATCGTGCTGCGCCGGCGCAATCAGCCGGCGCTCGATGCCTTGCTCAGAGGCATGGAGCGCGGCGATCCCGCCGCCAAGCCGGTGACGCGCAAAGGCTTTGCACGGCGCTTCGGCGCGTCAGCGGCCGATTTCGCGGCGGTGCGGGCCTTCGCGCGGCGTAATCGTTTGGCCATTCTGAATACCGACTCGGGAGCCTGCAGTGCGCTTCTGTCCGGCAGCGTCGCGCAATTCGATGCAGCCTTCGGCGTCAAACTGATGCGCTATCGGCATCCCGAATGGGGAACCTATCTCGGCCATGCGGGGGCCGCGACGATACCCGAGCCTTTGCAAGGTATCGCCATGGCGGTGCTGGGTCTGGACCGGCGCCCTGCGGCGCGTACGAATTTCCGCATCCGGCGGCATGCGGACATCTCGAAAAAATCGTACACCCCGCCACAGCTCGCCTCGATCTACGACTTTCCCGCCGGCGACGGCGCGGGGCAATGCATAGCGCTCATCGAACTTGGCGGCGGTTACCGTGCTGCGGACGTGGCGCGCTATTTCGATGCGCTCGGCTTGACCCGGCAACCGGTGCTGGTCGACGTGGCCGTGGGCGACGGCGGAAACGCGCCCACGGGAGATCCGAGCGGTCCGGACGGCGAGGTCTCGCTGGATATCGAAGTGGCTGGGGCCATCGCGCCCGGCGCCCGAATCGCGGTGTATTTTGCGACGAACAGCGCGGCGGGTTTCATCCAGGCGGTGAGTCAGGCCGTGCACGACCAGATCAACCAGCCGTCGGTCTTGTCCATCAGCTGGGGCGGGCCCGAAGCAGGCTGGCCGGCGCAAGCCATACGGGCTTTCGAGCAGGTGCTGCAGGCCGCCGCGGCCTTGGGCGTGACGATATGCGTCGCCGCAGGCGACAGCGGATCGGGTGGCGGTGTGTCCGGCGACGGGAAGAACGTGGATTTTCCCGCCTCGAGCGCATACGTGCTGGCCTGCGGCGGAACCAGGCTGGATGCCTTTGCGCCGGGCCGTATCAGCGAGACGGTCTGGAATGACGGCAGCGCGGGCGGGGCGACCGGCGGCGGCGTCAGCAGGATGTTTGCCGTTCCGACCTGGCAGCGGCATCTTACGGTTACGCGTGCAAGCGGCGGTACTGCGCCGCTGACGGGACGCGGCGTGCCCGACGTCGCGGGCGATGCCGATCCGGCAAGCGGCTATGCGGTTTCGGTCGACGGAACGCCGGCTGTAGTGGGCGGCACCAGTGCAGTGGCGCCCCTGTGGGCTGCTTTGGTGGCGCGGATCAACGCGGCGTCGGGCCGCACGCTGGGATGGCTCAACCCCGTTCTGTATGCGCATCCGTCGGCACTGCGAGACATTGTTGACGGCAATAACGGCGGCTATTCGGCGGCACCGGGCTGGGATGCCTGCACGGGGCTGGGTAGCCCCGACGGGGCGAAGATCGGGACGGCGGTGAGGCAGTCGGGCTGACCGCCTGCGCGCCGCAAAGACGGGAGCGCGAAATGAGCAAGTCCATCGGACACCGAGACGATCGACCGTATGACGATCCGGTTGCCTACGGCAACGGTCCTGACGATGCGATCGACCCCGTCGACGAGACCCAGGCTGTAACCCATCACGTGCTCGAGCTGGCGGGCCGGCAACTGACCTATACGGCCACGACAGGCCATCTGGTGACGGCCGACCCGGTCAGTTCGCGGCCGAACGCGTCCTTCTTCTATGTCGCCTTTACGCTCGACGGGCAGGCGGAAGCGGTGCGGCCAGTCACGTTCTTCTACAACGGCGGGCCGGGCTCGTCGGCGGTGTTTCTACTGCTGGGCTCGTTCGCGCCGCGCCGCATACACACCGCGATGCCGGACTTCACCCCGCCCGCGCCTTACCGCCTGGAAGACAACCCGGACACCTTGTTCGACTAAAGCGATCTGGTTTTCATCAATCCGGTGGGCACCGGCTATTCGGCGGCGATCAAGCCTTATCGCAATCGCGACTTCTGGGGTGTGGATCAGGACGCCGATTCGCTCAAGCAGTGCATCAAGCGCTATCTGACGCGCTACCAGCGATGGAATTCGCCCAAGTATCTGTTCGGTGAATCCTACGGCACGGCGCGCAGCTGCGTGCTGGCCTATCGCCTGCACGAAGACGGCGTCGACCTGAACGGCGTGACGCTGCAATCCTCCATACTCGATTACCGGCAGTCAGGCGATCCGGTCGGTGTCTTGCCGACGGCCGCCGCGGATGCCTGGTATCACAAGCGCGCGGCGCAGCCGCCGGCCGATCTGGACGCCTACGCGGAAAAGGTCGCGCTGTTCGCGCGCAGCGATTATCGCGAGGCGTTGACCAAGTTTCCTGCGGTCGACGCCAGGACAGTGGCTCGGCTCTCGGCCTACACGGGAATCGGCGGCGATACCTTGCGCGCTTGGAAGCTGGACATTGCAGGTTATGACGCACAGGGGCGTTCCTTGTTCCTGACTACGCTGCTGCGTTCGAAGGGCCTGGCGCTAGGCGCTTACGACGGCCGCGTGACCGGCATCGAATCGGGCATCGCCGGTCGGATCGATCCCAATTCGGGCGGCAACGATCCGGCCATGACGGCGGTGTCGGGCGTGTACACGGCGATGTGGAACGTGTATCTGAACGAGGAGCTGCGATACACGTCGGCCTCGTCGTTTACCGATCTGAACGACCAGGCCTTCGCGAATTGGGATTTTCATCACGTCGATCCGACCGGCGCGCAGCAGGGCGTCGACGCGCAAGGGCGGATCGTGCTCTATACCGCCGGCGATCTGGCCGCGGTCATGGCGCTCAACGTCGATCTGAAGGTGCTGTCGGCGAACGGCTATTACGACTTCGTCACGCCGTTCTACCAGACCGTGATCGACCTGCAGCGCATGCCGCTGGAGGATCCGAAAGTGCGCGGCAATCTGTCGGCGCGCTTTTATCCGTCGGGCCACATGATCTATCTCGACGGCGAATCGCGCGCGATGTTAAGGCGCGACCTGGGGGCGATGTACGACGCAACGCTGGGCAATGCGCCCGCGGTGGCGCGGATACAGGCGCTTCAGCGCAGCAGGCGCCAGTATCGCGTCTTCGCGGGGCGGGGTTAACATGGTCGAACAACGCGATTCACTTTCCGGAACGAATTCAGGCATTCCTCATTATCATGAACGCTCCCCATCATCCCGAGACTTTGCGCCGCCCCATTCCCCAGGTCTGCCTGGACGCCCTGCGTGCCCGTTTCGGCGATCGCTTTTCCATCGCGGCGGCGGTGCGCGAGCATCACGGCAAGGATGAATCGCCCTATCTCCCCGTGCCGCCGGATGCCGTGGTCTTCGCGCACAGCACGGAAGAAGTGGCCGAGGTGGCCAAGCTGTGCAACGAACATCGCGTGCCGCTGATTCCCTACGGCGTCGGTTCCTCGCTCGAAGGTCATTTGCTGGCGGTGCAGGGCGGCATCAGCCTGGATTTGTCGCAGATGAACCAAGTGCTGGCGGTTGACGCCGAAGACCTCACCGCCACGGTGCAAGCCGGCGTGACGCGCAAGCAGCTAAACGACGAAATCCGCACGACGGGCCTGTTTTTTCCGATCGATCCGGGCGCCGACGCGAGCTTGGGCGGCATGTCGGCCACGCGCGCCTCGGGCACCAACGCCGTGCGCTACGGCACCATGCGCGAGAACGTGATGTCGCTCACCGTGGTCACGGCCGACGGCCGCATCGTGAAAACGGCCGGCCGTGCGCGCAAGTCGTCCGCCGGCTACGATCTGACGCGCATTTTTGTGGGAAGCGAAGGCACGCTGGGCATCATTACCGAGGTGACCGTACGGCTCTATCCGCAACCCGAGGCCGTGTCGGCCGCCGTGTGCAACTTTCCCACGCTGGATGCCGCGGTGCAGAGCGTCATAGAGATCATCCAGAGGGGCGTGCCGGTTGCGCGCGTGGAGTTCATGGATGCCGCTGCGGTGCGCGCGGTCAACCTGCACAGCAAGCTTACGCTGCGCGAGACGCCCATGCTGGTATTCGAGTTCCACGGCAGTCCCGCGGGCGTCCAGGAGCAGGCGCAGACGGTGCAGGAGATCACCACGCAGAACGGCGGACAGGATTTCGAATGGGCCGAGCGCCCCGAAGACCGTAGCCGCCTGTGGACGGCGCGGCACAATGCTTATTTCGCCGGCGTGCAGTTGCGACCAGGCTGCCGCGCCAGCACCACCGATGTGTGCGTGCCCATCTCGCGCCTGGCCGATTGCGTGCGCGAAACGGCCGACGACCTGGCGGGCGCCAGCTTTCCCTCGATCATTCTGGGGCATGTGGGCGATGGCAATTTCCACGTGCTGATGATGCTCGACCCCGACAGCGAGCAGGAATGGAAAGAGTCGGAGGTCATCAATCACAGCCTGGTGCGCCGGGCCATCGCGGCCGACGGCACCTGCACGGGAGAACATGGCGTCGGCCTGCACAAAATGCAGTTCATGCTTGATGAGCACGGCGAGGATGCGCTGGCCTTGATGCGCAGCCTCAAGCATGCTTTCGACCCCAATAACATCCTCAATCCGGGCAAGATCATCGCCTGGTGACGACGTGGTCAATCGACGACACAGCGTAGAGGCCTTTTTCCGCCGGGCCGCCCCAAGGAAAAAAAGCCCCCTTGGGGGGCAGCAAGCCGAAGGCGCAGCGTGGGGGTCTTTTCCCTTTTGCGGGTTTGTCCCGGTGGGCGGGCGGGTGCGTCCCGCTTATCGTGTGTGCCCATGAATACCGTTGTTGAAAGCGGCTTGGCTCCGGGGCAGGGGCCTTATTCGGCAGCGCCTCTGATCGAGGCGCTGCGCCGTATATTGCCTGCTCATTGCGTGCTTTTCCGCGAAGAAGACACCAGACCCTACGAATGTGACGGTCTGCCGCTATACCGTTGCCTGCCGGCGGCAGTCGCGCTGCCCGAGAACGAAGCGCAGGTGTGCGAAGTGCTCAAGCTGTGCAAGCGCATGAACGTGCCGCTGGTGCCGCGGGGCGCGGGCACCGGCCTGTCTGGGGGCGCCTTGCCGCACGGACGCGGTGTGCTGATCGGGCTGTCCAAACTCAATCGCATCAAGCGGGTCGACCCTGAAGCCTGCGTGGCCGTGGTCGAGCCGGGCGTGCGTAACCTGGCGATCTCCGAGGCGGCGGCGCCTTATGGACTGTATTACGCGCCGGATCCTTCCAGCCAGATCGCCTGCTCGATCGGCGGCAATGTGGCCGAGAATGCCGGGGGCGTACATTGCCTCAAATACGGGCTGACGGTGCACAATGTGCTGCGTGTGCGCATGGTGACCATCGAGGGCGAGGTGATCGAACTGGGCTCCGAAGCGCCGGACGCGCCGGGAATCAATCTGCTGTCGGTCTTCATCGGGTCGGAGGGTATGCTGGGCATCGTCACCGAGGTGACGGTCAAACTGGTGCCCAAGCCGGTATGCGCGCAGGTGGTGATGGCGAGCTTCCCGAACGTGGAGGCAGCCGGCAAGGCGGTCACGCAGGTGATTGCGCAGGGCATCATCCCCGCCGGCCTGGAAATGATGGACCGCCCCTCGGTGCACATGGTCGAGCCATTCGTGAAGGCCGGCTACGACCTCGACGCGCAGGCCATCCTGCTGTGCGAGTCCGACGGCACACCCGAAGAGGTCGCCCATGAGATCGAGCGGATCGAGGCGGTGTTTCGCGAGGCTGGTTCCACCCGCTGCCAGGTCTCCGGCAGCGAGGCCGAGCGCCTGAAGTTCTGGGCCGGACGCAAAAATGCGTTTCCGGCAGCAGGCAGGGTCTCGCCCGATTACTACTGCATGGATGGAACCATTCCGCGCCGCCACCTGGCACGGGTGCTTAACGCCATCGAGCAGATGGAAGACGATTACGGCCTGCGTTGCGCCAATGTATTTCATGCGGGCGACGGCAATCTGCACCCGTTGATCATGTTCGATTCCAACAAGCCCGAGGAAGTCGAGCGCGCCGACAAGTTCGGCGCCGCCATTCTCGAGCTGTGCGTGCAGGTGGGGGGCACCGTGACCGGAGAGCACGGCGTGGGCATGGAGAAGATAAATCAGATGTGCGTGCAATTCACGCGAGACGAGCTGGACACGTTCACCGCAGTCAAGCGGGCTTTCGACCCACCCATGCTGCTCAACCCCGAGAAGGTCATACCCACGCTCACGCGCTGCGCCGAATACGGCAAGATGCACGTGCATGGCGGCGAAATGATGTTCCCTGATTTGAGTCGCTTTTAAGCATGGAATTCGTTTTATCCGAGCTGACCGAACAGGTCCTGACAGCGCGTGCCGCCAAGAAATCGCTATTCATTGCAGGCGGTGGAACCAAGTCGTTCTACGGCAATCGGCGGGCTTTGCTGCCGCAGGACGAGCATTATCAACTCGACATGAAGGTCTATCGCGGCATCGTCAATTATCAGCCTTCCGAGCTGGTGGTGACGGTCCGCGCCGGCACGCCGCTGGCCGAGCTCGAGGCAGCGCTCGAGAGCGGCGGCCAGATGCTGGCTTTCGAGCCGCCGCATTTCGGCGCCGAGGCGACCGTGGGCGGATGCGTTGCCGCAGGCCTGGCCGGTCCGCGTCGAGTCGCTGCGGGCGGCGTACGCGATTTCGTGCTGGGCGTGCGGATGCTGGACGCTCAGGGCAATCTGGCGTCGTTCGGCGGCGAGGTCATGAAAAACGTGGCCGGCTACGACGTGTCGCGCCTGATGACCGGTTCGTTGGGCATTTTCGGCGCGTTGCTGGAGGTCTCGCTCAAGGTGTTGCCTCGTCCGCTGGAAGAGACCACGCGTGTGCTCGATACGACTCAGGACGAAGCCTTGAAGCTTTTCACGGTTTGGCGCAGCCAGCCGTTGCCGATCTCGGCGTCGGCCTGGGTGCCGGACGATGCTGCCTCCGGGCGCGGGCGCCTGACGGTGCGCCTGTCGGGTGCACCGCCCGCGGTGCGCGCCGCCGTAACCCGTATCGGCGGCGACGAACTGAACGATGCCCAGGCCTGGTGGCGCGGTTTGCGCGAACAGACGCATGTTTTTTTCAACCGCGAGATGCCCTTGTGGCGTCTGGCGCTGCCGCCGACGGCGCCGACGCTGGCGTGGGGGCCGATGTTGCTGGAATGGGGCGGCGGGCAGCGCTGGTTCAGCGGCTCGGCCGACGCCAAGACAGTGCGCGCGGCGGCCGAGCGCGCGGGCGGCCATGCGACGCTGTTTCGCACCGCTGGCTGGGCCGAACCCGAGGGCGGGGTTTTTCATCCCTTGTCGTCCGGCGTTGCCACGATCACGCGGCGGCTCAAGCAGGAACTCGATCCTTCAGGCCTGTTCAATCCCGGCCGGCTGTATCCGGAGCTGTAAATGCAGACCCAATTGGCTTCCTGGGCGCAAGACACCGAGCTGGGCAACCAGGCGGACGCGATCCTGCGCCGCTGCGTGCACTGCGGGTTTTGTTCGGCCACGTGCCCGACCTATCAGATTCTGGGCGATGAGCTCGACAGTCCTCGCGGACGAATCTATCTGATCAAGCAGATGCTCGAGGGAGCGGAGCCCACGGTGGCTACGCAGAAGCATCTGGATCGCTGCCTGACTTGCCGCAACTGCGAAACGACCTGTCCGTCGGGCGTGCAGTACGGTCATTTGGTCGATATCGGCCGCCGGGTGGTCGACGAACGCGTCGCGCGGCCCCTGGGGCAGCGGCTGCGGCGCTTCTTGCTGCGCAAGGGGCTCAATTCCTCATGGTTTGCGCCGGCCATGCGGCTGGGGCAGATGCTGCGCGGCGTGCTGCCACCGGCGATACGCCGCAAGGTGCCGGCGCGGCGCGGCACGGGTGCGCTGCCCGATGCGTCGCGCCATATGCGCCAGGTGCTGCTCCTGGCAGGCTGCGTGCAGCCGGCGATGATGCCCGCGATAGACGCGGCCACCATCCGGGTGCTCGATGCGATCGGCATCGGCGCGCGCGTGGCCACGAGCGGAGGCTGTTGCGGCGCGATCAACTTTCACCTGGACGCGCTGGATGAAGCGCTGGCGCAAATGCGCGCCAACGTGGATGCCTGGTGGCCGCTCGTCGAGCGCGGCGAGATCGAGGCTATCGTGATGAATGCTTCGGGCTGCGGCGCGATGGTCAAGGAGTATGCACATCATCTGCGCGGGGATCCGGACTATGCCGAGCGGGCCACGCGCATCGTGGCCCTGGTCAAGGACGTGGCCGAGATCGTGGCGCCGCAGGCGGCCGAGTTGAAGGCGCGCCTGCGTTCCGCGGAAGCGCGCACGGCGTTTCATCCGCCCTGCACCTTGCAGCATTGGCAGGGGTTGCGGCCTCTGAGCGAGAAACTCCTGGCCGACCTGGGATTCGCGCTGCAGCCTTTTGCCGAAACGCATCTGTGCTGCGGTTCGGCTGGGGCCTATTCGGTGCTGGAGCCGGACTTGTCGCTGTCTTTGCGCGACCGCAAGCTGGCGCGCATCGAAGAAACCAAGCCTGATGTGATCGTCTCATCCAATATGGGCTGCATCGGCCACCTGCAGAGCGGTACGCAGGTGCCGGTGCGTCACTGGATCGAAGTCGTGGACGAGCGGCTGCAGGGTTCCTGAGTTTCGACAGTGCAGTCCGCTTATCGCGACGCGAGTATCTTGCCGGGATTGAGCAAGCCGAGAGGATCGAGCGCCTGCTTGAGCCCCCGCATGGCGGCAAGCTCTGCGGGTGTGCGGCTGGCATGCAGATAGGGCTGCTTGATGGTGCCGATGCCGTGTTCGGCCGAGATGCTGCCGCCCGCCTGGGAGACCAGCGTGTAGACCAGGTCGTCTACCATCCGCTCGGCCTCTTCGCGGCTGGCGGCCGGGATGTGGCGAGCATTGACGCTGATGTGCAGATTGCTGTCGCCGATGTGGCCGAAGCGCAGCATTGCGGGCTGCGGCAGATCGGGCCAGCGCTTGCGCACCTCGTCCGCGCAAGCCTGCGCTACTGCGCCTATCGCGGGCAGGGGCAGGCTGACGTCGAAATTGATCGGGTCCATGCGGGTGGGAAATTCGGCCGGCGCCTCGCGCACGCGCCACAGCGTAGCCGCCTGGGTTTCTGACTGCGCCACCACGGCATCGGACAGCTCGCCGGCCTCCATGGCGTGGCCCAGGGTTTCCTGCAACTGCTCGGCCAGCGCGGCGGCATCGTTGCCGACGACCGCGATCAGCGCATAGAAGGGGTGCCTGTCTGCCATAGCCGAGCGGGATTGCATCCACTGCAGGGAGGTTTCGTAGAAGTCGTCCCACATCAGTTCGAACGAGGTCAATGCGCCCGGAAAGTGCTGCTGCAGGCGGCCGAGCACGGCCAACGAAGCCTCGTAATGAGGCAGGCCCAGCAGCGCGGTGGCACGGCTGCGCGGCGCCGGACGCAGGCGCAGCAGGGCTCGGGTGACGATGCCCAGCGTGCCTTCGGCGCCGATGAACCACTGCTTGAGATCGTAGCCGGTGTTGTTCTTGAGCATGGGACGCAGCATGGGCAGCACGGTGCCGTCGGCCAGCACGACTTCCAGGCCCAGCACCTGCTCGCGCATCATGCCGTATTGCAGGACTTCCATGCCGCCGGCGTTAGTGCTGATATTTCCGCCGATCTGGCAGGAGCCGCGCGCGCCCAGGTCCACGCCGAAGAGCATGCCAATGTCGCGGGCGGCTTCTTGTATGGATTGCAGGGTCGCGCCGGCCTGAGCCTGCAGCGTGGCGCCGGACGCGTCGACGGACTCGATGGCGTTCATGCGCGCCAGCGACAGGGCCACTGTGTCGGAGCCGGGAATGGCGCCGCCGGCCATGCCGGTCAGACCGCCCTGGGGCGTCACGGGAACACGGTACGCGTGGCAAAGGCGCATGACCTGCGAGACTTCATCGGTGCTGGCCGGCAGGATCAGCGCCAGCGGCCGCGTGGGCGTATGGCCGCTCCAGTCGGTGAAATGGGTCTGAGGGATGTCGTCGCCGGTGCGCAGGCCCTTGTCGCCCAGAATGGCGCGCAGTTCGTCGATGAATGCAGCGCTCATGCCGCCGCGCTCCGCAGAAAGCGCAGCATGGCTTCGATCATGCGCTTGAGATGGGGCTGAATTCCGGCTGCGACGTCCGGTAGATAGTCGAAGGGCAGGGTTTCCTGCATATAAGTGCTCTGGCACATTTCGAGCTGGATGGCATGCACGTTGTCTTGCGGTCGGCCGTAATGGCGGGTGATGTAGCCGCCGGTGTAGCGGCCGTTGAGCACCCAGGTATAGCCCGCGGCCTGTTCGGCAACAGCGGTGACGGCCTGGGTCATGGCCCCGTCGCAGGTGGCGCCCTTGTTGGTGCCGAAGTTCAAATCGGGCAGCTTGCCTTCGAAGAACTGCGGCAACACCGAACGTATCGAATGGGCGTCCCACAGGCCGGCTACGCCGTGCTCGGCGCGGAGGCGCTTGAGCTCTTCTTCAAGTTTGGCGTGATAGGGGCGCCATACAGCCTCACGGCGCTCGGCGATCTCGGCGTCGTCGGGTTCGTCGGCCTGGGTACGGTAGACCGACGTGGCGTCGAACGTGTTGGTCGGGCATAGGCCCGTGGTGGCCTGGCCGGGATAGAGGCTGGCGCCGTCGGGGGGACGATTGAGGTCGATGACGTAGCGCGAATGCGTGGCCACCAGGATCGAGGCGCCCAGTTCGCGAGCGAAGTCGTAGAGCCGTTCCAGGTGCCAGTCGGTGTCGGGCACGTGGCGCGCATCGTCGGACAGGCGTGCGGCGATGGCCGGCGGCACATACGTGCCGGCGTGCGGCATGGACAGCAGCAGCGGCGCGCTACCTCGGTGGAAATGAAAGGCGGGGCGGTCTGTGATGGGCATGATGAACGGCGTGGACTGAAAAATTGAGCGGGCGTTGGCGTAAATAAATACCTTATGAGCGCATGACCGTCGCGCGCGCTTCGGCGAACGCGGCGGCGGCCTGCTCGTGCAGAACATGGCGGCCGCGCGCGATACGCTCGACCCCGCCGCAGACCACCTGGTCGATCGCCGAGGTGCGATGGCTGGCGAACACATGGCCCGACAGCATGGCGCAGGCGGGCAGGCCGCGCAGGGCCGGATGCTCGGCGTCGAGCACGATGAAATCGGCGCGCTGGCCGACGGCCAGGCCTGCAACTTTGCGTCCCGACGCCTGAGCGCCGCCGCTCACGGCGGCGAGCATCATGTGCGTGGCGACGTCGGGATGTCGGGCGCTGACGGCGACGTTGCGTTGGCGCAGGGCCAGGCGCTGGCTGTATTCCAGCATCAGCAATTCTTCTGCGGCGTTGACGGTGGCGTGGCTGTCAGAGCCCAGGCCCCAGGTGCCTCCCGCGGCCTGCCAGGCGGGCAGGTCGAAGATACCGTCGCCCAGATTGGCCTCGGTGGTGGGGCAAAGCCCGGCCACCGCGCCGCTGCGGGCGGCGTCGCGATATTCATCCGGCGTCATGTGCGTGGCATGGATCAGACACCAGCGCGCATCGACCGGCAGGTGTTCCAGCAGCCATTGCACCGGGCGCCGGCCGCTCCAGGCCAGGCAAGCGTCGACCTCGGCGGTCTGTTCGGCGATATGAATGTGCACAGGCGCGCTCGCGTCCTGCGCATGCAGGCCGGAGACGGCCGCAGCCAGCGCCTCGGGCGGCACCGCGCGCAGCGAATGCGGCGCCAGGCCCAGCCGGGCGCCCTGCGCCACGCAAAGCGGGCGCAGGGCGCTGAGCATATCCAGCATGTCGCGCGTGTCGTTGAGAAAGCGGCGCTGGCCTTCGCTGGCCGGTTGGCCGCCGAAGCCGCCGGTTTGATAAAGCACCGGCAGCAGGGTCATGCCGATGCCGGTCGACTTGGCGGCGCGCAGCAGTGCGCGAGAGAGCTCGACGCGGTCGGCATAAGGCCTGCCGTCGCGGTCGTGATGCACATAATGGAATTCGCACACCGAGGTATAGCCGGCTTCCAGCATTTCCGCGTAGAGCCAGGTGGCGATGGCTTCAAGCAGATCGGGCGTGATCTGCGCAGCGAAGCGGTACATCAGCGTGCGCCAGCTCCAGAAACTGTCCTGTGCCTGGTCGCGATACTCGGTCAGGCCGCCGAAAGCGCGCTGGAAGGCGTGCGAATGCAGATTGGGCATGCCGGGCAGCACGGGACCGGCGGCGCTCGCCACGCTGGCCGGGCAGGGCACGCCGGTTTGCACGGAGGTGAAATCGCCCGCGTCGTTCCAGGCGAGCAGCACGTCGCCGGCCCAGCCGTCGGGCAGCAGGGCATGCGCGGCATGCAATCGATGGGTTTGCGTCATGATGTAGCGATGCGTCCTTGACGGACGATGGTGTGGACTGGGCGCTGGCCGAACCAGTAGGCCAACTCGGCCGGCTCCTGCAGCGACCAGAGCACGAAATTGGCCGGTTGGCCCAGGTGCAGCGCGCCGTGCGTGTCGGCGATACCCAGCGCGCGCGCGGCGTTCAGCGTGATGCCGGCCAGCGCTTCAGGCACGGTCAGGCGGAACAGAGTGCAAGCCATATTGGCCATGAGCAGCAGGCTGAGCGCGGGCGAGGTGCCGGGGTTGTGATCGGTGGAAACGGCCATGGGTACGCCGGCCGCGCGCAGCGCCGCGATGGGCGGCAGGTGCGTGTCGCGCAATGCGTAATAGGCGCCCGGCAGCAGCACCGCTACCGTGCCGGCTGCCTTCATGGCATCGATGCCTTTTTGCGAGAGATGTTCGATGTGGTCGCAGGACAGGGCCCGGTAGCTCGCCGCCAGCGCCGCGCCATCCATGTCGGACAACTGTTCGGCGTGCAGCTTGACGGGCAGTCCCAGGGCCTGCGCGGCGCGGAAGACCTGCTCGGTCTGGGCCAGCGAAAAGGCGATGCGCTCGCAGAACACGTCTACGGCGTCGACCAGTCCTTCGTCGGCCAGTGCAGGCAGCATGTCATTGCAGACCAGGTCGACATAGGCTTCGCTTCTTCCGGCGTATTCGGGCGGCAGGGCGTGAGCGCCGAGGAAGGTGGCGCGCACCGTCACGCCGCAGTCGTGCCCGAGGCGGCGCGCCACGCGCAACTGCTTGCGTTCGTGTTCGAGCGCCAGGCCGTAGCCGGACTTGATTTCGATGGCGCAGACGCCCTCGTTCAGCAGAGCCTGCAGGCGTGGCAAAGCGGCGGCGTAGAGCTCTTCTTCGCCGGCCGCGCGCGTGGCGCGTACGGTCGAGGCGATGCCGCCGCCGGCGCGCGCGATGGCTTCATAGTCGGCGCCGTCAAGGCGCATGGCGAATTCATTGGCACGCTGTCCACCGTAAACCAGGTGCGTGTGGCAATCGACCAGGCCGGGCGTCGCCAGGCGATCGCCGCCGTCGTGGCGGGGCAGCTCGGCATGCTCGATGGGCAGGGTCGCGTCCAGGCCGATCCAGACAAGCCTGCCCTCGCGCACGATCAGGCTCATGCCAGCCAGCACGGAACCGTTGGCTTGTGCCAGACGCAGGTTTTGCCAGACGCCGTCGGCGCTGGGCAGAGCAGAGAAATTCGTGATGGTCGGGTTCATGGTGAAACGGCTGCGTGGATGCGGACGGCGATCAGCGCGGCATCCGTGCAGGCGGGCGCGAGCCGCCAGGCCTGGCTTTCGTCGGCCCACCAGCCGCCCTGGCCGGGTTCCAGCCGGTGCTCCACGCCGCTGCGTGCGGCATAGGCATGCCAGCTGCCGCGCACGGCCAGAAGCATGCCGTGCTCGGCCGCATCGATCGAAGCGGCCGAGCCCAGCACCCGCAGCTGTGCGCGCAGCTGCGTCCTGCGCGTCATGACGTTGAAGTCGCTGCAGGCATCGCCCAGAACGGTGCTGTAAACCGCCGCCTCGCCAGGAAAAGAAAAAGGTTCGAGCGGCCGGTTCAAGACGTGGTCGATCGTGCCGTCATTCGTGACCAGCCGCACGCCCGGCCCGTCGAGCAGGGTGATGATGCGGTCCACGCCGGGAAACGCCGAGAACGGGCCGTTGGCGCCGATGGTGGCGATACTCAGCCGCCATTGAAAGTCATCCATGCCCGCGCCCGGCGGCCAGGAGGCGATCTCGCGAGTCGTGCCGCCGCCGTTTTTCCAGGGCGAGGCCGCCAGCGTGGCGCGATCGAAGCGCTGAATACTCATCGGACCAGTCCTCCGGCGCGCAGGCGCCGTTCCAACGCGTGCAAAGCCAGGGCCGTGATGCCGGTCAGCACAAAATATACGAGGCCGACGGCCAGATAGACCTCCAGCGAACGATAGGAGACGCTGATGATCTTCTGACCTTCGTGCATGAGATCCTGGATGGTCAGCAGCGACACCAGCGCCGAGTTCTTGATAAGCGCGATGAATTCGTTGCCCAGCGGCGGAATCATGCGCACGAACGCCTGGGGCAGGATGACGTGGCGCATGGCCTTGCCCGGGCTCATGCCGATGGACAGCGCGGCCTGCATCTGTCCGCCCGAGACCGACTGGATCGAGCCGCGCACGATCTCGGAGACATAGGCCGCGGAATACATGCCCATGCCGATCACGCCGCAGAAAAAAGCCGGCAGCAGAATGCCGAAGAAAGGCAGGCCAAAGAACCAGATGAAGAGCTGGACCAGGAGCGGCGTCCCGCGGACCACGGCCAGGTAGGCCGTGCAGAAGCCATAGACGACGCGGCGTCTGGGAGACAGCCGCCCTATGCCGATCAGCAGGCCCAATGCGCAGCTCAGCGCCAGCGCGCCTAGCGTGACCGCCACCGTGACCAGCGTGCCGTGCAGCAGATCGGGCCAGCCGGCGATGACCGGCGAGAAGTCCAGGCGCATCGGCGTCCTTATTTATCGTTGGCGAACCACTTGTGCACGATCTTGTCGTAGGTGCCGTTGGCCTTGAGCGCAGCCAGTGCCTTGTTCAACGCAGCGGTCAGCTGGGGCTCGTTCTTGCTGACCGCCATGCCGTAGGCTTCGGTGGTGAGCGGCTTGGGCAGAACCTTCAATGTGCCTTTGGTGCGCGCGAATTGATAGGCAGCGGGCATGCCCGTCACGGCGGCATCGGCACGGCCGATCTCGACCAGATTGAACATCTGCTCGTTCTGCTCGACTTCGACGGTGTGGATCTTGGGGTAGTGTGTCTTGAGGAATTCGACCGATTTGGTGCCGACCTGAACCGTGACGTTCTTGCCGTCCAGATCGCCGACGGACTTGATGGTGTTGTTGTCCTTCTTGACCATGACCACCAGGCCGCCGGCGTAGTACGAGTCGCCGAAATCCACGACCTTGGCTCGCTCGGGCGTGATGTAGATGGCCGACACGGCCATGTCGAAGCGGCCCGAGAGTACGCCCGGGATCAGGCCCTTGAAGTCGATCTGCGTCCATTGGACGGTCTTGCCCATCTGCTTGGCGAGGGCGTTGGTCAGATCGATGTCGAAGCCGGTCATTTTGCCGTTCTCGACGAACTCCATGGGCGGGAAAGTGGCGTCGGTGGCAATGCGGATGACGTTGTCGGCTGCCAGAGCGGGCACGGTGCCCGCCAGGGTGAGGCTGCAGGCCAGCATGGCCTGAGCCAGGAAGTTGCGGCGGTTTTGCATGGAGGCTTCCCCTTTGTGCGAATAATCGTGGATCGGCCCGGACGCCCGTGCCGATGCGCTCTTATTTCACCATAGGCAGGTTGAGCTTGTGCTTTTTGGCTGTCTGCACCGCCAGGTCGTAGCCCGCATCGGCATGGCGCATGACGCCGGTGGCCGGGTCGTTCCACAGCACGCGGGAGAGGCGCGCATCGGCTTCGGGCGTACCGTCGCACACGATCACCACGCCGGAGTGCTGCGAATAGCCCATGCCCACGCCGCCGCCGTGATGCAGGCTGACCCAGGTGGCGCCGCCCGCCGTGTTGAGCAGCGCATTGAGCAGGGGCCAGTCGGACACGGCGTCGGTGCCGTCGAGCATGGCCTCGGTCTCGCGGTTGGGGCTGGCCACCGACCCGCAGTCCAGGTGATCGCGGCCGATCACGATGGGCGCCTTGAGCTCGCCCTTGCGGACCATCTCGTTGAAGGCCAGCGCGGCCTTATGACGCTCGCCCAGGCCCAGCCAGCAGATGCGTGCAGGCAGCCCTTGGAAGCTGATGCGCTCGCGAGCCATGTCCAGCCAGCGGTGGGTGTGCTTGTTATCGGGGAAGAGTTCCTTGATCTTGGCGTCGGTTTTGTAGATGTCTTGCGGATCGCCCGACAGCGCCACCCAGCGGAACGGCCCTTTGCCCTCGCAGAAGAGCGGACGGATGTAGGCGGGTACGAAGCCGGGGAAGTCGAAGGCGTTCTCCACGCCCTCATCGTGGGCTACCTGGCGGATGTTGTTGCCGTAGTCCACGGTGGGGATGCCCATGGCCTGGAAATCGAGCATGGCGCGCACGTGCACGGCGCAGGACTTGGCGGCCGCAGCCTTGAGCTCGGCGTGGCGCGTCGGGTCGGCGGCCGCGTCGCGCCATTGCTGCACGGTCCAGCCCACGGGCAGGTAGCCGTTGATGAGGTCGTGCGCCGAGGTCTGATCGGTGACCAAGTCGGGCTTGATGCCGCCGGCACGGGCGCGCTTGACCAGTTCGGGCAGGATCTCGGCGGCGTTGCCGAGCAGGGCGATCGAGACTGCCTCCTTGGCGGCGGTGTGCTGTTTGATGAGCGCGATGGCGTCGTCGATGTCTTTGGCCTGCTTGTCGACGTAGCGGGTGCGCAGGCGAAAGTCGATGCTGCTTTGCTGGCATTCGATGTTGAGCGACACGGCGCCGGCCAGCGTGGCGGCCAGCGGCTGCGCGCCGCCCATGCCGCCCAGGCCTGCGGTGAGAATCCATTTGCCCGACAGATCGTTGCCGTAGTGCTGGCGGCCGGCTTCGACGAAGGTCTCGAAGGTGCCTTGCACGATGCCCTGGCTGCCGATGTAGATCCAGCTGCCGGCCGTCATCTGGCCGTACATGAAGAGGCCCTTGCGATCGAGTTCGTTGAAATGCTCCCAGTTGGCCCAGCGCGGCACCAGGTTGGAGTTGGCAATGAGCACACGCGGCGCATTTTCGTGGGTCTTGAAGACGCCGACGGGTTTGCCGGACTGGACCAGGAGAGATTCGTCTGCTTCCAGCTTGCGCAGGCTGGCGAGGATCTGGTCGTAGCTGGCCCAGTCGCGCGCGGCGCGGCCGATGCCGCCATACACCACCAGGTCTTGCGGACGCTCGGCGACGGCGGGATCCAGGTTGTTCTGGATCATGCGGTAGGCGGCCTCGATGAGCCAGTTCTTGCAGTGCAGCTCGCTGCCGGTGGGGGCGTGGATGACGCGGGTGGGGTCGTGGCGGGCAGCGGCGGTGGCGGCGGCTTGCGAAGTGGAGGTGTCGGCGTTCATGGGATTCGTGTCCTTGCGAATGATCTGGGGCTTTGCTGCTATGTTTTTTTGAGTTCTTGAGTCGCGCTGGGTCGGGTCAGAGGGGCACCGGCCCATCGCCGGGGTTTGGGCGCCGCCTTAGGCGCCCAAAGTCCCTGCG
>NZ_JBQCER010000027.1:0-19133 GCF_051960075.1 Bordetella sp.
TCAAACTGAGAACAGCGCCTGTTTTGCAGGGGCTGTTTCCGATCTGTCTGAAGCGCCTGGATAAGCGATGCCTAACGGGGCTCAGGCCGTTCCGCCCACGGTCAACCCGTCCATGCGCACGGTGGGCATGCCAACGCCCACAGGCACGCTCTGCCCTTCCTTGCCGCAGGTACCCACCCCCGAGTCGAGCTTCATATCGTCGCCGATGAGGCTCACTCGGTTCATTGCGTCGGGACCGTTGCCGATAAGGGTGGCGCCCTTGACTGGATAGGTGATCTTGCCGTTCTCGATCATGTAGGCCTCGGAAGCCGAAAAAACGAACTTGCCGCTGGTGATATCCACCTGGCCGCCGCCGAAATTTGCGGCATAAAGACCGCGCTTGACCGATGCGATGATCTCCTCGGGCGGCGTGCTGCCTGCCAGCATATAGGTATTGGTCATGCGCGGCATGGGCAGATGCGCAAAGGATTCGCGCCGGCCGTTTCCGGTGGCGCGCATCTTCATCAGACGCGCGTTGAGCGTGTCCTGCATATAGCCGCGCAGAATGCCGTCTTCGATCAGTACATTGTGCTGGGTGGCGTTGCCTTCGTCGTCCACATTGAGCGAGCCGCGCCGGCCGGCCAGCGTGCCGTCGTCAACCACGGTCACGCCCTTGGAAGCCACGCGCTCGCCGATGCGGCCGGAAAACACGCTGGAGCCCTTGCGGTTGAAATCGCCTTCCAGGCCGTGGCCCACGGCCTCGTGCAGCAGGATTCCGGGCCAACCCGAACCCAGCACGACGGTCATCTCGCCTGCAGGCGCGGGCCGGGCATCGAGATTGACCATGGCCTCGTGCACAGCGCGGTCCACGTACTCGCGCAGAACGTCGTCGGTGAACATTTCCAGGCCAACACGCCCGCCGCCGCCGCCATGGCCCATTTCACGCCGACCATCGCGTTCGGCGATCACGGTCAGCGACAAGCGCACCAGCGGCCGCACATCCGCAGCCAGGCGACCGTCGCTGCCCGCCACCAGCACCACATCGTACTCGGCGCCCAGACCCGCCATGACCTGGATCACATGCGGATCGGCTGCGCGCGCCATCCGTTCGACGCGCTCGAGCAGCGCCACTTTTTCCGGCGCGCTCAGCGTGGTCAGGGGATCGATGCCGGCATACAGGCTGCGGGCATCGTCGGGGGGTACCTGGGCCGACACCTTGACCTTGCCCGCGCCGCGCCGCGCGATGCCGCGCACGGTATGCGCCGCCGACAGCAGTGCGTCGCGCGACAGACTGTCGGAGTAGGCGAAAGCGGTTTTCTCGCCACTGATGGCGCGCACACCCACGCCCTGCCCGATCGAGAAGCTGCCGGTCTTGACGATGCCCTCTTCCAGGCTCCAGCCCTCGCTGCGGGTGTACTGGAAATACAGGTCGGCGTAATCCACCTTGTGCGCGAAGATCTCGCCCAGCGCCTGGGCGAGGTGGCCTTCTGTCAGGCCCCAGGGGTCGAGCAGCAACGATTTGGCGGTGGCCAGGGATTGAATCGCGGGGTCAATGAGTTTCATGCGTACAGTTCGCGTAAGTGGCGGGTTTCTAACCTCTATCGTACCGCCGATCCGGCATCGGTGATCGGACGCGATGCAGGCGATACGGTCTTAAATTCAAAATACCGCGCGGGAAATAGTTTAAAAAAATGATTTAGATAGTATTATTCGGCCACCGAGGTCATTTAAGTTTGAATATCAAATCTCGTGACCCTCAGACCAACCGAGGAATATATGCCCCGAGCCTCCTACGCTAGCCAGCAGGCAAAAATCGAGAAAGAAATTTCCAAGCTGCAAAAGCAGGCAGCCGCCCTGCATGACAGGCGCCGCAAGCCTGTCATCGCCTCCATTGTCAAGTCGATGCGCGAATACGGCATTACCCCTGACGATGTCGCGGCGGCCTTCGGTTCGGCCAAATCCGGCCGCGGCGGCAAACGCAAGACTGCGAGCGGCGCGAACAGCACCGCCAAGCGCCCTGTCGCGCCCAAATATCGCCATCCCCAAACCGGCGAAACCTGGAGCGGCCGTGGCAAGGCTCCACGCTGGCTCATGGCGGCCGAAGCCGCCGGCGCGGCGCGCGACAGTTTCCTGATCGCCTGATCTCTTGCCGAATCGCAAAAATGGCGCGCCTGCGGTGCGCCATTTTTATTTTTCCGATGACATTATTTTCAAAACCGGCCGATCGGCTCATGCAATAAAAACCCAGTGCCGTGCATTTAATCGGAATTAAATCATTTCATAATATTTCGCGATACTTTGAATATTGACGGCGTCACTCCGACTCTTCGTCTGTAGCAAAAATCGAATATCGGCTCCCGGCCCACTACAATAGCCGCATCTCATCGCAGCACAGAAGCAAAGGCCCATGCGCACCGACACGCCCGTCACGATCTACCGCAAGGATTACCAGCCCTATCCTTACGACATCCCCCAGGTATCTCTGGCTTTCGACCTTGATCCCGACGCCACCATGGTGCATTGCGCCATGCAGATCGAGCGCCGGCCGGACGTCGCCGCCGATACGCCCTTGGAATTGAACGGCGACGCGCTGGAACTGCTTTCCCTGCACGTCGACGGGCAGCGCTGGCCGGCGGAGCGCTACACGGTTTCCGAGCACAGCCTGGTCATATGCGGCCTGCCCGCGCAGGCCAAGGTAGAGACCGTCAGCCGCTGCAATCCCGCGGCCAACTCCACGCTGATGGGCCTGTATGTGTCCAGCGGCAATTTCTTCACGCAATGCGAAGCCGAGGGTTTTCGCCGCATCACCTGGTTCGCCGACCGCCCCGACGTCATGTCGCGCTACCGCGTCACGCTTCGCGCAGGCGCCGATTACCCCGTGCTGCTGTCCAACGGCAACCTGATCTCCGAGCGCGATCTGCCCGACGGCCGCCGCGAAGCCCACTGGGAAGACCCTTTCCCCAAGCCCTGCTACCTGTTCGCCTTGGTCGCCGGCAAGCTCACGCTACGCGAAACCCGCGTCAAGACGCGCTCCGGACGCGAGGTGCTGCTGCAGGTCTACAGCGATCCCGGTTCCGAATCGCGCACTGAATGGGCGCTGGAATCGCTGGTGCGCGCCGTGCACTGGGACGAAACCCGCTTTGGCCTGGAGCTCGACCTGGACCGATTCATGGTGGTCGCCGTGCGCGACTTCAACATGGGCGCCATGGAGAACAAAGGTCTGAACATCTTCAACGCGGCGTACGTGCTCGCCGATGCCGACACGGCCACCGACGCCAACTACGAGGGCATCGAATCGGTCGTCGGCCACGAATATTTCCACAACTGGACGGGCAACCGCGTCACCTGCCGCGATTGGTTCCAGCTGAGCCTGAAAGAAGGCCTCACTGTCTTTCGCGACCAGGAATTCTCTGCCGACATGATGGCGCGCTCGCTTGCACCTGCCGCGGCGGCCAGCGCCCGCGCGGTCAAGCGCATCGACGACGTGGCCACCCTGCGCGCCGCGCAGTTTCCTGAAGACGCGGGCCCCATGGCCCACCCCATCCGCCCCGAAAGCTATCAAGAGATCGGCAATTTCTACACCGCCACGGTGTACGAAAAAGGCGCCGAAGTCATCCGCATGCAGCACACGCTGCTGGGCGAGGCGGGCTTTCGCGCCGGCATGGACGAATACTTCCGCCGTCACGACGGCCAGGCCGTGACCTGCGACGACTTCGTCGACGCCATGGAGTCGGTTTACGCTCGCCAGCATCCGGGCCGCAACCTCGAGCAGTTCCGCAACTGGTACCGCCAGGCTGGCACGCCGCGCGTGAGCGTGACGCTGGGCTACGACCCGACAGCGCGCCGCTGCACGCTGACATTGACCCAGAGCTGCCCGCCGGTGGGCGTGGAGCGCCGCCCGGGCCAGCCCGCCAAGCAGCCTTTCCATATTCCCTTCGCCGTCGGCCTCATCGACCGCGCCGGCAAGCCCATGCCGCTGGTCGTGAACGGCCAGCCCGCCGCCGAGACCGTGCTGCTCGAACTGACCGATGAACGGCAGCAATGGGTGTTCGAGAACATCCCTGCGGTGCCGGTTCCGTCGCTACTGCGCGGCTTCTCGGCGCCGGTCATCGTCGACTACGCCTGGACGGACGAAGAACTGGCCTTGCTTTCGGCTCACGATACGGACGCTTTCTCCCGCTGGGAGTCGGGTCAGGAACTGGCCACCCGACAGATCCTGATGCTGGCCCGCCGACATCAGGCCGGTCAACCGCTGATCGTGGCCGACACCTTCATCGAGGCCTGGCGTGCCCTGCTGAACGACCCCGCTCTGGACGCCGCCTACCGCGCCCGCACGCTGCTGCTGCCCTCGGAAAAAACATTGGCCGAGCGCATGGATCTCATGGACCCACCGGCGCTGACTGCCGCGCGCGATCATCTGCGCGCGGAACTCGGCCGGCGTTTGGCCGCCGAATGGCGCGCCGCTTTCGACGCCAACCAGACGCCGGGCGATTACAGCCCGGCGCCAGGCCCCGCCGGCATGCGCGCCTTGAAAAATCTGGCGCTGGCCCATCTGATGGCCGCCAAAGTCGAAGGTTCGCAAGCCCTGGCCGAACGCCAGTACGCCGAGGCCGGCAATATGACCGACGGCATGGCCGCGCTCTCTAGCCTCATCAATTACGGCGAGGGCCTGGCCCCGGCGCAAGCGCTGGCCGCTTTTTACGATCGTTGGCAGGACGATCCTTTGGTCGTCGACAAATGGTTCACGCTGCAGGCCACCGCGCGCTCCACTGACGTGGCCGGCGTGCGTGCGCTCATGCAGCATCCGGCCTTCACGCTGCGCAACCCCAACCGCGCCCGCGCGCTGGTGTTCCAGTTCTGCTTGAACAATGCGCGCGGCATGCATGGCTCAGGCGGTCAGGGCTACGCGTATTGGTCCGACCAGGTCATCGCGCTCGACGGCATGAATCCGGAGATCGCTGCGCGCCTGGCTCGGGCGCTCGACAGCTGGGCGCGCTTCGTGCCCGCGCTGCGCGGTCCCATGCAGCAGGCGCTGGAACGCGTGGCGCGTCATCCCGGACTATCGCGCAATGTGCTGGAAATCGTTTCGAAAGCGCTGGAATTCGCCCCGCAGGCATAGGAATCCCCCATGAAGAGAAAAACCCTCACTCAATACTTGGTCGAACAGCAGCGCTCGAACCAAGCCATTTCCTCCGAGCTGCGCCTGCTCATCGAGGTCGTGGCGCGCGCTTGCAAGAGCATCGGCCACGCCGTCGGTAAAGGCGCGCTGGGCGGCGTGCTCGGCGCGCTCGAGTCCGAGAACGTCCAAGGCGAGGTGCAGAAGAAACTGGACGTACTGTCCAACGAAATCCTGCTCGAAGCCAACGAATGGGGCGGCCACCTCGCCGCCATGGCGTCCGAAGAAATGGAAACCCTCCACGCCATTCCCAACCGCTATCCCAAGGGCGAATACCTGCTGCTGTTCGATCCCCTGGACGGCTCGTCGAACATCGACGTGAACGTGTCGATCGGCACGATCTTTTCCGTGCTCAAGGCGCCGCACGGCTTGGGCCAGGAGATCGTCGAGAAAGACTTCCTGCAGCCCGGCACCAAGCAGGTGGCCGCCGGCTACGCCGTCTACGGTCCCCAGACCATGCTGGTGCTTACTATCGGCCAAGGCACGGTGGGTTTCACGCTCGACCGCGAAATGGGCTCATGGGTAATGACGCAGGAAAAATACGAAATCCCCGCGGATACCAAGGAATTCGCCATCAATATGTCGAACATGCGCCACTGGGCTCCCCCCATGAAGCGTTACATCGACGACTGTCTGGCCGGCAAAACGGGCCCGCTCGGCAAGGACTACAACATGCGCTGGATCGCCTCGATGGTGGCCGACGTGCATCGCGTGCTCACCCGCGGCGGCATCTTTATGTACCCCTGGGATTCACGCGAGCCGTCCAAGCCTGGCAAGCTGCGCCTGATGTACGAAGCCAACCCCATGAGCTTCCTGGTGGAGCAGGCCGACGGCGCGTCGATCACCGGCACGCAACGCATCATGGACGTGCAGCCCGAAAAGCTGCATCAACGCGTGAGCGTGATTCTGGGCTCGAAGAATGAAGTCGAGCGTGTGCGCCAATACCATGCCGAGCACGGTTGGGAAGCGACCCCATGACAATGAAAAAATTCGACCTTGCGAAGAACAAGGGACTCAAACTTACGAACGCGCTCAAGCAATCGCATTCGGAGCGCTTCGGCAAGAGCACCGCTGCACCCGATGCCGCGCTCGATCGGCGCGAGCAGCGCAAACAGGACCAGGCCAAGGGGCTGGTGCCTTTTGCCTGCAAGCTCGAGGGCACGCTGGTGGCGGCGCTGCAGGAACGCGCCGCCTCGCATCCGCACGGGATGAACGGGCTGCTGGACGAATTGCTGCGCGGCGCCCTGCAGGCCTAGAAAGCTGCTCAGACCCGAAACATCAGGGCACGGTGCGAATCGTCGGCGCGGGCAGGCGCCTGCCGGGTCTCGCCCGTGCCCGCCAGATGAGACAGCCATTCGCGCGCGGCGTCGAGCATGCGCTCCACGGCGGCGATAAAGTCCTCTTCGGACAGGCCCGCGCACGATAGGCGCACGGCCAGCACCGCGCCAGGCGGCGTCTGGTCGTCCAGGCTCAGCGTGGCTCCCAGCGTGCCGCGCCAGAACCGGTTGGCGCGCAGCATATCGGCATACACGGCGTCCAGGTCGTCGCCCGCTCTCACCTGCCCCAGCGGCATGAACAGGGTGAAGTGATCCGTCTTGCCGTCATGCTGGAAGTTCAGATGCTTGTCGTCTCCTACCTGCAGAGCCAGCGCACCGTCGGCGTCCAGGGTCAGTGGCGTGATGCCCACGGCCTTGCCCAGCGCGGCGATGAGCATTGCGGCATTGCTATTCGACATGGCCTTGCTCCTTATCAATCAATGACTGCACCGCCGCCCGAATCGGGATGAGCCTGTCGTCGCGCTTCAATATCGTGTGTTCTTCCTGACCGACGGCGACCCAGTTCCAGCCGGCCTGCTCGTTCTCGGTGTCGACGACGAGCAGGCGCTGGCCGAGCAGCCTGCCCTGGTCGGCCAGTTTGTCGATCAAGGCCATCGCTTGCGCCGCCAGTTCGAAGGCCCGGGCAATACGGCGCGCGGCATCGCCGGAATCGTCGTAGGCATTGCCCCACCGCCGGCTCAGAACGATGGCCAGCGGGCCGTATAGCAGCTCGTAGCGCAAGACATTGCTGTTGACGCCATGGCCCGTGCAGCCCAAGTGAAAAGCATCGACGCCCGCGGGCGTCTGGACGCTGGCGCCGAAAGCGCGCGTACCGGTGCGCCGCACCGCATCGGCCAACGCCACGGACAGGGGCGGCGCGGCCAAACCTTCGTCCGAGCAGAACAGCAGCAGGTCGTGATAGTCGCTTGCATTCATCGATTGAGCTCCTGCGGAGCAACGTGCGGTTGATTCCTGGCGATCACTTCACGGCAGAACTGCGCGTCCCTCGATACGTAGCAAGGCTTGTCCGCCTGATTCAATTTCAGGCCCACGTCTTCGCGCGACCAGTCCGCGGTGCTTTTCAGCACCATACCCTCACGCTCCAGTTTCGCGATGTGCTCGTGAATTTTTCCCAAACGCGCCAAGGCGGCGTCGACTTCCGCCGGCGACACCATCGCGCCCAGCTGTTCGCGCAACTCGCCTGGCGTCAGGCTTTTGAGTTGGTTGGCCAGGCCTTCGTCGATGACATCGGGCAGGCCCAGCTGCGCGCCGCTGATCCCCGCACGGCAATCGGCGTCCGGGTCCGTCAGGTTCTTGCCGAAGGCCAGGTCGTTGTCGATGCCAGTGAGCTTCTGGAACCTGCCGCTCTCGTCAACCTGGACAAAATAATTGCCTCGATGGCGATCGACCTGTCCCGACAAGGCATCCAGCCATTGCAGGCTGGTCAGTTCCTTGCGCAGGCCGGCATCGCCGTAGTCGAAGACGACCGCGATTTTTTTCGGATTGTCCACGTCGAGCAGGCCGCGTACGCCGCCGTTGTCGAGAAACTCCAGCTCTTCCAGGCCATGGTCCTTCAGGAAGGCCTGACGTGCCTTCTCGTCGGTCTTGAGTTGCGCGATCTGCGCGACGGGCAGGCGCAGATTCACGCTCTGTCCGATTTCAGGCGCACTGCCCGGCGCTTTTTCCATGACCATATTGAGCTGGCCGCCGACCTTGGCCAATTCGATCTTGGGCAGCAGATCCAGGCCCAGGCGCCGATCCAGCCAGGCCATGCCGGCATTGCGCCCCATGGGATTGGGTGCATTCGGGTCTATGCCCGAACTCATGGCGGCAGGCGCGGCCTCCAAGGCCTTGGGGTCGACCGAACTCAAGGGCTTGAACACGGCCGGGCCGGGCGTGCCGCCGCCGAAGAAAGCGTATTGCCCGCTGAACACGGCGTTCATGCCGCCGCTGCCGATTTTTTTTGCGCTTTCGTCCTTGGGCAGTTCCTTGACGCCATCGAGGAATTTCGAGGCGATGGGCACGCGTGCTTCAAAATACGGACGCGCCTGCTCCGGCGTCAGCCCATGTTCGCGGGCCTGCTGCGCCCAGTCTTTGGCAAGGGCCACGTGGCCCTGCAGCAGCTGATCCATATATTCGGCGCGGGTCAGGCGCTTGGCTTCGAGCGCTATGTTCGGCGAGTAGTCGCCGCCGGCTTGGCCTTGCAGGACATCGACCTTGCCCTTGAATTTTTGCAGCCGCTCCGCTTCCACTTCGCCCAGTCCTCCCTTGGCCTCGGGAATGTCGTAATGCTTGGGCATATCGTCCAGACTGAACTTGAATCCCACCTGGGCCAGATCGCTCATGGCCGCGAAAGTCAGACTGGGAGCAAATCGCCTCATGTCCAGCGCCTGGCCCGGCGCAAGATGCTCGGGCCAGCCGCTCTCGAGGGAACCGGCTTCCTTCAGCACGGATTCGGCCAGCTTGAGTTCCTCGCCTATGCGCTGGCGCAGCAGGGCGACTTCCGGTTTGTGCGTATTGCGGGAACCCGCCATATATTTCTCGGCGCAGGCATCCAGCGCCTTGAGCTTGTCGTGCATGCGCTGCACGGCCTGCTGTTTTTCCGTGGAGCTGAGCTTGGGATTCTGCGCTCGCTCCGCGGACTTCTGGTAATCGTCCAGCGCGCCGAGCATCGCCTTGTAGTCGCTCGAACGCTGCCATAGCGTGAAACCGAAGATCTTGATGTCGTCCTTGGGACCGGCGCCCATCCACTTGACCAGGCCGTCGCGGCCCGGCAAAGCCTCGCGCAAGGCTTCGCCCCTGAGTTTGTCCTGTTTGGGGGCAAGGCCGATCTTCAATTGAAAATCGATGTTGTCGAGCTTGCGCCTGGCCTGCGGCTCGTAGCGATGGGGCCGCGCCTCATCGGACAAGCGGGGATGCGGCGGCGCGAGCCTGACGGATTCCCCCCCGATCACGCCGTCCGAAGACGAACTCGAAGGCGTCTGCTCGACCAATGGAATACCCACGGGCGTCATACCGATCGGGATATTGCCGACCTGTGTGTTCATTAAGATTCCACTAGTAGGAGCTCTGCAGTTCGATGGGCTGCGTTATACCGATGCGGGTGAGTGACCTGAATCCGGATTAGGTTCCAATGCGCCGGACAAAATGTCTTGAGCAAGAAAAAACCCGGGGAATCGTCGATTCACCGGGTTTCTCGATACGGCCTCGTCAGGGTGATGCCGATCATCGGCCGCCGCGGGCCTCGGCTTACGCTCACAGCTTGGCGTGCTTTTCCAGGAAAGCCCGCACCAGGCCCGCGTCGCAGTCCATCACTTCGACGCGCTGCGGCAGCGCCTCCAGACCTGCCAAGTCGGCTGGCACAGGCGCGGGACGGCCGATGGCCTGCTGGATGGTCTCGGAGAACTTGGCCGGCAGCGCGGTTTCGAGCACCAACATGGGAACACCGGGCTCGACGAACTGGGCGGCCACTTTCACGCCGTCCGCCGTATGCGGATCGATCAGCAACCCCTTGGATTCGAACAAAGCGCGGATCGTATCCAGGCGATCTTCGTGGCTGCTCCTGCCCGCCACGAAACCGAACTCGGACTCGAAGCGCGAATGCTCGGCGGACAAGTCGAAGCGCCCCGTCTTCGCCATCTCGGCCCACAATGCCTTGACCCGATTGCCGTCGCGGCCCACCAGGTCGTAGACGAAGCGCTCGAAATTCGAGGCGCGCGAAATATCCATCGACGGGCTGGAGGTTGCGTACGTGTGCTCGGGGCCGCGCGGGCTGTAGATGCCCGTGCGGAAGAACTCTTCGAGCACGTTGTTTTCGTTGGTGGCCAGCACCAGGCGGCGCACCGGCAGACCCATGCCGCGGGCGATGTGGCCCGACAGGATGTTGCCGAAGTTGCCCGATGGCACCGTGAACGACACCTGCTGGCCGGGTTTGCCGGTGGCGCGCAACCAGCCCCAGAAGTAGTACACCACCTGCGCCGCGATGCGTGCCCAGTTGATCGAATTCACTGCGCCCAGGCGCATGCGGCTCTTGAAATCCAGGTCGCCGGCCAGCGCCTTGACGATGTCCTGCGCCTCGTCGAACACGCCGCGCACGGCGATGTTGTGGATGTTCTCGTCTTGCAACGAATACATCTGCGCACGCTGGAAGGCGCTCATACGGCCGTGCGGCGACAGCATGAACACGGCCACGCCCTTCTTGCCGCGCAGCGCGTACTCGGCTGCCGAACCGGTATCGCCCGAGGTTGCGCCCAGAATGTTCAGCGTGGCGCCGCGCTTGCCCAGCACGTATTCGAAAACCTGGCCCAGGAACTGCATGGCCATGTCCTTGAAAGCCAGCGTCGGGCCTTCGGACAGACCCACCAGCGCCGTCGTCTCGTCGAGCGGTTTCAAGGGAACGATGTCGGCGCTCTTGAAGCTGGCGGGCTGATACGCTGCGCGCGTCATCCTGCGCAGATCTTCGACCGGGATGTCGGAGGCGAAGCGCGACAGCACCTCGAATGCCAGGTCGGCATAGGTCAGGTCACGCCAGGACTCGAGCGTCGCCGCATCGATGCGGGGCAATTCCTGCGGCACGGCCAGGCCGCCGTCGGGCGCCAGGCCTTCGAGAAGAATGTCGGAAAAAGCCTGCGGCGCCATGCCGCCTCGGGTAGATACGTAATTCATCACTGAAGATTTTCCATGCGCAGGCGCGTGACCTTGGATCGGACAAAGGAGAGCGCCTCAATGGCGCCGATCGCCTCGTTGACCTTGCCTTCGACGGCTTCGTGCGTGAGGAAGATGATGTCGGCCCCGCCGATATGCGAGGGCTGCTGGATCATCGAGCCGATGGAAATGCCGCGGTCGGCCAGGACACGGGCAATGTCGGCCAGCACGCCAGGCACGTCGTCGACACGCAGGCGTAGATAGTATGACGTGCGTACGCGGTCCATGGGCAGGATGGCCAGGTCCGACATGGCGTCGGGCTGGAAAGCCAGGTGCGGCACGCGGTTGCCCGGATCCGCCGTATGCAGGCGAGTAATGTCGACCAGATCGGCCACCACGGCCGAGGCGGTAGGCTCCTCGCCCGCTCCCTGGCCGTAATACAGCGTCGGACCCACGGCGTCACCATGCACCAGCACGGCGTTCATGGGGCCCTCGACATTGGCCAGCAGCTTGTCGGCGGGCACCAGCGCAGGATGCACTCGCAGCTCTATGCCGTCGGCGCGGCGGCGCGTGATTCCCAGCAATTTGAGGCGGTAGCCCAAGCGTTCAGCATGTGCAATATCGACGGCCTCCAATTTGGAAATCCCTTCGATATAGGCTTTGTCGAATTGCACCGGCACGCCGAAAGCCAGCGAGGCCAACAGCGTCAGCTTGTGCGCCGCATCCACGCCCTCGACGTCGAAAGTCGGATCGGCTTCGGCATAGCCCAGGCGCTGCGCCTCGGCCAGCACTTCGGCAAAAGACAGTCCGCGCGCGCGCATTTCGGACAAGATAAAGTTGGTGGTGCCGTTGATGATGCCGGCCAGCCACTGAATGCGATTGGCCGTCAGACCCTCGCGCATGGCCTTGATAATGGGAATTCCACCGGCCACTGCCGCCTCGAAGGCCACCATCACGCCACGCTCGGAGGCAGCGGCGAAAATTTCGTTGCCGTGCTTGGCCAGCAAAGCCTTATTGGCCGTGACCACATGCTTGCCGTTGGCGATGGCCTCGAGCACCAGCTCGCGCGCCAACCTGTCGCCGCCGATCAGTTCGACCACGATATCGATCTCGGGATCGCGCACCAATCCGAATACATCGGTGGACACGGGCACAGCCTCCCCCACCTTGCTGCGCGCCTTGGCCACGTCGCGCACGGCCACGCGCGCCACATCGATGCGCCGTCCCGCGCGGCGGGCGATTTCCTCGGCGTTGCGCGCCAGCACCGTCCAGGTGCCGCCGCCCACCACGCCCAAGCCGACCAGGCCCACTCTCATCGGCCCCATCGCCTCGACCTGGGCGTCATGCTTGTTCGAGCTCGTCATTTCAGCAGGCCGTCCTTGCGAAACATTTCTTTGATGCCGCGAACCGCCTGGCGGGTGCGCTGCTCGTTCTCGATGAGGGCGAAGCGCACGTACTCGTCGCCGTATTCGCCGAAGCCGATGCCCGGCGACACCGCCACCTTGGCGTCTGCCAGTACGCGCTTGGCGAATTCCAGCGAACCCAGATCGCGGTAAGGCTCGGGAATGCGCGCCCAGATGTACATGGAGGCCTTGGGAATGTCGACGTTCCAGCCGGCCTCGATCAGGCCCTTGGCCAGCACATCGCGGCGGCGCTGGTACTGCGCCACGATCTCGCTGACGCAGTCTTGCGGACCGTCCAGTGCGGCGATGGAGGCCACCTGGATGGGCGTAAAGGTGCCGTAGTCGTGATAGCTCTTGATGCGCGCCAGCGCGCCGACCAGCTCGCGGTTGCCCACCATGTAGCCGATACGCCAACCGGCCATGTTGTAGCTCTTGCTCATGGTGAAGAATTCGACCGCTACATCGCGCGCGCCCGGCACCTGCATGATGGACGGCGCCACATAGCCGTCAAAGCAGATGTCGGCATAGGCCAGGTCGTGCACCACCAGAATGTCGTGCTCCTTGGCCAGCGCGACCACGCGCTCGAAGAAGGACAGGTCCACGCACTGAGCTGTGGGGTTGCTCGGAAAGCCCAGGATCATCATCTTGGGCTTGGGAATCGACTCGCGCACCGCGCGCTCGATCTCGGCGAAGAAGTCGATGCCCGGCGTCATGGGCACCGAACGGATGTTCGCGCCCGCGATCACCGCGCCGTAGATGTGGATGGGATAGCTGGGATTGGGCACCAGCACCGTGTCGCCGCGATCCAGCGTGGCCAGCATCAGATGGGCCAGGCCCTCCTTGGATCCGATAGTAACGATCGCTTCGGAATCCGGGTCGAACTCGACTGTGTAGCGGCGTTGGTACCAGTCGCAAATGGCCTTGCGCAGCCGCGGGATGCCCTTGGACACCGAATAGCCGTGCGTAGTGGGCCGCAGCGTGGCCTCGACCATCTTGTCGACGATATGCTGTGGCGTCGGGCCGTCGGGGTTGCCCATGGACATGTCGATGATGTCCTCGCCGCGCCGCCGTGCTGCCATCTTCAGCTCGCCGGTAATGTTGAACACATAAGGCGGCAGGCGCTCGATGCGGGTGAACTGGCGCGGGGGCTTTTCCGCATTTTTGTCGACGGAACTCACGGCGGGCATTCCTTGGAGGAAGATAGGCTGGTAAACCTTGTAATCTAGCAGTAACGCCGCAGTGCAGCAAACAAATAGCATCCGTCCCTGTCCTTCAAGAAAACGCCAGGCCGTTCCAAGCTTTCTTGTCCCCTCGGGGAACGGGCGAGTGCGTCTCGGCCCTGGAGGCCCTTGTAGGGGCCATGCAACAATGCCGCCACGTCGATGCGCTATGATCGAAACGACCAGCCTGCATTCCACCGAAGCTGAGCATATTGAAACTACATACTGATCCTGCGACGACGCTCAACACCGTCACCGCTTACGGCCCCGACTATATCGAGGTCAACCAGGTCCGCTTTTCCCACGCAGTCGCTTTCGGTCCCGAGGGCGCTGTGGCCGAATGGCCCGTAAGGTCGCCGGCCGACATCACCTCCGCCGTGCTCGAACAAGCCGCCGGCCTGTCCCGGGCGCCGCGCGACCCCCTGGCCTTCCTCGACGACCCCGAGTCCGTCGCGGGGGGCCTGCTGGGCGCCCGCACACCCGATACGCCCGAGGTACTCCTGGTCGGCACCGGCGCACGCCAGAAAATGCTCTCCCCCGCCGTCCTGCGCCCGCTCCTGATCGCCGGCGTCGGCATCGAAGTCATGGACACCCAGGCCGCGGCCCGCACCTACAACATCCTCATGGCTGAAGGCCGGCGCGTGGTCGCCGCGCTTTTACCCACCCTCGACCCCATCCAAGGAGCAAGCGACTGATGTCCGCGATCATCGGCAAGCCCGCCCCGCAGTTCGTCGCCGAAAGCACCATCGGCACCATCGACTTATCGCAATGCCGCGGCCGCGCCGTGGTGCTCTATTTTTATCCTAAAGACAACACCCCCGGCTGCACCGCCGAAGGCCAGGATTTCCGCGATCTGCACGACCAATTTCTCGCTGCCGGCACGGTGGTGGTGGGCGTTTCGCGCGACTCGCTCAAGTCGCACGCCAATTTCTGCGAAAAGTACAGCCTGCCTTTCCCTTTGATCTCCGATTCCGACGAGACGCTCTGTAATCTTTATGGGGTCATCAAGCAAAAGACCATGTACGGCAAGCAGGTGCGCGGCATCGAGCGCAGCACTTTCCTGATCGACGCCCACGGCCTGCTGGTACAGGCCTGGCGCGGTCTGAAAGTGCCGGGCCATGCCAACGAAGTCCTGCAGGCCGCCACCAGCATAGGTTGACGCGCGATCCGCGTCGATCAGTCACCGCGTTCGTATCCGGGCCGGTTCCGGCCCACTCAGGAGAGTCCAGCGTATGCCGCTTCCCAAGATGCCCACCCGCCCTGCAGCCATTCTGACTTTCCCCAAGGGCGAACCTGCGCCCGCCGCCAGCCCCGCGCCACACACCGCCAGAACCTTTACCCAGTCCGCCGATCCTGGGCCGCAGCACCAGCCCGAACTCGACGGTCTGCAGGACGCCGAAATACATCCTATCGCGCATGGCGCCGCCGCGCCGGTCATTGCACGCGCCGAGGCCCCTCGCGCCAAGCCCGCGCCTGCCGCGGCCCGCAAAGCCAAGGCCAAGGCCCAGCCTGCCGTGCGCAAGCTGTTCGTGCTCGACACCAACGTGCTGCTGCACGATCCGACCTCGCTCTTTCGCTTCGAAGAACACGACATCTTCCTGCCGATGATGACGCTGGAAGAGCTCGACCATCAAAAGAAGGGCATGTCGGAAGTGGCGCGCAATGCCCGCCAAGTCAGCCGCTCTCTCGATGCGATGGTGCAAAACCTGGCCAATCTGGACGAAGGCCTGGATCTGACCGCACTGGGCAACAAGGACGCCACCGGGCGTCTGCTGTTTCAGACCACGGCCATCCACAGCACCCTGCCGTCTGACTTGCCCATGGGCAAGGCCGACAATCAGATCCTTGGCGTAGTGCGCGCGCTGCAAGAGAAGTACCCGCAGCGCGAAGTGGTGCTGGTGTCCAAAGACATCAACATGCGCCTGAAGGCCCGCGCGCTGGGCATGCAAGCCGAGGACTACTACAACGACCACGTCCTCGAAGACACCGACCTGATGTATGCGGGCATGATGCAGCTGCCCGAGGACTTCTGGAATCGCCACGGCAAGGACGTCGAATCCTGGCAGCAAGGCGGCACCACGTTCTATCGCATCAAGGGCCCTCTGTGCGCCCAGTTCGTCGTCAATCAGTTCGTCTACTTCGAAGGGCAGATGCCCCTGTACGCACAGGTCCGCGAGGTCAGCGGCAGGACGGCCGTGCTGGCCACGCTGCGCGACTATACGCACGGCAAGAACAATGTTTGGGGTATTACCGCGCGCAATCGCGAGCAGAATTTCGCACTCAATCTGCTGATGAACCCCGACGTCGACTTCATCTCGCTGCTGGGCCAGGCCGGCACCGGCAAGACGCTGCTGGCGCTTGCTGCAGGCATCACGCAGGTGCTGGAAACCAAGCGCTATACCGAAATCATCATGACGCGCGTCACGGTCCCGGTAGGCGAAGACATCGGTTTTCTGCCCGGCACCGAAGAAGAAAAGATGCTGCCCTGGATGGGCGCGCTCGAGGACAACCTCGACGTGCTCAATATGGGCGAAGGCGAAGGCAATGGCGACTGGGGCCGCGCGGCCACCATGGATTTGATCCGTTCTCGCATCAAGGTCAAGTCGCTGAACTTCATGCGCGGCCGCACCTTTCTCAACAAATACCTGATCATCGACGAGGCGCAGAACCTCACGCCCAAACAGATGAAGACGCTGGTCACGCGCGCCGGTCCGGGCACCAAGGTGATCTGCCTGGGCAATATTGCGCAGATCGACACGCCCTACCTGACCGAAGGCAGTTCGGGCCTGACCTACGTGGTCGATCGGTTCAAAGGCTGGCCGCACGCGGGGCACATCACGCTGCAGCGCGGAGAGCGATCCCGTTTGGCCGACTACGCCGGAGACGTATTGTAAAGTTCGTCTTTCGCTCAGCTCTTTTAACGTTTCCTATAACAAAAATATGGCAACGAATCGCAAAGGCATCATTCTGGCTGGTGGCTCAGGCACTCGCCTATACCCTGCCACCCTGGCAGTTTCCAAACAACTGCTGCCGATCTTCGACAAACCGATGATCTATTACCCGCTCAGCACGCTGATGCTGGCGGGCATACGCGAGATCCTTATCATCTCCACCCCGCAGGACACGCCGCGCTTCCAGCAGTTGCTGGGAGACGGCGCTCAGTGGGGTCTCGATCTGCAATACGCCGTGCAGCCCAGCCCGGACGGGCTGGCACAAGCCTTTCTCATCGGCGAAAAATTTCTGGGCGACAATCCAAGCGCGCTGGTGCTGGGCGACAATATTTTCTATGGCCATGAATTCCAGAAACTGCTGGAAGACGCCGATGCTCAGCCGACCGGCGCCAGTGTGTTCGCCTATCACGTGCATGACCCGGAACGCTACGGCGTCGTCGCCTTCGATGCCCAGGGCCGAGCCACCAGTATCGAAGAAAAACCCAAGCAGCCTAAGTCCAGGTATGCCGTCACCGGCCTGTACTTCTACGACAACCAGATCGTCGACATCGCCAAAAGCATCAGGCCCAGCCCACGCGGCGAGCTCGAAATCACTGACGTAAACCAGACTTATCTGAACCGCGGACAACTCAAGGTCGAAGTCATGCGCCGCGGCTATGCCTGGCTGGATACCGGTACGCACGAGTCCATGCTCGAAGCCAGTCTTTTCATCCAGACCATCGAAAAGCGCCAGGGGCTAAAAGTCGCCTGTCCTGAAGAAATCGCCTACTACCGTCGCTGGATTGATGCGGAGCAGGTGCGCAGACTGGCTCAGCCCCTGCTCAAGAACGGCTATGGCCAGTATCTGATCACCCGAATCGAAGAGAACGTATTTTGACCCTGCAAGTCACCCCTACCGCCATTCCCGACATGCTCATCATCGAGCCTAAAGTCTTCGGTGATGATCGCGGCTTTTTCTTCGAAAGCTTCAATGCGCGCGCCTTTGCCGAAGCAACCGGCGTCAACCGAGACTTCGTGCAGGACAACCACTCCAAGTCGTCCCGTAATGTATTGCGCGGTCTGCATTACCAAGTCCAGCAAACTCAAGGCAAGCTCGTACGCGTCACGCAAGGCGAGGTCTGGGATGTCGGCGTGGATTTGCGCAAAAGTTCGCCCACTTTCGGACTATGGGTGGGCGTGATCCTGAGCGCCGAAAACAAAAAACAGGCCTGGATACCAGAAGGCTTCGCGCACGGATTTCTCGTACTCAGCGAAACGGCTGAGTTTCTCTACAAAACCACCGATTACTACGCCCCGCAGCACGAACGAACCCTATTGTGGAGCGACCCGACGCTAGGCATCACCTGGCCTCTTCAGGGCGAACCCAGACTGGCCGCCAAGGATGCGTGCGGCGCCACTTGGGCCGAGGCGACGTTTTTCGACTGAACGCTAGCCTGCCTCATTGCAAGCAAGCGCTGATGACCTAGGGCTCAATAAACGAGGCTGAAAATGGGTAATCTGAATTTCTGGAAATTCTTCGACGCGCACGCTGCTGCGCCGCTTGATCATCGACAAGCAACCTTCCGCTGCGCCTTTGAGTTTCTCGATCGACTCGAACGCCCGGTTTTCATCGTCGAAACAGGTTGCGTCCGCAAAGCGGACCACTGGTCCGATGGGCAAAGCACAATACTGTTCGATAAATTCGTCGCCGGCTTGCCCGGATCCGCTGTACACAGCGTGGATCTGAACCCCCAGGCTACCGCGCTGTGCAAGACTCTGGTCAGCCCGGCGGTCGATGTCCACACAGGCGATAGCGTGGCATTTTTGCATGGCCTCGCAAAAAATCCGCCGGCCGGGTTTCTGCACATCGACCTGCTGTATCTCGACTCCTACGACGTGGATCTGGCAGCGCCCCACCCCAGTGCGCTGCACCACCTCAAGGAGTTGATCGCCATTTCCCCTCTTATTGGACCGGACACTCTGGTCATGGTGGATGACGCCCCGCAGGAAGCGCTTTTCCTCCCTCGAGGAAGTAGCGGTGCGGTCTTCATCAGCGATCCCAAAGTCTCAGGCAAGGGTAAATACGTTGCCGAATATGCCGAAAGCATAGGCGCCAAGCGAGTTTTCAGTGAATATCAGGCGGCTTGGATAGGTTTTTGATTTCATCCGCCCTGCATTATCGGGGCGATACGCGGAGCAAAAGTCCCTCGCTGAGCATTTGGCGAGGGATTTTTGTTTATTGGAGCGTGGCGGAGCGCCGGTATTTTTATATACGGTTTGGGTAGCGCGACGGGCTGGAGCCGGCGTGGGCGGCGCGAGGATGGCCGCACAAAGAACAAAGCCCCTCAAACGTAGAGTTTGAGGGGCTTTGAGGGATAAGAGCCTGACGATGACCTACTTTCACAGATGTACATCCACTATCATCGGCGCGGTCTCGTTTCACGGTCCTGTTCGGGAAGGGAAGG
>NZ_JBQCER010000028.1:0-111873 GCF_051960075.1 Bordetella sp.
GGCTGGGCCGGCTCCGAAGAGTCGGGGTTGGGCGCCGCCTTAGGCGCCCGAAGTCCCTGCGGGACTGCCCCCACTCTTAAGTCGCTCGGCCCAGCCTGCGAGCCGGGAGGCCCCCGACAGCCTTGCGTCTTCGATTTTCGAAGCACGCACGTAAAACAAAAAAGCCCTGCCTTGATTATGGCAGGGCTTTCATCGGGGCGGCAGGGCCGCCCTGGGCCTTATTCGGCTGCGACGACCGAGACGATCTGCTTGTTCAGGGCGCCCTTGACGCCGAACTGCACCTTGCCGTCGACCAGCGCGTAGAGGGTGTGGTCCTTGCCCATGCCGACGTTCACGCCGGGATGGACGCGCGTGCCGCGCTGGCGCACGATGATGCCGCCGGCCAGGATTTCCTGGCTGCCGTACACCTTCACGCCCAGGCGCTTCGATTCTGAGTCGCGGCCGTTGCGAGTCGAGCCGCCGCCTTTTTTCTGTGCCATGTTTAGCTCCTGCTAAATACCGGATGCATCAAGCCGTGATGGCTTCGATGCGGATCTCGGTGTAGTTCTGACGGTGGCCTTGATGCTTTTGATAGTGCTTGCGACGGCGCATCTTGAAGATCGTGACCTTGTCGTGGCGACCGTGCGCAAGAACCGTAGCCTTGACCACGGCGCCGGCCACGAGCGGAGTGCCAACTTTCAGTTGGTCGCCTTCGCCCACGGACAAAACCTGGTCCAGGGTGATTTCTTGCCCGATGTCAGCCGGTATCTGTTCTACCTTGAGTTTTTCGCCAGCGGCAACGCGATACTGCTTGCCACCGGTTTTTACGACCGCGTACATGGGGGATTCCTTAAAAGAAAAGAGCTTCGGGTTCGTAAAAGAGAACCCGAGCCCGCCATTCTAGCCAGGCCCTGTGGAAAAGTCAAAAAGCTCAAGTGGGGCAAGGATTTAGCCTCCAGGACTGGGGACGGATGGTCCCACCCCGTATAATCGCGACGAATTCCCGCCGGCGCCCCGGCGCGAGCCCAATCCGCCCGCGCCGGCGCGCGGCATGCTTTGTACCGGAAACGCCTTGAACCTCCCCGAGATCATTGCCCCCATCGCCGATGACATGAAGGCCGTCGACGCGGTCATCCGCGCGCGGCTCAATTCCGACGTGGTGCTGATCCGCACGATCGGCGATTACATCATCGGGGCGGGCGGCAAGCGCATGCGGCCGGCCATGGTGCTGATGGTGGCGCGCGCGCTGGGCTATCAGGGCAGCCACCATCATCTTATGGCTGCCGTGGTCGAGTTCATTCATACCGCCACCCTGCTGCACGACGACGTGGTCGACGAGTCCGACATGCGCCGCGGGCGCGGCACGGCCAATGCCGTATTCGGCAACGCCGCCAGTGTGCTGGTGGGCGATTATCTGTATTCGCGCTCGTTCGAGATGATGGTCGAGGCCGACGACATGCGCATCATGCGCATCCTGTCCGAGGCCACCACGGTCATCGCCGAGGGCGAGGTGCTGCAGCTGCTCAACGTGCACGACCCCGAGGTCTCGCAAGAGCGCTACCTGCAGGTGGTGCGTTACAAGACGGCCAAGCTGTTCGAGGCGGCCGCCCAGGTGGGCGCGGTACTGGCCGGCGGCACGCCGGCGCAGCAGGAGGCCGCCGCGGCCTACGGCCGTCACGTGGGTACGGCTTTCCAACTGGTCGACGACGTGCTCGATTACAGCGGCGACGCCCAGGCCCTGGGCAAGAACGTGGGCGACGACCTGCGCGAAGGCAAGCCTACGCTGCCGCTCATTCGCGTCATGCAGGTGGGGTCGCCGGCGCAGCAGGCGCTCATCCGCGAGGCCATCCGCACCGGCGACGCCGACTTCGCCGCGGTGGCCGCCGCCATCCAGGCGACCGATGCGCTCGATCACACGCTGGTCGCCGCCCGCGACGAGGCCGAGCGGGCCCGCAAGGCCTTGGCCGACTGGCCGGTTTCCGTTTGCCGCGAATCTCTGCTAGAATTTTGTGCTTTCGCGGTTGATCGCGACCGCTGAAAACACGTTTTTCCCAGAGCAACCGGAGCGTAGCTCAGCCTGGTAGAGTACTGCGTTCGGGACGCAGGAGTCGGAGGTTCGAATCCTCTCGCTCCGACCAGTTTTTCTGGTCGGTTCGTTACTCTGGTAAAGACGTCAAGCGTTGGGCAATCGGGATCAACACTCGAGCGCGCCTGAATTCGCCCTCGATTGCACAAAATTTTCAAACGCCGTTCTCACGGCGTTTTTTATTTGCGCGTTCGTGTCGCGTCGGTCGTGCGCACCGGCAAGCGCCAACGTCACGCATGCTCCTGCTCCGGGCAGAGGTTCGGGGCCGGGGCGGTCCGCCAAGAGTAATATGCCCCGGGCGGCGCGGCGATGGGGTCCTGCCGCGAACTTTCCTTTGCTCTCGATCCTTTCGCCATGTTGCTCCGTTTTGCACGCACCCAGGTCCATCCCGCGGGAGAAGGGGTTCCCTCTGCCGAGCGCCTGAGCGCGATGCTGTCGCTGATGCTGGGCGTGTGCATGTCCAGTCTGGACACGGCTATTGCGAATACGGCGCTGCCCACCATGGCGCGCGATCTGGCCACGACCGAATCGATGTCGGTATGGATCGTCAGCGCCTATCAACTGATCATGGCCGCCTGTCTGCTGCCCCTGGCCGGACTGGGCGAAATCGTCGGCCATCGGCGCGTGATCATGTCGGGGCTGATTCTCTTCAGCGTCGCTTCGCTGCTCTGCGGCCTGTCGTCGTCGCTGGAGTGGCTGGTAGTGGCGCGGGTGCTGCAAGGCTTCGGCGCCGCCGCGGTAATGTCGGTCAATGCCGCCATGCTGCGCTTTGTCTATCCGTCGAACCAAATGGGCCGCGCAGCCGGCATCAATGCGCTGGTCGTGGGCATTTCGTTCGCGTCGGGGCCGACCATCGCCTCGCTGATCCTCTCCCTGGCGAGCTGGCACTGGCTGTTCTGGGTCAATGTGCCGACAGGCATATTGGCGGTGTACCTGGGGCTGCGTTCGCTGCCCGCCACGCCGCGCGGCAAGGAGTCGTTCGACCATGTCGCCGGGGTGCTGTGCTCGGCGTTCTTCGCCTTGCTGATCTTTACGCTCAACGAGGCCGCCCATGCGCAGGGATGGGGCAGGGTGGCCGGCGAGTTCGTGCTGACCCTGGCGTTGCTCCTGCTGTTGCTGCGTCGCCAGTCGGGCATGACGGCGCCGGTGCTGGCGGTGGATCTGCTGCGGCTGCCGGTGTTTGCGCTGTCGGCGCTGACGGGCGTGTGTTCGTTCGCCACGCAGGCGCTGGCTTTCGTGTCCCTGCCCTTTCTGTTTCAGCAGGTGCTGGGCTATACGCAGATCCAGACGGGCTTTCTCATTACGCCTTGGTCGGCGGTCGTGGCGCTGGCCGCGCCCATCGCCGGTCGCCTGTCCGACCGCTACTCGTCCGGGATGCTGGGGGGCGTGGGCCTGGCGCTGCTATGCCTGGGCATGGTTTCGTTGGCCTTGCTGCCGCATCAGCCCTCGGTGCCGGATATTCTCTGGCGCATGATGCTCTGCGGTGCGGGATTCGGTTTCTTCCAGTCGCCCAATATCCGCGCCATCATGACGTCGGCGCCGGTCGAACGCAGCGGCGGGGCCAGCGGCATGGTCGGCACGGTGCGGCTGCTGGGCCAGTCCTGCGGCGCGGCCATGGTGGCTGCGTGCCTGCACGTATCCAGCGCGCACGGCGCGCTGGCGGCTCTTTGGCTGGGCGCCCTGTTTGCGGGGCTGGCCAGCGTGGCCAGCTTCATGCGGCTGCAATATCGCTGACGCGACGCCCTCACTCGACCTGCAGCAAGCCCATCATGCCCAGGTCTTCGTGCTCCAGGATATGGCAATGAAACATGCGCAGACCCGCCATGCGCTGCACGGTTGCGATGCGCACGACTTCGTTGGGACGCAGGTTGACGGTGTCGCGCCACGCGAGGAAAGGCTCGGGCGTGGTCTTGCCCTCGAAATGATGGTCGAGCACCTGAAATTGCGTACCGTGCACATGGAAGGGGTGATCCATGTCGGTGAAGTTCTGCACCGTCCATACCTCCACCTCGTTGCGCCGGCTGGTCATGGTGACGCGCGCGGGGTCGAAGCTCTGGTTGTTGATCAAAAAACGCATGCCACTGGGCAGGCCCATCGGGCCCATGGCGTGCATGTTCTGCATATCGATCTGCTCGGTCATCATCACGGTTTTCTGCGCGGCCGGCTCGCCCATCGGCTCGATGGCGCGCAGCCAGGCGGGCAGGGTGCGTGCGCCGCCGGCCGTCGGGGCGAACTTCACCTGAGCCAGTATGCGGTCGGTTTCGGCGGGAACACTGCCCGACATGCTCATCTTGCCGCGGTTGTAGGCCAGAGCTACCAGCGCGGCCTGCGAGTTTGCGGAGCCTGCATGCACGATGAGTTCGGCGCGCGCGCCGGGCGGCAGCAGCAGCGACCTTAGCCCCGCGACGGGCCGCTTGAGCAGGCCGCCGTCGGTGCCGACCTGCGTGAAAGCGCGATGGTCGCTGAATGCCAGCTTGAGATAGCGGGCGCTGCAGGCGTTCCATATGCGCCAGCGCTGGTCGCCGTCCACCGTGATCTCGGGCCGCAGAGCGCCGTTGACCAACACGTATTGTCCTTCGCGGCCGTTCATCCAGTCATCCATGCCGTTGGGCGGAATGTTGCCGTTGATGTCCAGGCGCAGATCGGTAAAGAACAAGTGCTTCTCGGGCCAGGCGGCCAGCGGATCGTCGGGGGCGCGCACGATGATGGGGCCCGCCAGGCCACGAAACACTTGTTCGGCGGTCTGCATGTGCGGATGCGGGTGGTACCAGTAAGTGCCGGCGCTGCCCGGGGGCAGCGTGAACTGGTAGATGCGGGCCGCGCCCGGCGCGACGGCGTCCTCCGGGTTGCCGTCCTGATCCGGCGGCACGGGCAGGCCGTGCCAGTGGATGGTCGAGGGTTCCGGCACCCGGTTGTCGAAGCGGATCTCGATTCTGTCGCCTTCGCGCACGTCGATGAGCGGCCCCGCGATGCCATCAGGCGATTCGTTCACGCCCGCGGTGTATTGCCACATGGCGGTGTCTTTGCCGTCGATGAACGTCTGGGTGGTCGGCTGCGCAGCCAACGCGGCGCGGAACAGGCGCGGTGCCTGGGCCTGGTCGGACACGGAGTTGGGCAGCTTGAACAGGGTCGGCAGCGGCGCGCCGGACGGCAGGGCATCGGGCCCGGCCAGCGGCGCGGGAGGAGGGGGAGGCAGCGCCGGTGCGACGGGCACCACCGCCGGGGCGTGGCCCATGCCGTGCATCGGCGTCATGCTGGGCATGGCGCGGCCGGCCTGTTGGGCGAGCGCCGAACGGGCCAGCAGCGCCGTGCCGCCGGCCAGAGTCTGGACGAGGAAGTTTCTGCGTTTCATCGGTGAGTCCTGCGCGCAAATGACAGTCGGGCGGCGCGCTGTCGCGTCGCCCTTGCCTGGACAACTATAGCCCGTGCGCGCCCGGACTCGCCGCCCTAGGTCGGGGCGTGATTTTCCAGCGCCGGCGCAGGCGCGCGCTGCGAATCCGGTTGGTTCTCCAGAACCGTCAGGGAGCGGGTGTTGAGCTTGAACACCGACACGGCCTGAGCCAGGCGGTTGGCCTGGTTTTCCAGCGAGCCGGCGGCGGCGGCCTCTTCCACCAGCGCCGCGTTCTGCTGGGTGGTTTCGTCCATCTGCGAGATGGCCTGGTTCATTTGCTGGATGCCTTGCGATTGCTCGGTCGAGGCGCTGGAGATTTCGCTGACGATGTCGGTGACGCGCCGGATGGAGGTCAAGATCTCCTGCATGGTCGCACCGGCATGCTGGACCTGCGTCGCGCCGGCTTCGACCTTGGTCACCGAATCCTGGATGAGCTGCTTTATCTCCTTGGCGGCCTGGGCGCTGCGCTGAGCCAGCGTGCGAACCTCGCCGGCCACCACCGCGAAACCCTTGCCCTGTTCGCCCGCGCGCGCCGCTTCCACTGCGGCGTTCAGCGCCAGAATATTGGTCTGGAAGGCAATGCCCTCGATCACCGCGACGATGTCGGCGATCTTGTGCGAACTGGCCGAAATGGCCGACATCGTGTCCACCACAGCCGCCACGGCCGAGCCGCCGCGGGTCGTCACGTCCGAGGCGGTGGTGGCCAACTGATTGGCCTGGTGGGCGTTCGCTGCATTGTGCTGCACCGTCGAGGCGAATTCCTCCATCGAGGCGGCCGTTTCTTCGAGCGAAGCGGCCTGCTGTTCGGTGCGCGCCGAAAGATCGGTGTTGCCCGCGGCGATCTCGCGTGCACCGACGTTGATTTCATCGACGCCCGTGCGCACGGTATGCACGACCTTGGCCAGATTTTCCTGGGTGCGGCGCAGATTGTCGAAGAGTCGGTGGATCTCGTTGCGCGATGTCGAGGGCACCGCCGGCAGCGTTTCGCTCAGATCGCCCTGCCCCAGTCGCACCATGCTGCTGATGACGCCGCGCATGGGGCGCAGCGTGCTGGCGGCGAGCCAGCCCACCAGGCCTGCGATAAGCACCGCGCCGACCATCAGCATCGCCAGCTGGATGTGTATGGCCTTGTTGCTGGCGGCCAGGAAGTCGGCGCTGCGGCCGTGCGCCACCATCAACCAGTTCCAGTGCGGGATGCGGCGCCAGGCGATGAAATCGGTCTTTCCGTCGCCGTTCATGTCGACCTCCGCCGAACCCGACTCGCTGCCGGTGATCAGGTCGCGCACCTTGGGCAGCACGACCTTGTCCAGCGACTCGCCCGGCTTCATGCCGTCGCCTGCAAGGTAAGACCAGGTCTTGCCGTCGTCGGAGGGCCGCAGCACCGCCAGCGTACCGAAATCGGCCACACGGGCCTTGTTGATCCAGGCAAGCAGACGCTGCACCTGATCGTTGACATCGACGCGCATGGTCAGGCCGGCATAGATGTTTCCGTGCTCGTCGAGCAAGGGCTTGGTGCTCAAGGCGTACCACTTGCCGAAACGCTCGATCAGGCCCTGGGCAGGCTTGCCGGTATCCAGCGCTCTGGACATGATGTCGTTGGGGGCGAGTTTGGTGCCGAACATCGGCTGCCCCTTGGCGTCCCGTAGCAGGGTGGCAGCGCGCATCCAGGTGCCTTGGGTCTTGAGCAGCACGGCCGGATCGGCGTTGGTAAAGTCGTGCACGTGCTGCGGAGCAGCATCGTTGGCGTTGATGGTCTGGCCACCCGCGACCAGGCGCGGCGCGGCGCTGGTGGCGCCGGTGTCCACCGTGGTGCCGTCCAGTTTGGGATCTCCCCCCAGCGTTTTCTCGAATACAGGCATCAACGACGCGGCGCTCTGGCTCGCCGTCGTGAACACCAGCTGCAGGGATTCATCGGTATTGGCCAGCGCCGCCTGCATTTCCCGCGCGACATTGGCCGTCGCATCCCGATGGCTCTGCCAGGCCATTACGCCGGCCGCCAGGCCCATGACCAGAATGGTGATCAGCAGCGTGGCCGTCACGAGTTTCCAGGACATCGACCGCACGGCCAGCCAGCCCGAACGGATGCGCACGGCCGCGCCGCGGTTGGACGACGATGGGTGGGTAAGCGTGGTCATGGTTTGTCTCGCGAGTGACGTTATGAATAATTTGCTTCACGTATAAAACGCTTTTTCCGCCGGCAGTCGGGGGAATAAGCCAGGGGAAGAAAGCCATTCCTGATGATTGGGCCGGGGCTTGGCGTAAACTTCGCCGGGCCTGCGGACTTTTGCGCGGGCCACGAACAGGAAACGCCGAAAAATATGGAACTGCATTATTTTCAGATACTGATTCTGGCCGTCGTCCAGGGCGCGGCCGAGCTGCTGCCCGTATCCAGCTCGGCCCACGTGATCGTGGCCGAAAAGCTGATGGGCCTGGACCCCACCACGCCCGAGATGACCATGCTGCTGGTCATGCTGCATACCGGCACCATGTTCGCGGCCATCGTGTACTTCTGGAGAGCCTGGATCACCACGTATTTCGCGTCGTTCTCGGCCTTTCGCACCCATGCGCTGCGCATAGTCGCGGCCACCGCGGCCACGGGCGTCGTGGGCCTGGCGCTGCTATTCATCATCAAGCATTTCTTCTTTCGCAACGCGTCGAGCTTCGAGATCGAACACTTGTTCGGCAACACCAGGCTGATGGCGGTGTCGTTGGTCGTCGGGGGCGTATTCATCATCCTGGCCTCGCGCCTGCGCGAGCGTTCCGAAGACCTGACGCTGCGCGGCAGCATCTGGATCGGCGCGGTGCAGGGGCTGTGCCTGCCCTTCCGCGGTTTTTCGCGCTCGGGCGCCACCATCTCCACCGGCATGGTGCTGGGTGTGCCGCGCCGCCGCGCAGAAGAGTTCAGCTTCGCGCTGGCCGTAGTGCTCACCCCGCCTGTCATCGCCAAAGAGGCCTGGCGGCTCTACAAGGCCGCGCACCTCCAGGCGGCCGGCGGCGGCCATGCCGTGAATTTCATGCACCAGATGGGGCCCAGCCTGATTGGTATGGTGTTCAGCTTCCTGGCCGGATTGGTGGCGCTGCGCTGGCTGTCGAAGTGGCTGGAACAGGGACGTTGGCACTACTTCGGCATCTACTGCCTGGCGGCGGCCGGCGTGGTGCTGGCGATAGGCTGATTCCGGCTTTTCGGCCCGGCCTGGCGCGACCCTGCCTTCTTTACTCGCCGGCTCCGCAGTTGGCGAGCACCTGCAGCAGCAGCTTGCGCAAGGTCTGCCGGTCGCGTTCGCTCATGCCCTCCAGGTAAAGGGCTTCCAGTTCCAGGGCGGGCTCCAGCATCGACTCGAAGGCCTTGCGGCCCTTGGGTTCCAGATGCACGTGCACGCTGCGCGTGTCGGTGCTGTTGCTGCGCCGGCTGATATAGCCTAGGCCTTCCAGCGCGCGCAAAGAGCGCGACAGCGTCGACTGCTCGGTCATGGTGGCCTGCGCCAGTTCGCCGATGCTCAACCCCTCCCGTCCCGACAAAAAAGCCAGCACGCGCCAGTGCGTCAAGGTCAGTCCGTGCTGTTCGAGAATGTCGAGCATGCGCCGGTTGATCTGCGTGGCGGTCCGGTTGATGAGGTAGGGCAGGAACCGGTCGTGGCCGGGATAGGTCGAGGCGGACATGAATCAATAGGCAATGGGCAGGCGTCGTCGCACGAATTGTAGCGAGGCGTTGAGCAGCAGCCCGATGAGCGAAATCAGCACCAGGGGCACGAACATGTCCACCACCTGGTAAGAGCGCGCCGCGGTGACCAGCAGGTGCCCCAGTCCGTCGCTGGACGAGATCATCTCGGCCAGGAACACGTTCAGGCAGGCGATCACCAGCGCAATGCGGCAGCCGGTGAGTATGGGCCCCATGGCCGCAGGCAGCTTCACGGTCAGCACGACGGTCGAACGGCTTGCGCCCGCGGCCTGCGCGGCCCACACCAGTTTGGGCGGCACCGAGCGCAGGCCGTGCAGCGTCGCCAGCATCAGCGGGAAGACCGCGTCGGCCACGACCAGGGCGATCTTCGAGGCATGACCGAATCCCAGCAGCAGCACCATGGCCGGATACAGCGCAATCTTGGGAATGGGCGAGGCCACGCGCACCAGCGGCGTAAGAAAAGGCTCGGCGCCCTGCGCCATGGCGATGCCCAGGCACAATCCCAGCGCCAGCGCGATGAAGAAGCCCGAGAAAAGACGTATGAGCGTCTGGCCGATATGAAAGAGAAAATCCGGATCTAGCAGATCGTGCGCCAGACGCAGCGCGACGGCGACCGGCGAAGGCAGTAGCCTGGCCGGCGCAAGGCCGGCCAGGCATGCCAGCTGCCAGATCGCCAGCAGGCCGATCACGGGCCAGAGCGCGTCGTGTCTTGCGAACCAGACAAAGAGCGGCGAACGCCGCGCTCGGGCGCGTAGAGGGTCCATATCAGCTCGTCGATCCGGGTTGCAGGGTATCGGCCCAATGCGTGAGCGCCGCGCGCAGGCGTTCCATCAGCACATCGAGCGCGACGCCGATGACGGCGATGATGAGCATGACGGCGTAGACGTCGGTGTAGATGGCCATGTCCATGGCGTTAAAGAGCAGATTGCCCGCGCCGTTCTGTCGCGCGATCATTTCCGAGCTGATCATGGTGATGAGCGCGATCGATATTGCCACGCGGCAGCCCAACATGACCTCGGGCAGCGCAGCGGGCAGAATCACCCGCAAGAGTCGCGCCAGTCGGCCCATGCCCATGGCCTGGGCCGACCAGATCAGCTTGTCGTCGACCTGTTCCGCACCCTGGCTGCTGTGATAAAGCAAAGGCAGGCTCACTCCCATGAAAATCACCAGCACCTTGGACAGATCGCCGATGCCCAACCACAGCATGATGATGGGCATCAGGGCTGCCTTGGGTATGGGATAGGCCAGGGCGGTCAGCGGGTTGAGCAGGCGCGCGAGCGGCTTGCTGCGGCCCATGGCCAGGCCCAGCGGCACGGCGACGAGCAGACCCAGGCCGAAGCCCAGCGCCATGCGCCGCAGCGAGGCCAGGATGCCGAGCACGTCCTCGCCGTTGGATAGAATGACGGGCACGTCGCGCAGGGTTTCCCAGGCGGTGGGCAGTTCTTCCCGCTTCAGCCACATCGCGGCGGCCTGCCAGATCAGCAGCAGCGCAGCGCAGGCCAGCACGGTGCGCCAGTTCCGGCGCCAGGCCCGTTGCGGCGCGCGGGGCCGCGTCATGCGGCGGTCTCCGGCGCGCGGGCATGGTCGAGCAGCGCTTCGAGCTCCAGCACGTACCGCTGGTAGCGCGGATCGGTCAGCAACTGCGACCGCACGCGCGGGCGCGGCAGATCGATGTCGGCGATGCGCAGCAAGCGGCCCGGCGAACCGCTCATCACCACCACCCTATCGGACAGGTACACGGCTTCGTCCACGCCGTGCGTGACGAAGAGCACCGTTTTGCGGTCGCGTTCCCAGATGTCGAGCAATTCGTTCTGCAGCGTGGTGCGGGTATGCGCATCCAGCGCGCCGAAGGGTTCGTCCATGAGCAGGATGCGCGGCTCGTAGGCCAGGGTGCGGGCAATCGCCACGCGCTGGCGCATGCCGCCCGAGAGCTGTTTGGGATAGAAGCCTGCGTAGTCGGCCAGCCCCACCTTGTGCAACAGCGCCTGCGCCCGCCGCTTGGCCTCCTGGGCCGGCACTTTCTGCACCGTCAGGCCGTACATGACGTTCTGCAGCACGGTCTTCCAGGGAAAGAGCGCGAATTCCTGGAAGACGGGACCACGGTCCGGTCCCGGTTCGTGTATGGGCTTGTCGTTCACGCGGATCTCGCCCGAAGAAGGCGCGACGAAGCCGCCTACCATGTAAAGCAGGGTGGACTTGCCGCAGCCCGAGGGCCCCAGCAGCGAGACGAACTCGCCTTCGCGCACGCTCAGGTCGATGTCGGTCAGCGCCAGGTGCGCGCCCCGTCCCGGCACCTCGAAGCGCTTGGAAAGTCCTGCGATCTCGATCAGGCTCGTGGGCATCGCTCGGCCTTATTGCAGCGGCGCGGTCAGATCGTTCCGGCGAAAGTCCGACACCTTGAGCGGATGCTTGAGCAGGCCCAGTTTGGCGTACTCGTCGAACATGGTCTGAATGGCGGCGAAATCGGGGTGGGCGCCCGGGTCGCGGGCAAAGTCCTTGTCCGTCAGCAAGTAGTCCTGCAGCGCCGCCACCGGCGCATGCGTGATCTCGGCATCGACCTTGAGCGTCTCGTCGCGATGCGCGAGGGCCATCTTCATGGCGCGGGTCAGGTCGCGCACGTAGCGCTTGATCAGTGCGGGCGATTTGTCGGCGATGTCTTTGCGGCAGACCTCGACAATCTGCACGGTGTTGGGCATCAGGTCCTGCATCGAGAAGAGCGAATGGATGCCGCCTTTGGCCTGCGCACGTCCCGCGAAGGGCTGCACGAATACGGCAGCGTCGACCCGGCCGCTGCGCAGCGCAGCCTCCGAACCGGGAAAGCCGGTCTCCACCAGCTTCACGTCCTTGGACATGTCCAGGCCGTGCTTGTGCAGTATGGCGGCCAGTTGGCCGGCCACGCCGGAGCCGTACACGTTCACGCCGATGGTCTTGCCCTTGAGGTCTTCGACGGTCTTGATGGGCGAGCCGTCCAGCACGCCCCAATACACCGAGAACGACTTGGCGCTTTCGCCGGCATGCTGGGCCACGATATAGGCCTTCAGGCCGCCGTTGACGGCGCCTTGCCCCAGCGAGAGCGGAGCCTGTGACGAGCAGTCCAGAGCGCCTGCAAGCATGGCTTCGACCATGGGCGCCGTGCCCTGGAAGTGCGTCCATTCGATCTTGTAGGTCTTGCCCAGATCGGGGAAGGCATCGGGCCTGCGCATCATCCAGTATTTGGCTTCTTCGGCTGGAATCGTCCAACCCACATGCAGCGTGGGGATGTCCTTGGCATGCGCCGCGAAGGACAAACCGGCCAGGACCATGGAAAAAAGGAGAAAACCCCCGCGCCGCGTCTTGGGTGTGCCGCCCTCCGAGAGGGAGGTTTTTGCCATGAGGCGGCTCAGCGGCGAAAAAAACTTCATCGGTTTGAAAGCCATGTGAGTGAACTCCAGTGGTACGTACCGTGAACAGTCGAACGCCCCCGCGAAGGAGGCCCGGGGAAATCGAACTACGTGGTCTGAACGTCCTGGTCCTGCATATTGATTTCCAGAATGCGCACCATGCGGGCCAGCGCGTCACGCTGAAAGCGCTGCGCCTGCTGCGCGTCCCAGGCATAGAGGCCTTGTCCGGTCTTTACGCCCAGCTCGCCGGCCTGCATCTTGTCGTTGATGATGCGCGGCGCGGCGTAGCGCGCGGGATCCAGACGCGAGCTGAGATAGCGGCTGGCGTGATACAGAATGTCCAGGCCGCCGAAGTCGATGAACTCCACCACCCCCATGGCCGCGTAGCGCGGGCCGAAGCCGTAGCGTATGGCCTTGTCGATGTCGGCCGCCGTGGCGGTGCCCTCTTCGATCATGCGGGCCGCTTCGTTCATGACCAGCGTCTGTAGGCGCGGCACGATATAGCCGGGTTTGTCGTTGCACACCACCGGCACCTTGCCGGCCGCCTTCAGCGCGGCCAGCGTGTTGTCGAGCACCGCCGCCGAGGTGCCGGCGTGCGGCGAGACTTCCACCAGCGGAATCAAATAGGCGGGATTGAGCCAGTGCGTATTGAGAAAGCGCTCCGGATGCGCGACCAGTCCGGCCAGCTCGCTGGCCAGCATGGTGGACGACGACGAGGCGATGATGGCGTCGGGCGCGGCATGCAGGCCTACGAATTCCAGGGCTTCGCGCTTGGCTTGCAGCGTTTCGGGAACGGCTTCGAAGAGCAGCGAGGCCGCGGCCAGCGCGGCGGGCGCGCCGGCGCGGTTCGCGAGCGTCACCAGATCCGGAGCAGTCTGCGCTGTGGTCTGATCGACGCATCCCAGCGCCAGCAGCCGCGAGAAGATATCGCGCAGTTCGTCGCGCACCTCGGCCCGCAGCGTGTCCCAGGCTTCGTTCGTGCGCGGGCGCAGATCGATCAGAGTGAAACTCTGTCCGGCCAGGGCATAGGCCGCCGCGATGCCGCGACCCATGCGGCCCGCGCCAAATGCGGCGACTGAAGGCGCGTTCATGATGCCCCCTTGGCGCTGCGCGCCGTCCCCCCGAGGGGGAATGAGCGCTTGAGGCGGCTCAGCGCGCTCATGATGCCCCCTTGGCGCTGCGCGCCGTCCCCCCGAGGGGGAATGAACGCTTGAGGCGGCTCGGCGCGTTCATGATGCCCCCTTGGCACTGCGTGCCGTCTCTTCCGATGGAGAATGAGCGCTTGAGGCGGTTCGGCGCGCTCATAGTCCTTCTCCGGTCACCAGCTTGCGCTGCAACGTGTCTGGCGTGAATGCGGCCAGGCCCAGAGCGCCGATCGTGCGTGGGCCGAGCTTGAGATTTTTTCCGCCGATGGCGCCGGCGATGGCGAGCAGGCCGCTGGCGATGGGCGCCGACGCGCCGCACCAGTCGGCCACCGACACCAGGAAGGCCAGGCCGTAGTGCACGTCCTCGGTCATGTAGCGGTGCGTAAGCAGGTCGATGTTTTCGCGCCAGTCGCCGCTATCGACCAGGCGTTGGTGCGCGTCGCCGTACATCCATTGATCGCTGACGTAGTGGTCGCGCAGCGGAAAGTGCGGTGCCTTGTAGCCCAGCTTCTCGCGCACGTGGATTCGTTCCTGGTCGAGCAGGTCGGTAACGGCGCGGATGGCCGGCTGCGTGCCTTCGTTGTGGATGTCCCAGGACGGGAAATGCTGCAGCGGCCCCGCGTTCATCAGAATGAGCGGCGGATGGATGATGGGTCCGGCGTTCATCAGCGCGCCGGACAGCGCGTCCTCCACGGGCTCGACGGGATAGCCCTGGCGCAGCACCTTGAATGCATGGTCGGACAGGCGGGCCGGGAACACGCCCGTGGGCAGGCGCGTGGCGTAGCTCGTGATGGTGACCTGCTGTTCGCCGTGCTTGCGGGCCAGATAGGGCAGCGTGCCGGTCTCGCAGAACGCCACGTCTGCCGTGTTGCCGGCCTGACGCAGGGCGCGCCACATCACCAGGCTGCCGAACGTGCCGGGCGGCAGGAACACCACCTGGCCGTCCTTGAGGTGAGGAGCCAGTTTGTGCGCGATGTCTTCCTGGGCGAAGGCCGGCGTGGGCACCACGATGAGTTCGGCGCCGCGCACGGCCTCGCCGATGTCGGGCGTATAGAGCGCGATGCTCAGATCGTGTTCGCCGTTCTTGTCTTTCATGGCGATGGCATGGCCTTGCGCGCGTTGGGCGGCCTGGCGGCGCCACAGACGGACCTCGTGTCCGCGCAGCGTGAAGTCCGCCGCCGCCGCGTAGCAGCCGTGTCCGCCGCCGAGTATCGCTACTTTCATCGTGAATCCCCAGAGATGGGCGGGCCGGATGAGAAGGCTTCGGTCTGCGCTCATCAAGATGTATGCACATGCATGTATAGGCAGAGTAGAGGAGACGGAGAGCCCGGAACAGCTAGGGAATTCCTGGGGGTCGATCCAGTCTGTGCTGTTGCGTTGGGCAGGATGAGGAATAGAATTTGCAGCAAGCCGAATTTTGTTCGGGTGGATCATGCTCAGTTCCCTCAGTGTCTTGTTTGTCGTCATGACGTCGGCGAATCTCATGAGCCTAGTGATCCTCGGGTCGCTGCGTCATGCTTCCATCCCCGGCATCGGTCGCTGGATGGCGGCAAACCTGCTGGCCATTGGGGGCATGATTCTGTATGCGCTGCGCGATGTCAGTGCAAATTTTCTGCTGGTGATCTTCAGCAATGCGCTGTTTTGCTTCTCGATCGTTCTGGGTTACCAGGGGTGTCGGCAGTTTTTCCGGCTGCCGCCCACGACGCCGGGGCCCTACGTCGGCGCGGTGTTCGCGATAGCGGGCATCGGCTACCTGTACATGACGGGGCAGGATCTCGGTGCGCGCGCCATCGTTTTTTCGATTTTCTTCGTCTGCATGTATGCCGCCATGGGCCGGCTCATCTGGGCCAGCCAAAAGCCGGAGCGGCCGTTCTATGCCTGTGGCTTCATGCTGGGCGTGCTCGCCCTTGGGGTGCTGGCCAGCGCCGCGCGGGGGATGTCATTCGCCCTGGGCTTGGCGCACCAGAAAACCCTGTTGCTGCCCACGACGCTGAACATTGTCTTCGTCTTCACGCTGCTCCTGATCCTGCCCGCGCTGTCGATCGGCATGGTCATGCTCGCGCATGACAACATGACCGAACGCCTGGAGCGTTGGGTCAATCAGGACGAACTGACGGGGGCGCTGACCCGGCGCGGCTTTTTCGCCAAGCTGCATGCGGTCATCAAGCAGACCAGTCGAGCCAGCGGGATCTTCTCGGTAGCCATCGTCGATCTGGATCACTTCAAATCCATCAACGATCAGTACGGGCATGCGATGGGCGATCTGGTGCTGACGCGGGTGGGTCAGCTCATCGTCTCTTCGCTGCGCGAAGCCGATGTGTTCGGTCGTTTGGGCGGTGAGGAGTTCGTCATCATGTTCCCGGGCCTGCATCGGCGTGAAGCGGCTGCCCGGTTAGACGCATTGCGCATGAGCCTGCGCGATGACTTTGCTCGCATGCAGGACGACGCGGTGCCCGTCTTTACCTTCAGCGCAGGCGTTGACGAGTACCGCATGGGCGAGCCGATGGAAAACCTGATGCATCGCGCCGATACGGCGCTGTATGCCGCCAAGGCGCAAGGGCGCAATCGGGTTCTGTCCGCCGATCAGGTGCCTTTCGAGCCGCAGAAAGTCCCCGCCGCAGCCGCTGCCGAATCGGCCGAACCGGCATGGGTTCGGTCGACCATCAGGGCCGACGACTGAGTCGGTGCGAATGCCGCGCGCAGCGCCGCCGATTTACGCCGAGCGACGCCGGTAACCCCGCGCAGCCTGCAGCAGGCTGCGTGTGTAGTCATGATCCGCACGGCCCAACCGGATTGCTTCGGCCGTGGTGAGTTCGACGATCTCGCCCTGGCGCATCACCGCGATGCGTGAACACAGAAAACTCACCACGGCCAGATTGTGGCTGACCAGAACCAGGGTGAGGCCGCGCTCGCGATGCAGGCCGCGCAGCAGATTGAGGATTTCCGCCTGCACCGAAACGTCCAGCGCCGAGGTCGGCTCGTCGAGCAGCAGCACGCGGGGCTCGACGATGAGCGCGCGGGCAATGGCGACACGCTGGCGCTGTCCGCCGGACAACTGATGCGGATAGCGAAAACGGAAGGCCGGTCCCAGGCCCACCGAGCGCAGCGTCTGCGCGATACGTTCATCGTGCCGGTCAAGGCCGTTGATGACGAGAGGCTCGCGCAGTGTGCGGTCCACGGTGAAGCCCGGGTGCAGCGACGCATAAGGATCCTGAAACACCATTTGTGTGTCGCGCGGCGCGCGGGCACCTTTCGACAGCGATTCGGGCCGATTGGCGAGCACGATGCGGCCCGAGGCGATCGGCATCAACCCGCCGATGGCGCGCAGCAGGGTTGTCTTGCCCGAACCCGATTCGCCCACCAGGCCGTAGGCTTCGCCCGCAGCCACCTGGAAACTGGCGCCGCGCACCGCCCGCACCGGACCGTCGCGGCCGGGAAACTCGATACTCACGTTCTGCGCCGCGATCACGGCGCGTCTCCTGCAGCCTGCAGGCTGGCCGCACCACGCCATCCCGGATCGCACCACGCCGGGTCGCGTTCCATCACGGGCAGTCGCTCGGGCGGATCGGCCAGCGCGGGGCTGGCGGCGAGCAGAGCGCGGGTATAGGGGTGCTGCGCCTGGCGCAGCGCGCCGGCGGCGCAGGTTTCCACCACGCGGCCAGCATACATCACGGCCACGCGGTCGCAGAAGGCGCCGACCAGGGGCAGGTCGTGGCTGATGAAGATCAAGCCCGTGTTGTGCCGGGCGACCATATCGTCGAGCACGTCCAGCACCTGCATGGACACCAGCACATCGAGCGCGCTGGTGGGTTCGTCGGCCACGAGCAGGCGCGGCCCGTTGGCCGCCATCATGGCGATCATCACGCGCTGCCCCATCCCGCCGGACAATTCGTGCGGATAGGACGCCGCGACTCGTCTGGCGTCGCGGATGTGCACGGCGTCCAGCGATGCCAGGACCTGCTCGTCCATGTCGCGCCGCTTCATGCCGGGGTTGCGCAGCGCCCAGGCTTCGCGCATCTGCCGGCCCACGGTCATCACCGGGTTGAGCGAGTATTTCGGATCCTGCAGAATCATGCCCATCTCTTGTCCGCACAGCCGGCGGCGCTCGGCTGCAGACATGGCGAGCAGGTCGCGCCCCGCGTAGCGCAAGGTGTGCGCCGACACGCGGGCGGAGGGCGGCAGTTGCCCCAGCAGCGCACGGCCGGTGAGGGATTTGCCCGAGCCCGATTCGCCGACGATGCCCAGTCGCTCGCCCGGCGCCAACGTGAGCGACACGCCGCGCACGGCCGGCGCCCATTGCCGGTCCGGACCGGGAAAGGCCACCTGCAATTGGTCGATTTCGCACAGCAGGGAGGCGTTCACTTCAGCTCCTTCGGATGCGGCGGCGCATGTTCAATCTCCATGGCGCGGATCGAAGACGTCGCGCAAGCCGTCGCCCAGCAGATTGAAGGCCAGACTCACGATCAGGATGGCCAGTCCGGGCAGCGTGGAAACCCACCAGGCGTCGAGCAGCACGTTGCGCCCCGAGGCCACCATATAGCCCCATTCCGGGCTGGGCGGCTGCGCGCCCAAACCCAGAAAGCCCAGCCCGGCTACGCTCAGAATGATGCCCGCCATGTCCAGCGTGGCCCGCACGATTACCGATGAGGCGCACAGCGGCACGATGTAGCGCAGCAGCAGGCGCAGACGAGAGGCGCCCTGCATGCGGGCCGCATGAATGAAGTCGGCGCGCGCGTGGCGCAGAGTCTCGGCGCGCGCCAGCCGGGCATAGGCCGGCCAGGCCGTGACCGAAATGGCGAGCACGGCGTTGAACACGCCGGGCCCCAACGCCGCGGCCAGCGCCAGGGCCAGCACGATCTTGGGGAAAGCCAGCGCGATGTCGGTCAGGCGCATCAGCACACGGTCGACCCAGCCGCCGAAAAAACCCGCGGCGGTGCCGATGAGCAGGCCGATGGGCACGACCACCAGGACCACCAGCACGGCGATGGCCAGCGTCAGGCGCGCGCCGTGCACCAGCCGCGAGAGAATGTCGCGGCCGAGCTCGTCGGTGCCCAGCCAGTGGCCTGGGCTGCCGGGGGGCAACAGACGATCGGCCAGGACCTGCCTGAGCGGATCCTGCAGCGGCAGCAGAGGGCCGATCAGCGCAACCAGCGCCAGCAGCGCCAGCACCACCAGGCCGCACAGCGTCACGGGATTGGCGGCCAGCCGGCGCCAGCGCCGATAGGCCTGGCCCAGCATCGCCTGTGCGCGCGAGGCGGGCTCGGCGCTCAGGAGCCAGGCGCGGCGGCCCGCGCTCGCCAACGTATCGGCGGCGGGCTTCATGTCCGCACCCGCGGGTCGAAGACGCGATACAGCATGTCGGTGATCAGATTGATGAGAATGAACAGGGCGCCGATGGTCAGCGTGCTGCCCAGCACGGCGCTCATGTCGGCGTTCATCAGCGCGCCGGTGAGGTACGAACCGATGCCCGGCCAGGAGAAGACGATTTCGGTGAGCACCGAGCCTTCGAGCAGATTGCTGTAGGCCAGCGCAATGATGGTCAGCAGCGGCACGGCGATGTTGCCGAAGGCATGGCGCCACACCACGCGCCGCTCGGGCACGCCCTTGACTCGCGCGGTGACGATATATTCCTGGCTGAGCTGCTCGAGCATGAAGGCGCGGGTCATGCGGCTCAGGTACGCCACCGAGTAATAGCCCAGGATGCAAGCCGGAAGCGCGATGTGCGCCAGCGCATTGCGAAAGACATCCCAATCTCCTGCCAGCAAGGCGTCGATCAGCAGGCTGCCGGTGCGCGTGTCGACCAGGCCGTCGTAGGCCGGGTCGATGCGGCCGGGGCCGGCCACCCAGTGCAATTTGGCGTAGAACAGCAGCAGCCCCATCAGGCCCAGCCAGAAGACCGGCATCGAACTGCCTATCAAACCGACGAAGCGGGCCACATGGTCGACGGCGCGGTTGTGGCGCGTCGCGGCCGCCACGCCCAGCGGAACCCCCGCCAGAATGCCGATAAGCGTTGCCAGCGTTGCCAGCTCGAGCGTGGCGGGGAACACGCGCAGGATGTCGTCGCGCACAGGATTGGACGTGAGCAGCGACGTGCCCAGATTGCCGTGCAGCACGTCGCGCACATACAGGGCGAACTGCACCGCCAGCGGCCGGTCCAGCCCCATCTGCGCGCGCGCCGCGGCGTAGGCGCTGGCCGAAGCGTGATCGCCCAGCACGGCCAGCACCGGGTCGATGGGCACCTTGCGGCCGATGAAGAACGTCACGGCCAGCAGGCCGGTGAAGGTGGCGGCCAGCGTCAGCACCCAGCCGCCGGCGCGGCCCGTCCAGCGTAGCGCCGCCTTGCCCAGCCTCATTGCTTGGTCAGATGACGGTACGACACCAGATCGTTGATCGGGCCGACTTCGATGCCGCTCACGCCCGGCCGCATGGTCACCTCCGAGACGCGCTGGAACATGATGACGAAGGGCGAGTTCGCCAGCATCTGCTTCTGCATGATTTCGTAGAGCTGGGCGCGGCGCTGCGCCGAAGGCTCGGCCAGGGCGGCGTCGGTTTCCTTGGTCAGCTGCGGGATGTTCCAGCCGTTGCGCCAGGCCAGCATCTTGTAGGGGGAGTTGTCGGAATTGTCGGGATTCCAGGCGAAGCCCTGCGCGTTGCTGTGCGGATCGATGTAGTCGGCCGACCATTCGCCGATGTAGATGTCGTGCTTGCGCGCGCGGTATTTGGCCAGCGTCTGCTTGTTGTCGCCCGGGATGAGCTCGACCTGGATGCCGGCCTGCGCCAGGTTGGCCTGTATCGCCTGAGCGATGTCGCTATAGGGGTAGCCGTTGCGCACGTCCATGGTCACCTTGAAGCCCTTGGGCAGGCCCGCCTTGGCCAGCAGCGCCTTCGCCTTGGCGAGGTCGGGATGGTAGGGGTTGTCGTCGATCGCGCCCAGGAAGCCTTCGGGCAGGAAAGTCTGGTGGACCTTGTAGGTGTATTTGGCGATGTGGTCCTGGATGCCCTGGTAGTCGATCAGCCATTTGATGGCCTGCTGCACATCGGGCTTGGCCAGGTAGGGGTTCTTCACGTTCAGGCCCAGGTAGAGCAATGTGGCTTGCGGCACGGCCATCGACTTGGCCTTGCCGCTTTTTGCCAAGGCATCGATGTCGTTGTCGCCCAGATTGCGGGCCATGTCGGCATCGCCGTTTTCAACCAGCAGGCGCTGTCCGGCGGTCTCGGGCACGTGCTTGAGCACGATGCGCTTGAGCAGCGCCGGGTCGGCGTGCGCGTCGTCGCGCTGCAGTATCAGGCTGTCGTTGGCGGTCCACTTGACCAGTTTGAAGATGCCCGAGCCGGCCTCGTGCGTGCGCAGCCAGGCGTTGCCGAAGTCGTTGTTCTGCTCGTGCTGCTCCAGCAGCTTGCGGTCGACCACCGAGGCGGGCCATGCGCCCAGCACGTTGAGCACGAAGGTCGGCGAGTAGACGTGGTCGGTGGTGATGCTGACCGTCTCGTCGTCGATCTTGCGCACGTTTTCTTTCACGTTGGCGGTGGTCAGGCCTATGCCCTGCAGCACCGCGGCCGCACCCTTGTCGAGCAGCACGCAGCGCCGGATGGACCATGCCACGTCGTCGGCAGTGAGCGGATTGCCCGAATGGAACTTCAGGCCCGGCCGCAGTTTGAAGGTGTAGGTCAGCCCGTTGGTGCTCACAGTCCACGACCGCGCCACGTCGCCCTTGAAGTGCGATGGGTCGGCCAGATCGACCCGCACCAGGCGGTCATAGGTGTTGGCGACGTATTCCTCGGGCATCAACTCGTAGACTTCGCCCGGATCCAGGGTCGAGAACTCGTCGAGCATGGTGGCCATCACCAGCATGTCCTTGGGAGTGCCGGCCTGTGCCGGCTGGAAGGCGACCAGAGTCGTCGCCAGCGCACAGGCCAGGGTTGTCGAACGTAGCAATGCCGCGCCGAATGCCAGTTTCATGAGAGCTCCGAGTGACGTTGTGAAAACCAGAGGGTAAGCCTACATCAGGCGTAGCGTATGGCCGGCGCCGTCTTCGATCAAGGGCAGGGCATCGCGCGAGCCCGGCAGTTCGTAGTGCCACCACTCGCTGGCGATGTGCGTGAAGCCGGCCGCATGCATGATGCCCAGCAGCAGCAGGCGGTTGCGCTGCACCGCTTGCGGCAGTCCGGCGTGGAAATGGGCCGATGCCAGGGTCATGTCGTCAAAGCCCGTGCCCATGTCCAGCGCCTGTCCGTCGGCGTCTATCAGCGTCAGGTCCAACGCCGCGCCGCGGCTGTGGTTCGATCCCTGTCTGGGGTCGGCGACGTAGCGCGCATCGGGCAGGAAGTCCCACAGCGCCTGCTGCGCCCCGGGTGGCCGGTAGGCATCGAAGATGCGCAGAGTGCAGCCGGACTGTGCGGCAATGTCCACGGCGCGGCGCAAGGCCGCTTCGGCCTGGGCCAGCAGCAGGCAATGGGCTTGGCGGTAGATGGGTTTGCCGGTGATGTTGTCGGCCGTGGCGTAAGCCAGGTCGATCTCGACGCCGTGGGTTTGGGGGGTGATGTGGACGAGTGAGTCGATGCGCATGAGAAAAGAGGGGTCGACGCGCGTCTGCGCGCTGCTCGGGCGATTAAGGAGAATCGTATGCCGATGGTACAGGTCTTCAAGGATCGACTGGCATTCCTCCGCTGAGTTGGCTATCATTAGAAATGATATTGATTCTCAATATTAATAATAAACTTCTCTTTCCTTGGGCATCCATGACATTTCCTCCGTCCGCCGTCCTGGCATCGTCGGCGTCCCGGCGAACGGGGCCGCGCGCTGCCGCGCGGCGCGGCGTTTTCATCAAATGGCTGCGCAAGGCGCATGGCTGGCTGGGGCTCTGGGGCGCGGCAATGGGCTTGATGTTCGGCATCAGCGGCTTCTTTCAAAACCATCGCGCGGTGATGAAGATCGACACGCCCGCGCCGGTCGTCACCAGCATCCGCATGCAAGTGCCCGAGACGGTGCCGCAGGTTCCGGCGGACGTAGCAGCCTGGTTGCAGCACGAATGGAACCTGATCAAGCCTGTGGAGCATGTCGCTCGCGTCGCCGGCCAGCCGGTCTCCTGGGGGGGCCAGACAGTGCAGATGCCCGAGCATTGGCAGATGCGCTTTCGCACGCCGCAATACCTGATCCAGGCGGATTACACCCCTGTTACGCGGCAGGTTTCGGCGCGCCAGATGGTGCCGGGCTGGCTGGGTGTGATCGAGAATCTGCACCGCGCCGACGGGGTCGGCATGGTCTGGGTTCTGCTGTCCGACACCATCGCCGGCAGTCTGGTTCTGCTGTCGCTCACGGGCCTATTGCTGTGGACCGAACTCGAGCGCAAGAAACTGGTGGGCGCGACGGTGTTCGCGGCGTCGGTGGCGGCGATGCTGGCGGCGACTGCCGTGACGCTATAAGGCCGTGCCTGCCTGGGCGCGTTCGCGGCGAACGCGACTGCGCCGCCGTTCAGAACGGGCGGCGCTTTCAACGTAGGCAAGGCCTTGTCTAAACGGAAGTCTCTTTGTCCTGTCTGACCAGCGTGACCGCCTCGTCGATGTCGCGATACAGGCGGTCGAGCAAGGGCTTGCCTATCATGGCTTCCAGCTCTTGATACTTTTGGTCGATCTTGGGCCGCATGCGATCGATCAGCTTGCGGCTCTTGGCCGTAAGCGAGATTTGCTGGCGTCGTTGATCTTCGCTCGAGCGCGCACGCACGATCAGCCCGGACTCTTCCATGCCGGCCAGGATGCGGGTCAGGCTGGGCCCCAGGAGCTGGCAATGCCTGGCGATTTGATTGGGCTCGATGGCGCCGGTCTCGCTCAAGGTGCGCAGCACGCGCCATTGCTGTTCGGTGAGCCCCGCTTCTTTCAGCACGGGACGGAAATGCTGCATCAGCGTTTCCCGCGCGTACAGCAGCAGGTGCGGCAGATTGCGGTGATGGAAGGGAGCTTTCATACCGCCATGTTAGCAAGGGGCGGGCGCTTGGGGCAGTATCATTGCGGCTTCGATTGCAGCGCGATTCCCATGGCCAGAGAACGTAGAGGTATTCAGTCCATCGAGGTCGGCGGCGCTTTGCTGCGCGCGCTGGTCGACCATGGCGGCCCCATGCTGCTGGGAGATCTCGCGCGCAAGGCGGGCATGGCGCCCGCCAAGGCGCATCCTTATCTCGTCAGTTACTGCAATCTGGGGCTGATCCAGCAGGATGCTTCGTCGGGGCGTTACGAACTCGGTCCCTTCGCCCTGCAGATGGGTCTCATCAGCCTGCAGCGTTCCGACCCGGTGCGCACGGCGATCCCGCTGGTGGACGAGCGTCTGTCGCGTTTCGGGCAGACCGTCGCATTGGCGACGGCGGGCAGCCAGGGGCCGACCATCGTGCACATCCATCCTGCGACCGATGCCATCCACGTGACCATGCGCACCGGCACGGTCATGTCCTTGCTGCAGACCGCCACGGGGCAGATCTTCGCCGCCTATCTTCCGGCCGCGACGGTTCAGGCGCTGATTGCGCTGGAAGAGGCCGGCGCCTTGCAGATAGGCGCTCTGCGGCGGCAATTCACACGCCAGGAAATCGATGCGCGCCTGGCCGACGTCAGGCGACACGGCCTGGCCCGCAGCATCGACGACCCCGTCGTCGGCGTCAGCGCCTTGAGCGCACCGGTCTTCGATCACAGCCGCAACATCGTCCTGGCCATCACGCTCATCGGCCCCAGCGGCTCGGTCGACGCGTCCCATGACGGCGAGCTGGCGTCGGCGCTGGGCAAGTGCGCGGCCGACGTGTCCGCGCGCCTGGGCTATATCGCCGGCTAGCCCGGCACGCTTCCTGTTCCATTCGAGGTCTTGCCGCGAGAGCGACGGCGTTCGCCGCGCTCGCGCGCCGGCCTGCAGGCCGGAAATCGCCTCGCGCCTTGGATCTTGCCTATACCCGATTTAATTCGTTATTATTTAACCAATTAAACAATGTATAAAAACAAATCGGAGCGAGACATGGGCAAATCCGAGGCCGACGTCGATTATCAGAAGCTGCGGTTCGCCTATCGGCATGTCGACGAGGCGCCCGGGCACGTGCATCCCGTGGCGGTCGTGGGGGCGGGGCCCATCGGCCTGGCCGCCGCCATCGACTTGGCCCAGCAGGGTGTGCCGGTGGTTTTGCTGGACAACGACGACACGCTATCGACGGGCTCTCGCGCCATCTGCTTCGCCAAGCGCACGCTGGAAATCTTCGATCGTCTGGGCTGCGGCCAGCGCATGGTCGACAAGGGCGTGCGCTGGAACGTCGGCAAAGTGTTTCTGCGCGACGAGCAGGTCTACGCCTTTGACCTGTTGCCCGAAACCGGCCATCGGCGTCCGGCCTTCATCAATCTGCAGCAGTACTACGTCGAAGGTTATCTGGCCGAACGCGCCGCCCAATTCGACACCATCGACATACGCTGGAAGAACGAAGTCATCGGTGTCGAACAGCACGCCGACCGTGCCACGCTGACCATTGCCACGCCGCAGGGCCGCTACACGCTGGACGCGCGTTACGTCGTCGCCGCCGACGGCCCGCGCAGCGCGCTGCGCAAGGCGCTGGGCCAGGAAAGCCATGGCCGCACCTTCAAAGACCGCTTCCTGATCGCAGACGTGAAGATGAAAGCGCCGTTCCCGGCCGAACGCTGGTTCTGGTTCGATCCGCCGTTTCATCCCAACCAGTCGGTGCTGTTGCACCGCCAGCCCGACGACGTCTGGCGCATCGACTTTCAATTGGGTTGGGACGCCGATCCAGTCGCGGAAAAAGATCCCGCGCGCGTGATCCCGCGCATCCAGGCGCTGCTGGGCAAAGACGTGGAGTTCGAGCTCGAATGGGTCAGTGTCTATACCTTTTCATGCCTGCGCATGGACAGCTTTCGCCACGGCCGCGTGCTGTTCGCCGGCGACTCGGCGCACGGCGTATCGCCCTTCGGCGCGCGCGGCGCGAACAGCGGCATCCAGGATGCAGACAACCTGGCCTGGAAGCTCAAACTTGTGCTTGACGGTATTGCGCCGGACGCCCTGCTCGATACCTATGCGTCCGAGCGTGAATATGCGGCGGACGAGAACATCCTGAACTCCACGCGCTCGACCGACTTCATCACGCCCAAAAGCCCGGTCTCGCGCCTTTTTCGCGATGCCACGCTCAAGCTGGCGCGCACGTGTCCGTTCGCGCGGCGCCTGGTCAACAGCGGCCGCCTGTCCGTGCCGGCGGTGCTGCGCGACTCGGCGCTGAACACGCCGGACGAAGCGGGCGATGCATTCGATACCTGTGTGGTGCCCGGCGCGCCGAGCCCGGATGCGCCCATCCGATCGCAGGGAAGGGATGCGTGGTTCCTGGAGCGGATTTCCGGCAGTGCCTTCGCGGGCCTGTATTTCTGCGGCAATGGCGAAACGCCGCTCGCCGCCGGCCGGCGCCTGGCTGCGTTCAAATATCCGGGCGTGGCCTTGGACCTGTTGCTGGTGCTCGAGCCGGGCGCCAGCCAGAACGAAGCGGACTTGCCCGAAGGCATTGCCGCGATCGAAGATACCGAGGACGTGCTGGCCCGTCGCCTGGACGCCAAGGCCGGATCCTTCTACCTGCTGCGGCCGGACCAGCACTTGTGCGCGCGCCGGCGCGCCTGGAACGAGGCCGCCGCGATCGCGGCCCTCGAGCGCGCCATCGGCAAGCGTCAGCACTGAGCGGGAGTGGTCATGAACCTCAACATCGAATTGAACATCGCCGATCCGGATGCGTTCTACGAGCGCCTGATCGAAACCCACGCCGGCCTGACCGATGCGCAGAGCCTGGCCCTGAACGCCCGCGCCGTGGCGTTGCTGTCGGATCTGATCGGCGATAAAAAAGTACTGCAAGAGGCGGCAGGCATCGCAGCCGACGGGCCGGCCGCGGACAATCGCAGCGAGTACGACGCCAAATTTCTTCTGCTTCTGGCCAATCACGTCGGCGATAGCGTGCAACTCGCGCGCGTGCTGGAACAAGCCAGAGCAGCGATCATCTGACCGGTCTTTTCATTTCACCCAGCCTTTATTCACGCAAACGCGACGGAGAATCCTCATGGCCAAGGCATTTGCTTCCCAGGCCGACCTGGAAGCCAAGAAAATCACCTGGACCCAACTATCCGAAAACGCCTACGCCTATACGGCCGAAGGCGATCCCAACTCGGGCGTGATCATCGGCGACGACGGCGTGCTGATCGTCGACACCACGGCCACGCCCGCCATGGCGCAGGACCTCATCGCCAAGATCCGTTCGGTGACGGACAAGCCGATCAAATACGTGGTGCTGTCGCACTACCACGCCGTGCGTGTGCTGGGCGCTTCGGCCTATTTCAAGGAAGGCGCCGAGCAGGTCATCGCCAGTCGCGGCACCTACGAGATGATCGTCGAGCGCGGCGAAGCCGACATGAAGTCGGAAATCGAACGCTTCCCGCGGCTGTTCGCCGGCGTCGAAACCGTGCCCGGTTTGACCTGGCCCACGCTGGTCTTCGAGAAGGAGATCACGCTCTTTCTCGGCAAGCTGGAAGTGCGCATCGCGCACGTGGGCCCGGGCCACACCAAGGGCGACACCATCGTCTGGCTGCCGTCGCAGAAGGTGCTGTTCTCGGGCGACCTGGTCGAGTACGACGCAGCCTGCTATTGCGGCGACGCCCAGCTGGAAGAATGGCCCGCGACGTTGGAAGCCCTGCGCGCCTTCGGCGCCGAGAAGCTGGTTCCGGGCCGCGGCCCGGCGCTGATCACGCCGCAGGAAGTCGGCAAGGGCCTGGACTACACCCGCGACTTCGTCACGACCTTGCTGCAGAGCGGTCGGGAAGCGGTCAAGCAAAAGCTCGATTTGAAGGGGTCCATGGCTCTGACCCGCAAATCCATGGATCCGAAGTTCGGACAGGTCTTCATTTACGAGCATTGCCTGCCCTTCGACGTGTCCCGCGCTTATGATGAGGCCAGCGGGATCAAGCATCCCCGCATCTGGACGGCGCAGCGCGACAAGGAAATGTGGGACGCCCTGCAGAGCTGATGCTCTGCCCCGGGCGGGGCAATTCGCCACGCTGCGACCGGGCACATTTCGCTGCCCGTTGACAAGCGGGCCCGTCGAAGCCGACAATATAGATAACATGTTATCTATATTGCGTCCTGATCCGCGCCGTCGCGGCAGGGCGGCCAATTCACTGGCTGGTATCGACCATGACTTTTGCGCGTCCGCCCCTGCTCTACGACGACCCGCCCTATCGCCTGAGCGGCGTGGTGTACGGACCTTTGCTGAATCAGCGATCCGCCCTGGCGCGTCTCGGGGACGCGGTGAACCAGCCGCCCTACAAGGCGCCTCCCAAGGGGCCCGTGCTGTACATGAAGCCGCGCAACACGCTGGCTTTCGACGGGCAGCGCACGGCCATCCCCGATGGCTTTCAGGCCATGCGCCTCGGCGCGACCGCAGGCCTGGTCATCGGGCGCGCCGCCTGTCGCGTCACAACGCAAACCGCGCTGGATCATGTGGCCGGCCTGGTGCTGGTGGCCGATCTGACCGTGCCGCACGACACGTTCTACCGCCCGTCGGCGCCTTTCGTGGCGCGCGATGCGTCGTGCTTCATCGGGCCGCGCATCGTTCCGCTCGCGCAAATCGGCGATCCCAACGGCATGACCTTGTCCGTGCGCGTCGGCGACGCGCAGGCCACGGTCTCCATGGCCGACATGGTCCGGCCTGCGGCCCGACTGCTGGCCGAAGTCACTGAATTCATGACCCTGTCGACGGGAGACCTGCTTCTGCTGGGGACCTGTCCCGACATGCCCCTGCTGGGCCGGGGCCAGACATTCGTCGTCGGCGCGCCGGGCATGGGCGAACTGCACGGAGGTGCGCAATGAAGACGGCACGCGTGGCCTACGGCGGCGCCATACACGCCGCGATGCCGCATGAAGCGGGGCTGCGCCTGGCCGATGGCCGGGTGCTGCGCGAAGAAGACGTGGTGTGGCTGCCGCCGATCGAAGTCGGCACGCTGATCGTGCTGGGCCTGAACTACGCCGATCACGTGAAGGAGCTTTCCAAAGAGCTCACCGTGACCGGCAAGGACGAACCGCTCGTTTTCTTCAAAGGGCCGGGCGCCGTGGTCGGCCACAGGGCGCAGACCCGCCGTCCCAGGGACGCCGTCTTCATGCACTATGAGTGCGAGCTGGGCGTGGTGATCGGCAAGCCGGCCAAAAATGTGAAGGCGGCCGACGCCATGGCGCACGTGGCGGGCTACACCGTCTGCAACGACTATGCCATCCGCGACTATCTCGAAAACTGGTATCGCCCGAATCTGCGGGTGAAGAACCGCGACACCTGCACCGGCATGGGACCGTGGCTGGTCGATGCCGCCGACGTGCCCGATCCGCACAAGCTGGCCTTGCGCACGCGGGTCAACGGCAAGGTCACCCAGCAAGGCACGACGGCCCATATGGTCAACGACATTCCGGCGTTGATCGAATACCTCAGCGGCTTCATGACGCTGCTGCCCGGCGACGTTATTCTGACCGGGACGCCGGACGGCGTGGTCAACGTCGACGAAGGCGACGAGGTCGTGTGCGAGATCGACGGCATCGGGGCCCTGCAAAACATCATCGTCGGCGACGACGTCTTCGGCCGCTGAAGCGGGCAGTCATCGGACGCGAGCGGAATCAAGGAGCAACCATGCGCATAGAGCATCTGATCGACGGCAGGCCCATCGCGGGCAAGCGCTATTTCGATACAATCAATCCGGCCACGCTGGAAGTGCTGGCCGAAGTGGCCGCGGGCGGGCAGGACGAGGTCAATGCGGCCGTCGCCGCGGCCAAGGCCGCGTTTCCCAGGTGGGCCGATACGCCCGCCACGGAACGCGCCAGGGCGATACGCAGGCTGGGCGACCTGATCGTCCGACACGTGCCCGAAATCGCGCAGACCGAAACCAACGACTGCGGCCAGGTCATCGCCCAGACGGGCAAGCAGCTCGTGCCGCGCGCGGCGGACAACTTCTACTACTTCGCTGAGATGTGCACCCGCGTGGACGGGCACACTTATCCCACGCCTACGCACCTGAACTACACCCTGTTCCACCCGGTCGGGGTCTGCGCCCTGATCAGCCCCTGGAACGTGCCCTTCATGACGGCCACCTGGAAGGTCGCGCCGTGCCTGGCTTTCGGCAACACGGCCGTGCTCAAGATGAGCGAACTCTCGCCGTTGTCGGCAGCGCGCCTGGGCGAGCTGGCCCTGGAGGCGGGCATCCCGCCGGGCGTGCTCAACCTGGTCCACGGCTACGGACGCGACGCCGGCGAGCCGCTGGTGGCGCACCCGGACGTGCGCGCCGTGTCGTTCACCGGCTCGACCGCGACGGGCAACCGCATCGTGCAGGCGGCGGGCCTGAAGAAGTTCAGCATGGAGCTGGGCGGCAAGAGCCCCTTCGTCGTCTTCGAGGACGCCGACATGGCACGCGCGCTGGACGCTGCCGTGTTCATGATCTTCAGCAACAACGGCGAACGCTGCACCGCGGGTTCGCGCATCCTGGTGCAGCAAAGCGTCTACGCCGCCTTCGTCGAGAAGTTCGTCGAGCGCGCCAAACGCATCGCGGTGGGCGACCCGCTGGACGAAAAGACCATCATCGGCCCCATGATCTCGCAGGCCCACCTGGCCAAGGTGCGCCATTACATCGAGCTGGGCGCGAAAGAGGGCGCCACGATGCTGTGCGGCGGCCTGGATGCGCCCGCCGGTCTACCGGACCGAGTGAAGAAGGGCAACTATGTGGCGCCGACGGTCTTCGCCGACGTGGACAACCGCATGAAGATCGCACAGGACGAGATCTTCGGCCCCGTCGCCTGCCTCATCCCGTTCAAGGACGAGGCCCACGCCATCGCGCTGGCCAACGACATTCAGTACGGCCTGTCCAGCTATGTGTGGACCGAGAACATCGGCCGCGCTCATCGCGTGGCGGCGAGCGTCGAGGCAGGCATGTGCTTCGTCAACAGCCAGAACGTGCGCGACCTGCGCCAGCCCTTCGGCGGCACCAAGGCGTCGGGCACCGGGCGAGAGGGCGGTACCTGGAGCTACGAGGTCTTCTGCGAGCCCAAGAACGTGGCCGTGTCGCTGGGCAGTCATCACATCCCGCACTGGGGAGCCTGACCATGGGCAAGCTCGCGCTCGCCGCCAAGATCACGCACGTGCCTTCCTTGTACCTGAGCGAGCTGGATGGTCCGCGCAAGGGCAGTCGGCAAGCCGCCATAGACGGACTCAAGGAAATCGGCCGGCGCTGCCGCGCGCTGGACGTGGACACCATCGTGGTGTTCGATACGCATTGGCTGGTCAATGCCGGTTATCACCTCAATTGCGCCCCGCACTTCAAGGGGGTGTACACCAGCAACGAGCTGCCGCATTTCATCAGCAACATGCCGTACGAGATTCCGGGCAACCCGGCGTTGGGCCGACTGCTGGCGCAATCTTGCAACGACTGGGGCGTGGAGACGCTGGCTCATGACGCCACAACGCTGGCTCCCGAATACGGCACGCTGGTGCCCATGCGCTATATGAACGAGGACCTGCATTTCAAGGCCATCTGCGTGTCCGCGCTGTGCACGAGCCACTATTTGAACGACAGCGCCCGATTGGGCTGGGCCATGCGGCGCGCCGTGGAAGACCACTACGACGGCAACGTGGCCTTTCTGGCGAGCGGGTCGCTGTCGCACCGCTTCGCGCAGAACGGACTTGCGCCCCAATATGCCGATCGGGTCTGGAGCCCCTTTCTGGAGCGGCTGGATCAGGACGTCGTGCGCATGTGGCAAGCCGGAGAATGGGCCGATTTCTGCGCCATGCTGCCCGAGTACGCGGTCAAGGGCCATGGCGAGGGTTTCATGCACGACACTGCCATGCTGCTGGGGGCGCTGGGCTGGTCGGCCTACGACGGCAGGGCGCAAGTGGTGACGCCGTACTTCGGTTCGTCCGCCACCGGACAGATCAACGCCGTCCTGCCGGTCACCCCCCAGGACGGCCGCGCGATCCCCAAGGCGCAGGCCAGCGGCGCCGAGGGCTTTCAGGCCATAACCCGTTTGTGAGTTGACGATGCCCCATCTGGTGATTCTGTATTCCGGCAACCTGGACCGCGATCTGGACATGACGGCCGTGTGCCGCGGCCTGGCCGACGCCATGAATTCGGTCGAGGATGACGACGGCAAGCCGGTGTTTCCCATCGGCGGCACACGTGGCCGGGATTCCCCCGCGCCGCATTTCGGGGGGTCCGACGGCGGCCGGGCCGGCCCCGCGGCCGGCGAATCGGGCGACTACGGATTCATGTATTTCAATCTGCGCATGGCTCGCGGCCGCAGCGAGGCGACGCAGCAGCGCGTCGGCGAGGTCGTGTCCGCGGCGGCGCGCGAACTGCTTGCCCCGTTGAAACAGGCGCGGCGAGTCGGGCTGACTTTTCAGATCGACGTGGGGGCTGAAGTCTACGACGCCAAATTCGGCAATCTGCACGACCTCTTCCAGAAAGGAGCCCGCTAGTGTTCGACGACGCGCTGATCCGGACGCTGGCCGGCGAGCTTTATGCATCGGAAAAGAGCCGTGTGCAGGTCGAGCATTTTTCGAGCCGCTATCCCGGCATGACGATCGAGGACGGCTACCGCATCAGCCGTGCCTGGGTGGCCATGCAGCGGGCCGAAGGCCGCCGCGTCATCGGCCACAAGATCGGCCTGACCTCGCGTGCCATGCAGATCAGCAGCCAGATCGACGAGCCGGACTACGGCACGCTGCTCGACAGCATGCTGCTCACCTGCGAGCCTGGCAAGGAACTGGACATTCCGGCCTCGCGCTTCATCGCTCCCCGGGTCGAAGTGGAACTGGCCTTCGTGCTCGATGCGCCGCTGCAGGGGCCCGACGTCACCGTCGATCAGGTGCTGGCCGCCACGGAGTACGTCACGCCGGCCGTCGAGATCATCGACGCCCGCATCGAGCAGTTCGACCGCCACACCAAGGCCATGCGCAAGGTGTACGACACCATCAGCGACAACGCTGCCAACGCGGGCGTGGTGGTGGGCGGCCGGCGCGTCGCGCCCGCGCAAGTGGACCTGCCCTGGTGCGGCGCCATTTTGCGGCAAAATGGCGCGGTCGAAGAAACCGGTCTGGCTGCGGGCGTGCAGGGCCATCCTGCCGTGGGCATCGCCTGGCTCGCCAACAAGCTCGCGCCCTGGGGCGAGTCGCTGCAGGCGGGCCAGATCGTATTGGCAGGCTCGTTTACCCGCCCCGTCGCCGCGCGACCGGGAGATCGTTTCGAAGCCGACTACGGTCCGCTCGGCACCCTGAAATTCCGCTTTGTCTGAGGACGCCAACATGGAAATGCCACGCAATACGTTCAAGGCCGCGCTCAAGGCCGGCCGGCCGCAGATCGGCCTGTGGGTCACGCTGGCCGACGCCTACGTCGCCGAAGGGCTGGCCAGCGCCGGTTTCGACTGGCTGCTCATCGACGGCGAGCATGCGCCCAACGACGTGCGCAGCATGCTGGGGCAATTGCAGGCCATGGCGCCTTATCCGGTGCATCCCATCGTGCGGCCGGTCATCGGCGATGTGCACCTGATCAAGCAGATTCTGGAGATCGGCACGCAGACGTTGTTGATTCCCGTGGTCGAAACGGCCGAGCAGGCGGCGCTGATGGTCGCCGCCACGCGCTATCCGCCCAAGGGCATACGCGGCGTGGGCAACGCGGTGGCGCGCTCGTCGCGCTGGAACCAGATCAAAGACTACGCGCACAAGGCCGACGATGAAATGTGCGTGCTGGTGCAGGTCGAAACGCGCGCCGGGCTCGAGAACCTGGACGAGATCGCAGCGGTGCCGGGGGTGGACGGCGTTTTCTTCGGGCCGTCCGACCTGTCGGCGTCGATGGGCTACCTGGGCCAGGCCACGCACCCCGAGGTGCGCAAGGCCATGCTCGACGGCGTTGCTCGCGTTCTGCGAGCGGGCAAGGCGCCGGGCATTCTCTGCACCGATCCGGCGCTGGCGCGCGAATATCTTGCCGCCGGCGCGCTGTTCGTGGCCGTGGGCGTGGATTCGTCCATGCTGGTTCGCACGGCCAGCCAGCTGGCGCAGGCCTTCAAGGGCGGAGCGGGAGAGGCCGAAGCCACATCGCCGGGATACTGAGCCCTTGCGTTCTGCCGTCAACGGCCAAACCCGCAGGTTTCCTGCGGGTTTTTTTTGGGGGATCGATTCCGCACGTATCTCAAGCCTCGAACGCAGGCGCGTGCTCGGCACTGCCTGGATGCCTCAGGGTTGTTTTTCCTAAAAATTTGTAAATAAATATTTATTTGTAATACATTAAATAAAACGCATAACAACAAAGCAGGATCAAGCTCGCATGCAGCCGTTTCATTCTCGAGATTCAAGCGCCTTTCGGGTGCTTTACGAAATAGAGGTGAGGAGCATGTTTCAAACCGTACGTTTCAAAATCAATATCACCGTGTTCATCAGCATCTTGCTGATGATCGTCATCGGCATTTTTGCGTTGTTCGGATTGCGCCAGGTCGACGGGTTGATCGTCGAGATGTTCGACAGCAATATCGAGCCCATCGTCGCGCTGGATACCGTGCGCAGCGCCCAGCTGGACATGCGGGTCCAATATCTTCATATGCTGAGCGACAACGATCCCAGTGCCCAGATGACATTTGCGACCGCCATAAAGCAAGACCAGGCGCAAATGCTGAAAGCGTGGAAGTCGTATTACCCCGACAAAGTTTCCGACGCCAAAGAAAAAGCCGTCGCCGACAAAATCAATACGGATATGCCGCTGTTTTTTGTCTCGGCGGACGCCATTGCGGCGGCGGCCAAGGCGGGGATGGTGAGCGCTGCGAAAGACAGAATGGCGCAGGATTTTCCGATGACGAAAGCCCTGAGCGATTCCATTATTGAAGACATGCAAATCAATCGGCGCCAGGCCCTGGCCAGCGTGTCCCAAAGCCATACGGTCTACGGAAACATCCGAGCGATCGCGCTGACCCTGATCGTCGTCGGCGTGGTGGCCAGCCTGCTGGCGGGAATCTGGCTGCTGCGCGCCATCACGCGCCCGCTGGATCGTGCGGTCCGGGTCGCGTCGGAAATCTCGGGAGGCAAGCTGGACAACCATCTGACCGTCGATGTCGGGGGCGAGTTCGGTCGTCTGCTCGCAGCACTCAAGAAAATGGACGAGCAACTGACGGCGACGGTTCGCAGCATCCAGATCTCGGCCGAATCGGTGTCGACGGCGTCGGCGCAGATCGCAAGCGGCAATATGGATCTGTCCTCGCGCACCGAAGAGCAGGCCGCTTCGCTCGAACAGACCGCGGCGAGCATGACGCAGCTGACCGAGACGGTGAAACAGAACGCGGACAACGCGCGCCAAGCCAATGAACTGGCGGGCAATGCGGCGAATCTCGCGGATACGGGCAACGAAGCGGTGCAGGCGATGGTGGGTACGATCGGAGAGGTGAGCAGCAGCTCGGCCCAGATTTCGGACATCACCGGCGTCATCGAAGGGATTGCATTCCAGACGAACATCCTGGCGCTGAACGCAGCGGTGGAGGCGGCGCGCGCGGGCGAGCAGGGCCGCGGCTTCGCGGTGGTGGCCAGCGAGGTGCGCACGCTGGCGCAGCGCTCGGCGTCGGCGGCCAAGGAGATCAAGGAACTGATCGGGTCGTCGGTGGCGCTTATCGAGAACAGCGCGAAGCAGGCTTCGCAGGTGGGCGCGACGATGGGCGAGGTCCGGCAGTCCATCCGCAACGTATCGCAGATTGTGTCGGAAATATCGAGCGCCTCGGACGAGCAGAGCCGCGGCATCGATCAGATCGGGACGGCGGTGTCGCAGATGGATCAGATGACGCAGCAGAACGCGGCGCTGGTGGAGCAGGCGGCCGCGGCGGCGCAATCGCTGCAGGAGCAGGCGCAAGAACTGACGGGTGCGGTGTCGTATTTCAAGTTCGCCGGCGGCGCCGCGCAGCCGGCGGCCCGCGCCAAGCCCATTGCCATGGCGCGATCGCAACCTGCCGCGGCGTCGGCTGCCAGGCCGCTTAAATCGCCCAAACCCGTCAAGCAGCTGGCGGCGCCTGCCGGAGCGGCCGCGGCGAAGGAAGCGGCGCAAGACAAGGAAGCGGCCTGGGAGTCTTTTTAACGATGCGCGAGACCGGACCCGGCGTGTTGATGCCGATAGGCCGATAAAGAAGTCATACGTATACTTGCTGCCGAAATGGGAAATCCCGTGTGTCCACGACCAGCTTCGGCTGGTCATTTTCCAGGAGCGGCAGCAATGCAAGGCATGGCTCAAACGGTACGGTTCAAGATCACCTTGACCCTGACCCTCTGCATCATTCTCATGGCCGCCATCGGCGGGTTCGGCGGAGTCGGACTCTCGAGGATCAACGCGCTCGTCACGCACATGTATTCGGGCACGACGATACCCATCATCGATCTGAACGAGGTGCGGGCCTCGCAGCTGGAGATGCGCCTGCAGTACCAGCGCATGCTGCTGCAGGACGATCCGGACGTGACCTTGCAGGCCACCGCCGCCATCAAGAAGGCCGGGGAGTCCATGCATAAGGCCTGGCACGACTACTACCCCGCCCGCGTCGCGGACGGCCCCGAACGCGCCGTCGCCGACAAGATCAACAAAGAGATGCCGTTGTTCGACGCCTCCACGGACGCCATCGTGACGGCCGCCAAGGCGAGCATGCGCAACTCGGCGCTTCAACGAGAGAACCAGGATTACCCCGCTACGGCCGCGCTCGCCGGCGATATCGCCAATGATATCGATATCAGTCGCCAGCAGGGGTTGGCCTCGATCGACCAGAGCGCAGCGGCATACCGCAATGTGCGGCTCGTTGCTGCCGCGCTGGTCGCCGCAGGTTTGCTCATCGCTTTCGTCTCGGGTTATTGGTTGCTGCGCGCGGTCACGCGTCCGCTGGACCGCGCCATCCGCCTGGCCAGGCAGATCGCCGAAGGCAGGCTGGGCAGCAATATGAGAAACACCGGCGGCGGAGAGTTCGGCAGGCTGTTGAGCGCGATCAAGACCATGGACGGGCAGTTGTCTTCGACTGTGCATCGCATCCAGATCTCGGCCGAATCGGTATCGACGGCGTCGGCGCAGATCGCAAGCGGCAATATGGATCTGTCCTCGCGCACCGAAGAGCAGGCCGCTTCGCTCGAACAGACCGCAGCGAGCATGACGCAGCTGACCGAAACGGTGAAACAGAACGCGGACAACGCGCGCCAGGCCAATGAACTGGCGGGCAATGCGGCGAGTCTCGCGGACACGGGCGATGAGGCCGTGCGGACCATGGTCGGCACCATCGAGGCCGTGAGCAATAGCTCGACCCGCATTTCGGACATCACCGGCGTGATCGAGGGGATTGCATTCCAGACGAACATCCTGGCGCTGAACGCAGCGGTGGAAGCGGCGCGCGCGGGTGAACAGGGCCGCGGCTTCGCGGTGGTGGCCAGCGAGGTGCGCACGCTGGCGCAGCGCTCGGCATCGGCGGCCAAGGAGATCAAGGACCTGATCGGTTCGTCGGTAATCTTGATCGAGAACAGCGCGAAGCAGGCTTCGCAGGTGGGGACGACGATGGGCGAAGTCCGGCAGTCCATCCGCAACGTGTCGCAGATCGTCGCAGAAATCTCCAATGCGTCGGACGAGCAGAGCCGCGGTATCGATCAGATCGGGACGGCGGTGTCGCAGATGGACCAGATGACGCAGCAGAACGCGGCGCTGGTGGAGCAGGCGGCCGCGGCGGCGCAATCGCTGCAGGAGCAGGCGCAAGAACTGACAGATGCGGTGTCGTATTTCAAGTTCGCCGGCGCCGCCGCGCAGCCGGCCGCTCAGGCCCGGCAAATTGCCGTCTCGCAGTCGCGGCCCATTCACGTGTCGGCGGCCAGACCGCCCGAGCGGTTGGCGGCGCCCGCTACCCGAGCAGTTGCGGCCGAGAGCCCGGAGCAGGCCTGGGAATCTTTTTGACGATGAACGCAGAGGGTCTTGCAGCATCGCAGGCCCCGGGCGTCGAGGACGGACATGGGTGCGATGCGTCGTTTCTGGCTGAAGGTCTGGTATAGAACCCTCACGTCGCCATACGTGATTGTCGCCGCTGGAAGCGTGATCGCCCTGCTGCTGGTGACGACCAGCATCGTCGTGCTGTTCCAGACCCGGGAAGACGCGGTGGTTCGGGTCAGGGAATCGTCGCGCAACCTCGGAATCATCGCGGAACAGGACATAGAAAGAAACTTCGAGCTCTATGCGGGTTCGTTGCAGGCTGTGGTCGACGGGCTGGCCGACCCCAATGTCATGAGCCTGCCCTGGAAGCTGCGCCACGAAGTGCTGTTCGGCCATGCCATCAAGGCCTCTTACGTGGGGTCGATCATCGTGCTCGATGCGCAGGGCAATGTCATCATCGACGCGAGCAGCGAAGTGCCCAGGGTGGGAAACTTCGCAAACCGCGAGTACTTCACGGCGCAGCGCGACAACCCGAATCTGGGCCTGTACATCAGCAAGCCCTTCGTGACGGTTTTTCGCCACACCGAAGACGTCGTGCTGAGCCGTCGCATCTCCAATCCCGACGGGTCTTTCGCGGGGGTCGCGGCGCTGGGAATCGATCTGGCGTATTTTCATCGGCTTTTTTCGCGCCTGAAAGTCGGGCCGCTCGGCTCGATAGCCCTCATCGGCCGCGATGGCACGATGTATATGCGCCAGCCCTATAGCGCGAGCGTCATCGGGCGCGACCTGAGCCAGGCGCATACCTTCAGGCAGTTCCTGACCGCGCCGGAAGGCACTTTTTTCGACGAGTCGGTGCTGGACGGCACGCGGCGGCTTTACTACTTCAAGAACTTCGCGCATCTGCCCTTCGTCATCATGGTGGCCGAGGCGCAGCCGGACATCTACGCGGCATGGTCCCGTCATGCGATACAGATCGGCGCGTTGGTGATTGTGCTCGCCGTAGGGTTCGTCGTACTGGCCATGCTGATGAGCACTCAGTTGCGGCGTCGGCTGCGCACGGAGCAGGAGCTGATGCTGCTGGCGCGGACCGACGGTCTAACGGGCCTCTCCAATCGCCGCATGCTCGACGAAACACTCGAACAGGAGTGGGCTCGCGCGCGGCGTTCGCACATGGTGCTTGCGCTGCTGTTCATCGACATCGACTGGTTCAAGCCGTACAACGATACCTACGGACACCAGGCCGGAGACCGCACACTGGCCGCCGTGGCCAGGACGATAGGGGGCAGCATCCGCAGGCCGGGAGACTGCGCGGCTCGCTACGGCGGCGAAGAGTTCGTGGTCGTGTTGCCGGAAACCTCGATCCTGGGCGCGACGGCACTGGCCGAGAAAATCCGCGAGGCAGTCGGCGAACTGGGCATCGAACATGCGAGCAGCCCATACGGACGGGTCACCGTGAGCATCGGCGTGGCGGCCTGGGCGCCGGAGCGCGACAGCACGATCTCCTGCATCATGCGCGCCGCCGATCAGGCGCTGAACGACGCCAAATCGGCCGGGCGCAACCGGGTCGTCGCGGCCGGCGAGCACGCCGCGCATACCATCTGACACAGCTTGACCATTTTCGCCGGCAGCACTAACATTCAAACATGTACGTGAACGTACACGTTTGAATAAAGTAATTCATGTCCACTGACGCCGCTCTTATCCCCATCCGCGAAGCCGCCCAGCGGTTGGGCGCCACGGCAAGAACGCTCAAATACTACGAAGAGCTCGGTCTGGTGACCCCGGCCCGCACCGAAGGCCGCTACCGACTCTACAGCGAGGCCGACCTGGAAAAATTCGAACGCATTATGCGCATGCGTTCGCTCGGTTTTTCGCTGCACGGCATTGCAGAAATGCTCAAGCGGCCTGTCGAACTGTCCAGCACCGGCCGAAAAATGTATTCGCAGACATCACTGCGGCAGATGGCGGATGCGCTGAGCGAGCAGATCGCCCAATTGGATGCGCGCATTGCCCAGGTGCAGCGCGAGCTGAGCGAAGCCCGCGCCCTGCGCGCCGAAATCGGCGACGACCTGCACTATCTGGAGCAGCGCGCCGCCGGCGCGCCGGTCGAAGACATGGCAGGCCAGAGGCTCGCCGCGCGGCAGCGGCGCGCAGCGCACAAAACCGGCAAGAAATGAATCTGCGCGCTCCCAGCGCGCATGCCCTGACGCTCAGGCATGTGCGCAAAGATCTCTTTCCCTGGGCGGTCGCGTTCGCCGTGGGCATCGACTATCTCGACAATTCGATGTTCTCGTTTTTTACGAGCTATATCGCCGGCGGCATCGACGCGACCCGCGACGAACTGGTCTGGTCCGCCGCCGCCTACGCCACCACCTCGGTGTTGGGCATCGTCCAGCAGCAGTGGCTGGTGGAACGGCTGGGCTATCGCCGCTACCTCAGCGGCTGCCTCCTGATGTTCGCCATCGGCTCGTTCGGCGCCGCAATGTGCAATTCGTCCATCGAGCTGGCCGTTGCGCGCGGCTTTCAGGGCTATTTCATCGGACCCATGCTGGGCACCTGCCGCATCCTGCTGCAGCTTTGCCTGACGCCGCAGCAGCGCGCGCCCGCGATCCGCATCTTCCTGCTGACGATTCTGGGCGCCACCATTCTGGCGCCCCTGACGGGCGGGTATCTGGTGGCGGACTACGACTGGCGTGCGCTTTTCGTCGGGTTGGGCGTGCTCGGCCTGGCCTTCTCCCTCTTTGCCTTTCTCGTCACGCCGCACGTCGGCAAGTTGCGTCCCGACCACCGTACGCAAGCGCACATGTGGCCGTACATCGTGCTGGCGTGCGGACTCTGCGCCTTGCAGATCGTCGCCCAGCAGATCCGTTTCGAACTCTTCAGCACGTCGCTGCTTTTGATCGGCCTGACCCTGGTCGGGCTGGCGGCGCTGGGCTGGGTGATCTGGCATCAGTGGCATCACGACAAACCGCTCGTGCGGTTGAACGCGCTGCGCGAAAGATCCTTCCGCGTGGGCATCGTGCTCTATGCCTTTTATTACGCGCTCTCCAACGTCATCAGCTATCTGATCGCGCGCATGCTCGAAGGTGCCCTGGGCTACCCCGTGGAAAACATGGGCAGACTGGTCGGGTTCACGTCGATGGCCTCGATCGCCGTGGCGCTCCTCTATTTCAAGTTCGCCAGGAAGATCAAGAGCAAGAAGTGGCTCATCGTTCCCGGGTTTCTCGTGGCGGTCGTGATCGGCCTATGGATGGACGCACTGGCGCCGGACGCAAGCACGGGATGGCTTCTGCCGCCGCTCATCGTGCGCAGCTTTCTGCTCATCTTCATCGCCTTGCCGACTGCAAGCGTGGCGTACCAGGTCTTTGCCGCCGACGAATTCAATCACGGCTATCGCATCAAGAATATCGTCAAGCAGCTGTCGTATTCGTTTTCGACCACCATGGTGATCATTCTCGAACGGCACCGCCTGGCCGTGCACCAGGCCAGGCTGAGCGAATACGCCAACCTGGGCAACCCGGTTTTTCGCGGCGCGTTCGAGACCATGACCCGCGCCTTTTCATCCCTGGGCTACGAGGCGGCCAAAGCGCAGGGCCTGGCCGCCGAGCAGGTGGGCCGCCTGGTTTTGCGCCAGGCCGAGTTCATGAGCATCCAGGACGGCTTTCGCGTGGTCATCGTCATCGCGCTCATCGGCGCGGTGCTCGCGGCGGCGCAGCGGCAGATCAAGTAGGCGGCGCCGGCCTCAGAACGTGATCACGGTCCTCAGGCCGACCACGGCTTCGTTGCCGATGCGTTGCGACGGGTTGACGGGATCGGGAATGCCGCCCGAAGGCCGGAACACATATTGCAGGTCCGCCTGCAGCTGCCACCACGGCGTTACCTGGTACTGATAGGTGGCCTCGACCACCGTCTCGGCGCTGCGCGACGGATAGCCCGGCGTATAGAACGCCTGGCTGCTCGCCAGGCTTTGCGCGCGCGAACCGATGTGCGCATAACCCACCGCCAGGCCGGCCACGTCGTGGTCGCGGCCCTTGAAGGGCGAGGTGAGCGTCACGCCCGCGTTCAAGCCGAAGGCGACCGGGTTGCGGTCGCCGGGCGCGCCCATGACGCGCGCGAACACGCCGACGGCGCGCGCGCTGTCCTCGCTCGAGCGCCAGACCATCTGGTCGGCCACCGCATAGAGGCTGTAGTCGCCGCGATGCGTGGCCGCGGTGCCCGTGCTGGCCGGATTCGCGAGCGACAGGCCCGTGTTGTCGTAGTACGGGTCGGCGAAGCGGTTGGTGTTGTACCAGAAGCCCAGCTTGTAGGTGCCCGGCAAGCCCTGAGAGGGCGCGCTGGAGGCATCCGCGGCGGGCTGGCTGATCGCGTACTGCACTTCGCCGATGAAGAGCGCCCCGTCGTGCATGGTGAAGCGGGTGCCGTGCGCGTTGAGCTGCTGCGGATCGCCTGAGCCGTGCGCGGGGTTGCCGTCGAAAACGCCGCCCAGCACCGTGATGCCGTCGGCCGGCTTGGCGCGCAGGCGCATGCCCAGGGAAGCGAACGGGTAGGCCGGGCCGCCGGCGGGCAGGTCGGCCGAGGGCAGCACCGGCCAGCCGAAGGTCGCGTTCATGAACGTGGCCGCGTATTGGCTGACCATGAATTCCTGGTCCAGGCTCTGCTTGCCGACCTTCACGTCGAACTTGCCGTCGAGCATCGCCTGCTGGTACCACAGCTCCCATAGGCGGGTTCCCGCGCGGGCTTCCTCGCCCGAGGCGGACTGCAGCACCTGCAAGTTGCGCGCGGACAGACTGGCGCCGTGGATTTGCAGGGCCGATACATTGAACGTGCCGCCGGGCAAGCCGAAGGCTTTCTCAGTATCCACTCCGATCGTGAGCTGTGTCTGCCCGTCATAGGCGCCGCCGCGGCGGGTTCCGCCCGAAAAATTGCGCAGGGTTTCGCTGGTTTCCTGTAAGCCCAAGGTCGCGCCGCGATTGCCCAGCCACGAACGCAGCCCGCCCATGTCGCCGAACAGATTCGCGCGGTTCCGGATATCGGTCGATTCCGTCGAGACTTGATCCCGCGCGCCGGCGGGCGCCGGGGCAGCCAGCTCTTGCGACTGCCCTTGGGCGATGGGCACCATGCCCAGGGCCAGCGGCAGGGCGAACGGGAGCCACGCGCCGTGCTCCCGCAGCCGGCGCTTTATGTTCTTTTGCATGACGACCCCGCGTCGTGTCAGGTGCTCAGCGCGGCGACGATGATCTTGTAGGCGATCATTCCAACGGCAACGACCAGGTAGCTGCGCAGCACGCCCATCCACACCCGGTTGGGCAGCGACAGCGCCTGCGCGGGCAGTCGGTCCAGAGGCGGCATGCGCCAGTCGGTTTTCTCGACCGTCTTTTGTTCGGCCGTCCGGCTCTCTTGTGCAGGGTCGCATGACATGCGCGGCGTCACGACCAGTTTGGTCGCGATGTAGCCGATTACGCCCAAGGCCGTGCCGCCGCCGAGTATTTCCAGAATTGCTGCGCCGCTCAGATTGGGGAACACCGTGGCCATGGTCAGGATGATCGAGAGCATGACCAGCACCCAGACGACCGCGCCCGTGAAGAGGTTGAGCTTCTTGCCGTTGCTCCAGGGGCCCAGCACGGCCTTGTCATTGCACAGCAACAACAGGAACACTGTCGCGCTCGGCAGCAGCACGCCCGCCAGGGCTTGCACCGCATTGGTCAGAAAGCCGAGGAACGCATCGCTGGAGCACACGACCAGGCCGCCCGCCGCGGCGATCAGCAAGGCATAGACCAGATAAAAGCCCTTGGCATCGATGACGCTGCGGTGCAGGGAATGGCGGATCTTGAACACATCGCCCATTGCATAGGCGGTGGACAGCGAAACGGCCGCCGCGCCGATGATGGCAGCGTCGAACAGGGCGATCGCGAACAAGGTGGCCGACGTGTGGCCCGCGTACTTCTCCAGGGCGGCGATCACGCCGCCGGCATCGGTGAAATTGCCGAGCTCGGGCTTGCCGGCAAACAGCTGGGCGCAGAAGGCGATCATGGCGACGGCGCCGATCACCACGAAGGCGATGCCGATCCACAGATCCACCTTCTCGTACTTCATGAAACGCGGCGTGATGCGCTTGTCGATGACATAGCTTTGCTGGAAAAACAGCTGCCAGGGCGCAACGGTCGTGCCGACGATGGCGATGACCAGCAACATGACGTCGGACAGCTTGCCTTGCCTGGGCCAGTCGGGGATGAAGAAGTCCCTTGCGATCTGGCCGACCGGAGGATGGATGGACACCAGCACGGGAACGAGCAGCAGACTGCCCAGGCACAGCAAAATCGCAAAACGCTCGAAGCGCTGGAAACTGCCGGTGCTCACCGCGGCCATCGTCAGCACGCCGGCGATGCAGACGCCCAGGATCTTGGAGATTCCGAAGTAGTCGAGCACGAAGACGATGCCGATGAACTCGGTCACGATGGTCAAGGCATTGAGCAGGAACAGGTCGATGACGCTGAAGGCGCCCCAGAACTTGCCGAAGCGCTCGAAGATCAGGCGCGCGTGGCCCACGCCGGTGACGGCGCCCAGGCGCAGCACCATCTCCTGGTTGACGTAGAGCACGGGGATCAGGAGCAGCATGGTCCACAGCAGGGACGTGCCGTAGTTCTGCCCCGCCTGGGTATACGTGCCGAAAGCGCCGGCGTCGTTGTCGCCGACCATGACGATGAGGCCAGGGCCCAGGATCACGAGCAGAGTGCGCAGCCGCGCCCACAAGGAGGTGCGCGGCGCGGTGTCGTGCTGGGCAATCGTGCCGAAGGCACCGCGGATGTCGCCGAGATGGGCGCTGTCGAGTACGGCGCCGGCGTTGGCGGCGTCGACGGCTTGAAGCGTGGAAACGTTTTGGTAGGTCATGAGCAACTCCCTGGCGGACGCGGGCCGCCATCGGTACAACGTCAATGCGCGTGCGCGGGGTAGCGGCGGCCTGTGAAGGCGCGACGACCGCGAACCGCGCACGGCAGGCGGCATGCGTTCGCGCACAGGCGATACGGACGCTACCTTTCCGGTAGGGCGATGGGAGGTGATCGACGATTCGCCGCAAGGGCGAATAAAGGGCGGAAGGGAAGAACCCGTTCTGCTTTATTTGACGCACCGTCCCGCTTTTTCAGCGGAACGGCGGTTCGAGAAAAGACTCGTGCCGCGGAGGTTCCGCTGTTCAGATCGAAGATCGACTAGGGCAAGAGTCCATTGGGGCAACCCCGTTGTTGAAACGAGGCGAATGATATGCCTGGCGCCTGAAGGCGGTCAACCCTGCGCGACAAGGGCGTACCGGGCTTGTTGCGCTTTAAGCACACCCGGCGTACGCAGGCAGGCTCAGCGCAATTCGGGAAAGTCTTCTTCCCAGTACTCGTCGGCAAACCGCTGCGCGCCTGGATCGCGTTCCATCTCCTGGCGGCGCAGCTCGACGCGGCGGATCTTGCCCGAGATGGTCTTGGGCAGGTCGCTGAATTGGAGCCGCCGGATCCGCTTGTACGGCGCGAGCTTTTCGCGCGAGAAGCGGAACACCTCGCGCGCGAGGTCCGGGCCGATCTCGTAGCCCTGGCGTACGATGACGAATGCCTTGGGCACCGATAGCCGCAAGGGATCGGGACTGGGCACGACGGCCGCTTCCGCGATTGCCTCGTGTTCGATCAGCACGCTTTCCAGCTCGAAGGGGCTGAGCCGGTAGTCGGACGACTTGAACACATCGTCCGAACGCCCGACGTAAACGAGATAGCCGTCGTCGCGACGCAGCGCGACATCGGACGTGTGATAAAAGCCATTGCGCATGGCGTGCTCGGTGCCTTGCGCGCTATTGGCATAGCCGGTCATCAGGCCGAGCGGGCGATGGGAGAGGGGCAGGGCGATCTCGCCTTCGCCGGTCGGATGATCGTCGGCATCGACGAGTTCGACGCGGTAACCGGGCAGCGGCCTGCCCATCGATCCGGCCACGACCGGCTGGCCCGGCGAGTTGCCGATCTGGCAGGTGGTTTCGGTCTGGCCGTAGCCGTCCCGGATCGTGATGTTCCATGCCTGCCGCACGCGTTCGATGATCTCGGGGTTGAGCGGCTCGCCCGCGCCGACAAGTTCGCGCAGCTTTACCGGGTACGAGGCCAGCGGCTCCTGCACCAGCATGCGCCAGACGGTGGGCGGCGCGCACAGCGTGGTGACTTCGCAGCGCACGAGCACGTCCAGCGTGTCTTTCGGCACGAAACGGGCATAGTTGTAGATGAACACGCAGGCCTGCGCGTTCCAGGGCGCGAAGAAGCAGCTCCACGCATGCTTGGCCCAACCCGGCGAACTGATGTTCCAGTGCACGTCGCCCGGCTGCAGCCCGACCCAGTACATGGTCGAGAGATGGCCGATCGGGTAGCTCTCATGTGTATGCTCGACGAGCTTGGGCTTGGAGGTGGTGCCCGAGGTGAAGTACAGCAACAGCGTGTCGGTCGCTTTCGTCGGGCCGTCGGGCGTGAACCTAGCGCTCGCATCGTAGGCGCGGCCCAGATCGATCCAGCCTTGCGCGGCACCAGGCTTTGCGCCGACCGCGATGCGCCTGACCGCGGCGTCCAGCGCATCGAATTTGCCGAGCTCGGCCGCGTCGACCACGACGAAACCGACCGCGCCCGTTGCCACCCGCTCGCGCACGTCGTCGGGCGACAGTTGCGTCGTCGCGGGCAGCACGACGGCGCCCAGTTTCATGGCGGCCAGCATCACGTCCCACAGTTCGACCCGGTTGGGCAGCATGAGCAGCAGGCGATCGCCGCGCCCGACGCCCTGTTCCCGCAGAAAGTTGGCCATGCGGGAAGAACGCTCTGCCATCTGCGCGAAGGTGTATGTCGTTCCGGCGCCCGCGGCATCGTCGACGATCCATAGCGCCGGGTTGCCGTTGCCCCGCGCCATGACGTCGAAGTAGTCCAGCGCCCAGTTGAAATTGTCGACCTTGGGCCACGAGAATTCGCGGTAGGCGCGGTCGTAATCGCTGCGATGGCGCAGCAGAAACTCGCGCGCGTCGAGGAAAGCCTGCGCGGAAGGCGTGAAGCTTGTCATCGTTGTCTCCCGGGTGCGGATGCGCGCCCTGTCATTGTCGATTTTCGTGCGAGTATAGGTATTCGGTTATACACAGGATAGGCATTAAAAAGCCCATCCGATATGCAAAAAAACACAAAACGGATTCGCCACGCACCATGAACCTGCGCAAGTTCAAGATCGACATTCCGCACGAGGATATCGAGGACCTGATGCGACGCCTGCGCGCGACGCGCCTGCCGGCTGCCCTGGATGAGCAGAGGTGGGACGACGGCGCGAGCCTGGCCTTCATGCGGCGGTTGCATGAGCATTGGTCCACGCGCTTCGATTGGCGCGCCCAGGAGGCGCGGCTGAACCGCCTGCCGCAGTACCTGGCCGGCATCGGCGGGGTCGATATCCATTTCATCCATCAGCCCGGCAGGGGGCCGGCGCCGATGCCGCTGGTGCTCACGCACGGGTGGCCCGGCTCTTTCATCGAGATGGAGCGCATCATCCCCCTGCTGGCCGATCCGGCGGCCCATGGCGGCGACCCGGCCGATGCCTTCCACGTGGTCGTGCCGTCCTTGCCCGGCTTCGGATTTTCCGCGCCGCCCGGAGGGCCGGGCGTCGGGGCGCGGCATATCGCCGAGCTATGGCTCGGGCTGATGAAGGGGCTGGGCTATGAACGCTTCGGCGCGCAAGGCGGGGATATCGGCGCGAGTGTCTCGGCCTGGCTCGCCTGCCGCTTTCCCGCGCAGATCATCGGGGCGCACGTCAACTACATCCCCGGCAGCTATCGGCCGCCGCTCGGTCCCGGCTCGCCGCCGGTGACGGCGCAGGAGCAGGCATACCTGGACACGGCGGCGGCCTGGGCGGGCGCGGAAGGCGCCTATGCCGCCGAGCAGGGCACAAAGCCGCAGACCCTGGCCTATGCGATGACCGATTCGCCGATCGGGCTGGCCGCCTGGATCGTCGAGAAATTCCGGGCGTGGAGCGACTGCGACGGCGACGTCGAGCGCGTCTTCCCGATGGACGAATTGCTGACCGACGTGTCGCTTTACTGGTTCGGCCGCATGCTCGATGCCTCGTTCCGCATCTACAAAGAGAACCGGCTACAGCCGCTGGTCTTCGAGGCGGGAGAACGCGTCGCGCCCGCCTTGGGCGTAGCCGCGTTTCCGCGCGAGCTGCCTACGCCGCCGCGCTCGTGGGTCGAGCGCGTCTTCGATGTGCGGCGATGGACCGAGATGCCCAGGGGCGGCCATTTCGCGGCCATGGAACAGCCGGAACTGCTGGCGCAGGACATCCGTGCCTTCTTCCGGCCGCTGCGCGGCCGGCATGCCTGACTCGCGCGCCGCCGGGCCGCGGGATCGGGTGGCCCGGCGGGATCAGCGCGGCCGGCCGTCGCCCGAGCGGGGCAGCGAACTGAAGTACGAAGCGATATCGGTGATGTCCTGATCCGACAAGGGCTGGGCCATGGCGTTCATGACGGGATTCTTGCGGTCCTGGCCGCCGCGATAGTCCCGCAGGGCATTTTCCAGATAGCCGAGGTCCTGGCCGGCCAGATTGGGCGTGCCCGGCATCTGGGATATGCCGTTCGCGTTATGGCAGGCAAAGCAGACGGCGGCCCGCTGCCTGCCTGCCGCGATTTCGACGGGCGTCCCGCCCGGCTGGGCATGGACCAGGGGCGAGGAAAGCAGCAAGGGCAGCATGCACGTGGCATGTTGTACGAACTGATGCCAGGCTAGGCGGCGCTGTTGCGGACCCATACGGCGATTCCATAGATGAAAAAAACGGCCGTCCAGATTCCCAGGACGACAATGGCCGCGCTGCCCAGGCGCGAGACGGTTTTATCGGCCGTGTAATGTCCCTGGGTGCGGCCGGCGCGGTAAAGCAGGACGAGATAGAACCCGCCGACCAAGCCGCCCACGCCGACGAGCGTGGCGAAGAACAGCAGGGTGGACGGCCAGTCCGGATGCACGGGGTAATTGCCGATGTCGTAGCCGAAGCGCCTGAGAGACACCGCGCGGATGATCTCGCGCCACACGGCGAGCAGGCCCAGCACGGCAAAGCCCGCCGCGGCGGGCAGATAGCCGCGCGCGGCGGCGCCCGGGCGGGCCGTCCAGATACTCATGGCGAGCAGCGCGGCGGCCAGGGCCCAGCCGACCGGATGCCAGGCCAACCCGGATGCGGCGGGCTGGACGAACTGCCACGCCAGCATGGGCGCCAGGGCAATGGCGAACCCGTGCGAGGCCAGGCGCCTGCCCAGCGCCCGGGCAAATTCCCGATAGGACGACTCGTGGTCCTCGCGCGGCTCGACGTAGCGCGCATAGGCCATCAGGAAGACGCCGACGGCGGGCAGCCCCAGGCTCATGATGAAGAGGTAGCGCGGCCATTGAATGGCGTGCAGCGCGGCCCCGCGCGTATCGACCGCGCCGCCGGGGGCATACCAGTGCATCCATTGCCCGGGCAGAAGCTCCTGGTATGACAGCGCGTGCATGATCAGGCCGTCCAGGCAGAACAGGGCGAACGCGATCCAGGCATACAGGCCGATATGCTTTTTCGCGCCCGCGCGGTTCGCGTAGTAGAAGGCGAACCAGCAGCAGTAGGCCACGATGAGCGTGAGGATGAACCCGATGGCCCATCGGCCGGAAAGCACGTTGGACGCATACCATTGCGGATCGTAGATGACCTGGGTGAACAGCAGCGGCGCCACGCCCAGCACGATGAGCAGCGACACGCCGACCTTGGCGACCTGCGTCAGCGCAATGGACAGGCGCGCCCAATGCGGCCGGTTCCGCTTGTGGAAGGCGTAGATGGCCAGCCCCGACGCGCCCAGCGTCAGGTTCACGAAGGCGATGTGCAGCGACCAGGTGACGACCATCAGTACCTGGAACAGGACGGGATTGCCCGGTACGCCGGCAGGGTCGCGCATCGCATTCATGACGGTTCCGATATCGGTCATCTGTCTACTCCTTTCCGCGCGCCAGGAGGGCATGGCGCCGTTCCTGGGCGATCAGGCGGTCCACGTCCCGGCCGCTGTCGTCCACGGCCAGATAGTGCGCAAGCGCCCGAATTTCGTCTTCGGGCAGATCGATGCGCGGCATGTAGGGCTGGGTGCCGTGCCTGAGCGGGCCGCGCAGATAGGCCGCGATCAAGTCCTCGTCGGTGGCCCGGTGGAATTCGTCCGGCAGGTCGCGCAGGGGCGCGCCGGGTTCCAGCGCATGGCAGCTCGCGCAGGCCATCTTGGCCAGCAGTTGCCCGGCTTCGAGGAGGTTGCCGTCGTTGATCGTGCGCAGGCGATCGGGGACGAACGGATGCAGCGTGAGCAGTCCGTCCCGGGCGATCCGGTCCACTTCTTCCTTGATGCCTTTGCCGGGGACGTCCCGGGCAATGACCTGATCGCCGTAGATATACCGCCCCGCGACGTAAGGCTTGCGCATCGACTCGCGCATGCGTTCTTCCGGCCAGACCCCCGCGACCGCGACGAAGGCGAACAGCGCCACGGCCAGGGATGTGTAGACGCGATCCGGCCTGCACCACGCAAAGACCAGCCACAGCGCCGCGACGGCGAGCACGGCCGCGAGATCCCTGGCGTAGTCGGGCAGCAGGCGGAAATCGAGCAGCACGATGGCGTTGTGCGGCAGCGTGCGGACATAGAACAGCGACATCAGCGCCATGAACAGGCCGCCGGCCAACCCGACGAGCGCCAGGAAACGCACCATGCCGCGTCGCGTGTCCGCGTCGGGCAGTCGGCTGGCGACGATCAACCCGACCACGCTCGCCATCACGAACATCAGGCCGGTGCGCACGCCGAGCTGGGCAAAGCAATTGGAACTGAAGAAAGCGTCGCTGGCCGAACCCGTGCGATACCACGCGGCGCTTCCCGGCCCCATCATGAACGAAAGAATGCCGACGATGAGCAGCATGGTGGTCCACGACGCGAGCGCGAACGACCAGGTGATTTTCAGATGCGTCCTGGCGTCCACCTTGCCGATCAGATACACCAGGGCGTAGACGCCGATCACCTCGACCGTGAAGAACACCCATTCGGCGGCCCAGACCCAGACGAAGTTGTGGATCAGGCCGCCCACGCCGCGCGGGCTGGCCACAGTGATGGAATACCAGATGCCGGGCCCGGTGATCGAGCCGATGACATAGGAAAAAATCAGCAGGAACAGGCCGTAGCGCTTGATGAAGTCCATCAGCTGCGGCTCGTTCCTGCGATAGGCGCGGGTCTCGATCAGCGCGAACAGGAAGGACGCGCCGACCGAGGTATGGGACGCCACCACGTGGATGACGCCGATGATTCCCATGACCCAGCCGGTGCCGATGCCCGGGACATAGAACGTCGGATACATGCCGAGCAGGTCCATGGCCTGCATGGCGTTACTTCACCGTGCCGGCCGGCGAGCGCGCCTCGCACTGGGTCGTCAGCGCCCGATCGCCACCGAAGGCCAGCGTCAACGCGACTTTGTCGCCGATATGCAGCGGCCTGGCGGGCTTTTCCAGCATGACGTGATAGCCGCCCGGCGCGAAGGCGAGCCGCCCCTTGGCCGGCACCGGCACGTCGTGCACGGCGGACATGCCCATTACGCCTTTGCTGTCTTTGTGGGTCTCGTGCAGCATTGCCATGCCGAACGCATCCGTGTGCGCTCCCGTGAGCGAGACGGGCTGGTCGCCCGAATTCTCGATCGTGAAATAACCGGCGGACGGCGCTGCGCCGGGCAGCAGCCGGATCCAGCAGTCCTGCACCGAAATGTTCTTGGGAGCCATGGCGGTAGTTCCGTGACCTGTCGCCATGCCGCTCTTGGCGCCGCCCATGGACATGCCGGCCATGCCCTGGGCATGCACCAAGGGGGCCAGGACAAGCAGGCTTGCCAACATGATTGCTTCTTTCATCGCTTTCTCCTGAATCAAATTCATCGATCTGTGTCTCGGATGCGCGCCTCTCTTTTAGAGCACGTATTCGAACTCGGTGTAAATCCGGCCGCGTGCCGGCGCTACGCGCGGCGTAACCGGGCGCCTCAGGGGAGGCGCGGCGATCTACGCGGCCAAGCGAGAAAAAGGCGGCGGAGCTCGGGGGCGCCCGCAAGGGAAGATCCCGAAGGCGATATGCCGCAGCGGCGGCATGGCCACTGCCGCGACGAGCACGAGGAGAATGAACGCCAGTGCGCTCGGCGGCACGGCGGGCAAAGCCGCATGGCCGGCCAGGAAGTTGCAGTAGCCGCACGCCGACATCGAACCGTCGGGTGTGCCTGCGTGGCCGGAATGAAGGGGGGCGGCCGCGGCGCCTTGCCCATCGGCCGAGCAGAGCTGCTGCTCGATGCCCTGCAGCCGCGCTTGCTCCATGCGCGCGGCCATCAGCGTTTGGCTGATCAGCGGCGCGAAAACCACCAGGCACATGGCCACCAGGCCAAGCCATACGGTCCGGCTGCGCGTGCGGCGTGAACGGAGCAAGGGGTTCATGGCTGCGGATTATAAGGCGCGCCTATGGCCGGCCCGACTCCGCTTTCGGCCGGTAAGGCGCCGCGGTGAAGTCTGTGCGATCCCGGACGGGCGTATGTCAAACAACGTATTTGCGCATACGCAGGCCGAACAGATACTGCAAGCCATGTCGCCGCATCGGCACATGACTCGTGGAGTTTCAAAGGCCAACGTTTATCAGCCGGGAGAATTTTTTATGTCCAGCAAGAAACTGTCGAAAGGCGTCGTGGTTCAAGGTGCGGTGGGCGCGGGCCGCCCGAATTTTCCCGTGCGCCGCAGGCTCGTGGCGGCCCTCGCCAGCCTGCCGCTGCTTGCCGCTGCCGGGGTGGCGTATGCCCAGACTCCGCCGACCGCAAAGGTCAATACCACCAAACTCGCCGTGACCGATTCCGAGGTGACCGTCGGCATTTTGCACTCATCGACGGGCACGATGGCCATTTCGGAAACGGGATCGATCGAGGCGGAAAAGCTGGCCATCGATCAGATCAACGCAATGGGCGGAGTGCTCGGCAGAAAGATCAAGTTCATCCAGGAAGACGGCGCGTCCGACTGGCCGACGTTCGCCGAAAAAGCCAAGAAGCTTCTCGAGGAAAACCACGTCGCCGCGATCTTCGGCTGCTGGACCTCGGCCTCGCGCAAGGCCGTGCTGCCGGTGCTGGAACGCGACAATGGCCTGCTGTACTACCCGACCTTCTATGAAGGCCTGGAACAATCCAAGAATGTCGTCTACACCGGCCAGGAGGCCACCCAGCAGGTCTTCGCCGGCTTGAAATGGTTCGCCGACACCAAAAAGGCCAAAACCTACTATCTGATCGGTTCGGACTACATCTGGCCGCGCACCGTCATGAAGCTGGCACGCGAGTACATCACCCGCGTTCTGCATGGTCAGGTCGTCGGGGAGGAATACGCAGCGCTCGGCAGCACCGATTTCGGTTCCACGATCAACAAGATCCGGCTCAAGAAGCCTGACGTGATCTATGCCGCGGTCGTCGGCGGTTCCAATGTTTCCTGGTTCAAGCAGTTGAAGGCTGCCGGCATCAATGGACAGAACCATAATCTGCTCACCGTTTCGGTCACTGAAGACGAGGCCAAAGGCATCGGCGGCGAAAACCTCGTGGGCTTCTATTCCGCGATGAAGTACTTCGAATCGCTGGATACGCCGCGCAACAAGGAATTCGTCAAGCAGTTCAAAGCGGTGGCGGGAGCGGACGCGCCCATCGGCGATGTCACGCAGGCGGCCTACGAAGGACCCTGGCTGTGGAAGGCTGCGGTCGAGATGGCGGGAAGCTTCGATACGGACAAGGTGGTGGCGGCCGAGCAGAGCGGCAAGATCAGCTACGACGCGCCGGAGGGCATGATCTACCTCGAGCCCAATCACCACTTGAAGACCCGACTGCGCATCGGCAAGTGGCGCAACGATGGGCAGGCGGACATTGTCTATACGTCCGACTACATCATGCCCGACCCGTTCCCCAAGGGCTATTGATCGGATTTTGTCTACCTGGCGCAGGCCGCAAGGCCTCGCCGGGCTCGCACGGCAATCCGGTGGATTCAATCTGCATTGGAGCGTTTTCATGGGTGGCTATTCGCTTTCCGATTTGTGGTCGATCCTTGTCATGCAGGGGTTTTCCGGGTTGAGCCTGTTCAGCGTCCTGCTTCTCATGGCACTGGGGCTGGCGATCATCTTCGGCCAGATGGGCGTGATCAACATGGCGCACGGCGAATTCATGACCATCGGCGCCTATACGATCTATGTGCTGTCCAAGGTCGCCACGAACTATTTCCCGTCGCTGGTTCCGTACTACTTCATCTTCGCGATCGCGGCGTCGTTCTTCGTCGCCTTCGGAGTCGGCTACGCCATCGAGTTTTTGCTGATACGGCATTTGTACAAACGGCCGCTGGATACGCTGCTCGCGACCTGGGGTTTGAGCCTGATCATGCAGCAGGCGTTTCGGTCGATTTTCGGCGCGCGCGAAGTGAGCGCCACGTTGCCGAGCTGGCTTATGGGGGCCTGGAAGGCCACGGATACCATCGACATTCCTCTGAACGGTCTGTTCGTGCTGGTCATTTCAGCCCTGGTGACCGGGGCGGTGATGCTTTTCCTGTATCGGTCCAGTTGGGGACTGCATGTGCGTGCGACCACCCAGAACCGGATGATGGCCGGCTCGGTGGGAATCAATACCAAGAAGGTCGACAGAATTACCTTCGCCGTCGGCTGCGGTATCGCCGGTATCGCCGGCGCGACCTTCACCACCATTGCCTCCACCGGCCCGACCAGCGGTTCGCTCTATATCGTGGACACATTCCTGGTGGTCGTCTTCGGCGGCGCAGCCAGCCTGCTGGGCACCGTGGCGTCGGCATTCTCCATCGCGCAGGTGCAGTCGGTTCTCACGTTTTTCATGACCAATGCCATGGGCAAGGTCACCACGCTGCTCGCAATCATCGTCATTCTGATGCTTCGTCCCGAAGGCCTGTTCGCGGCCAGGGTGCGCAAATAAGCCGAAGGGGAAAACCATGCAAGCCTTCTACAGCAAGTTCCTCGGCGGCAGGTCGGGATCCATCGAGCTGCTCATTCTTGCCGCACTGATTTTCGCGCTCTTTCCGGCGGCCCTGGATATTTTCAGGCTGAACCTGGTTGGAAAATATCTGACCTATGCCTTCGCCGCGGTGAGCCTGGTGATGGTGTGGGGTTACGGCGGCGTGCTCAGCCTTGGGCAGGGCGTGTTCTTCGGCCTGGGCGGCTACTGCATGGCCATGTTTTTGAAGCTGGAGGCCTCCGATCCCGTCAGCACGGCCCATCAGACCACGCCGGGCATTCCCGACTTCATGGACTGGAACCAGGTGACTCATCTGCCGTTTTTCTGGGTTCCGTTTCACAGTCTGACCTTTGCGCTGATCGCCGTCGTCGTGGTGCCCGCGGCATTTGCCTACCTCGTCGGCGTGACCATGTTCAAGCGGCGCGTGGGCGGGGTGTACTTCTCGATCATCACCCAGGCGATAGCCGCGATCCTGACCATTCTGGTGGTCGGCCAGCAGGGGTGGACAGGCGGCATCAATGGCATCACGGACTTGAAGACGATGCATGGCTGGAACATCAACACCAATTCGGCCAAGTACATCCTCTACTACGTGAATGGGGCGCTGCTGATTGCGGCCATCATGATCTGCCGCTATGTGCTGTCGTCCAAACTGGGACGCCTGCTGCTGGCCATGCGCGATCGCGAGGACCGCGTGCGCTTTTCGGGCTACGACGTGGCGAACTTCAAGATATTCGTTTTCTGCCTGGGCGCGGTGGTCTCGGCCATCGGCGGCGCGATGTTCACGCTGCAGGTGGGCTTCATGTCGCCCTCATTCATCGGCATCGTGCCGTCGATCGAGATGGTGATCTTCGCGGCGATCGGCGGACGTGTGTCGCTCGTGGGGGCGGTGTACGGAACGCTGCTGGTCAATTACGGCAAGACGGCGTTTTCGGAAAGCTTTCCTTCGCTCTGGCTGCTGCTGATGGGCGCGCTCTTCATCGGGGTCGTGATGTTCTTCCCCAACGGTCTGGCCGGACTTTACGGCACATATGTCAAAAATCGCATCGGCAGGCTCGGCGCGATATCGGGCCGCAAGCCGGCAAACCAGCAGGTCTAGCCGAACACGCAGAAGGACACCGAGCCATGACCACTCCATCCTATGAAATTGCGCTCGCCATCGAGAACCTGACCGTATCGTTCGACGGGTTCAAGGCGGTGGACGACCTGAATTTCTATGTGCAGAAAAACGAGCTGCGTGCGGTGATCGGACCTAACGGCGCGGGCAAAACGACCGTGCTCGATCTGATCTGCGGCAAGACCAAGGCCACTGCCGGCACCATCCGGTTCAACGGTGTGGAGCTGACAGCCCTGTCCGAACACAAAATCGTGCAGGCCGGAGTCGGGCGCAAATTCCAGAACCCATCCATCTACGAGAATCTTTCGGTAATGGAGAACCTGGAGATTTCTTTCCCGCGTGGCCGCGGGGTGATGGGGTCGTTGCTGTTCGAACGCACCGCAGACGTCGTCGATCGCATCCATGAAGTGCTGGACACCATCTTCCTGTCAGACCATCTGCATACGCAGGCGGGGCTGCTCAGCCATGGGCAGAAGCAGTGGCTGGAGATCGGGATGCTGATGATCCAGGATCCGGAACTGCTGATGCTCGACGAGCCCGTGGCAGGCATGAGCGTATCCGAGCGCGAGAAGACCGCCGACCTGCTCAAGCGCATATCGAAGGGGCGTTCGGTGATCGTGATCGAGCACGACATGGAGTTCGTCAAGCGCATAGCGCACAAGGTCACGGTACTGCACCAGGGAAAGATGCTGGCCGAAGGAGATATGGACTCCGTGCAGAGCAACCCGAAAGTGATCGAAGTCTACCTGGGCCATTGAGGGAGCCGGTGATGTCAGCAGCCATGTTCAGCGTCAAGGGTCTCTCGTCCGGCTACGGACAAAGCAAGGTCATACACGACCTGAGCTTCGACATCGACGAGCAGGAGATCGTCGCCATCATGGGGCGCAACGGCATGGGAAAGTCCACGCTGTTTCGCACCTTGATGGGCATCCTGCCCGCTTTCGGGGGCGAGGTCTCGGTGGATGGGTCCGCGCTCGGCCGAATGGAACCCTATCAGCGCGTCGCGCAGGGCATCGCCTACGTACCTCAGGGGCGCATGATCTTTTCGCACATGACGGTGCTGGAGAACATTCAGACCGGTCTCGCGCCCAGCGCCAGGGGCGTGGTGCCCGATGAACTCTATGCCCTGTTTCCGGTGCTATTCGATATGCGCGGGCGCAAGGGCGGAAATCTGTCGGGCGGGCAGCAGCAGCAGTTGGCCATCGCCCGTGCGCTGGCGACGAATCCCAAGGTGCTTCTGCTTGACGAGCCAACCGAAGGAATTCAGCCGTCCATCATCAAGGACATCGCCAAAAGCCTGAGAGAGATCCGCGATATGCGCAAGCTCACCATCGTGGTCTCGGAACAGGTGCTCAGTTTCACGCTCGACATTGCCGACCGCTTCTTCGTGATCGACAAAGGCCGCTTCGCCTATGAGGACATACGGGCCAACGTGGACGAAGCGACCATCAGCCGATATCTGTCGATTTAACTGCGCCGCCTGCGGACGACGCGCTTCCAACGATTCAACAAGGAGTTCATGATGACCGATACCCTCATCAAAGTCGATCTGGCCCAATCGCCCTATGAGAATGAACTGGTCCACAACCGCTGGCATCCGGACATTCCCATGGCCACTTGGGTCAAGCCTGGAGACGACTTCATCCTGGAGACCTACGATTGGACCGGCGGCTACATCAAGAACGACGACAGCGCCGACGACGTGCGCGACATCGATCTGAGCACGGTGCATTTTCTGTCGGGGCCTGTCGGCGTGGAAGGCGCGCAGCCCGGCGATCTGCTGGTGGTGGATCTGCTCGACATCGGCGCCAAGCCCGACAGCCTGTGGGGTTTCAACGGCTTTTTCAGCAAGAAGAACGGCGGCGGCTTTCTCACCGATCACTTTCCCAAGGCGCAGAAATCCATCTGGGACTTTCACGGCATGTTCACCAGTTCCCGCCATGTGCCGGGCGTCAACTTCGCCGGTCTGATTCACCCAGGTCTGATCGGTTGCCTGCCGGACCAGGCCATGCTGGATACGTGGAACAAGCGCGAGGTGGACTTCATTGCCACGCAACCCGAGCGGGTGCCGCCCCTGGCCAATCCTCCGTTTGCCAGGACGGCGCACATGGGCAAGCTCACGGGCGAGGCGCGTGACAGGGCCGCAGCCGAAGGCGCGCGCACCGTGCCGCCGCGCGAGCACGGCGGCAACTGCGACATCAAGGACCTGTCGCGCGGCTCGAAAGTCTTCTTTCCGGTCTATGTGGACGGCGCCGGGCTGTCGGTGGGCGACCTGCACTTCAGCCAAGGTGACGGCGAGATCACTTTCTGCGGTGCCATCGAAATGGCGGGCTGGGTGCACATGCGCGTCAGCCTCATCAAGGGAGGCATGGCCAAGTACGGCATCAAGAACCCGATCTTCAAGCCCAGCCCCATTATCCCGAACTACAAGGATTTCCTGATTTTCGAAGGCATCTCGGTGGACGAGCAAGGGCAGCAGCACTATCTGGACGTGCACGTGGCCTATCGCCAGGCCTGTCTGAACGCCATCGAATATCTCAAGACATTCGGCTATTCCGGCGCCCAGGCCTATTCCATTCTCGGCACCGCGCCGGTGCAGGGGCACATCAGCGGCGTGGTGGACATTCCGAACGCGTGCGCCACGCTGTGGCTGCCCACCGAGATTTTCGAGTTCGACATCAATCCGACCGCGGCCGGACCCGTCAAGCGCGTCGCCGGCGGAATTGATCTGCCGCTGTCCGAAGACTGAAACGCCATGACGCGCGGGCCTTGCTCGGCATGGCACGCGCCCATCCCCACCGGAGACCGTCATGCCAACCTATGAATACCTGTGCGACACCTGCGGCATTTTCGACGTGCAGCGCCCGTCGGGTCAGCGCGATGCGGGCTGCAGCTGTCCGATGTGCAGTCGGCAGGCGCGCCGCGTCATTGCGTCGGCGCCGGCGCTGGCCACGATGTCCGGCAATTCGCGCACGGCGCATGCGACCAACGAGCGCGCGGCGCACTCGCCGATGAGCAGCGGCGAGTACCGGGCCTACAGGCATCCGCCCGGTTGCGGATGTTGCGGCAGCGGCAGCAAAGCCACGGTGCGCGCCGCTGACGGCTCCAAGGGTTTTCCCACCAAACGGCCTTGGATGATCAGCCATTGAGCGGCGCCATGCCATAACGAGGACACATCATGCTTCACGGAGATATCTCGAGCAGCAAGGACACGGTCGGCGTGGCCGTGGTGAATTACAAAATGCCGCGTCTGCACACCCGGGCCGAGGTGCTGGAGAACGCGCGCAAGATCGCCTCGATGGTCGAAGGCATGAAAATCGGCCTGCCGGGAATGGATCTGGTGATCTTTCCCGAGTACAGCACTCACGGCATCATGTACGACGCGCAGGAAATGTACGACACGGCATCCACCGTTCCCGGCGCGGAAACGGAAATCTTCGCCCAGGCCTGCCGCAAGGCCAAAGTCTGGGGTGTTTTCTCGCTTACCGGCGAGCAGCATGAGGAGCATCCGCACAAGGCGCCCTACAACACGCTGATCCTGATGAACGACCAGGGCGAGATCGTACAGAAGTACCGCAAGATCATGCCTTGGGTGCCTATCGAAGGCTGGTATCCGGGCAACTGCACATACGTTTCCGAAGGCCCCAAGGGCCTGAAGATCAGCCTGATCATCTGCGACGACGGCAACTACCCTGAGATCTGGCGCGATTGCGCCATGAAGGGCGCGGAACTCATCGTGCGCTGCCAGGGTTATATGTATCCGGCCAAGGATCAGCAGGTGCTCATGGCCAAGGCGATGGCATGGGCCAACAATGTGTACGTTGCGGTGGCGAATGCCGCCGGCTTCGATGGGGTGTATTCCTACTTCGGGCATTCGGCCATCGTCGGGTTCGACGGGCGTACGCTGGGCGAGTGCGGCGAAGAAGAATACGGCATCCAGTATGCGGCGCTAAGCACCAGCCTGATCCGCGATGCCCGCAAGAACGGTCAGTCCGAGAACCATCTGTTCAAGCTGCTGCATCGCGGCTACACGGGCAAGATCAATTCCCAGGAGGGCGACAAGGGCGTGGCCGCCTGCCCGTACGACTTCTACGCCAAATGGGTCAATGACCCCGACGGCACGCAGAAGATGGTGGAGCAGTTGACGCGCCCGATGGTCGGCACCGAGGAGTGCCCGGTTCCGGGCATTCCCAATCCGGAATCGGTCGGGCACCGATGATCGGCGCCGTGCGCATTGACCGACAGGCCTTGGCGTTGGCGGACGGCATGATGCTCTCGGGCGGCCATTTCGGAATTTGAAGGCCTCGGTGCTCCGATACGCACGAGTCAAACTGGGGACGAATACGTCAAATGACGGGGGCTGGGATAGCCGTGATGCAATATCATCGGTAACACTGAGTAATGGGCTATATCGGCCCCGGACGGAACCCTGTGGCTGCTGCAACCCAGAAAATATTTCGCATCCGGCGCAGCTACAACGCCTGGGTGGCCGATGAAACTATGGAGGATTATGCGCTGCGCTACACGCCAGGCAAGTTCCGGAAATGGTCGGAACTGCGTGTGGCCAACACGGCGTTCGGCGCGGTCTCCTTCCTGGCCATGGAGGCCATCGGCGGCACCATTGCGCTGAATTACGGATTCACCAATGCAGTGGTGGCCATTCTGGTGGTCGGACTGGTCACGTTCCTGACCGGCCTGCCCATCGGCTATTACGCCGCGCGGTATGGCGTGGATATGGATCTGCTGACCCGGGGGGCGGGCTTCGGCTATCTGGGGTCCACCATTACCTCCCTGATCTATGCCAGCTTCACCTTCATCTTCTTTGCGCTCGAGGCGGCCATCATGGCGCTGGCCCTGCAGATCTCGCTGGGCATTGATCTGATCTGGTGCTATTTGCTGAGCGCGCTGGTCATCATTCCCTTGGCTGTGCGCGGCATTACGCTGATCTCCCGGCTGCAGGCCTGGACGCAGCCATTCTGGCTGCTTCTTCTGTTGGTTCCCTACGCGGTCATTGCCTGGGTGCATCCGCAAGCGTTCTCCGAGTTCGCGCATTTCGCAGGACGCATTTCGGGAGGCAGCGGCTTCGATCTATCTATGTTCGGGGCCTCGGTGGCCGTGGCTTTCTCGTTGATCGTCCAGATCGGCGAACAAGTGGATTTCCTAAGGTTTCTGCCCAAGCGCAACAGCGAGAATCGGGCACGCTGGTGGGCCGTCGTGCTGCTGGCCGGGCCAGGCTGGATCGTGCCGGGCGTGCTCAAGATGCTCGGAGGGGCATTTCTCGCCTACCTGGCGGTCCGCCATGGCGTCGAAGCGGCGCACGCCACGGAGCCGACGCAGATGTACCTGACCGCCTATTCCTATGTTTTCAACTCGCCTGCGCTGATCGTCGGGGTGGCGACGCTGTTCGTCGTCATCTCGCAGGTGAAAATCAATGTGACCAATGCCTATGCGGGTTCGCTGGCCTGGTCCAATTTTTTTGCCCGCTTGACCCGCAGCCACCCGGGGCGTGTGGTGTGGCTGGTTTTCAATGTGATGATCGCCCTGACGCTGATGGTCATGGACGTATTCCATGCCATCGAGCGGGTGCTCGGTCTTTTCAGCAACATCGGTATTGCCTGGGTAGGGGCCCTGGTGGCGGATCTGGTGATCAACAAGCCGCTAGGATTGAGCCCGCCTGGCATCGAATTCAAACGCGGCCATCTCTACGACATCAATCCGGTGGGCATCGGGGCGATGGTGCTGGCGGCCGTGCTCTCTATTGCGGCGCATGTCGGCATACTCGGAACGACTGCGCAGGCGCTGGCGCCGCTGATCGCGTTGGCCGTGTCCATGGCGGTCGCGCCTGCGATCGCGTGGCTGACCAAAGGACGCTATTACATCGCTCGCACCGATACGCCGGCCTTCAAGCCGGGCGAGTCGGTGCGCTGCGGCGTTTGCGAGAACGTATTCGAGTCCGAGGACATGTCGCATTGTCCCGCTTACGACGCGTCCATCTGCTCGTTGTGCTGCTCGCTGGAGTCGCGCTGCCACGACCGCTGCAAAACAGGCTCGCGCGCTGCGGAGCAGGCCAAGGCGGTGCTCGCCGCGGTTCTTCCCAAGGCGTTCGCGCGGCGCGTCAATTTTCGCGTAGCGCATTACCTTTTGGTTTTTCTCTCCCTGTCCTTGCTGCTGTTCGCCGTGATGGGTGTGGTGTATGTCCAGGAATCCGGCGAGCCGGGTGGCGGCATTGCAGGGCACGCCCTGCAGGCGTTGCTCTTCAAGATTTCGGCGATTCTGCTGCTGATCATTGCAGTGTGCAGTTGGTGGGTCGTGTTGGCCAGCGAGAGCCGGCGCATGGCGCAGGACGAGTCCAATCGTCAGAATCATCTGCTGACCCAGGAAATCGAGGCGCACCAGCGCACCGACGCTGCCCTGCAAGCGGTGAAGGAATCTGCCGAGGCCGCCAATCAGGCCAAGACGAGGTATGTCGCGGGCATCACCCATGAACTGCGCACCCCGCTCAACAGCATTCTCGGTTATTCGCAGATTCTGACGAAAAACGAGGCGCTTGCGCCGTCGGCCATGGACGGCGTAAAGACCATTCACCGCAGCGCCGAGCATATGCTGGCTCTGGTCGATGGCCTGCTCGACCTTGCCCGCATCGAGGCGGGCCGACTGCGCCTGGACAATGCGCCGCTGGCGTTGCCGGTATTTCTCGACGAGCTGGTGACGATGGTGCGTCCGCAGATCGAAGGCAAGGGATTGCAGTTCACCTATACCCACAGCGGCCCCATGCCGGAATGGGTGCTGGCCGACGCCAAGTATCTGAGGCAGATCCTGATCAATCTTTTGAGCAATGCGGCGCGCTTTACCGATGTGGGCAGAGTGTCCCTGCACGTGGACTGCCTGCATGAGGTGCTGATCTTCCAGGTCGAGGATACCGGCATCGGCATTGCGCCGCAGGACGAACAGCGCATCTTTTCCCCGTTCGAACGCGGCGCGACGGGACGCCGCCGCGCCGAAGGGGGAACGGGCCTGGGCTTGACCATCACGGCATTGCTGGCTTCGCTGATGGGCGGCGAACTGGCGCTGGTTCGTACGTCCAAGGCCGGCAGCCTGTTCCAGGTCAGGCTGTACCTGCGCAAAGTGAGCGCCCCGGGTGTGCTGACCGATATGCCTTTGCGTGCGGCAGGCTATCTGGGGGAACGCAAATGCCTGCTGGTGGTTGACGACCAGCCCGTGCAGCGCCAGATGCTGGCCGGCATGCTGGTGCCGGTCGGCTTCGACTTTCTCGAGGCAGCCAGCGGCACGGAATGTCTGGAGTTTCTGGCGACCTCGCCGCGCACGCCGGACGCCATTCTGCTCGACATCACGATGGACGATATGGACGGGTGGGAGACGGCGCGGCATATACGTACGGCGGGCTATGAAATGCCTATCATCCTGGTGTCGGCGACCGTGTTCGAAAACCGGCAGCCGCTGTTGCAGGCGGCCGGCTGCCAGGCATTCGTCGGCAAACCTGTGATCGAGTCGGAGCTGATGCAGACGCTGCAGCGCCATCTTGGGCTGGAATGGCTGGCGGCCGAACCGCCGCGCATTACCGACGACGACGTTGCCGATTCGGCGATATATCGACCGGTCCGGTTGCCTGGGGATTTTCATGCTCGCGCGTTGCGCGAGCTGCGCATCGGGCACGTCAACGGACTGGCATCGATACTGGAGGACGTGCGCGACGCGCATCCGGAGCTGGCCGCCGATTGCGAACGTCTGGGCCGTCTTTTGGGGCGATTCGATCTGGATGGCCTGAAACAGGCGCTAGTCGAGGTGCAGCATGATCATGAATGAGCCAGCCGTCTCGCTGGAATCGGCCGAGCGGCCGGTCGTTCTTGTGGTGGACGATGCGCCGAGCAGTCTATCGGTGCTGTGCCGGATGCTCGAGGATGCCGGCTATACCGTTCTGGTAGCCGGGGACGGTGAAGTCGCAATGGACCGGATGCGCATCGTGGTGCCGGATGCGATTTTGCTCGACGCGATGATGCCGATCATGTCGGGCTTCGACACGTGCCGACGCATCAAGCGCGATCCGGCGCTGGCGCACATTCCCGTCATTTTCATGACCGGTCTGTCCGACACCGAGTCGGTTCTGCAGGGCTTCGACAGCGGCGGGGTCGATTACGTGGTCAAACCCGTTCGAGCGCCAGAAGTTCTGGCGCGCCTGCATACCCACACCCGGAATGCGCGCATCGCGCGTCTGGCGCAGCAGGCAGTGGATGTCGCCTCGCTGGGCGTGGTGCTGGTGGACGGGCAGGGGAGAATAGCCTGGCGCTCGCCGAAAGCCACGGATTGGCTGGAGGCGGTGTCGCCCAAGTCCGGCGCCGATCGGCTGCCGATGTTCGTCGAGCCCGCTCTGGCCGAACCTGGCAGCAGCGTCGTGCGCGGCGAAGCGGGGCAGACCTATATCGTCAAAAACCTAGGACGAACCGGTGTGGGCGAGACCATGCTGCTGGTCGAGCGCCAGAGCGAAAACGTCAGCGCGTCGTCCCGGCTGGCGAGCGCGGCGCTGACGCCGCGGGAAACCGAAGTCCTGTCATGGATATCCAAGGGAAAGACCAATCGGGACATTGGGGACATCCTGGGCTTGAGTCCCAGAACTGTGAACAAGCACCTCGAGCATATTTTCAGGAAGCTCGGTGTCGAGACCCGAGCGGCGGCGGCAGCGCTGGCGAGCGTTGGCCTGGATTCTCTACCGGGCTGAAGTCAATTTGCCGGGCGAGTCGGCGCGCTATTCGAACTTGAGCGGCAAGCCGACCAGATTCCGAAGCGCATCGGGCGTGATGTCGCCGAACAGGTCGATGACGGCGACTTCGCCGTTCTTCAGGTCGAACACCGCCATGTCGGTGTACACGCGCGAGACGCAGCGCATGCCGGTGAGCGGATAGGTGCAGGCCTGCACCAGTTTGCTCTGTCCGTCTTTGGTGAGCAGGTCCATCATGATGTAGACGTCTTTGGCGCCGATGGCCAGGTCCATGGCGCCGCCCACGGCTGGGATGGCATCGGGGCCGCCGGTGTGCCAGTTGGCCAGATCGCCGTGGCGCGACACCTGGAAGGCGCCCAGCACGCAGACATCCAGATGGCCGCCGCGCATCATCGCGAAGGAATCGGCGTGGTGAAAGTAGGCGCAGCCCGGCAGTTCGGTCACGGGCTGCTTGCCGGCATTGATGAGATCGAAATCTTCGTCGCCCTTGGCCGGAGCCGGACCGAAACCCAGCATGCCGTTCTCGGTGTGCAGGATGACCTCGCGGCTGGCGGGGATGTGGTTGGCCACCAGCGTGGGCAGGCCGATGCCCAGGTTCACATAGGCGCCTGCGGGAATGTCGCGGGCGACGCGGGCGGCGATCTGGTCGCGGGAAAGTCTGCTCATTTCTGCTCCTGCTGATAGGCGCGCGGGTCGGGTATCTCCACGACGTGCTGGACGAAGATGCCGGGGGTGACCACGTTTTCGGGGTCGAGCTGGCCCAGTTCGACGATCTCGCGCACCTGGGCGACGGTGTTTTTTGCGGCGCTGGCCATGATGGGGCCGAAGTTGCGCGCGGTCTTGCGGTAGGTGAGATTGCCCCAGCGGTCGCCGCGGTCGGCCTTGATGAGGGCATAGTCGGCGTGCAGGGGATATTCGAGCACGTAGTGGCGGCCTTCGATTTCGCGCGTTTCCTTGCCTTCGGCCAAGGGGGTGCCGTAGGCCGTGGGCGTGAAGAAGGCGCCGATGCCGGCGCCCGCCGCGCGGATGCGCTCGGCCAGGTTGCCCTGGGGCACGAGTTCCAGTTCGATCTTGCCGGCCAGGTACAGCGCGTCGAAGATCTGCGAATCGGCCTGGCGCGGGAACGAGCAGACGACTTTGCGCACCCGGCCGGCGGCCAGCAGTGCAGCCAGGCCGAAGGTGCCGTTGCCGGCGTTGTTGTTGATGACGACCAGATCCTTGGCGCCTTGCTCGATCAGGGCGTCGATCAGCTCCATGGGTTGGCCGGCCGGCCCGAAGCCGCCGATCATGACGGTCGCGCCGTCGGGCACGCCGGCAAGCGCTTCGGCGGCATCGGATACGATTTTGTTGATCATGCGTTACGCCTGTAGAGGATGTCTTGGGTCATGGCTTTCATCTGGCCCAAACAGATGGCGGTCTGCGGGTTCCGGATATTTCCGCCGTTGGCACGGGCATTACACAGGCGCCACGCCCAGCGTGGTGCCGCCGCACACGTACAGCACCTGCCCCGTGACGAACCCATTGTCGGGCGACAGGAAGAACATGGCGGCGCGCGCCACGTCCTCGGGGGTGCCCATGCGCTTGACGACGATGCTGTCGAGAATGCGCTGCGTCTGCGGCGCGCCGGCCGGGTTGCTCTTCATGAACAGCTCGGTGGCGATCGGGCCGGGCGCGATGGCGTTGACGGTGATGCCGTCGCCGCCCAGTTCCATGGCCAGCGTGCGTGTCATGCCGATCAGGCCCGCCTTGGTGGCCGAATAGACGACGCGCTCGGGCTTGCCCAGCGCGGCGCGCGAGGCCATGTTGACGATGCGGCCGGAGCCGGCCGCGCGCATGGCGGGCAGGGCCGCCTGCACCATGATCATCGCGGTGCGCAGGTGCAGGCCGACCACATCGTCCCGGTCGGCCAGCGTCGCGGTCTCGTTGGTGCCGGGCCGGGTCGCGCCGGCGTTGTTGACCACGCCGACGATGGCGTGGTCTTCGGCGGCCTGGCGGGCAGCGGCCCGAGCCTGGGCGGAGTCGGTCAGATCGGCCTGGATGCAAACCATGCCCGCGGGCGATGCATCGGGCAGGCGGTAGTCGATGTTGACGACGCGCTGGCCGGCGTCGAGCAGCGAGCGGGCGATGGCGGCGCCGATGCCGGATGTGGCGCCGGTAACGAGATATGCAGTAGGTTTCATGGGTAGGCGCCGAGCGCGTCTGAAGGCGGATTACATTGTAGTCTCGGCGCACCAGTTTCCGTTCCGCATCGCGATCGGGGCTTCGTCCGGCGACGCTGGCCGGATCGCCGTTTTTCACGGATCATCGCCATCATGTACGAAACGAGTTTTTCCCAGGCGCCGTTTGTTTACGAAGCGCTGCCGACGCGGGTGGTCTTCGGATCGGGCATGCGCTCGGCGGTGCCGGAAGAAGTCTCACGGCTGGGCATTTCGCGTGCGCTGATTCTGCACGGCAGGTCGCACGATGCCGTGCATCAAGAACTGCAGCGTGCGCTGGGAGAACGTTATGCCGGTGCCTTCGACGGCGCGCGCATGCACACGCCGGTCGATGTGACCGAGGCGGCGATGAAGCAGGTCGCCGAACTGAGCATCGACGGCATCGTCGCCATAGGCGGGGGCTCCACGACGGGGCTGGCCAAGGCAATCGCTTTGCGCACCGACCTGCCTCAGATCGTCTTGCCCTCGACCTATGCAGGTTCCGAGATGACGCCGATTCTGGGGGAGACGCGCGGCGGTCTGAAGACCACGCAGCGATCGCTCAAGGTGCTGCCCGAAGTCGTGATCTACGATGTGGACCTGACCCTGGACCTGCCGGCCGACCTTTCGGGCACGAGCGGCATGAACGCGATCGCGCACGCGGTCGAGGCGCTCTATGCGCGCGAGGCGAATCCGGTGATCTCGGCGCTGGCGCTGCAAAGCGTCCGTGCCTTGGCGCGCGCCTTGCCGGCCATCAGCGCCGATCCGGGCAATCGCCCGGCGCGTACCGATGCGCTGTACGGTGCCTGGCTGGCCGGCATCTGCCTCGGGTCGGTCGGCATGGCCTTGCACCACAAGCTGTGCCATACGCTGGGCGGCAGTTTCGATCTGCCTCATGCTTCGACGCACGCGCTGGTGCTGCCGCATGCGCTGGCCTATAACGCGCCGGCCGTGCCGCAGGTCATGGCGCAGCTTTGCGACGCCCTCGGGGTGGAGCGCGACGCGCCCGCGGCGCTGCAGGCCATCAACCGCGCCATCGGCGCACCGGCCGGACTGGCAGCGCTGGGCATGCCACAGGACGGCATTGCGCGCGCAGTGGAACTTGCGCTGGCGAACCCGTATTGGAATCCGCGCGCCCTGACGAGCGACGGACTGACACAGTTGATCTGCGATGCATTTCACGGGAACGAGCCCCGCGCATACGGCTGACATTGATCGAGGATGCCCTGGTAATGAACAACGACGAATCGTCTTTTCCGCTATTTACCGAGGCGGGCTCCGCCCGGACGGTCAATGCCCGCATCGGGCCGGACGTGGACTCGCGCACGCGCCAGATCGCCGAAGCCGTGGTGCGGCATCTACATGCCGCGGTCAAGGAGATCGAGCCCACGCACGAAGAATGGCTGGCTGCCATTAAATTCCTGACCGACACGGGCCATATGTGCACCGATTGGCGCCAGGAGTTCATCCTGCTCTCGGACGTTCTCGGCGTATCGATGCTCGTGGACGCGATCAATCATCGCCGTCCGGGACAGGCCACCGAGAACACGATACTCGGGCCCTTCTTCGTCGAGGGCGTGCAGCCCTTGCCCAGCGGCGCCGACATCTGCCTGGATCACAAGGGCGAGCCGCTGGTGGTGCGCGCGCGCGTGACGGACATCGACGGGCAGCCTGTGGCAGGCGCGACGATCGATGTATGGCAGACCAACGACGATGGGTTCTACGACGTTCAGCAAAAAGGCACGCAGCCCGAGGGCAATCTGCGCGGCAAGTTCACGAGCGACGCCGAAGGGCGGTTCTGGTTCCGCACCGTCAAGCCGCGCTTTTATCCGATTCCGGACGACGGTCCTGTCGGAAAGCTGCTGGCCAGGCTCGGCCGCCATCCGAACCGCGCTGCGCATATTCACTTCATCGTCCAGGCGCCGGGTTTCGAGACCGTCATCACGCATATCTTCTCGCCGGACTGCCAGTACCTGGACGAGGACACCGTGTTCGGCGTCAAGGCGAGCCTGATCGGAAAATTCGATCATGTCGATGACGCCGAACAGGCCCGCGCGCAACAGAGCGCCAACCCGTTCTGGCGGGTGGATCAGACTTTCGTGCTGTCGAAAGCGCGTTGAGTCTTCAGGGGCGGGGGGCATGCGCAGCCGTGTCCATCCGGCTTTCGTGGGCCAGTATTTCGGCCAGATGCCGGGCGCGGCGGTCAGTCAAGGCGAGGAAAGTGCGACGTCTATCGCGTCTGCCAGGCCAGGGCGATGTCCGAAAATGTCGGGCCATGCCTGCGCCTGTATCGGGATCGATGTTGCCCTGCGCCTGTGGTGCCGTCTGCATCGGCAGCAAAGACTAATGCCGAAGGTCTCCCAGGCCCTTGCCCGTCCATCGCTTCAAGGCCCTGCGGAAGTTGGCGGCATCGCTGAAGCCCAAAAGCATGGCGATGTCTTCCGTGCTCATCTTCGTCGTCTTTAAGTATTCCGTTGCCAGAGAGCAGCGTACGTCGTCGACGATGGCGACGAATGACGTTCCTTCCGCTTCCAGGCGCCGCCGCAGAGTGCGGCTAGTCATCTGCATGGCGTTCGCCACATCGTCCATGTTCGGAAACTCCCCGGGCTTGCGCATCAGGATCTGATAGACCTCTCCGGACGCGCCTGTGGATGTCTTCGCTTGCCCGATGAGCCGGTCGCATATTTCCTGGATCAGCGCCGCCGAGTGCCTGTTCGCAAGCTGCGGCTTTTGCTCGAGGATTGCGCTGTCGTAGACGAGTTCGCATTGTTCCTGTCCGAAATAGCAGGGGCAGCCCAGATATTTCGGATAGATATCCGCATAGGCGGGCGCCGGATACGAAAAGCAGGCCTTGATCGGGGGGCAGCTGTGGCCTGCTACGTCTTGCAGATGGGTGACGTGCTGAGTGAATTGCTGCTCGATCAGAAATTCACCCAATTCGCGGGTCGGACTGGAAATGAAAGCATCCGGGAATGTCCAGACCACCCTGTCGGGGTATTCGGTCCACACGATGGTGAGCGTGGGCGTCGCCAGCCTATGGTATTTCACGCCGAGCCGGAAGTAGTCGCGCAGCGAAAGGCACGACATGAGCGCATAGCCATACATGCCGTAGGCGGCCAGGTGCAGGCGCGAACCCACCTTGAACGGCGTGGCAGGGTCATGGGATAGCGCCATGGCGTTCTTGCATACGGCGGCATACTGGCGCACCGAAGTCAGCGTGGCGGCGTCGTAGATCTGATCGGCGGCGACGCCGCTGCCCTTAAGGCTGTCGTCCGGCGCGATGCCTTGCTCGGCAAGGACCTCGACCAGCGCCGCGATTTTGTACGGCGCGTAGATGCGTTCGTTGAGCAGCGGAAATCTCGGCAACATGGTGCTTTCTCAAATTGTCCTGTAATGACTTTGATCTGTCCGGATATGACCTTATCTAAACGATGCTAGCTGACTATCATCGACGGCACAAGAAACGATTCGAAAAGCGGCAGCCCCGCTGAAGATGCCGGAGACAATCCAATGAACAATGCCAGCCGAAAGGTCATTATCACGTGCGCCGTGACGGGCGCCGCGCATGTTCCGTCGATGTCGGAATATTTGCCGCTCACTCCGGCGGACATTGAGGTGCAGGCCGTCGAGGCCGCGCAGGCGGGCGCCGCGGTTCTCCACCTGCATGCGCGGGACCCGCGGGATGGCCGGCCGACGCCGAGCCCGGAGGTCTTCAGGGAGTTCGTCCCTGCCATTGCCGCGATGACCGACGCGGTCATCAATATCACCACCGGCGGCAGCACCCGCATGACGCTCGACGAACGGCTGGCCTATCCGCGCCTGGCCAAGCCTGAAATGTGCTCGCTGAACATGGGTTCGATGAATTTCTCCCTGCACCCTGTCGCAACAAAAATTCCGTCTTGGCGGTACGCCTGGGAAAAAGACTACGTCGAAGGCATGGAAGACATGATCTTTCGCAATACCTTCAAGGACATCAAGAACATCCTCGCGGAGTTCCGGGACTGTGGCACCCGGTTCGAGTTCGAGTGCTACGACGTCGGGCATCTTTACAACCTTGCGTACTTCATCGATCAGGGGCTGGTCGAGCCGCCGCTTTTTATCCAGTCCGCGCTCGGGATACTCGGCGGAATTGGGCCGGATCCGGAAAGCCTCTTCGCCATGCGGTCCACTGCAGATCGGCTGTTCGGACGGGAAAACTATCAATTTTCCGTCCTCGGCGCAGGCCGTCACCAGATGTCCCTGGTGACTATGGCCGCGATCATGGGCGGCAATGTCCGCGTCGGATTGGAGGACAGTATCTACGTCTCCAGGGGCGTGAAAGCACACACCAACGCCGAGCAGGTCCGCAAGATCCGGCGGATTCTGGAGGAGCTTTCCTTCGAGATCGCAACGCCGGACGACGTCCGGAAAATGCTTGGATTGAAAGGGGCGGATAAGACCAGCCTGTGAAGGCTGTCGTCTTATTCTCCGGCCCGTAGCGCGTCCAAGGCATGCCCGCTCGCGGCGTGTACCGCGAGCAGCCGGATTCATCGTTCATTATCGGAGCATCGTCAATGAGACTGAAGAGCAAGGTGGCAATCGTGACCGGAGCCGGCCAGGGCATCGGTGCGGCAACGGCGCGCAAGTTCGTCCGTGACGGAGCTGTCGTCGTGGTTTGCGACATGAACCGCGACGCGGTGTCGGAAACGGTCCAGGCGTGCCGCGAGGCAGGCGGCACCGCGCAAGGGTTCAACATCGACGTATCGGACCGCGGCGCGGTCGACGGCATGGTCGCCGAGGTGCTCGGCCAATACCGGAGAATCGATGTCCTGGTGAACAACGCGGGCATCACGAGAGACGCTCGTCTGCAGAAGATGACGCTGCAGCAGTTCGACGACGTGATCGACGTCAATCTTCGCGGGGTCTTCCATGCCACGCAGGCCGTCGTCGGCGCGATGGCGGAACAGGGCTCGGGCGTCATCCTGAACGCCAGTTCGGTCGTCGGCATATACGGAAATTATGGCCAGACCAACTATGCCGCGGCGAAGTTTGGCGTCATCGGATTCACCAAGACATGGAGCCGCGAACTGGGGCCCAAAGGCATCAGGGTGAATGCGGTCGCGCCCGGCTTCATCGACACCCCCATCCTGTCGACCGTGCCGGACGAGGTCATGGCCAGGATGCGCGAGCAGGTCCCGCTGCGTCGCCTGGGAAAGCCCGAGGAAATCGCCAGCATCTACGCCTTCCTGGCAAGCGACGAGGCCAGCTACATCAACGGCGCGGTCATCGAGGCGTCGGGAGGGATGACGCTTTGACCGGGCTGGCCGGCAAGGATTTTTCGTGTCCGCAGTGCACATTTTCGCGTCCGAAAATGACCTCGATTTCGCGGTACCCGTTCCTTACTATCGAGTTGCCTTTCCGGAACGAAGGCGACAACGCGGCGATTCCCTGAAGGATCGCCGCGAAATCAAATAAAGAATCGATAGATTCGAAAAAATCACTGGAGACAATTCAATGAAGAAAACGCATTTCCTTCTGACCAGCGCCGCCGTTGCCATGGCGCTGGCTTCCGGCGCCGCGCCCGCATCCGCGGAGACAGTGAAGATCGCGTTCATCGATCCGCTGTCGGGCATGATGGGTTCGCTGGGGACCAACGAATTGAGGAGCTGGCAATATGCCGCCGATATCGCCAACCAGCAGAACTGGACCGGCGGCCCCAAGCTCGAGGTGGTCGGCTTCGACAACAACCTTTCTCCCCAGCAGAGCCTTACCCTGCTGCGCGAGGCCGCCGACCAGGGCATCCGCTATATCGTCCAGGGCAACGGTTCCTCGGTGGGCCTGGCGCTCGAAGACGCCGTGACCAAATACAACGAGCGCAATCCCGGCAAGGAGCTCGTCTATCTGAATTACGGCGCGATAGACCCGGCCATGACCAATGGCAAATGCAGTTTCTGGCAGTTCAGCCTCGACGCCAATTCCGACATGAAGATGGAGGCGTTGACCAGCTATCTTGCGAAGAATCCGGGCGTCAAGAAGGTCTATCTGATCGATCAGGATTATTCCTTCGGCCACGACGTGGCGCGTGCCGCGCAAGAAGACCTCAAGCGCAAGCGTCCGGACATCCAGATCGTGGGCGATGAATTCCATCCGCTGGCCAAGGTGAAGGACTTCTCGCCTTACGCGAGCAAGATCAAGGCGTCGGGTGCCGACACCGTCATCACCGGCAACTGGGGCAGCGATCTGGCGCTGTTGATCAAGGCAGGCAAGGACGCGGGGGTGACCGCCAATTACTACACGTACTATGCCACCACGACCGGCGTGCCGACGGCGATGGGCGCGGCGGGCGCCGAGCGCGTCAAGTATATCGGCTATTTCGGCCCGAACACCTTGGGCAATCCTCCGCAAGCCGATCAGGTGTTCGACGGCTTCAAGAAGAAATACAACGACGACCTTTCCATGATCGCGACCTATACAGGCATCGCGCTGCTGAGCAAGGCGTTCAAGGAGACGCACTCGACCGATCCGGTCAAGGTGGCCAAGGCGCTCGAGGGCATGAAGGTACAGAGCCTGAACGGCGTGGTGCAGATGCGCGCCGCCGACCACCAGCTGCAGCAGCCCCTGGTGATCACCACCTGGGTCAAGGCCGACGGCAAGGTCGTCAAGCATGACCAGGAGAACACGGGCTATGGTTGGCGAACCGATGCCGTGCTCGACGCCGCTTCCGCGACCTTGCCGACCACCTGCCAGATGAAGCGCCCGGACTAGGCCGGACTCTTTCCTTCGGGGGGCACGGGCCTCCCGACACGGTTCTCGCAAGCAAGGAACATTACCGGTGGAATTCTTCGTCATCTCTTTGTTGAATGGCATCAGCTACGGACTGCTGCTGTTCTTGCTGTCCTCGGGACTCACGCTGATCTTCAGCATGATGGGTGTGCTCAATTTCGCGCATGCCAGTTTTTATATGCTGGGCGCCTATTTCGCGTATGCGATCGCCGGCAGGATCGGCTTCTGGCCGGCGCTCGTTCTGGCCCCGCTGCTGCTCGTGGCCGTAGGGGCGCTGGTCGAGCGCTTCGGGCTGCGTACCGTGCACAAGTACGGTCATGTGGCAGAACTGCTGTTCACCTTCGGCCTGGCCTATCTTATCGAAGAGGCCGTCAAGCTGGTCTGGGGGTTGTCCACGGTGCCCTACCATATTCCGCCGGAGCTGGACGGCCCGCTGTTCCATGTCTTCGCCTCGCCGTTTCCCAAGTACCGCGCCTTCATGATGCTGGTGTCGGTGTCGATGCTGGCGGCGATCTATCTCGTGCTCACCCGCACCCGCATCGGACTGGTCATACAGGCGGCGCTGACTCACCCGCAAATGGTCGAGGCGCTCGGCCACAACGTGCAGCGCGTGTTCATGCTGGTGTTCGCCGGCGGCGCCGCGCTCGCGGGGCTGGCAGGCGTGATCGGCGGCAACGCCTTCGTCACCGCTCCGTCGATGGCCGCCTCGGTGGGCACGATCGTGTTCGTCGTGGTGGTGCTGGGCGGCATGGGTTCGCTCGGTGGCGCTTTCATCGCCTCGCTGCTGATCGGCTTGCTGCAAACTTTCGCCGTCGCTATCGATGCCTCGCCCGCAGATCTGTTCAGGGAATTCGGCCTTCATGTGACGAGCGCCACGCCGCTGTATTCAGTGTGGAATCTAACCTTTTCGCAGATGGCACCGGTGCTGCCCTATCTGCTGATGGTGGCGATGCTGATCGTGCGGCCTCGCGGCCTGATGGGAACCCGGGAAGGCTAGGTCATGAAGGTCATGAAAAGGGCAATGCATCAAAACTACGAATCCGCGGCGGCCCCGGGCCGGCCGCATTCCCCGAGCCGCCGGCTTGCGCACTGCGCCGTCTGGGGGTTGGCCGCGCTCGCGATGCTGTTGCTGCCATTGTGTTTTTCGGGCGGCTTTGCCATCGCGCTGCTATCGCAGATGGGCATCATGATCGTCTTCGCCCTGTCGTACAACATGCTGCTCGGCCAGTGCGGCATGCTGTCTTTCGGTCATGCGGTCTTTTCGGGCCTGGGCGCGTTCGTCGCCGCGCACGCACTCAACCGCATCGGCGCGGGCGAGCTCTGGCTGCCCGTCTCGCTGCTGCCGCTGGTGGGCGGGCTCGGCGGCGCGTTCTTCGGCGTGTTGTTCGGCTATGTGATCACGAGAAAATCGGGCACCACATTCGCCATGATCACGCTGGGCATCGGCGAGATGGTGTATTCCAGCTCGCTGATGTTTCCCGGCTTCTTCGGCGGCGAAGGCGGCATCTCGACCGACCGTGTGGTCGGTCATGCGGTGCTCGGCATCACGTACGGACCCGGACGCCAGGTGTACTACCTGATTGCGGCGTGGTGCCTGCTGTCGATGATCGCGATGTACGCCTGGACGCAGACACCCCTGGGCCGCATCGCCAACGCCGTGCGCGACAATCCCGAGCGCGCCGAGTTCGTCGGCTACGACACCCAGCGCGTGCGCTACCTGGTGATGATTCTGTCGGCCTTTTTCGCCGGAATCTCTGGCGGCCTGTCGGCCATCAACTTCGAGATCGTGACGGCCGAGAACGTCGGCGCCGTGCTCTCCGGTGGCGTTCTGCTGGCCACCTTCATCGGCGGCAGCGGCTTTTTCTTCGGACCCGTCATCGGCGCCGTGTTGTACGTGCTGTTCGCGGTCGCGCTGTCCAGCCTGACCCATGCGTGGCTGCTCTACCTGGGGTTGTTCTTCGTGCTGATCGTGATGTTCGTGCCGGGCGGCGTCGCCAGCCTGGTGATGAAGCAGGCGCCGCTGGCGGCCGAGCGCAAGCTCGGGCGCATGCTGCCTTCCTATTCGGCCGCGCTGGGCGCGGGCCTGATCCTCCTGGCCGCGTTGATCCTGACCGTAGAGCTGACCTACAAGCTGCAGATCGACAACGACAGCGGCACCCTCGTCACGCTGGCGGGCCTGGGCTTCGACGCGGCCTCGCTCAAATCCTGGGCGCTTGCCGCGGCGCTATGGCTGGCAGGGGCTTTGAGCTGGCGCGCGGCGCTGGCGCGCGTGCGTCGGGCCTGGGACGAAGTCCAGGCGGAAATGGCGGGAGACCGGGCATGACGGCAGCGCTGGAATTGAGCGAAGTGCGCAAGCGGTTCGGTCAGACGGAGATCATCCGAGGGGTTAACCTGAGCATCCCGAAAGGCGAGCGCCATGCGCTGATCGGCCCCAACGGGGCGGGAAAATCGACGACCTTCAACTTGATCTCGGGGCGCAGTGCGCCGAGCTCTGGCTCGGTGAAACTCAACGGTGTGGAGATAGCCGGCCTCAAGCCTTTCGCGATCAATCGCATGGGGCTGTCGCGCAGCTTCCAGATCACCAATATCTTCCACCGGCTTTCTGTGTTCGAGAACCTGCACTGCGCGGTGCTGTGGTCGCTCGGCTACAAATACTCTTTCTGGCATCGGCTGACCCGGTTGCATGATGCGCGCGAGCGCGCCGAGCAGGTGCTGGAGCTGATCGGACTGCAGCGTCTGCGCGGCACACAGGCAGGCCTGCTGACCTACGCCGAGCAGCGCGCGCTGGAGATCGGCATCACGATCGCAGGCGGCGCGGAAGTGATCCTGCTGGACGAGCCTACGGCCGGCATGAGCCGCTCGGAAACGGATCATGCGATGGAGCTGATCCGCAAAGTCACCGTCGGCAAGACGCTGGTGATGGTCGAGCACGACATGGGCGTGGTGTTCGGCCTTGCCGACCGCATCTCGGTGCTGGTCTACGGCGAGGTCATCGCAACCGATACGCCCGAGGCGATCCGCAACAACGGCAAGGTCAAGGAAGCCTACCTCGGCACGACCCTCGAGAAAGACGCAGGCGAGGGAGAACACTGATGACCCAAGGAATATTGAACGTGCAAGGCTTGCACGCCTATTACGGCAAGAGCCATATTCTGCAAGGCGTCGACATGCGTGTCGGCGAAGGCGAGATCGTCACGCTGCTCGGACGCAACGGGGTGGGGCGCTCCACCATGGCAAAAACCATACTCGGCATGGTCAAGGCCTCGGGCTCCGTACGCTTTCACGGCCAAGAGATACTGGGGCGCCGCACTTTCGAGATCGCACGACTGGGTATCGGCTATGTGCCCGAGAATCGTGACATCTTTCCCGCGCTGACTGTGCGCCAGAACCTGTTGCTGGGCGAGAAGCGGAACCGGCGCCAAGGCAAGCCGCGCTGGACGCTGGCGCAGATGTACGGCATGTTTCCGCGTCTGCAAGAGCGCGAGCACACCGCGGCTGGCGTGCTTTCGGGCGGCGAGCAGCAGATGTTGACGCTGTGCCGCACGCTGATGGGCGATCCGGATCTGATTCTTATCGACGAGCCTACCGAAGGGCTGGCGCCCAAGGCGGTGGTGCAGGTGGGCGAGTATCTTCTGGCGCTGAAGGAATGCGGCATATCAGTTCTGCTGGTCGAGCAGAAGCTGGCGATTGCGCTGGATATCTCACAGCGGGTCTACGTCATGGGCCACGGAAGCATCGTGTTCGAAGGAACGCCTGCCCAACTCAAAGACAATGCGCAGGTGCGCAAAGAATGGCTCGAAGTGTAGGGATCGCCGGCGCGGCCGTGCGTTCTGGCGCTGGGAGCCGGCGTACTCTAAAAGGACAATGAAAGGAGCAGCATATGCGAGTAGCTATCGTGGGAGCCGGTTCTCTTGGAACCATCATCGGCGCGTTAATGAATCAGGCGGGGAAACAGGTCGATCTGGTGGATGCCTATAAGGACCATGTCGACGCGCTGAACAGGTTCGGCGCGACAGTGACGGGGGCGGTCGAACTGAACGCGCCGGTAACGGCCTATACCCCGGATCAGCTGACGGGCACATACGATCTCGTCTTTCTGTTGACCAAGCAGACCCGCAACCAGGAAACGCTCTTGCAGCTTCTGCCGCATCTACATCCCGACAGCTCGATATGCACACTGCAGAACGGTATTCCCGAGCACTCGGTCGCGGCGATCGTGGGCCGTGAGCGTACTCTGGGCGGCGCGGTCGGCTTTGGCGCGACCTGGCTCAGGCCCGGCGTTTCCTGCCTGACTTCGGACTACGAAACGATGAAGAATTTCGCGTTCGAAATCGGCGAGGTCGACGGCGTCGACCGTCCGCGGTTGAGCGTGGCCCAGCAGTATCTGGAATGTGTCGGAAGAACCGAGATACTTGCCGACCTGATGGGCATCCGGTTCTCCAAGGTGCTCATGAACGCCACGTTCAGTGGCATGTCCGCGGCGCTGGGCTGCACGTTCGGAGACGTGTTGACCGATCCGAAAGCCATGGCGTGCCTGGCGTTCGTGGCGGACGAATGCATCAAGGTGGCTCGCGCCGACGGCGTTCGGCTCGCGCCGATGCAGGGTGAGGATTTCGAATTCTTCGAATTGCGCAGCGCAGCCGATATTCCGTCCAAAATGACGCTTTACCGGAAGATATGGGGTGCGCACGCGGGATTGCGGGCAAGCATGCTTCAGGATCTGGAGAAAGGCCGCGATACAGAGATTGACTACATCAACGGCCTCATTTGCCGGAAAGGCAGCGAGCACGGCGTAGCGACGCCGTTCAACGACAAGATCGTCGAACTGGTGACCGAGGCGCAAAAAAGACGCGGCGTGAACGACTTCGTCTACCTGGACCGGTTCGGCGAGCTGCTGAAGGCTCACGCGCACGATCTTCCCGGGCAGGCCGCATGGTGAGCGGCAAATTTTCCCCCTCGATGCTCTCCTGGAGAAAGCGTGAGGCTGTCATGCCTCGGGCCGTTTGACCTTGCGGCGCGGCCTGTGCTTGGGTCCGACGCCTATGCGCGGGTCCCGCGCCAAGGTAAGTTCTCCCACCCGCCGCGCGATTGGCTCGAATGTCTCGTCGTCCTGCGGAACATAAAGCCATTTTCCCAGGACGGGATGCGGCCGCAAGCCTGGCTGTTCATCCATCAGCGCCGCGTGGTGCTCCTTCGAGGTGCCGACCAGCAGGACGTTCCATGGCTCGTCGCGGTCGACGGCGACCAGGTACAGCAAACCTTCGAGATAGGCTGCATCGCTGCCGAACATCTTGCGGCCCGTGTAACCGGCATCCTTCTCCAGAGGTTCGAGGATCCACAGGAGCGAGTTCGGGCGGGGCGCAGCCTACTTCTTTCTGGGCGGAGCGAAAGGGTCGATTCGGCTAGACATGGGGAAAAGATCCGGGAGGGTTGCACGCTCATGTTTCGACGAGACGCCTGGTCACGACGCGACGCGGGCATCGCGCCGCACGGCCTGCGGCGGTATGCCGAAGCCGCGCATGAAGGCCTCACGCATGTGGCGCCGGTCGCGAAAGCCCGTTTCCCGGGCCACTACCTCCAGCGGATGCCGGCTGCTTTCGATCATCAGCCGCGCGGCTTCGAGCCGCAGGCCCTCGACGGCCTTGGCGGGCGACTGGCCCGTTTCGGCTGTGAAGACCCGGCTGAATTGGCGCGGACTCAGGCTGGCGGCCTCGGCCAGTTCTTCTACGCTCAGGGCCTGCGAGAGATTGCGCCGCGCATGCTCAAGCGCCTGCTGAATGCGGTCCGACTTGGGCGCGAGCTTGAGCATCTCGGAGTGCTGCGACTGCCCGCCCGAGCGGCGCTGATGCATGACCAGCCGATGCGCGACCGAGCGGGCCGCTTCGGCGCCCAGGTCTTTTTCGACGAGCGCCAGCGCCAGGTCCAGCTCCGCCGTCATGCCCGCAGAGGTCCAGACCGGCCCGTCGGCGATGTAGATGCGGTCGGCTTCGACCTGCACGAGAGGGTGGCGCTGCTGCATGACGTCGGCCCAATACCAGTGCGTCGTTGCGCGCCGTCCGTCGAGCAGGCCCGCCTCGGCCAACACGAAGGCGCCGGTGCACAGGCCTGCGACGCGCCGCGCACGCGCAGCGGTCTTGCCCAGCAATCGGGACAGTTCGGGCGCCACGGGCGTTGACAGCGGAGACAGGACGCCCACCGCCAGCCACGTGTCGGCCTGACTGCGCGCGGTGAACGGGCGCGCGTGAACCGTCAGGCCCGTCGATGCGCGCGCCGCGCCACCCAGGGCGTAGTTCTCCACGACGTAGAAGGGTTCTTCCACGACCAGGTTGGCGAGTTCGAAAACGGCCTGGGTGCCCAGGCCCATGACCTGGAAGCTTTCGGGGAGCAGGTAGGCGATGCGGTGCATGGCGTCATCTTTGCAAGCGATGTCTTAATTAATGACTATATACGTCATTTACGACATTTTCGGCAAATCGCATCATGCTGCAAATGGACGATTTCCATTACCTATACAAGGAGCTCATCATGACGCAGCAAACCCATCTCGGCACCGCCCTCATCACCGGCGCCTCCAGCGGCATCGGCGCGCTCTATGCCGATCGGCTCGCGCGGCGCGGCTACGACCTGATCCTGGTCGCCCGCAACCGCGAACGGCTGAACGCGCTGGCCAACGACATCAGCACTCGCACCGGCCGCGCGGTGCAAGTGCTGGCCGCAGATCTGAACGACCGCGCCGCGCTGGCGCATATCGAAGATCAATTGCGTCGGGACGCCAGCATCACTTTGCTCGTGAACAACGCGGGCATCGGCACGCATACGCCATTGCTGCAAAGCGATGTGGAGCAGATGACCCGCATCATCGATCTGAACGTCACCGCGCCGATGCGGCTGGCTTATGCGGCCGTGCCGGGATTCGTGGCGCGGGGCCGCGGCGCGATCATCAACATCGCGTCCGTCGTCGCTATCGCCCCGGAGCTTCTGAACGGCGTTTATGGCGGCAGCAAAGCCTTTGTGCTGGCCTTCAGCCAGTCGCTGCAGCACGAGTTGGCCGATACGGGCGTGCAAGTGCAGGCGGTCCTGCCCGGCGCCACCGCCACCGATTTCTGGGCTATCGGGGGGTTGCCGGTCGAGAATCTCGATTCGGGCATCGTCATGCGCGCGCAAGATCTGGTCGACGCCGCGCTGCTGGGCTTCGAGCGCGGCGAAAAAGTTACTATCCCGTCGCTCCATGCCGGCCGGGAGTGGGATGCCTACGACGCCGCACGCAAGGCCATGGCAAATCATCTGTCCAGCAACACCGTCGCGCCGCGCTATGCGGCCGCGCTCTGACCAGGGAAATCACGATGCTCCGCAATACCGATCTCAGCAACTTTCTCGAACGCCAGCGCGGCATGTTGCCCGACAAGTTCGGTGTGCGGCCGCTTGCCATCGGCGAAGGGCGCATGACCATGGAGATGACGGTCGAGCCGTGGATGATGGCGCCCAACGGCTACCTGCACGCCGCCTCGCAGATATTGCTGGCCGATACCTGCGCTGGCTATGCGACCATGGCGCATCTGCCCGAAGGCGCAAAGGGTTTCACCACGCTGGAGCTGAAGTCGAACTTCCTCGGCACGGCGAAGGAGGGCGTCCTGAGCGTGGAGGCGGTGGCCGAGCACATGGGCCGCACGACGCAGATATGGTCGGCGACGGTGACCGACGGCAAGGGACGCAAGCTCTCGCTGTTCCGCTGCTCGCAGATCATTCTTTGGTGACGTCGGCGTGGCCGCGCGCGGCTCGCGCCGATGTCGGTTAGCAGGTATCCAGACAAGTCTTGATCTGGCTCAATTGAAAAGGCGGGCGCGCTTCTATCCTTGATTCAAAGTCGGCAAAAAGCCGTCATTCAATTTCACAGGAGCCGCCAACATGGACTACCGGGACATTCTTGTTCATATCGATGCCAGCAAGGCCATGCCGCAGCGCATCGAAGCCGCACTCCATGTCGCCAAGCGCTTCAATGCACGTTTGACTGGCCTGTTCAGCGTATTTCAGCCGGCCCTCGCTCCGATCAGCATGATCGCCCAACCGCCCGGATATGGGTTTGCCGACGATGCATTGCGCAGCGAATACCAGGATGCGGAAGAATCCATGTTTCGCAAGGCGCTTGCGCGCGTCGGCATCGACGGCGATTGGGACTTCTCCACGCTCGCTCCCAACTTGGCGATGCCCAGGGCCGCCCGGCTTGCGGATCTGGTCATCGCAGGCCAGCGCGATCCGCAAGATCCCGAGTCGTTCATTGCCGAACAATTCATCGAAAACCTGGTTCTTTCCGGCGGGCGCCCCGTCTTGCTGTTGCCCTATGCGGGCCGATTCACGGAGATCGGCAACACGATTTGCGTCGCCTGGGACGGCAGTCGCGAGGCGAGCAGGGCTCTGCACGATGCCTTGCCCTTTATTGTCCGGGCCAGAAAGACCATCATTTTCAGCATCAATGCGTCCGGGGAGACCGATGCCCCTCGCTTCGGTACGGATCGGATCGCGGCGGCCGTCGCGCGGCGCGGCGCAAATGTCGCAATCGAAGAAGTCGACGGCGTGCACGATATTTCCACCGGCGATCTGCTTTTGTCGCGCGCGGCGGATTTCGGCGCGGATCTGATCGTGATGGGCTGTTACGGCCATGCCCGCCTGCGCGAGCTATTCCTGGGCGGCGTCACTCGCACTTTGCTGAAGTCGATGACCGTCCCCGTGCTGATGTCGCATTGATCCTCAGGCCGTCCTGTCCGCCCGATCGCGGCCCGACTACTTTATTTTGATCTTGCGTCGCGCGGCCTCGTCGCGAACGACGCTTCCCCGGCAATCATGAACATGAAACGCATCTCTCAAGATTTATTTTCTGCCTGTCTTGGCGCGTTGCTCTTGTGCTGTTGTCTGCCCGCCGTGGTTTTGGCCGCACCCGCGGCGCAGGAAGTGGTTCCGCCCGATGCGGTTCAATGGCAACCGCAAAGCGACGCTGCCGTGAATATCACCGGTTCTCTGGCGTTCGAGATGGCCCATGGCACGGGTGAGGGCGGTGCGGCGAAAATGCCGGTCGCAATGCGCTTCGATCGGCTGGGCCGTGTTCCCGTGAGGTATATCGGCGCGTTCGATGCCGCAACCGTGGCGCCCGCGACCGTCTGGGTGGTCAGCGTGAATAAGCCCGACGTCGCGCTTTCATGCGGCGCAAACCCCGTCAAGGCGTTCGTCATAGAGACCGAACCTTCGGCCGAGGGAGGGCGCCTGAACCTCTACGGACTGGACCAGGACATGACATCGGTGCCGAATATCAAAAATTTACCCGCTGCCTGTTTTCTGGCGGTGTATTTGCGCCGATAGCCGGATCGGCGGCTTATGTATCCACGCTTGCCCCATGGTTTTGTTTGAAATACCATTTGGAAATATTTTTATTACTAAAAGAAATTTAAAGCGATACCGCTCCGGAGGCATGTCTTGACGTCCAACAGAACACTTCCCTCCGAGAGCTCGTCCTTGGGCTCGGCAGCCGGTCGGGGTCTTGCAGCCCCAGGCGCATGGCAGCTCATGGCATACGCCATGCTGGCTGTCCGATTCGTTCAAGGTTTCATTTATTGGGGCGGCGGTTCGCGGCGCTTCATCTACGCCCCGCAAAAGCTCGACCCGCATGCCGCCAGCTGGATGGCCAACAAATTCCAGAGCGCCATGCCTGGCGCCCTGCTGGGCACCGGCCACATCGTCGATTTCCTGCTGCGGCACTTTGCGCTGCTGTACACCAGCATCATCGTCTTCAGCGCCATCGAGTTGTTCTTCGGTCTGTTCCTGATGGTCGGTTTTCTGACGCGTCTTTCGGCGTTGGCGACCATCGGCTTGAGCTTCGTGCTGATGCTGCTCTATGGCTGGCAGGGGGCCACCTGCATCGACGAGTGGACCATGGCTGCGTGCAATTTCGGCATGGGCGTGGCGCTGTTCCTGGCCGGCAGCTCGGCCTGGTCCATCGATGCGGCGATCGCGCGGCGCAAGCCCGAGCTGGCGGACAAGACCTGGTTCACCTGGTTGGCGAGCGGTCCGCTCGCGGCCCATGTGCTGCGTCCGCTCGCCCTGACGCTGACGGTCGTCACCATGGCTTTTGTGATGCTGACCTACAACTACTATCGCGGCTCGATCCTCACGCCGTTCCATTCCGGCCCGACCAGTCCCACCGTGCATCACCTGAGCATCACGCACGCCACGTCCTCCGCCGACGGCAGCGTCACGTTCACGGTGTATCTGGATGGCGGTACATCGGAAGCCCCGGCGCATATTGTCGATGCCACGCTGCTCGACGCCTCGGGCAAAATCCTGCGGGAATGGGGCCCGGATGCCCTGGCCCGTCTGTCGCAATCGGCCATCGTGAACGACTACGCCTACAACAAGTTCAAGCCTGCCCTGATGGGCCTGGCGGCGAACATGGGTGCGCGTGCCACCATCACATTGCCTGGCGCTCCGGGAGAGACAATAGCGCCGGACTCCATCCTGGCTTTGCAGACTATCGACGACCGGGTGTTCAAGGCAACGGTGCTGCCGCGGGCCGCGAACTGAGGCTCGCTTCGCGCGGGCCTCTCTCGGTTCATCGCCGCAGGGCGCGCTGTGTCCGTCCTGCGCTTCGCGCCTGTCTCCTGCGCGCAGGCATCGGCAGCTGGCCGACCCCATAGCGCGAAAACGACCCTATGCACGACCGGTGGACCTGGCCAGCCAGTCCGGCTGCGTGCTTCATGCGTACGGCGCGCGGAATATGGCTGCGCCTTATCAGGTGCTCTTGGCGCCGTATTCGCCGGGAGTCGGGTTGGCATCGGGGAGTAGAAAATTCCGTGCATGCCTGGGACCGACATAAAAACAGGCAGTTGAGGGGTGCTTTTTCAGCAGAATATGTCAGAATATTGAAAACCGTCACGGATCGGATCGATAAAATGCAAGAAAAAACGAAAAGCGCTTCCTCTGACCGCAAATCGGCTGCGCTGCGCCGGCGTCAATCCCCTTCAGCCCGAAAAGCGCCGCTGCTCGGGGCCAGGCTGCGCGATTTGCGCCGTGCGGCGGACCTGTCGCTGGTGCAGCTGGCCGACAAGTCGGGCGTGTCGGTCGGCATGATCAGCCAGATCGAGCGCAGTCTTTCCAATCCGTCCGTGCGTACTCTGGAACGTCTGCGAGAGGCATTGGGCATACCGCTGACGTCGCTGCTCGAAGGGGATGAGGGATATCCGGCCCAGAACGAGGCGCCTCCCGAGTTCGTGCGTCGAGCCAAGGACAGGCCGCATTTCTCGGTCGGCAAGGGCGGGCTGCAAAAAGAGCTGCTGTCGCCGCATGGCGATTACGACATCAAGTTCATGCTCATTTCCTTCCCGCCGCACACCAAATCCGTCGACATCCTGGTTGGTCCGGGAGAGAAGGCGGGTGTGGTGCTCGACGGCGAGATCGATCTGACCGTCTCGGGGGCCACCGAACGGCTGAAGGCGGGAGACAGTTTTCAATTCAGCAGCGAGCTGTCGCATCGGGTCGAAAATACCTGCGACGAGCCGGCGCAGCTGCTCTGGATCATGAACACAAAGCCGTCCGTCATCCATCTTTGAAGACGTGATTCTGCCCGCGATTTCAAGCGATTGAATCTTGCGCGGGGAGCGGCATGATTCGATTCCCATGGGAAAAACCCCACGGGAGGACTTACCCGAATACGTATTGACAGCCTTCGGACGCATCCGCAAAATTGAAAATAATTTCAATATTTTGTTGTTTGTGTGAATCGACCCGGTTCGGAGCCGGGTGACGAACCGAAGGATGGCAGGCATGTTGGACTTTGAGCCGCGGGACGTATCTCTTCCTCAAGGGCATTTCATCGGGGGCAAGCTTGCGCAAGGCGGGCCGGCGCTCGATGTGTCGCGCCCGTCCGACGGCAAGCTGCTGGGCGCCATTCCAGACGCCACCGCCGACCTCGTCGACGAGGCGGTGTCCGGCGCGCAGCAGGCCTGGGAGAGCAGCGGCTGGGGCTATCGCCCGCCGCGCGAGCGCGGACGCATCCTGCGCCGTTGGGCCGATCTGCTCGACACCAACGCGGGCGAGCTTGCGCGGCTCGAGGCCGTCGGCTCCACCCGGCCCATCCGGGATGCGCTGGCACATGAAATTCCGTTCACTGCCGAGTGCATCCGCTTCTTTGCCGAGTGCGCCGACAAGTTCGGCGGCGATGCCTTGCCCACCCGGCGCGACAGCCTGGGCCTGATACTGGCCGAGCCCTACGGCGTCGTGGGCGCCATCACACCCTGGAACTTTCCGCTGTCGATGGCTTCATGGAAGTGCGGCCCTGCGCTGGCAGCCGGCAACGCCATCGTGCTCAAGCCGTCCGAGCTGACGCCCTTTTCGACGGTGCGCTTTGCCGAGCTGGCCGTCGAGGCCGGCGTTCCGGCCGGCATCTTCAACGTGATCCAAGGACGCGGCGCCGTGGCGGGAGCAGCATTGGTAAGGCATCCGCTGGTGAGGAAAGTTTCGTTCACCGGCTCGACGCTGACCGGCGCGAGCATTATGACCGACGCCGCACATCACGGCATGAAGCCGGTAACGCTGGAGCTGGGCGGCAAGAGCCCGCAGCTGGTCTACGACGACGCCGGCGATCTGGACGCGCTGGCCGACCGGATCGTGCGCGGCTTTACCTCCAACGCCGGGCAGGCTTGCGTGTCCGGCTCGCGCCTGATCGTCCAACGAGGCATTGCCGGCGCCCTGATCGAAAAGGTCGCTGCCGCCGTGGCGGCATTGCGTCCCGGGCTGACCTGGCGCGAAGCGACGCGCTACGCACCGCTCATCAGCGAACGCCAGGCCTTGAAAGTGGATGGCGCGGTGCGCGATAGCCTGGCCGGCGGCGCCCAGGCCTATTGCGGCGGCGGATTCTTCGAGCATGACCTGGGTGGCTACTTCTATCGCCCGACCATACTTACCGGCGTGAACAGCGACATGCTGGCGCTGCGCGAGGAAATCTTCGGCCCTGTTCTGACGGTGCAGGAATTCGACGACGAAGAGCAAGGACTGGCGCTGGCCGATCATCCGACCTACGGGCTGGCCGCCAGCGTCCATACCCAGGATCTGGGCCGCGCAATGCGCGCCACCCGCCGCCTGGCGGCCGGCACAGTGTGGGTCAACCGCTTCGGGCGCACGGGCGATTTCATCATTCCTACCGGCGGTTTCAAGGGATCAGGCATCGGCAAGGATCTGGGCCGTCAGGCCTTCGAAGCCAACCTTCGCTACAAGAGCGTGCTCATCGATTTCTAACTCCCCACGGGCTGGCAAGGCTCCCATTCTTTCCAAGGCATAGACATGGCAATTTTCAAACCTAAATACATCACTTTCGATGTCCAGGGCACGCTGATCTACTTCGAAATGGCCAATGCGGCCAGAAAGCTGTACGCGGATCGCGTTGCAGCCGGCGAGATGGATGCGTTCATCAGCGTGTTCTCGGCCTACCGCCTGGATGAAGTGCTGGGTGCCTGGAAACCCTATTTCAACGTGGTCGACAACGCCATCCGCCGCACCTGCAAGCGCTGCGGGGTTGCGTATCGCGAGGGCGACGGCAAGACCATCTACGACCAGGTCCCCACCTGGGGGCCGCACCCCGACACTACGGCCGGCCTGGCCAAGGTGGCCAAGGAGTTTCCTCTGGTGGGCCTGACCAACTCGATGAACGTGCAGATTCCTCACAACATCGCCCGCATCGGCGTTCCGTTTCACGCCGTCTACACGGCCGAGCAAGCGCAGGCCTACAAGCCCCAGATGAAGGCGTTCGAATACATGTTCGATCAGCTCGGCTGCGGGCCGCTGGACATCCTGCATGTGTCGTCCAGCCCGCGCTACGACCTGATGACTGCGCACGACATGGGCATCAAAAACAAGGTTTTCGTGGCGCGCGGCCACGAACCTTCGCCGGCGGCGTATTACGGCTGCACGGAAATTCGCGATATCGGCGGCCTGGCTGCCGTGGTGGGTCTGTGAACGGCGTTTCTTGTTGATTGCGGGCGTTGCGCAGCATGGTGCTCCAGTGTCCCGGGCAGGATCAATTTCTCTGAAGGAGATGAGCATGGCATCGAATTTCACGGTTAAGCGTCGCGATATTCTCAAGATGATGGGCGTAGGGGCCGTCGCCTCGACGGCCTCGGGTCTGCTCGTGCTGGGCGACATGGCCAGCGCCCAGGCTGCTCCCATGCCCAAGCGCGGCGGCAAGCTGCGCGCGGCGTCCTCCAATTCTTCCGTATCCGACACGCTCGATCCGGCCAAGGGCTCCAATTCGGGCGACTATATCCGTCAGTTCATGTTCTATAGCGGCCTGACGGAACTGAACGACAAGATGCGCGCCGAGCCTGCCTTGGCCGAATCCTTTGAAAGCGCGGATGGCATCAACTGGACGTTCCGGCTGCGCAAGGGCGTGACGTTCCACGACGGCAAGGCGCTGACCGCCCAGGATGTGGTGTTTTCGCTGGCGCGCCATAAATTGCCTGAAACCGGATCCCAGGCAAAAGTACTGGCGGACCAGTTCGCCCAGATCAACGCCGTCGATGCGTATACGGTGCAGATCGTGCTAGTGGCCCCAAACGTCGATCTTCCCTCGATCCTGGGCACCTCGCCCTTTCTAATCGTGCAGGACGGAACCAAGGATTTCAGCAAGGGCATCGGCACGGGTCCGTTCAAATGCAAGGAGTTCACGCCGGCGCGCCGCGCGGTGGGTGTGCGCAACCCCAACTTCTGGAAACCCGGCAAGCCCTATCTGGACGAGATCGAGCTGCTCGGGCTGACCGACGCCTCGGCGCGCCTGAACGGGCTGCTCGCCGGCGACCTGCAGGTGATCGCTTCGGTCCTGCCCAGCGATGCCGTCCGGCTGACGCAATCGAAAAAGCATGCCATTCTGGAAACCAAGAGCGGCGAATACAGCGACCTGATTGTGCGCGTGGACCAGTCGCCCGGCAATAATGCCGATTTCGTCGATGCGATGCGCTATCTGCAGCCGCGCGAGCAGATCGTCAAGACTGCACTGCATGGCTACGGCACCATCGCCAACGACCATCCCGTGCCGCCCTGGCATCCCTACTACGCTACCGACCTGCCGCAGCGTCCCTACGATCTGGACCGCGCCAGGTTCCATGTCAAGAAAGGCAAGCTGCAGGGCATGGGGGGCGACCTGGTGTGTTCGGAACCGATCGAGGGGTCGGTGGAAGGAGCACAACTGCTGCAGCAAAGCGGCAATCAGGTCGGCTTGAAGCTCAATGTGCGCCGTGTGCCGTACGACGGCTACTGGTCGCAGCACTGGATGAAGCATCCCATGTCTTACGGCTCGATCAATCCGCGGCCGACGCTGGATATGCTGTTCTCCCAGTTCTACTACTCGTCCGCGCGGTGGAACGAGTCGGGCTGGAAGAATGCGCAGTTCGATCAGCTTCTGGTGAATTCGCGCGGTGAAACCGACGATGCCAAGCGCAAAAAGATGTACGGCGACATGCAGGTCCTGATCGCCGAGCATTGCGGCACGATCGTCCCGGCTTTCATCAGCTTCCTGGACGGCTACGACCGGCGGGTCAAGGGGCTGGAATCCAATCCCATGGGCATGCTCATGGGCTACCGGTTCGCCGAGTTCGTCTGGCTCGAGGCTTGAGGCCGATCGCCGTGATGAATCGCTTTGTTCTGAAAATGATCGGCCGGCGCATCTGCGTCGGCTTATTGACGCTGCTGGCCGTGTCTGCGCTGATCTTTTTCATGACCAACCTGCTTCCCGGCGACGCGGCCCAGGTAGCCCTGGGCCAGTCCGCCACGCCGGAAACGGTGGCCGCGCTGCGCCGGCAGTTCGGACTGGACCAGCCTGTGCTGGTTCGCTTCTTCAGCTGGCTTGCCGGTCTGGCGACAGGAAATTTTGGCATTTCGTATGCCAGCGGCGTTCCGGTGCGGACCATTGTTGGGGATCGCATCGTCAACTCCCTGACGCTGGCCGCCGTGGCGACCGGCGTCTCGGTGCCTATTGCCTTGATCGTCGGCATTGTCTCGGCCATCTATCGCGGTTCCCGCTTGGACCGCGTGTTAGGCATCCTGACCATGTCCGTGGTCGCCGTGCCGGAATTCCTGGTCGCCTCGCTCGCGGTCATGCTGTTCGCGGTGAAGCTGCACTGGGTGTCGGCGCTTTCCTTCAGCGCGGATACCTCCACGCTGATCGGGTTCCTCAAGGCCTACACCCTGCCGGTCATGGTGCTCTGTTTCGTGGTCATGGCGCAGATGATACGCATGACCCGCGCGGCGCTCATCAACCAGCTCGACTCGGCCTATATCGAGATGGCCACGCTCAAGGGCCTGAAACTGCGACGGGTGGTGCTGACCCACGCCATGTCCAACGTGGTCGGCCCTGTCGCCAATGCCATGGCGCTGAGCCTGTCCTATCTGCTGGGCGGGGTGATCATCGTCGAGACGATTTTCTCCTACCCCGGGCTGGCCACCACGTTCGTCTACGCGGTCAGCAACCGCGACCTGCCCGTCGTTCAGTTCTGCGTTCTTTTCTTCAGCGTCTGCTATCTGCTCATGTTGCTGGTCGCCGACATCTTCACGATCGTATTCAATCCGAAGCTGCGCAAATCATGATGCGGTTGCTGCATGTACCCCGCGCATTCTGGCGCTTTTTCCAGTCCTTGCCCATGTCGGGCCGGATCGGCCTGGTCATGTCGGTCTTCTGGCTGTTCATCGCCGTGTTCGGCTCCGCGCTGGCGCCGTACGGCATGGAAGACGTCTCCAGCGCCGCCACCTTCGGACCGTTCAGCAAGGCTTATTGGCTGGGTACCGACTATCTGGGGCGCGACATGCTAACCCGCATTATGGTCGGCGCCCGCTATTCCATAGGCCTGGCCCTGGCCGCGGCGCTGCTGGCCAGCATCTGCGGAACGCTGCTGGCCCTGCTGGCCACAGTCATGGGGCGCTGGTTCGACGAGATCGTGAGCCGCCTGGTCGATGTCCTGCTGATCACGCCCAGCAAGATATTTTCCTTGCTGATGATCGCCATCTACGGTTCGTCGCTGCCGGTGCTGATCCTGACCGCCGCTGTGACCTACATGCCCGGCGCCTACCGCATCGCCCATGCCCAGGCGGTGGGCCTGAACACCATGGAATACGTGACAGTCTCACGCATGCGCGGAGAAAGCAGCTGGTATATCGCCTGCAGTGAAATCCTGCCCAACATGATCCATCCCATGATGGCCGACTTCGGCCTGCGCTTCGTCTACATCATCCTGATGCTGAGCGCCCTGAGCTTTCTCGGACTGGGCGTGCAGCCGCCGTATGCGGACTGGGGCTCGCTGGTCCGGGAAAACATGTCCGGCCTGTTCGACGGTTCCCCCGCCGTGGTGATGCCTGCCCTGGCGATCGCCACCCTGACCATAGGAACCAATCTTCTGATCGATAGCCTGACCTCGCGCAAGCGTGTCAAGACCAAGGAAAAGCAATCATGAGCCGCGTGGTCGATGTCTCCCGCCTGAGCGTCATGGCTCGGACCGACGACGGAGACGAGGTTCTCATCGTCAAGGACGTGAGCTTTTCCGTGCAGGCCGGCGAAGTCGTGGCGCTGATCGGCGAATCGGGGTCGGGAAAGACGACCATCGCCTTGTCCCTGCTGGGCTATGTGCGCCGCGGCTGCCGCATTTCGGGCGGCCAGATACGCATAGGCGAGACGGACCTGGTCGGCGCCGATCCGCGCGAACTGATCGCCCTGCGCGGGCGGCGCGTCGCCTATGTGGCGCAGAGTGCATCGGCATCGTTCAACCCCGCCCGCACCATCATGGACCAGGTAATCGAAGGCGCGTGCGCGCACGGGCTGATGAGCCGCGATGCGGCGCGCAAAAAAGCCGTGGCCCTCTTCCGTTCGCTGGCATTGCCTTCGCCGGAAACCCTGGGCATGCGCTACCCGCACCAAGTATCGGGCGGACAGCTGCAGCGCCTGATGGCCGCCATGGCCTTGATGACCGACCCCGAGGTGGTCGTGTTCGACGAGCCCACCACGGCCCTGGACGTGACCACGCAGATCGAGGTCTTGCGCGCATTCAAACAGGCCATCAAAGCGCGCCAGATCAGCGCGGTCTATGTGTCGCACGATCTTGCCGTGGTGGCGCAAATGGCTGACCGCGTCGTCGTGCTGCGCAACGGCGAGATTCAGGAGCAGGGCGAGATCGGCGGCATGATCGCGAGTCCGCAGAACGCCTATACCCGCAGTCTCATGCAGGCCGCCGAATCTTCGGTGCGCCTGACCGAAAGCGACACACGCCGCGCGATAGACACCGAACCGGTGCTGCGCGTCGAAGGGCTGTCGGCCGGCTACGGCAAGCCGGACGCGTCGGGCATGCCGGCGCTGCGCATCCTCGACGGCGTTGACCTGATCGTGCGCAAAGGTGCCACCGTGGGCGTGATCGGCGAGTCGGGGTCGGGCAAATCCACGCTGGCCTATGTCATCGCGGGCCTGCTGGCGCCGGCCAAGGGAACAATCGCATTCAAGGGCCGGCCGCTGGGAGGCACGCTGCGTCAACGCGACAAGGATTTGTATCGGCGCATACAGCTGGTGTTCCAGAATGCCGATACGGTGCTCAATCCCGCGCAAAGCATCGGCGACATTCTCGCCCGGCCGCTGAGCGTGTTCGAACGTTGCGCGCCCCGGGAAATACCCGCTCGGGTCGCGGCGTTGCTGGACAGGGTGAAGCTGCCTGCCGCCATGGCGCGGCGGCGTCCCGCCGAACTCTCCGGCGGTCAGAAGCAGCGCGTCAATCTCGCCCGCGCGCTGGCGGCCGAGCCCGAGCTCATCATCTGCGACGAAGTGACGTCTGCCCTGGATACTGTGGTGGGGGCGGCGATCCTGGATCTGCTTGTGGAACTGCGACGCGATCTGGACATGTCGTATATCTTCATCAGCCATGATATTTCCACGGTGCGTTCCATCTGCGACGACATCACCGTGCTTCTGCAGGGCCGCAAGGTGGATGCTTGCCGGCCTGGCGAACTGTCCATTCAACCCCGCGCGCCGTATACCAATCTGCTGGTCGACTCCGTTCCGGAGCTCAGATTGGGCTGGCTGGAACAAGCCTGCCGCCGTATCGACGAACGTGCGCGATGAAGGAGCAAGCGATGACCAAGGAATCAACGATCGACGCCATACGCGACGGCGCGTGGGCAGATCTGGCGTTTCGGCCCCTGCGGCGCGACGACCTGGAGGCGGCCTGGGAGCTTTCCCGGGAGGTCAAATGGCCGCATCGCCTGGACGATTGGCGTTTTGCCTTCGATCTCGGGCAGGGCGAAGTGGTGCTCGACGGCGACCGATTGGTCGGCGTCGCCATGAGCTGGGACTTCGAGGCTTGCATCACGATGGGATTGATCATCGTGTCGGCGACGCATCGCGGGCGCCAGATTGCCAGTCGGTTGGTGTCCGGCCTGCTGGCAGCTTCCGTCGCGCCCGCTGCGTTGCTGCATGCCACGCCTGACGGTGCAGGTGTCTATGCCCGTCAGGGCTTCGAGACAGTAGCCGTGATCTGCCAGCATCAAGGCGCTGTCGCTGCCGTGTCAGCCCCGATCGTGCCGGCGTGCGCGCTGCGTGCGGCAACCCTGGCCGACCTGGACACGCTGTATGCGCTCGACACCCGCGCATCGGGCATGTCGCGCCGGGCCATGCTTCAAAAACTGCTGGATGTCGGACACGGCGTGATCGCCGAATGCGGCGGCGTGCCTGTCGGCTATTCGTTCCTGCGCGACTTCGGTCGCGGGGAGCTGATCGGTCCCGTCGTGGCGCCCGACGCCGCTCTGGCCAAGGTTCTCATCGCGCATTGGCTCGCGAGCCGCGCGGGCGCGTTCGTCCGCGTGGATACCCCGCATGAAGAAGAACTGGGCGAGTGGCTCGCTGCGGCGGGCCTGACCAAAGTCGACACCGTAACGCGCATGGTGCGTGGCCCGGTGCCGGTGTCGGATGCGCAGATGCGCGCCTATGGTCTGGTGACGCAAGCCATGGCCTGAGGGTCGCCGGCTTTTGCAAGTTTGTTTGAAATCCAAGAAACGAATCGATCCGAATGTCTCCTCCCGTCAAAGCCGTACCCAACAGTCCCGATTTTCCCGAACGTGTCGATGTCGTCGTCGTCGGCGCGGGCATTGTCGGCGTGTCGGCCGCCTATGAGCTGGCGCGTCGCGGTGTGTCCGTGGCCTTGCTGGAAAAAGGCGCCGTGGGCGCCGAGCAGTCCAGCCGTAACTGGGGTTGGTGCCGGCAGCAGAATCGCGATTTTCGCGAACTGCCGCTGGTGCTGCACAGTCTGCGCCGCCTGGATGTCCTGGCGCAGGAAACCGGGGAGGACCTGGGTTTTCGGCGCGCCGGCCTGATCTATGCGACCAGCAAGCAATCCGAACTCGACACCTGGGACGCGTGGATCGCGAAGGCGCGTGAATACGGCGTGCGCAGCACCATGCTCAGCGGCGCGCAGGTCGGCGAGAAACTGCCGTCCTTGTCCGGCAAATGGCTGGGCGGCTTGCATTCGCCCGACGACGGCCACGCCGAGCCCGCACTGGCTGCGCCAGCCATCGCGGCGGCGGCGGGCCGGCTGGGCGCCTACGTCCACCAGCATTGCGCGGTTCGCGGCCTGGACTTGCAGGCCGGCCGTGTGGCCGGAGTCTGGACCGAGCGCGGCCGCATCGCCTGCGACCGGGTGATCGTTGCCGGCGGCGCCTGGACGTCGCTTTTCTGCCGCCATCACGGCATCGACCTGCCCATGGCCATGGTCGCGGGCACAGCCATGCACACCACGGCCGGACCCAAGGTTTTCGAAGAAGGCATCTATACGCCGTCCCTGTGCGCCCGCCCGCGCCCGGACGGCACCTATACGCTGGCGATTTCCAGCAGGGGACGCCTGGAGATCACGCCGCAGGTGATCCGGTACATCGCCGACTTCTGGAAGCCCTTCAAGAACCGCCTGCCGCTGCTGAAGATACGCATGGGACGCTCGTTCCTGCGAGGACCGCAGGCGCTGCATCGCTGGCACGAAGACGAGACGTCTCCCTTCGAATTGATCCGGGTCATGGATCCGGATCCGGATCCGGGCCTGATGCGCGAGGCCATCGCGGGGCTGCGTGCCGAGTTTCCCATGCTCGCCTCGCTACAGGTGGCGCGGGCCTGGGGCGGCCTGATCGACAGCACTCCCGACACGGTTCCCGTGATCTCACCCATTGATGCGTGTCCCGGACTGGTCGTCGCGGCCGGGTTCAGCGGCCATGGCTTCGGCCTCGGCCCGGGGGCCGGATGGCTGGCCGCAGACCTCGCAACCGAGGCCGAGCCGGTCGTCGATCCCTACCCGTTCCGGTATTCGCGCCTGGTGGACGGCACGCAGCTCGATCGTCCCGGGATGATGTGAACGCTGGACCCTCGGCGCATCCCGCGCCGCCCTTCAATTTTTCGCCACCATTCGAGTCCATCCATGCCCATCACCATTCTTCCCCAGTCTGCCACGATCAGCGGCTTGCAAGACCTTGGGGATCTTGCCACGTCATTGGGCGGCGTGCCCTGCCGCACCCGCGATCTGCCGGTCGAACTGGAGGGTGCCGAAGACAGCGGCATGGGTGTCTGGGAATGCTCGCCCGGTCAGTCCAGGCGCAAGGTGGCCGGCGCCGAGGTCATGCATATCCTGACGGGATCGTGCACCTTCACGCCGGAGGGCGGCGAGTCGCTTGAAATCCGCGCCGGCGATACGCTGTTCTTTCCCGCCAACACGCGCGGCATATGGAACATCCTGGAGACCTTGCGCAAGGTCTACGTCATTTTCCCGTGACGGCCCTGCGGCAGTCTGCGCCGGCCGTGGTCAAGACGGTTCGGCGGGAAACAGCTTTTCGATCGGGTAATGCGTCTTGATGAAAGGCGACTTGATGACGATGAAGCTGAAGTATTTCTCGATGCCGATATCGCGCTCGAGCAGGCTCTCCATCAGCAGCTGGTATTGGTTCACGCCGCGGGTCACGACCTTCAGAAGATAGTCGTAGCCGCCGCTTACCAGATGGCATTCCATGATCTCGTCGATGTCGCGCACGGCTTTTTCGAAGCGCGTGAAATCTTCCCGATGATGATCGGTAAGCGTGACCTGGGTGAAGACTGTGAGTGTGTCTCCCAGCATCTCCATGCGGATCTGCGCGCTGTAGCCGTCGATATAGCCGGCCTGCTCGAGCCGCTTGACCCGGCTCAAGCAGGGGCTGGCGGAAAGACCCACCGCGTCGGCCAGGTCGACGTTGGTCATGCGTCCGTTTTTCTGCAGCTGGGTGAGGATGCGCAGATCGAGCCGATCGAGTTTCAGGGCGGGAAGCATGGTGGCGAAAATCTTGGTGCTCGGACAAAAGCAACGGTTTAACACGGTTTGTTTTTGTCCGGCTATATGCTGGTTGGCGCGCGTCCGGCAGGCCATGCCGAAAACAGGCGGACAAAGAGTATTTCTAGCATGCGGGCAATGCCCAATACGCGACAAAATCTTTGGCCTGGCGTGCTTCAATTTCTTCTCCTGCATCGCTTCATAACTGCCTCGAAAATTTGCGCGCCATGAAACTCGACACCCTTTGGAAGCAAGGCCTTCCCGGTTACCGCGGACATGCGCAGGCGCCGCAGGGCAGGGTGGATGTAGCGGTCGTCGGGGCCGGATTCTGCGGTCTTTCCGCTGCACTGGCATTGGCGCGGCGCGGCGCCAGCGTCGCGGTGCTGGAAGCGCGCGACGACGTTGCGGCGGAAGCCTCGGGACGCAACGGCGGGCATGTCAACAACGGCCTGGCGGTGGATTATGCGTCGCTTGCCGCGCGCGTCGGGACCGAGCAGGCGCGGGCCTGGTACCAGGCCTACGACGCCGCCGTCGATACGGTCGAGTCGGTGATACGACAGGAAGGCATCGAATGCGACTTCACGCGAAACGGGAAGCTCAAACTTGCCGCGCGCCCGGCGCATTACGACGCGCTGTCGCGCAGCTGCGAGCAACTCTTGCGCGATGGCGTCGATCTCGATGTCGAGATGCTCGATGCCGCCCGCGTGCGGGCCGAGGTCGACAGCGATGCCTATCATGGCGGCCTGCTTTATAAAAAAAGCGGCCAAATGCACATGGGTCGGTTCGCCTTGGGCTTGGCGCAGGCCGCCGAGCGTCATGGCGCCCGCATTCACCTCAATACCCCGCTGCGGCGCCTGGAGCGCATCGGGTCGGGGCACGCGCACCGCCTGCATACGCCGCAGGGCGTGCTGCAGGCCGACCAGGTCCTGCTGGCAACCGGCATCAGCCGCCACGGAAGCTACGGGAGCCTGGGCTGGATCCGCAGGCGGATCGTCCCCATAGGCAGCTTCATCGTCGCGACCGAACCCCTGGGCCGCGCTCGCGCGCAGGCGTTGCTGGCAGGGCGGCGCACCTACGTCACGACGGGCAATCTGCATTACTACTTTCGCCTGTCCCCCGACGATCGCCTGGTTTTCGGCGGCCGCGCGCGCTTTGCCGTCTCCAGTCCTCAGTCCGACGCCAAGAGCGGCGCCATCCTGCGCCAGGGCATGACGCAGGCTTTTCCGCAACTGGCCGATGTGGCCATCGACTGCTGCTGGGGCGGCTTGGTGGACATGACGCAGGATCGCCTGCCGCACGCGGGCGAGCGCGACGGCGTCTATTACGCCATGGGTTTCAGCGGGCATGGCACCCAGATGTCGGTTCACATGGGCCAGATCATGTCCCGAGTGATGGCTGGCGAAGCTGGCGCCAATCCATGGCGCGATCGCGACTGGCCGGCCATTCCCGGCCATGTGGGGCCGCCCTGGTTCCTGCCCGCGGTCGGGCTGTATTTCAAACTCAAGGACATGCTGTCCTGATTCGCGGCCCGGGGTTTGCTAGCAGACACGAGAACGCGTCCTTTTCTTTCCGTTTTGTACAGGATTTGCGCATCATGCCTTTTACGTTTCAGAACCTCGACTTGCTGCCCGGCCTCAATTGCATAGCCGGCCGCTGGGTCGCCGCCCAGGACGCACGCTTGCTGGCGGTTTCCGACCCTGCCACCGGCGAGGTCTTCGCCCAGGTGCCCGACAGCGGCGCAGCCGATGCGCGCGCCGCGCTGGAAGCGGCTCACACCGCTTTCAAGACCTGGCGCAAGGTGCCAGCCAAGCAGCGCGCGCAGATCATCAAGCGCTGGAACGACCTGATCGTCGAACAGATCGAGGATCTGGGTCGACTGATTTCCAGCGAGCAGGGCAAGCCCCTGGCCGAGGGCAAGGGCGAGGTGCTCTATGCCGCGAGCTATGTGGAGTGGTTCGCCGAAGAGGCCACGCGCGCCGACGGCGAGATCATCCCCGCGCCGGTGCCGGGCCGGCGCATGTTCGCCCTGCGCGAGCCGGTGGGCGTGATCGCCGCCGTCACGCCCTGGAACTTTCCGGCCGCCATGATCGCGCGCAAGATCGCCCCGGCCCTGGCCGCCGGCTGCACCGTGGTCTGCAAGCCCGCCGAGGACACACCGCTGACCTCGCTGGCCCTGGTCAAGCTGGCCGAGCAGGCCGGCGTGCCGCCCGGCGTGCTCAACATCGTCACGGCCTCGCGCGAGCGGGCCGGCGAAGTCGTGGATGTGTGGCTGGACGATGCGCGCGTGCGCAAGATCACCTTCACCGGCTCGACGCCGGTGGGCAAGCACCTGGCTCGCCGCTCGGCCGACACGCTCAAGAAACTGTCGCTGGAGCTGGGCGGCAACGCGCCCTTCATCGTCTTTGACGACGCCGACCTGGATGCCGCGGTCGACGGACTGATGGCCGCCAAGTTCCGCAACGGCGGGCAGACCTGCGTGAGCCCCAACCGCATCTACGTGCAGGATGCCGTGCACGATGAATTCGTCGCGAAGCTGGCAGCCCGCGTCGGCGCCCTGGTGGTCGGCCCGGCGACCGATCCGGCCTCGCAGATCGGCCCGATGATCAATGCGCGCGCCGTCGACAAGATCGAGCGCCACGTCCAGGACGCGGTCAAGCACGGCGCCAAGATCGTGGTGGGCGGCAAGCGCCTGTCTCCCGAAGGCAAGGCCGGCGCGCATTATTACGCGCCCACGGTGATGACCGATGTGAAGCCGACCATGGAATGCTCGTGCGAGGAAACCTTCGGCCCCATCGCCCCAGTCACGCGCTTTGCCAGCGAAGCCGAGGTGGTCGTCGATGCCAATGCCACGCCGTTCGGCCTGGCCGCGTACTTCTACTCGCGCGACGTGCGCCGCATCTGGCGCCTGGCCGACGAACTGGAGTCGGGCATCGTGGGCATCAACGAAGGGGCGCTGGCGGCCGAGGCGGCGCCCTTCGGCGGCGTCAAGGACTCCGGCTACGGCCGCGAAGGTTCGACGCACGGCCTGGCGGAATACATGCACATCAAATACCTTTGCCAGGGCCAACTGGATTGATGCTTTGATGTCGACGGTTTTGAATCAGCGCGGCGCCAAGGCCGACCTCAATCGGCTGCTGCAACTGCGCAGCCGCCTGCAGGGCCTGGAAGCCGCCGTGCGCGCCTGCGGCGAACTGGGTATTGCCGTGCTGCCGCGCGGCGCGGGCACGTCCATGTGCGGGCAGGCGGTCAACGAGACCGTGTGCATCGATCTATCCAAGTATCTGAACTGTGCAGGACCGCGTTTAGCCACTAACGGACGGCTCCCATGAAAACACTGTTGCTGAACAAGGAAGAAGTCAGCAGATTAATCTGCATGAAAGAAGTCATTAGTGCCGTCGAAGAAGCGTACAAAGCCTTTAGCAGTAATCAGGTGCTGCAGCCGGACTATATAGGCATACATCTGCCGCCACCGCGCGGGGAGATCGACTTCAAGCTGAGTTACTGCGGATCCAATGAACTGATCTCCATGAAGGCTTCTTCCGGAGGCTTCGCCAATAACCTGAAGGATCATGGCGTGCCCAGCGGCATGGGGACCATTCTTCTGTTTGATGCAAGATGTTGCGCCTTGTTGTGCGTCATGGAAGGAAGCTTGATCACGGGCCTAAGAACCGGAGCCGCCGGGGCCGTATCGGTCAAAGCACTGGCCAGGAAAAATTCGGGAAAGATCGCCTCGATCGGCACGGGCAGCCAGGCCAGGATGCAGATTCGCGCCATCAGCGAGGTCATGAAGATCGAAGAGATCCATGCATGGAACAACACGCCGGAGACGCTGTCCCAATACAAAGCGGACATTGAAGGCGAGTTTGGGATCCCCGTGGTTATGGCCAAGTCCAAAAGGGAGGCTGTCGAACAGGCCGACATCCTGATCACTACGACGCGCGGCAAGGGAACGCTGGTGCAAGCCGACTGGATAAAGCCCGGCACCCATATAGTCGCGATCGGCACGGATCAACAAGGCAAGCAGGAGCTGGAGCCGGAGATCTTCAGAAACGCGAAAATCGTTACTGACTCCTTGACGCAGTGCATCGAGAAAGGCGAGACCTGGCACCCGTTGAATAAAAAAATCATCACCAGGGACGAAATCCACGGGGAGCTCGGTGAAGTATTGCTCGGCTGGATACCCGGGAGGGAAAGCGACCAGGAGGTCACCATTTTCGACTCCACAGGTATGGCCATACAGGACAACATCACGTCTGAAAAAATCTACCGGAACGCCATAGCGAGCGAGACCGGGACCTTCTTCGAGTTCTTCAAATCATGACCATGACCAACCACCCGACTATCGAGGACATACGCCAAGCCCAGGAGCGCATCAAGCCCTATATCCGGCATACGCCGCTGCTGCGCGCCGAGAAAATCGAAAAGGCCGTCGGATGTCAGGTTTATCTGAAGCCGGAAACCTTGCAGATTACCGGCGCTTTCAAAATCCGGGGCGCGTTGAACAAATCACTTTCGCTTTCACGGGAAGAGATTGCCAACGGCATGATCGCCACGTCGTCGGGCAATCATGCCCAAGGACTCGCCTACGCTGCCCGCCTGTTGGGCGTCAAGGCGATCTTGGTCGTGCCCGTGACGACGCCGAAGATAAAAATTGAAAATACAGAGGCTCTTGGGGCGGAGGTGATTCTTTTCGACGGCGATACTGCTGCGAGATGGCGAAAAGTGTATGAAATCGCCGAAAAGAACAAATATGCGGTGGTGCATGCATTCGAGGACCCCATGGTGATGGCCGGCCAGGGCACGATCGGCTGTGAAATCCTGGACGATCTCAACGATGTTGATACGGTCATTATTCCCATGGGCGGAGGCGGGCTCATTTCTGGAATCGCCACCGCCATAAAGGAAACGAAGCCGTCAGTGCGTGTCGTTGGCGCAGAGCCTTCCCTGACACCGAAGTATTTCCACAGCAGGATAAACAAAGAGCGCACATCGCTTCCGCTGAAAAACACCATTGCGGATGGATTGAGAATCAGCGTCCCGGGCCAGAATCCGTATCCCATCATTGAAAAATATGTGGACGAGATCATTCTTGTTGATGACGAACACATCATCGCGGGCATGCGCGTGCTTGCGAAGGATGCAAAGTTGATAGCCGAACCCGCTGCTTCCATCGGCATAGGTGCCTTGCTGGCTGGCTCGGTAAAAGTCACTCCCCAGGAAAAAGTCTGCGTAGTATTGAGCGGGGGAAACTGGGACTTGAGCGATCTCGCTGAGATATATAAATAAACCCGTCAAATAAGCGCTCTTCCGGCAAGTACGCCCCGACTTTCGGCAACTGTTGGAACTACCTCTGCATCTGGTGTCTAGCGATAAGCGAGGTTGCTCCTAGTGGTCGAGGAATTCCGTGTTGAGAGCTGCGCTTTGTTCCCGTGACGCTTGAGTAGATTGCGCGGCGCGCCTCAATCGTTGGATCAAGAAATTATGGCCATTAATCTGAGTTTAACGATTGATTTTTAGACCATTAACCATATGAGCAAACTTGCGCCGCATAATTGATTGCATGAACATCAAGCCGCGCAATACACAGGAGTTGAAGTGACCGTACCTTTCGTGCTGCATCGTGCCGATGGCATGCCTGTTTCGACATCCTTTCGAAAGGAGAAATTTGGCGAGAACGATCCCTTTGCGCAATACCGGGAGATCGCTTGGGAAGGTCCCGAGTCGATGGCAGCGGGCCGTGTCAGTTTCGTTGGCGAGCTCGACATTTCAGGTTTTCCCCATATAGAAACCATCGTCGTCGTGGAAGGTGAACTCACCTTGGAAGCCGCTGGAATGGCGCCACTGGTGCTTGGTCCGAATATGGGCGCAGTGATCGACGGCGGTACGGCGCTTCGCGTCAAGGCCGGACCTTCGGTGGTTTTCACATTTTGCGCAGCCGCCTGCAAGATGCCGATGAGGGGAGGGATTTTCCCGTTGCGTGTCGAGGATGCCGACTTCAAGCCCTCTGCCTCGCTACCGGCGGAGGTGCTTCTAGGTCCGGTCCCGCAATGTCGTGGCGATAATGCCTTCACCGACGAGGGCATCGAGTATCAGGCCGGTACCTGGGATTCGACGCCCTATCATCGAATTATTCGCTCGCATCGCCAAAACGAGTTCATGCACATCTTGGCCGGTGGCGTGCGGTTCGCCATACCCGATGGCAATGTGTTGTCGCTAGGCGTCGGTGATGTGATTTTCGTGCCTCGGGGAGCGTCAATTGGATGGGAAAGTAGCGAGCATGTGGCGAAGTTCTACGTCGTTCAAGACGTCCAAGCTATTGCTGAGCGGAATTGACCATGTCCCCGCCGCTGCGTCACATAGAATCTTCGCCCACGATGCCGACTACGGCTGACGTGGTCGTCATTGGGGGAGGCATTATCGGCGTCTTCGCTGCCTATTACTTGGCTCAGCGTGGAATTTCGGTTGTCTTGGTCGAGAAGGGGAGAATCGGAGCCGAGCAATCGAGCCGCAACTGGGGCTGGTGCCGGCAGCAAAACCGAGACGCCCGCGAATTGCCGATGGCAAGCAAGAGTCTTGATCTCTGGGAGCGTTTTTCCGCTGAATCTGGCGAAGACGCAGGTTTTCATCGCTGCGGGCTTTTGTATCTCAGCAATGACGATGCCGAGTTGTCTCGATGGGCCAGTTGGGGCGATTTTGCAAAAACTGCAGGAGTGACGACCTATATGCTGGATAGCCGGCAGGCAACCCAGCGGGGGCAGGCGACCGGCCAGGTCTGGAAAGGCGGCGTCTTCTCGCCCAGCGACGGCACCGCTGATCCCGAAAAGGCCGCGCCTGCGGTGGCTGCGGCATTCATGAAGCTCGGAGGCAGCGTCAACCAATTCTGCGCGGCGCGCGGTATCGAATTGGAAGGCGGGCGGGTCAGCGGCGTCGTCACGGAAGCCGGAGTCATCAAGACCAAGACGGTTGTGCTTTCAGGCGGTGCCTGGGCGTCAGCTTTTTGCCGTCAGCTCGGTATCCGCTTTCCTCAGGCGTCGATCCGGCAATCCATCCTTAGTATGTCTCCTGTAGAACGTGGTTTGCCGGATGCCATGTTCACCTCGGGCGTGTCCGTCACGCGCCGGAGTGACGGACGTTATGCACTGGCAATCAGCGGCCGTGCACGCGTGGACGTGACGCCGCAGTTCCTGCGGTTCGCCCCACAGTTTGTGCCCATGTTTGCCAAGCGCTGGCGCAGTCTTCTGCCCGGCGGTTTGGAGGGCATTCGTGGCGGCCATGAAACGCTGAGTCGTTGGCGGCTCGATGAGCCCACCCCCATGGAACGAGTGCGTATCCTGGATCCCAAACCCGACCCGTACACCATCCGGGAAACGCATCGGCGTGCCGTCAAACTATTACCCGAGCTTCGCGACGCAAAGATCACGCACGCGTGGGCCGGTTTCGTCGACAGCACACCGGATGGCGTTCCGGGCATTGGCGAAGTGCCCAGCGTCCCGGGGTTGATCTTGGCTGCGGGCTTTTCGGGTCATGGCTTTGGGATAGGCCCCGGCGCAGGTCATTTGGTCGCCGACCTTGCCTCCGGTGCGAAGCCGATGGTGGATCCCGCGCCGTATCAACCCGGCCGATTCAGCGGCTCCGCATGGGGCAAGGTTGCCGATTTTTAGCCGGGCGGTCGTAGGCGCCATCGAGCTTATCGGGTCCCGGATCGTTGTTGCCATCCCGGTGTTACGTAGCCCAATTTGCTCTGGAGCTATGACTTCGTGCACGACCAGTTTCTGGTGCGCATGCGCGCCGGCGTACGCGCTGGCACGCGTCCGGCAGGCCATGCCGAAATAGGGGGGACAAAGAGTATTTCTTGTGCGCGTGCAATGCCCAATACGCCACAAAATCTTCGGTCCGCCGTGCTTCAATTTCTTGTCCTGCGTCACGTCAAAACCGCCTGAAAAAATTTGCGCACTATGAAACTCGACATCCTTTGGAAGCAAGGCCTTCCCGGTTACCGCGGGCATGCGCAGGCGCCGCAGGGCAGGGTGGATGTGACGGTCATCGGCGGCGGGTTCTGCGGCCTTTCCGCAGCATTGGCGCTGGCGCGGCGCGGTGCCAATGTTGCCGTGCTGGAAGCTCGCGGCGATGTGGCGGCGGAAGCCTCGGGGCGCAGCAGCGGACACGTCAACAATGGCCTAGCGGTGGATTATGCGGCGCTGGCGGCCGAGGCGGCGCCTTTCGGCGGCGTCAAGGACACCGGCTACGGCCGCGAATGCTCGACGCACGGCCTGGCCCAATACATGCACATCAAATACCTGTGCCAGGGCCAACTGGATTGATGCCTTGATGTCGACGGTTTTGAATCAGGGCGGCGCCAAGGCCGACCTCAATCGGCTGCTGCAGTTGCGCGGCCGCCTGCAGGCCCGGACCACGGCCGAGCTGCGCTTCGACGCCGCCAGCCGGGCGCTCTACGCCTCGGAGGCTTCCAACTATCGGCAGCCGCCCTTGGGCGTGGTGATCCCGCGCAGCATGCAGGACCTTGAGGCGGCCGTGCGCGCCTGCGGCGAGCTGGGCATCGCCGTGCTACCGCGCGGCGCGGGCACGTCCATGTGCGGGCAGGCGGTCAACGAGGCCGTGTGCATCGACCACTCCAAGTATCTGAACGCCATCGAGCACATCGACGCGCAGCGCGGCGTGGCACGCGTGCAGCCCGGCGTGATCTGCGACCAGCTCAAGAAGGCCGCCGCGGCCCACGGCCTGACCTTCGGCCCCGACCCCGCCACGCACAGCCGCTGCACGCTGGGCGGCATGATAGGCAACAACTCCTGCGGCGCGCACTCGGTCATGGCCGGCAAGACGGTCGAGAACATCGAGCGCCTGGAGGTGCTGACCATCACAGGCGAGCGCTTCTGGGTCGGCCCGACCGACGAGGCCGGGTATGCCGAGCACCTGGCCGCGGGCGGCGAGCGGGCGCGCATCGTGCGCGGTCTGAAGGAACTGGCCACGCGCTACGCCGACGACATCCAGCAGGGCTTTCCCAAGCTCAAGCGCCGCGTGTCGGGCTATAACCTGGACCAGCTGCTGCCCGAGAACGGCTTCAACATTGCCCGCGCGCTGGTCGGTTCCGAAGGCACTTGCGCCACCGTGCTGCGCGCCGAGACCACGCTGGTCGAGGGTCGGGCGCAGCGGGTGCTGGTGGTGTTGGGCTTCGACTCCATCTTCGATGCCGCCGACAGTGTGCCCGACCTGCTGCCCCTGGGCGCCATCGCCATGGAGGGCCTGGACCACGGCATCGTCGGCGGTCTGAAGGAGCTGGGCCTCAAGCTGGACGACATTGCCGAGCTGCCCGACGGAAATGCCTGGCTGCTGGTCGAGTTCGGCGCGGACAGCCGCGCCGACGCCTTGACGCAGGCGCAGGCCGCCATGACCGTGGCGCAAGGTCTTGCGAGCCGGCCGCGCGCGCGACTGGTGAGCGACGCATCGCTGATGAACCGCCTGTGGACCATCCGCGAGACCGGCGCCTCGGCCACCTCGCTCTCGCGCGTCAATGGTCAGCCCGATCCCACCGTCGGTTGGGAAGACGCCGCCGTGGAGCCCGCGCTGCTGGGCAAGTACCTGCGCGAATTCTCGGTACTGGTCGAGCGCTACGGCTACAAGACCAATCTCTACGGCCACTTCGGCGACGGCTGCATCCATTCGCGCATCACCTTCGACCTGCGCTCCCGGCGCGGCGTGCAGGACTGGCGCGCCTTTCTCGGCGAAGCGGCGGCCCTGGTCGTCAAGTACCAGGGCTCGCTCTCGGGCGAGCACGGCGACGGCCAGGCCAAGGGCGAGTTCCTGCATCTCATGTTCTCGCCGCGGTTGATGCAGGCCTTTCGCGAGTTCAAATCGTTGTGGGACCCCGCCGGCTTGATGAACCCCGGCAAGCTCATCGACGCCATGCCGGTGGAGGACAATCTGCGCATGGGGCCGGACTATGAACGATCGCCGGTGCGCGGCCTGTTCACTTACCCCATGGGCGTGGAGCCCGGTTCCGGCTACGGCCGCGAGACCGAACGCTGCATCGGCATGGGCAAGTGCCGCTCGCTCGAGGGCGGCACCATGTGCCCGAGCTTCAAGGCCACACGCGAGGAAAGCTATTCCACGCGCGGCCGGGCGCGACTGTTCTTCGAACTGCTCAAGGGCGACGTGATCAGCGAGGAGCAGGACGCCAAGGCTGTCAAGGACTCGATGGACCTGTGCCTGTCGTGCAAGGGATGCAAGAACGACTGCCCCACGCATGTGGACATTCCCAAATACCGCAGCGAGTTCCTCTATCGCTATTACCAGAATCGTCTTCGCGCACCCATGGATGCGATGGTGGGCAGGCTGGGGCAGTGGCTGCCTGCCGCCTCTCGCGTGAGCGGCCTGGTCAATGGCGTACTGAGCAATGCCGTTCTGCGGCGTGTGGGCAGGGTGTTCGGCCTGGCCGGCGGCGTGGCCTTTCCCAGGATCGCAGGCAAGGTTTTTCGTCGCACGTCGACGGCGCGGGCGTTGAAGGCCAGCGGCGGCGAAGCCTACGACTCCAAAGATGTCATCGTCTGGACCGACACCTTCAATAATGGCTTTACGCCAGAGGTGCTGCAGGCTGCCGTGTCCGTCGTGCAGGCCGCCGGCTACCGGTCGCGGCTGACTCAGCGGCACGTCTGCTGCGGTCGTCCCTTCTACGACTCGGGCCTGCTGGACCAGGCGCGCGGCAATCTGCTGGAGATCCTGGACCTGCTGGCCGAACCAATGGCCGCCGGCGTGTCCGTGCTGGTGCTCGAACCCAGCTGCCTGTCGGTCTTTCGCGACGAGATGCCCGCGCTGCTGGCGCATGATCCTCGAGCGAAGCGGCTCGCCGCGCTGACCCGCACCATGGCCGAGTTCGCGCGAGAAGCGGGTTTGACTTTGCCGCAGGCGTCGCAGGCCCATGTGCATGCGCATTGCCATCATCGCGCCTGCGGCGGCGCAGCCGCGGAAAAAGCGCTGGGCGCCACGGTGCTCGACACCGGCTGCTGCGGCATGGCGGGCGCCTTCGGCTATCACGCCAAGACCGCCGACCTGGCGCGCCGCGTCGGCGAGCTCGAGTTGCTGCCCAAGCTGGCGCAGGTGCCCGAGCAGGCCGAGCTGGTGGCCGACGGCTTCAGCTGCCGCACCCAGATCGGCAAGTTGAGCGGCCGCCGCGCCCGGCACCTTGCTCAAGTCCTGGCCGCACACGCCGCCCGCCTGCCGCAATCCAGGCTGCCCTTGCCTACAGACCACCATGCCGCGGCCGATGCGCCGCGCATCACTACCGAAGAGGTAACACCGCAATGACCCGCACCAACCAAGCCTATCTCGCCTCCCGCGTCCAGAATGTGCCGCAAGGCGTCGTCACCGCGCATCCCGTCTTTGCCGACAAGGCGCAAGGCTCGCTGCTCTGGGACGTCGAGGGCCGCCGCTACATCGACTTCGTGGGCGGCATCGGCGTGCAGAATATCGGCCATAACCACCCCAAGGTCGTTGCGGCCGTGCACAAGCAGCTCGAGCGCGTCTCGCACGCGGCCTTCCAGGTTGCGGGCTATGACGTCTATGTCGACCTGGCCGCCAGGCTCAACAAGCTGATCGGTGGCAGCGAGCCCTACAAGACCCTGCTCGTCACTACCGGCGCGGAAGCGGTCGAAAACGCCATCAAGATCGCGCGGGCCTATCGCAACGTGCCCGGCATCATCTCCTTTCGAGGCGGCTTCCACGGCCGCACGCTGCTGGGGGCGACGCTGACCGGGTTCAGCGCCCCTTATCGCCAGAACTTCGGGCCCTTTGCCGGCGAGGTCTATCACACCCCCTATCCCGATCCGTACCACGGCATTTCCAGCGAGGACGCGATCCGCGAACTGAACAACCTGTTCTCCACGCAGATCCTGCCCGATCGCGTGGCCGCAGTCATTCTCGAACCGGTGCAGGGTGACGGCGGCTTCCTGCCGGCCGGCAAGGAATTTTTGCAAGCCCTGCGCGCGCTGACCGAGAAGCACGGCATTTTGCTCATTCTCGACGAAATCCAGGCCGGCTTCGGGCGTACCGGCGAGATGTTCGGCTTTCAGCATGCCGGCATCCAACCCGACCTGGTGACCGTGGCCAAGAGTCTGGCCGGCGGCCTGCCGCTGTCGGGCGTGGTCGGCCGCGCCGAGGTCATGGACGCGCCGGCGCCCGGCGGCCTGGGCGGCACTTATGCAGGCAATCCGCTGGCCTGCGCCGCCGCGCTGGCCGTGCTCGATGTCTTCGAAGAAGAGCGGTTGCTGGAGAAAAGCCGCGCTCTGGGCGAGACCCTGCGCGCGGGCCTGGACAAACTGGCGGCCGAGTTCAAGGAGATCGGCACGGTTCGCGGCATGGGACCGATGCTGGGCCTGGAGTTCGTGCGCGGCGGCGATCCTTTCCAGCCGGATGCCGATTTCACTCAGGCAGTGATCGACCAGTGCCGCGAAGGCGGGTTGCTGGTAATCAAGTGCGGGGTGCATCGCAATACCCTGCGCCTGCTGGCGCCGCTCACCACGCCGCTGGACCTGGCCCACGAAGCGTTGGCCATTCTGCGCGGCGCGATCGAACGCGCGCGCGGCAAGCGCTGAGCGTGCGCGCTGCCGCCGGCAGTGCGGCACTCGTTACAGCGCACCCAAGGAAGGGGCGCGGCTTCGGTTCCTCGGCGTACCCTCTGCCGCCCAAACCGTCGTCTCGGGCTTGATCTGCGTCAATGCGATACGGTCATCTGTCGTTCATGATCGTGTCGTAGCGTGATCTCGTTCGCTCCCCTGACATGGCGAACTCCAGGAGTTCTCATGAACAAGCACATAGCCTTGGTTACCGGCGGCACGCGCGGCCTCGGGCGCGCAACCTCGATCGCGCTGCAGCAGGCCGGCCACCGTGTCGTTGCCGTCTATCACAGCAACGACACCGAAGCCGAACGCTTTCATGCGGAAACCGGCATTCCCGTCTACCGTTGGGACATTTCCGATTTCGAGGCCTGCGGTTCGGGCGTCGAGCAAGTCGAGCATGATCTGGGCCCGATCGGCGTCCTGGTCAACAACGGCGGCATCACACGAGACACTGCGCTGCACAAGATGAGCCTGAAGCAGTGGCAGGAGGTGCTGCGCACCAACCTGGACTCGCATTTCAATATGTGCCGCCATGTCATCGAAGGCATGCGCGAGCGCCGGTACGGGCGCATCGTCAACATCAGCTCGATCAACGGCCAGAAGGGGCAGTTCGGCCAGACCAATTACTCGGCTTCCAAAGCCGGCATACTCGGTTTCACCCGCGCCCTGGCGCTTGAAAGCGCCGCTCGCGGCATCACGGTCAACGCCATTGCACCCGGATACTGCGATACCGATATGGTCGCGGCGGTTCAGCCTGAGGTAATGAAGGCCATCGTCGCCGCGATTCCGGTCGGGCGGCTGGGCCGCGCCGAGGACATCGCCCGGCTGGTCGTCTTTCTGGCGCGCGAAGACAACGACTACATCACCGGGGCGACCTTCTCGGCCAACGGTGGACAGTATCTGTCATAGAAGGTAGGCGGGTTCCCGCGCTCCTATCCTTGTCTTCAACGCCTGCAGGACAAGCATGCCGTTCAATTCCACCGGAGCCGCCAACATGGACTATCGAAACATTCTTGTGCATCTCGATGCAAGCAAGGCCATGCCGCAGCGCATCGAAGCCGCCCTTCAGATCGCCAAGCGATTCGACGCGCATCTGACCGGGCTATTCAACGTATATCAGCCGGCGCTCGAACCGTTGAGCATGGTCACGAATCCGCCCGAGTACCGTTATGCCAGCGAGAAACTGCGGGCCGAATACCAGGAAGCGGAAGCGTCGATGTTCCGCAAGGCGCTTGCGCGCGAGGGCATCGAGGGCGACTGGCGGTTTTCCAAACTGCCTCCCAACCTGGCCATGCCCAGGGCAGCCCGGGCTGCAGACCTGGTCATCGCAGGCCAATACGATCAGGACGATCCCGAGTCGTTCATCGCCGATCAGTTCGTCGAAAACCTGATCCTGTCCTGCGGGCGTCCCGTGTTGCTGGTGCCATACGCAGGCAGTTTCCCGGAAATCGGCGGCACCGTCTGCGTTGCCTGGGACGGCAGCCGCGAAGCGAGCCGCGCCGTGCACGATGCGCTGCCTTTTCTTGTCCGGGCCAGGAAGACGATCATCTTCAGCATCAACGCGTCTGGCGACATCGATGGTCCGCGCATCGACGGGGGCCAGATCGCGGCCGCCCTCGCGCGGCACGGCGTGAAGGTCGTGATCGAGGAAATCGACGGCGTTCGCGACATCCCCAATGGCAGCATGCTGCTGTCGCGTACCGCCGATTTCGGCGCCGACCTGATCGTGATGGGTTGCTACGGGCACTCCCGCTGGCGCGAGCTGTTCCTGGGCGGCGTCACCCGCGCCATACTGAATTCCATGATCGTTCCGGTTCTGATGTCGCATTGACAGCCGCGGCGGGCGGTCCTGGCCGGTCTGTGCGCAAGCCGGACCGTTGCGGCGAGAATCAATCCGGTCCGCCGATCAATGCGAAATACCATTGCTCGGCTGCGATGGTGAACGCCATCATGGCGGTCTTGATCCGCTTGGGATCGCGCTCCACGAAGCCCTCGAGCAAGACGCGCATGCCCTCGACGACGACCTTCTGCGTAGGGCGGTTGTCCAGCGTCGCAAGACGTACCTGCTGCACGTGGTCGGCGAAGCGCCGGATGGTGCTTTGCAGGCGGGCGTTCGGTACGGCGTCGAGCCATACGTCGCGAAACTCGATATTGGCGCGGATCATCGCTGCCGTATCGCGTTTTTCGTAGGCCTTGCGCGCTTTTTGATAGGCTTGCCGCAGCGCGGCGTCTTCCTTGTCGCCGAGCATGGGTACCGTGGCTGCTGCCGCACTGGGCTCGAGCAGCCGGCGCAATTCGAACAGCTCGCGGATGTCGTTGGCCGTCAGGGTCGGCACCACGAATCCCCGCGTCGTACCGACCAGATAACCGTCGTTGACCAGGCGCAGCAATGCCTGCCGCACGGGCATGCGCGTGCAGCCGAACTCGTCGGCGACTTCGTGGTCCAGGATGCGGTCGCGAATGCCGACCTGGCCCCGTTGCAGCCTGGTCCGGATTTCCTGATAGACCGACTCGCTCAGCGTGTTCTGTTTCAGTGCGGTGCGGCGGGGCAGCGTTGGGGTTTGTGCTTGATTTTCTGCCATGGCGGCAATTCCCGGCGGATAGGCATGCTGGTTCCGGCTCGACGCAGGGCAGCCAACATAGTGAGGATGACTGGTGCTTTGTTCTTCAATACAGTAATCTGAATTCTGAATTCAGAAATCATATCAGCCTGCAGCCGACCGGGAGTCCGGACATGATGTTTTCTCCGCTCAAGCCTGCGTTGCACGATGGCGAACCTATCGCCCTGTTCTGGCTCGCGATGGGCAGCGTGCCCATGGCCGAATTCGCGGCCCATGCGGCGCCGGGCGCGATCGTGCTCGATCTGCAGCATGGTCTGTGGGAGCGCGGCACGCTCGAGGCGGCCATCGCGGCTGTCGGCGCCCGCGTGCCCGTGATCGCGCGCTGCGCCGACAACTCGCCGGCAGTCATCTCGCAGGCGCTCGACGCGGGCGCTTCGGCGGTGCTGCTGCCGCTGGTCGAAACGGCCGACGACGCGCGCCGCGCCGTCTCGGCCGGCCGCTATCCGCCTTTCGGCACACGCTCGGCCGGCGGCGTGCGGCCCCTGTTGGGCGGCATCGATGCCATGCTGGAGGCTGACGGCCACGTGGCCATCGGTCTGCTGATCGAGACCGTGAAGGGCGTGGAAAATGCCGAGGAGATCGCCGCCGTGCCGGGTGTGGATTTTCTGTTCATCGGCACGGGCGATCTATCATTTTCGCGCGGCACCGCGGACGCGGATGTGCTGGGCCGGGATTGCGCCCGCATCCAGGCGGCGGCCAGGAATCACGACTTGCCGTGCGGCATTTTCACGAACGATGCGGCTGCGGCCCGCGCGGCTTTCGGCAGCGGTTATCGCATGGCGGTCGCGGCCAGCGACATCGGCCTGATCAAGCAAGGTTTTGCAGCGGCGCGC
>NZ_JBQCER010000029.1:0-36656 GCF_051960075.1 Bordetella sp.
TTTTTTTTTGTGCGGTGCGTTATTCTCTTTGTGTTGGGGCTGGCTTTTGTCGCCCGGCGCGTGATCGCCGCCGCCCCCAGCGGCGGGGCGCCCGCCACGGGCTGCTGGCTGTGGCTGGTGCTGTCCTGCGTGCTGATACCCATGGGCATGCTCAGCCGCCGGGCGTCGCATCCGCGGCCCTGGGGCAGCGCGATGGCGTGGATCGGCCTGCTGGCGCTGGGGTTCTTCTCGTCGCTCTTCGTGTTCACGGCGCTGCGCGATGCCGTGCTGCTGATCGCGTGGATCGCCTCGCTGCTGGGCGCGCGCGTGCCTTTGGCGGCGCTGCGCGCAGCCTCGGCTGCGCTGGTGCCGGCGCTGGCCTTGCTGGGCAGCATCGTGGGGTTCATCAACGCGCGCGGCCTGGCGCGCGTGGTGACCGTGAGCGTGCCGGTGGCCGGCCTGCCCGAGGGGCTGGAGAATTTCACCATCGTGCAGATCAGCGATGTGCACGTGGGGCCGACGATCAAGGCCGGCTATGTGCGCGCCATCGTCGACGCGGTGAACGCCGAGTGTCCCGACGTGATCGCGATCACGGGCGACGTGGTCGACGGCAGCGTCGAAATGCTGTCGGCGCACACCCAGCCCCTGGCCGATCTGCGCGCGCCGCACGGGGTGTATCTGGTGACCGGCAATCACGAGTACTACTCGGGTGCAACGGCCTGGGTACAGGAGTTTCGCCGCCTGGGCCTGCGCGTGCTGATGAACGAGCATGCGGTCGCCGATATCGCGGGAAACAAAGTGGTGGTGGCCGGCGTGACCGACTACACGGCAGAGTCGCACGACTCTACGCAGCGCAGCGACCCGGCCCGCGCGCTGGCGGGCACGGCGGCGGACGCCGCTGTCAGGATTTTGCTGGCGCACCAGCCGCGCAGCGCGCTGGCGGCTGCCCCGTTGGGCTACACGCTGCAATTGTCCGGCCATACGCATGGCGGTCAGTTTTTTCCCTGGGGCTTCTTCGTCCGATTGCAGCAGCCTTTCACGGCGGGCCTGTATCTGCATCAGGGGATGTGGGTATATGTGAGCCGCGGAACGGGGTACTGGGGGCCGCCCAAACGCTTGTGGGCGCCTTCGGAGATCACCCGGATACAGCTGGTGCGCAGCCCCCTTCAGGGCTGACCGAGGTCCGGGCGCCGATGCGAACCCGCATCACGCATCGCCTGTTTCGGCCCAAGCCCCGCTTACGGTTTCGCCCAGCCCTTGGCATGTTCGACCGCCTGTCTCCAGCGGGCCATTCGCGCTTCGCGCCGGTCGGACGTCCAGGCGGGCTCGAAGCGGCGCTCTGCCTGCCAGTGGCTTGCGAGTTCGTCCTGCGAGTCCCAGAAACCGACGGCCAGTCCGGCCAGCCCTGCGGCGCCCAGTGCAGTCGATTCCAGCACACGCGGACGCACGACCGGCACGCCCAGCAAGTCGGCCTGCATCTGCATGAGCAGATCGTTGCGTGCCGCGCCGCCGTCGGCGCGCAGCTCCGACAGCGCAATGCCGCTGTCGGCCTTCATGCAGTCGAGCAGTTCCGCGCTTTGCAGCGCGATCGATTCCAGCGTGGCGCGCGCGATATGCGCGCGCGTCGTGCCGCGCGTCATGCCGACCAGGGTGCCGCGGGCGTACGGGTCCCAATGCGGCGCGCCCAGGCCGGTGAAGGCGGGCACCAGAAAGACGTCGTCGGTATCGGCCACCTGCGCGGCCAGCGCGCCGACTTCGTCGGAGCGCGAGATGATGCCCAGGCCGTCGCGCAGCCATTGCACCGACGCGCCGCCCATGAAGACGCTGCCTTCGAGAATGTAGGTGGCCTGCCCCTGCTGCGCGGGCGAGCCCGTCCAGCCCAGGGTGGACAGCAGGCGGCTGCGCGAGGCGACAGGCTGCGCGCCGACGTTCATGAGCATGAAGCAGCCGGTGCCGTAGGTGTTCTTGACCATGCCGGGTTCGAAGCACGCCTGTCCGAACGTCGCGGCTTGCTGGTCGCCGGCCACGCCGGCGATCGGAATGGCGCCGCCGAGCAGGTCCGGCACGGCATGGCCGATGACGCCGCTGCTGGGCGCGATCCTGGGTAGCACGCTGCGCGGAATGTTCAGCAGCGCGAGTATCTCGTCGTCCCAATCGCGCTTGCGCAGGTCGTAGAGCATGGTGCGCGACGCATTGCTGTCGTCGGTGCTGTGCACCGCACCGCCGGTCAGCTGCCAGGCGAGCCAGGTGTCGACGGTGCCGAAGGCCAGCGCGCCGCGCTCGGCCGCCGCGCGTGCGCCGGGCACGTTGTCCAGCAGCCAGGCCAGCTTGGTGCCGGAGAAATACGCGTCCACGACCAGGCCGGTGCGTTCCTGCAGCCAATCGGCGTGGCCGTCCTGGCGCAGCTTTTCGCAGAAAGCCGCGGTACGGCGATCTTGCCAGACCAGGGCATGGGCCACGGGCCGGCCGGTGGCGCGCTCCCACAGCACGGTGGTTTCGCGCTGGTTGGTGATGCCGATGGCGGCGATGTCAGACGCTTGCGCGCCGGCGTTGGCCAGGGCGCCGCGCGCGGTGGCGAGTTGGGTGTTCCAGATTTCCGTCGCATCGTGCTCGACCCAGCCGGGCTGCGGATAGTGCTGATGGAATTCGCGCTGATCGACGCCGCGCATGCGGCCTTGGCGATCGAACACGATGGCGCGGGAGCTGGTGGTGCCCTGGTCCAGCGCGAGAAGGAACTGCCCTTGATGAGCCATGGGATCGCCTTTTGCTTGCTGTTGACGGGCCTTGAGCCGGATTCAGTCCGGCTTTTTGCCCAGGCTGAGCTGTGCGCCGGCCCACGCGGGCAAGCGGCGGAAAGAGAAATACGAGACCATGCACAGCGTGCCGATGACCAGGAAACCCACGAGGGCGTCGGCGGCGGTGAGCGAGGCGCGGCCGTGCAGCGCCATGCTGGCGTGCAAGGTGACGGCGTCCACGCCTACGCCCAGGCTCACGCCCAGTTGCTGGGCCATCGCAGAGAAGCTGCTGGCGCTGCTCATCTGTTCCGGGGAAATATCGGCATAGGTCAGCGTATTGATGCCGGTGAACTGCAGCGAGCGGAAGAACCCGCCCAGGAGCAGAATCAGGATCAGCAGCCAGGCCGGCATGCTGGCCGTGAAGGCGGCGCAGGCGATCACGAAGCCGCCGGTGAGCAGCGCGTTGACCGTCAGCACGCGGCGAAAGCCGTAGCGCTGCACGATGGGCGTGGCGACGAATTTCATCAGCAGCGACCCGGCCGCGCTGGCGAAGGTGATCAGGCCCGCCTGGAAGGGCGACAGACCGAAGCCCACTTGCAGCAGCATGGCCAGGAGAAACGGCATGGCGCCCACGGCGAAGCGGCACAGATTGCCGCCCAGCACCGAGATGGCGAACGTGGGTTTGCGCAGCAGCGCCAGGTCGATGATGGGGTGAGGCGTGCGGCGGGCATGCAGCACGTAAAGCCAGCCCGTGGCCAACCCGACCGCCAGCAGCAAGGCCGGTTCCGACCAGCCTGCCGAGCTCTGGCCCAGCGATTCGAAAGCGCTGACCAGCGTGGCCAGGCTGACGCCGCTCAAGACGAAGCCGATGCCGTCCAGCTTGTGGGTGTCCTCTTCGCGGATTTCATGGATGTAGCGCAGCACCATGGCGATGCCCAGGATGCCGAAGGGGATGTTGATGAGGAAGATCCAGTGCCACGACATGTAGGTGACCATGAAGCCGCCGATGGGCGGCCCGATCACCGGCCCCAGCAGGGCGGGCATCGACAGGAAGGACATCGCGCGCAGCAGGTTTTCCTTGGGCACGATGCGCAGCAGGATGATGCGCCCCACCGGCACCATCATGGCGCCGGCCATGCCTTGCGCGATGCGCGCCAGCACCAGCTGCGCAAGATTTTGCGAGAGGGCGCAGGCGACCGAGCTGATCGTGAACAGGGCGATGGCCGCAACGAACACGCGGCGCGCGCCGTAGCGGTCGGCCGCCCAGCCGCTGACCGGCACGAAGACGGCCACGGCCAGCAGGTAGGCGGTGATCGCCACGTTGAGCCGCACCGGCGTGGATCCCACGCTCTGCGCCATGGCGGGCAGGGCGGTGGCGACCACGGTGGCGTCGAGCATCTGCATGAAGAGCGCGCACCCCACGATGAAGGGGATCATGCGCGCGGCCCGGGCCGCGTGCGCCGCGTCCTGGGCTGAGGCGGCGGGCAAGGCGGCGGCGGAGGGGGCGGCTGACATGGGGAACTGCGGCGGGCCAGATGGGGTTCCCGATTGTAACGCCGGCGTTGAGGCTGCATCCTCGGCGTGCAGTAAACTTCGGCAATGAATTCCTGGCAGCCCGGGCTGCCGAGACGAACCAGAGCGAACCTCGCATCATGGCTAAAAATTACGAATCCGAAGTGACCCAGTTTCTCAAGACCTACAAGGCTCAGCATCCCGACACCGAGCGCCGCCAGCTCGAAGGCCGCGCCCGCCTTTGGGACAAGGAGCAGGACGCCGAGCTGCTGGAGGGCTTCCGCCAGGGCCGTGTGCCGCAGAAGCCCTACGTCTATCAGGCCGACTAAGCCGCTCGATTCACGCGTTTTATGTCCGGCAACCTCCTGCCCGGCGGCGCGGCGATCCCGGGTGACAACCTGGCTGCGCTGATCGAGCCGCAGGTCGACTCCACGCCCGACGTGATCGATTCGGTGGCGTTCGCTCGCCTGTACGGCGAGCCGCTGTTTCAGCTGCCCAACGATCTGTATATCCCGCCGGATGCGCTCGAAATCTTCCTTGAGGCTTTCGAAGGCCCGCTGGATCTGCTGCTCTATCTGATCCGCAAGCAGAACTTCAACGTGCTCGACATCCCCATGGCGGATGTCACGCGGCAGTATCTGTCGTATGTCGAGCAGATTCGCGTGCACAATCTCGAGCTGGCCGCCGAGTATCTGCTCATGGCGGCCATGCTCATCGAGATCAAGTCGCGCATGCTGTTGCCGGTCAAAAAAAGCGACACCGGCGAAGAGCCCGAAGATCCGCGCGCAGAGCTGGTGCGTCGCCTGCTCGAATACGAGCAGATGAAGCTGGCCGCGCAGAAGCTCGATGCGCTGCCGCAGCTAGGCCGCGATTTCGTGCGCAGCCATGCGGTGGCCGAAATCAGCGTCGAGCGCATGATGCCCGAGGTCGACGTCGACGATCTGCGCTCGGCTTGGGCCGACATCATGAAACGCGCGCGACTGAATCAGCATCACCAGATCACGCGCGAGCAGTTGTCGGTGCGCGATCACATGACGCACATCCTGCGCCGCCTGAACGAAGTGCGCTTCATCGAATTCGGCGAGCTTTTCATGGAGCGCGTGCGCGAAGGCGCGCCTGTCGCCGTCGTGGTGGTTCACTTCATCGCCATGCTCGAACTGGCGCGCGAGTCCCTGCTCGACATCACCCAGGCCGAGCCCTACGCGCCCATCTACGTGCGCCTGGCCTACACCAGCGCCGTCGCGGCCTGACGCCGCGACCATCCTCACCGACGGTCCGTACCGGAGGCTTCCCTTGAAAGTCGTACACACCATCCAGGACCTGCGCGATCATCTGCGCGGTCAGACCCGCATCGCTTTCGTGCCCACCATGGGCAATCTGCATGACGGCCACCTGGCCCTGATGAAGATGGCGCGCCAGCACGGCGACCCGGTGGTGACCAGCATATTCGTCAATCGCCTGCAGTTCGGTCCCAACGAAGACTTCGACCGCTACCCGCGCACGCTGCGCGACGATGTCGAGAAGATGGAACAGCGCCGCGACGTCTACATCACCTTCGCGCCCGACGAGCGCGAAATGTATCCCGTGCCGCAGAACTACCGCGTGCAGCCCCCCGACGATCTGGGCGACATACTCGAAGGCGAGTTTCGGCCGGGCTTTTTCTCGGGCGTGTGTACGGTGGTGATGAAGCTGCTGTCTTGCGTGCAGCCCCGCGTGGCTGTGTTCGGCAAAAAAGACTACCAGCAGCTGATGATCGTGCGCAGCATGTGCGAGCAATTCCAGCTTCCGGTGGACATTCTGGCGCACGAGACCGTGCGGGCCGACGACGGCCTGGCCCTGTCCTCGCGTAACCGCTATCTGACCGACGAGGAGCGCGCCGAGGCGCCGCGGCTATATGCCACGCTGCAGTCGATGCGCGATGCGCTGCGTGCACAGTTGACCTCGGGAGTTTGCGACACGGCTGCCATCGAGCGCGACGCCATGAGCGCGCTGCAGGCGCGCGGATGGAAAGTGGACTACATGTCGGTGCGCCGCCAGCGCGATCTCAAAGTGCCCGAGGCCGCCGAGGTCAAGGCCGGCGAACCGCTGGTGGCGCTGGCCGCCGCCAAGCTGGGCGCTACGCGTCTGATCGACAATCTGGAGTTCTGATCCCGCGGATCGCGGCAAGCTCGTCTTGAGGACGGCAGCAAGCCCGCCGGGCGCGGCGCCGCAGCCTTGTTTTCGCTTCTTTCGGTCGGAAAACGCCGCTGGTAGGGGACTTCGATAGGGCGCCGCCACCGCGCTGCATGACACACTGGCCTTCCCGAAAACGGAGGACGTCATGCCATGCAGTAAAGCCGCCTCGCAAAGCGCACCGAGACTGGAGGGGCTGTCGGCGCGCGAGCGCCAGCTCGTGCAGCACTATGCCCGCGGTCTGCCCAACAAGGTGGTCGCCATCGACTTCGATATTTCCGAGCGCACGGCCGAGGCGCATCGCGCGCGCATCTTTCGCAAGATGGGCGTGCGCAGCGCGCTGGAACTGGCTTGCAGCATCTGCCCGCACCGCCTCGGTTCCGCGAACGAGGTCTGATGCACCAAGCCCGAAATTCAGGGGCAGTTGGGCAGCGGCTGCTTCGAGAGCTCGTCGACGGGATCGAGGTCGGGCTGGCGGGTCAGGGTGTAGGGCAACAGGGGCGTGCGTCCCCGGATGGACTTGATGCTCAGCACGTTGTCGGCGGAGGCCACCAGTTCGGTCTGCGGATTGCTCTTGGCGTCCAGCAGCAGCAGATGGGCGGGATGCTCGCCGGTGACGTTCCAGCAGCCTTGCTCAGCCTGCGGCGCGGCGGGCTGGCCCTGGCTGGCCAGATAGGTGGTGCGGCTGCGCCAGCGGCCGTTGGGACCCAGCGTGAGCGTGATGCGCTGCGCCGAGCATTGCTCCGACGGCGCCGAGCAGGGAATGGTGCCGACAAAGGTTTCGGCCTGCGGCAGAAAGGCGCGTTGGGCCGGATGATCCGTGGGGGCGGCCGTGGACGGCACGTTGTCTTTCATCCGGGCGTTGGCGCCTGCGGCGGGTATTGCCGGCATGGGCGCAGCGACCGGGCTGCCCGCGTCGGGCAGGGCAGCGCCGGGCGCCTTGTCCGCGCTACCGGCCGCTGCGGGGCCGCTGGCGGTGGCCGCAACCGCGTCGGGTTGCTTTTTCTCGGGAGCGTAGTTCAGCGGGATCTGGATCTGCGAGGGCGCCTGCGACAGCATCGAATGGCTGATGCCGCCTTGCGCGGTGTAGTTGGCATCGGTATTGGAGTTTGCCGCCGGTGGCGCGTAGTAGCCCGGTTCGCGCATCTGGGCGCAGCCCGTGGTCAGCAGCGCGCCGCTGATCGTCGTCGCGAGTATCAGCGTGCGCAGGATAGGCAGGGAAGAAAAAGGCATGGAAGGGTCCGGAGTACGCGGGTCGGCGTGAAGTTTGGCCAGAGCGTTCGGTCAACGATCAGCACTGGCCGGGTGTTTCGATTCTCGGATTTTACGCACTTGGAATTGCCTCGTCATGGCGGCGGGCTGCACCGGTGCACAGACGTTGCGGCGGGACGAAATGTCGATTGCTTTCGCTTGGCAGAATTTGCCTATCGGATTGCCCTGGGCCGCCGCGCTGGCCGGGTGCCTGGGCTTGGCGGCAGGGTGGGGGCTGAGCGCGCTGGCGCGGGCGCTGCCTCGCGAGCTCGAACGCGCCTGGCGCGAGCAGACATGCGGAGCCGCGCAAGCCATACCGGCGGGCGCGAACGATGGGCGGCAGACCGATTGGCGCCTGGACGCACGCAGCGCCGCCATGGCTGCACTCACGGCGTCGGTTTTCGCTGCCTGCGCATGGCGCCTGGGGGCCACGCCCGCCGCGCTGAGCGGTATGGCCTTGGCCGCGGCGCTCATCGCGCTGGCCTGGATCGACGCCGAAACCGGCCTGCTTCCCGACGCGCTGACCCTGCCCTTGCTCTGGCTAGGGCTGCTGGTCAACCTGCATGGCGCCCTGGCGCCTCTGCCGTCGGCGGTGCTGGGGGCGGCGGCGGGCTATGTGCTGCCTTGGTCGGCCTATCGCCTGCTGCGCTGGCGCACCGGCCTGGATGGCATGGGCTATGGCGATTTCAAGCTCATGGCCGCGCTGGGCGCCTGGTTCGGTCTTGCGGCGCTGCCCTGGCCGCTGCTGGGCGCGTCGCTGGCGGCGTCGGCGGCAGGCCTGGGTATGCGATGGTCGGGCCGGTTGCGGCGCGGTCAAGCCATGCCTTTCGGGCCTTATCTGGCGGCAGGCGGTATTCTGATGCTTCTTGTCGTGGCCCCCATGGGCCGCTTTTTCGCGGCCTAGGTGCGAGATGGAAAAAAACAGGATGTTGAGCATAGGCCTGACCGGCGGCATCGGTTCTGGCAAATCGCGGGTGGCGGATATGCTCTCGCAATGGGGCGCCGCGCTCATCGATACCGATGTGATTGCGCATGCGCTCACGGCTGCGCGAGGCGAGGCCATGCCGGCGTTGCGCGAGGCGTTCGGCGCAGAGGCCGTGACTGCCGAGGGCGCCTTGAACCGCGCATGGATGCGCGAGCGCGTGTTTCGCGACCCGGACGCCAAGGCGCGCCTCGAAGGCATTCTGCATCCCTTGATAAGCCGTCATGCGCGCGAACAGGGCGACCGCGCCCAAGGCGCATACCGTGTGTTCGTCGTGCCGTTGCTGGTCGAGTCCGGCCGCTGGCGCGACAAGGTCGATCGCATCTGCGTGGTCGATTGCGATCCCGAAACCCAGATTTCCCGGGTGCGCGAGCGCAGCGGGCTGACGCCGGACGGCATACGGGCTATCATGGCGGCACAGTCCACGCGTGAAGCCAGGCTGCAAGTGGCGGACGACGTCATCCTCAATGACGGCGCTACGTCTCCCGCCTTGCTGCACGAGCGGACCAGGATGATGCATGATCGCTGGATCGCTCTGGCCGCGACACTGGGCACCGCCCAAGGCCGGCAAGCATCCGCCTGATAACCCCGGACCTGGCGCTTGGCCAATGCGCCAGGCCCATCGGCCGTCATCGAGGGCTTGCGGCGAGTGATTCTGTACGAATACCCCTTCAACGAGCGTGTCCGCGCCTACCTCAGGTTGGAATATCTGTTCGACAGATTGTTCTTCCTGGTTCGCGGAGACGACATGCGCGAGCATCAGATCGCGGTCTCCACGCTGTTCGACATTCTCGACGTACTCGAGCGCACGGACGTCAAAGGCTCCATTCTGCAAGATCTGGAACGCCAGCGTTCGGGGCTGGCCGCGTTGCGCGGCCATCCCGGCGTCGCCCAGGATGTGCTCGAAAGCATGCTGGGCGATATGGAGCGCGTCATCGGCGTGCTGACCGCGCAGGGCAAGATCGGCCAGGCCCTGCGCGAAAACGAATGGTTGTCGAGCCTGCGCGGTCGCCTTTCCGTGACCGGGGGCGCGACGCAGATGGACGTGCCTTCGTTCTATGCCTGGCAACACAAGCCCGCGGAAGCGCGCCGGGCCGACATGGCCCGCTGGATCGACTCCCTCATGGGCTTGTGCGAGGGGTTGGCCCTGACGCTGCGGCTGCTGCGCGAAAACGGCGCCAAGAGCCAGGCCGTGGCCGAGCAGGGCGCCTATCAGCAGATGCTGGGCGGCAAGCAGCACCTGTTGCTGCGCGTCTGGATCGAGCCGACCCAGGGCGTGTTCCCCGAGATCAGCGCCAACAAATACATGATCTGGATCCGCTATGCCACGCAAGACGGCGAGCTCAAGCCGCAGCCTGTGGCGCGCGACGTGCCTTTCAGCATGTCGCTCTGTTCGATCTGATCCCTAGGCAGGCGGGCGCGGCGCGAAAGCGACGGGCGAGCCGCCGAAGCGGTTCTTGCTGCGATAGGCGGCCACTGCCGAATCCATGTAGTGCACATGCTCGGGCAGCCAGCGTTCCAGTTCGGCGCAGAGCGACTGCACCAGGTTTGCCATGCCGGCCACATCGTCGTTTTCGATCACCCAGTCTTTGACTTCGGCCAGAGAGGCGAGCACCGCGGCATGTTCGTCGATATGGCAGACCGCGTCGTCGTTGCCTTGCATGAGCCGCAGGTCTTCGTCTTCGGCGGCGAAGTGGGCGGCACAGTGCCGAGCCAGCGCGTCCAGGGCGGCGAGGACCTCCTGCCGATTGCGGGCCTGCGCCAGTTGCTGCGCCAGGCGCTGCAGTTCGGCGTGGTCCCGGTCCAGCCGCGGGTCGCCCAGGGCGAGGGTAGGTTCGGTATGCATGGTCTCAAGTCTACTCGCGCTGCAAACCGCCGTGGTTCAGGCGCGTGCGCGGACGTCGGCCTCAGAGCACCGCTCGGATGCCGGCAATGCCATGTGCGCCATGCGAGCGGGCGATGTCGCGCGTTGCCTCGGACTGGCCGCCTAGCGCGAATACCGGCAGCCCCGCATCGCGCAGGCCCTCCGCAAAGCCGGCCCAGCCCATGCCGGGTTCGCCGGGGTGCGAGGGGGTGGCCAGCACGGCGCCCAGCACGGCGAAGTCGGCGCCTAGCTTGCGCGCATGCGTGATGTCGCCCTGCGTGTGGGCCGAGACGCCCACCAGCGCATCCGACGGCAGGCTGGGACGGCTTTGCAGCACGACCGCCTGCGCGGTGCGCAGATGCACGCCATCGGCCTGATGCCACCAGGGCTCGGGATGCATGCTGTTGATCAGCAGTCGTGCGCCGGCGGCGTGGCAGCGCTCGAGCACTTGCAGGAAAGCGGTGCGCAGCGATTCGGCGTGCGGGCCTTCCGGCCAGTCGGGCTCGCGCAGCTGCACCAGCTTCAGGCCGCGGGCCAGGGCCGCGTCGAGCCGCTGCAGGAAGGCGGGCAGATGCGAGGGCGAGCCGATGCCCGAGATGCCGTAAGTGGTGGGCAACTGCAGCCAACGCAGCGGCGGGATAGTGGCGGGCAGGACTCGGCCGTCGGGTTTGTCCGGGTCCAGATCGTCGCCCTGGCGCAGCGCGTCGGACAGCGCCTGAGCCGGATCGACCCAGCGCAGCTGCTGGTTTTCCAGGCCGGCCGGCTCGCCCTCCCAGGCCGTGACCTGGCAAAACGCCAGGCGCACGGTGCTATGGGGGTAGTGGTGCACATAAGTGACCCAGGGCCAGGCCTGGGTGACGCGTATGCCGATTTCTTCATGCAGCTCGCGCGTCAGGGCCTGCAGCACGGTTTCGCCGGGTTCGAGTTTGCCGCCGGGCAGCTCCCACCAGCCCGGCCAGGGCTTGTCGGCGGGGCGCTGGCCCAGCAACAGCGCGCCGTCGCCGCGCAAAATGAGGCCGGCGGCGACGTCGATGATCTTGCGTTCGGTCATGTGCGGGGCATTCAGGCGCGACGCGCCGCCCAGTCGCGCGCGAACTGATGGGCCACGCGGCCGGAGCGCGAGCCGCGTTCCAGCGCCCACTGCAGCGCTTCGGTGCGCGAGGCTTCGATCTGGTCGGCGGGGCAGCCCAGGTCGCGCAGCCAGTGGTGAACGATATCGAGGTAGTCGTCCTGCCGGAAGGGATGGAAAGACAGCCACAGACCGAAGCGCTCGGACAGCGAGATCTTTTCCTCGACCGTTTCGCCGGGGTTTATTTCGCCATCGGCGGTGTGCTTGGCCTGAAGGTTTTCGCTCATGTATTCCGGCATCAAGTGGCGTCGATTGGACGTGGCGTAGATGAGCAGGTTCTCGCCCGATGAAGACACCGAGCCGTCGAGCACGGATTTGAGCGCCTTGTAGCCGGCCTCGCCTTCTTCGAAAGAGAGGTCGTCGCAGAAGACGATGTAGCGCTCGGGGCGTCCGGAGATCATTTCGACGATGTCGGGCAGATCGCCCAGGTCGGATTTGTCGACTTCGATCAGGCGCAGGCCCTGGTCGCCGTAGGCGGCCAGCATGGCCTTGACCAGCGAGCTCTTGCCGGTGCCGCGAGCGCCCGTCATGAGCACGTTGTTGGCCGGCTTGCGTTGCAGGAACTGACGCGTGTTGCGGTCGATGACGTCTTTCTGGCGTTCGACATGTTGCAGGTCGGCCAGCTCGATGCGCGCCACGTGCCGCACGGCGTCGAGCCAGCCGCGGGCGCCGCGCTTGCGCCAGCGAAAGGCGTGCGCGCTCCAGTCGATCTCGGGCGGGGCGGCGGGCAGCCAGGCTTCGAGCTGGGCCAGAACGCGTTCGGCGCGTTCCAGCAGATGGGAGAGATCGTAAGAGTTCATGGTGCTACCCGAGCGAGCCGCCAGGCCGCCCCAAGGCGAGCGACAAGCGCCCCCTGGGGGGCCGCGAACACGAAGTGTGAGTGGGAAGAGACATAGTTACCCGAGCGAGCCGCCAGGCCGCCCTAAGGCGAGCGACAAGCGCCCCCTGGGGGGCCGCGAACACGAAGTGTGAGTGGGGGGGGACATTACGAACGATAGTCGGCATTGATGCTTACGTAATCGTGCGAAAAATCGCAGGTGTACACGGTTTCGCTCGCATGGCCGCGGCCCAGCGAAATGTGCATGGCGATCTCGGACTGCTTCATGATGCGCTGGCCGGCTTCTTCTTTGTAGGACGGCGCGCGGCCGCCATCGCTGGACACCAGCACGTCGTCCAGCCGCAGTTTGACTTTGCGGGGATCCATGTCGGCAATGCCCGCGTAGCCGATGGCCGCGAGTATGCGGCCCAGGTTCGGGTCCGATGCATAGAAAGCGGTCTTGACCAGCGGCGAGTGGGCCACCGAGTAGGCTACTTTGAGCGCTTCGTCCTGATCGCCCGCTTCGTCTACGTGGATAGTGATGAATTTGGTGGCGCCCTCGGCATCGCGCACGATTTTCTGCGCCAGATCCAGCGCTGCCGCCGTCAGCGCGTGCGAGAGGGCAGCGTAGTTCGCGTCGTATTCGGATTCGATCAGCACGCCCGACTTGCCGGTGGCGACGATGATGAAGGAATCGTTGGTCGAGGTGTCGCCGTCGACGGTAATGCGGTTGAAGGAGCGGTCGGCGATCTGCCTGGCCAGCCTGTTCAGGAGGGGCTGGGCAATGCCCGCATCGGTGGCCAGGAAGCTCAGCATGGTGGCCATGTTGGGACGGATCATGCCGGCGCCCTTGCTGATGCCGGTTATGGTGATCGTACGGTCGCGGATTTCGACCTGGCGCGAGTAGATCTTGGGCTGCGTGTCGGTGGTCATGATGCCGTGCGCGGCATCGGACCATCCTTTGGGGTTCAGCTTGGCGACGGCCCGGGGCAGGCCGGCGATGAGCCGATCCACCGGCAGGGGTTCGAGGATCACGCCGGTGGAAAACGGCAGCACCTGCTCGCCCGGTACGGACAGAATCTTGCCCAGCGCCGCGCAGGTCTGGGTCGCGGCGTGCAGGCCTTCGGCGCCGGTGCCGGCATTGGCATTGCCGGTGTTGATGACCAGGGCGCGGATGGGGCCGCCGCTGGCCAGGTGTTCCTGGCAGATCTGCACGGGCGCGGCGCAAAAGCGGTTGCGCGTGAACACGCCGGCTACGGTACTGCCATCGGCCAGACGGAACACGGTGAGATCGCGACGATCGGCCTTGCGGATCCCCGCCTCGGTGACGCCGATCTCGACGCCGGGTACGGGGAAGATATCGGAAGGGGAGGGAATCTTCAGGTTGACGGCCATGACCTCGGTCTCGCGGTACGGGTGGTAGGGAAAAGGGGGGCCTATTATCTCACCCCGCGGGCGGGCGGCGGGCGTCGACGGCCTCAGGGGCCGACGCGTAGGGTGGCGGCGTCCACGACGCCGGCCTGGCGGTTGTCGATCAACAGACGCACGACCCCGTCGGGCGTCTGCAGCACCGAGGTGCCGGCCTGCACGTCGCTTTGGTTCTTGTATTGCGCCGCACGGCCGCGCGGCGGTGAGAACAGCAGGTCGCCGGGCTGTGCGCCCGGCACGTTCAGCGCGGTGGCGGCTCGGGTGCCGACGGGGTAAGTCACGTCGCCCAGCTTGGTCTCGCGGGCCAGCAGGCCCTTGAACGAGATAATCCGCAACTGCGAGTCGGTGACGACGTCGGCCTTGAGCAGGGGAAAGTGTGCGACCGTGGCCGCTTCGCTGCCGTCGGTGCTCAGCAGCCAGCCTTGCGGATCGTCCTGGGGCCGGGCCAACCAGGTGCCGATGGGCAGAGGCTGCCCGTCCAGCGTGTTGCCGTCTGCCAGGTGGCAGTCGGCAAAACGGGGTTTGCCCTCTTTGTCGATGGCCAGATCCACCGGATGTCTGTGCGAACAGATCCAGCCATGGATGCGTTGGTCGCCCGCCAGCGCGACCGACCAGGTCTGGCGCGCCGGCTCGCCGGCGCGGGCGGGGCTGATATGGCGCCGTATGCTGTGGACTCGCAAGCCGTCGACCTCGGCGGGTTGCGGAAAGCGGACCCACGCGAAGGTGTCCGGCTGGCCGACTTTGCGCACATGCAGGAGGGTGCCGGCGGGCATGGCGACGCCGGCCAGCGTCTGGCCGGACTGCAGTATTTCGCGATGGGCCAGGGCCCTGCCCAGGGCGCGCTGAGCGGCCAGCCATGAAGTGGCCAGGTGGTAGGGGTAGATGCCGCCGATCACGGCCATGCCGACCATCAGCGCCAGGCCCAGCCGCAACCTGTCGCGCAGCCACTGGCGCGACGCAGGCGCGATGGCAAGCCAGATGACCCAGGTCAGCAGCGTGCTCAGGCAGATCAGAGAGACCGCCAGGTATAGGTAGTGGTTGCCCCTGGGCAGCAAAACGGAAATCATGGCGCCCACATTGTATGGGCTGCGCGAGTCAAACCGGCGCCTCGGGGCAAGTCGGTATCCGGGGGGCTCGCCAGGCGCTAGGCTTTGTCCCGGTGCGCCACCACCTGCAGCTTGAGTTCGCCCAGCGCCTTGAACAGCGTGTTGCGGCTGGCTTCGGGCAGGCCGTCGAACATGCCCTTGACCCAGTCTTCATGGGCGCGTGCCATGCGGGCAAAGATCTTGCGCCCCTGAGGGGTGAGCTTGAGCACCGAACTGCGGCGATCGGATTCGACCTTGGTGCGCACCACCAACCCCTCTTTTTCGAGCTGATCGGCGATGCTCGTGATGTTGCCGTTGGTCACCATCATGTGACGCGACAGATCGCCCATCTTCATGCCCTTGGGCACACGCTGCAGCTGGGCCATCAGGTCGAAGCGCGGCAGCGTGGTGTCGAACTCGTTGCGCAGGCGGCCGCGGATGTCGCCCTCGATCAGGTTGGTGCAGGTCAACAATCGCAGCCACAGGCGCAGGGCGTGGTGGTCGTCGGGGGCGGCGCGGCTTTCCAGATCGGGGGAGGGTGTCGTCATAGGGGCTTGGGCTGGGGGAGAAATCCCGGGTTTTTCGGCAGTTACTTTAAATCTAAACTTGTGCCCGGCGCCAGCGGGGCGCGAGCCTATTGCCAGTCGGGGTTTTGGCGTTTATTATTTGAAGCCTAAACTATTTTTCGGGCTCGATGCCTGGCCGCTCGCCGCGGCGCATCCCCTACGGAGTGTGAGCAATGAAGATCGTCTGCCTGGGCGGAGGCCCCGCCGGCCTGTACTTCGGCCTGCTGATGAAGCTGCAGAATCCGGCCAACGAAATCACCGTGATCGAACGCAACCGGCCCTACGACACGTTCGGCTGGGGCGTGGTGTTCTCCGACGCCACCATGCAGAACCTGGCCGAGGCCGATCCGGTTTCGGCCGAGACCATCGTCGACGCCTTCAGCCACTGGGACGATATCGACATCCACTACAAAGGGCGCACGCTGCGCAGCGGCGGGCACGGTTTCATCGGCATCGGCCGCAAGCACATGCTCAACATTCTGCAGGCACGCTGCGAAGAAGTGGGCGTCGAACTGGTGTTCGAGACGACCGTCGAAGACGACCAGAAAATCGCCATCGACTACGACGCCGATCTGGTCATCGCCTCCGATGGACTGAACAGCCTGGTGCGCAAGCGCTACGCCGATACCTTCAAGCCCGACATCGACACGCGCCGCTGCCGTTTCGTGTGGCTGGGCACCACCAAGGTGTTCGACGCCTTCACTTTCGCCTTTGTCGAAACCGAGCACGGCTGGTTCCAGGCGCACGCCTATCGTTTCGAGGACGGCATGTCGACCTTCATCGTCGAGACGCTGGACGAGACCTGGCGGGCCGCCGGCCTCGAAACCATGAGCCAGCAAGAGGGCATCGCCTACTGCGAAAAGCTGTTCGCGCCCTGGCTCGACGGCCACAAGCTCATTAGCAACGCCACGCACTTGCGCGGCTCGGCCATCTGGATCCGCTTCCCGCGCGTGATCTGCAACAGCTGGGTCCAGTGGAACGAGCTGGACACGCCGCGCGGCAAGCGCAAGGTGCCCGTAGTGCTCATGGGCGATGCCGCGCATACCGCGCACTTCTCCATCGGCTCGGGCACCAAGCTGGCACTGGAAGACGCCATCGAGCTGGCCCGTTGCCTGAAAGACACGCCCAATTTGCAAGCCGGCCTGCAGCACTACGAAGACGTACGCAGCGTCGAAGTGCTCAAGATCCAGAACGCCGCGCGCAACTCCACCGAATGGTTCGAGAGCGTGGCGCGCTACGCCAACCTCGAGCCCGAGCAGTTCGCCTATTCGCTGCTGACGCGCTCGCAGCGCATTTCGCACGAAAACCTGCGCCTGCGCGATGCGGCCTGGCTGGAAGGCTACGAAAAGTGGGTCGCCGATAGATCGGGGACGACAACGCAAAGCGGCAAACGGCCGCCCATGCCCATGCTCACGCCTTTCAAGGCGCGCGGCGTCACGCTGGCCAATCGCATCGTCATGTCGCCCATGGCGATGTATTCCTGCGTGGATGGCGTGCCGGGCGATTTTCACCTGGTGCACCTGGGTAGCCGCGCCATGGGTGGCGCGGGGCTGGTCATGGTGGAAATGACCTGCGTCTCGCCGGACGCGCGCATCACGCCGGGATGCCCCGGCATGTGGAACGACGCGCAGGGCGCGGCCTTCAAGCGCATCGTCGACTTCGTGCACGGCAACAGCAACGCGCGCATCGGCATGCAGCTGGGGCATGCCGGCCGCAAAGGCTCCACGCGCCTGGCCTGGGACGGCATCGACCAGCCCCTGCCGGCGGACAACTGGCCTCTCGTCGCGGCCTCGGCCCTGCCTTATATCGAAGGCGTATCGCAGGTGCCGCGCGCCGCCACACGCGCCGACATGGACCGTATCCGCGACGATTTCGTCGCCGCTGCGAGGCGCGCCGCCGCCGCAGGCTTCGACTGGCTCGAACTGCACTGCGCTCACGGCTATCTGCTGTCGTCGTTCATTTCGCCGCTCACCAACCAGCGCGCCGACGAGTACGGCGGCAGCCTGGAAAACCGGTTGCGCTATCCGCTGGAGGTGTTCAGGGCCGTCCGGGCGGTCTGGCCCGAATCCCTGCCCATGTCGGTGCGCATCTCGGCGCACGACTGGGTCGAGGGCGGCATCACGCCGGACGACGCGGTCGAGATCGCCCGCGCATTCAAGGCCGCCGGCGCCGACATGATTGACTGCTCGTCGGGCCAGGTGAGCCGCGACGAAAAGCCGGTGTACGGCCGCATGTTCCAGACCCCCTTCGCCGATCGCGTGCGCAACGAGGCCGGCATTCCCACGATCGCCGTGGGCGCCATCTTCGAGGCCGACCATGCCAACGGCATCATCGCCTCGGGCCGCGCCGATCTGTGCGCCCTGGCCCGTCCGCATCTGGCCGACGCCTCCTGGACCTTGCGCGAGAGCGCGCGCGTGGGCTACGCCGACGTGGCCTGGCCCAAGCAGTATTTCGCCGGCAAGCGCCAGCTCGAAACCAACTTCGAGCGCGCCGCGGCCTACGCCAGGCTGGACATCAAATGAGCGCGCCTGCGGATCAAGCTTTGGCGGGTCGCCACGCGTTGGTCACCGGCGGCGCGCGCGGCATAGGCCTTGCCTGCGCCAGGGCCCTGCTGGCGCGCGGCGCGCAAGTCACGCTGCTGGGCCGAGACCGCGATTCCCTGCAAGCCGCCGTGGCCGAACTGAGCGCGTCCGAGCCGACCGCGCACGGCCGCGCAGGTTTCGTGTCTGCCGACATCGCCGACATGCCTTCGGTGCAGGTTGCCTTCGAACAGGCCGTGCGGCAATTCGGCTCCGTCCACATCCTGGTCAACAATGCCGGCCAGGCCGCCAGCCAGCCGTTCGCGCGCACCGACGCCAAGCTCTGGCGCGACATGATGGCCGTGAACCTGGACGGCACCTTCCACTGCATGCAGGCCGCGCTGCCCTGCATGCTCGCCGCGGGCTGGGGCCGCATCATCAACGTCGCCAGCACGGCGGGCCTGATCGGCTACGCGTATGTCAGCGCCTACGTCGCCGCCAAGCACGGCGTCATCGGCCTCACCCGCTCGGTCGCCCTCGAAGTCGCCAGGAAAGGCATCACCGTCAACGCGGTGTGCCCCGGCTATACCGAGACCGACATCGTGCGCGACGCGGTAGCCAACATCATGGCAAAGACCGGCATGAGCGAAGACCAGGCCCGCGCCAAACTGGCCGAACGCAATCCGCAAGGAAGACTGGTGCAGCCGAGCGAAGTCGCCGACGCGGTGGCATGGCTGGCCCTGCCGAGCGCATCGTCCATCAACGGCCAAGCCATCTCCGTAGACGGCGGCGAAGTGATGACAGGTTGAGATAGACCATCGCATGAAACCATTGTGAGCCGAGGACCCCGGAGCAATCCGAGGCGCAGCCCGCCGGGCGAGCGTCGGAATTGTGCAGGGCAGCCTCGGCGCCTTGAGAACCCAATAGGAGGCCGCAGGAAATGACCGAACAAGAACACACCATGAAGCACCACAAGCGCCCCATGGCCGGCTACCAGCCCCGCAACTTCCTGTGGCAGGTCTCCGACGACCACAAGGTCGCCACCATCACCCTGAACCGCCCGGACCGCAAAAACCCGCTCACGTTCGACTCCTACGCCGAACTGCGCGACCTGTTCCGCGCCCTGGTCTACGCCACCGACATCAAGGTGGTCGTGATCACCGGCGCCGGCGGCAACTTCTGCTCCGGCGGCGACGTGCACGAAATCATCGGTCCGCTCACCAAAATGAGCATGCCCGAACTGCTGGACTTCACCCGCATGACGGGCGACCTGGTCAAGGCCATGCGCGCCTGCCCGCAACCCATCGTGGCCGCGGTCGACGGCGTGTGCGCCGGCGCCGGCGCCATGGTGGCGCTGGCTAGCGACATGCGCCTGGGCACGCCCTCGGCCAAGACCGCTTTCCTCTTCACCCGCGTCGGCCTGGCCGGCGCCGACATGGGCGCCTGCACGCTGCTGCCGCGCATGATAGGGCAGGGCCGCGCCAGCGAACTGCTCTACACCGGCCGCGCCATGTCTTCTGACGAAGGCAGCGCCTGGGGTTTCTTCAACGCTTTGCACGGTTCGCAAGAGCTGGCCGCCGCCGCCGCCAAGCTGGCGGCGCAGATCGCCGCCGGTCCCACGTTCGCGCACGGCGTCACCAAAAAGCTGCTGCACCAGGAATGGAACATGGGCGTGGACGAGGCCATCGAGGCCGAAGCCGAGGCGCAGGCCATCTGCATGGCCACCAAAGACTTCCATCGCGCCTATCACGCCTTCGTGGCAAAGCAAAAGCCCGTGTTCGAAGGAGATTGAGATGCGCGACGCAAGCTGGCTCTCCTGGCCGTTCTTCGACGATGCGCACCGCAAGCTCGCGCACGATCTGGATGCCTGGTGCGAAAAGAACCTGGCCCATGTGGACCATCACGACGCCGATGCCGCCTGCAAGCAACTGGTGCGCGCGCTGGGCGCGGCCGGTTGGCTGCGCTATGCGGTGCCTGCCGGCCCGAACGGCGCGTGGGGCGGTCAATTGCCGCAGGTGGATTCGCGCTCGGTCTGCATCCTGCGCGAAACCCTGGCGCGCTTCGAGGGCCTGGCCGATTTTGCCTTCGCCATGCAGGGCCTGGGCAGCGGCGCGATCTCGCTGATGGGGTCGGACGAACTGCGTCTGCGCTACCTGCCGCGCGTGGCGCGCGGCGAGGCCATCGCCGCCTTTGCCTTGTCCGAGCCCGATGCCGGGTCGGACGTGGCCGCCATGTCGTGCCAAGCGCGTCTCGAAGGCGACCACTACGTGCTCGACGGCGAGAAGACCTGGATCTCCAACGCCGGCATCGCCGACTTCTACTGCGTGTTCGCGCGCACCGGCGAAGCGCCCGGCGCGCGCGGCATCAGCGCCTTCGTGGTAGATGCCGGCACGCCCGGCTTTACCGTGGCCGAACGCTTCGACCTGATCGCGCCGCATCCGCTGGGCCGCTTGCGCTTCGATAATTGCCACATACCCGTCGGCCAACGCCTGGGCGATTCCGGCCAGGGTTTCAAGCTGGCCATGATGACGCTGGACATCTTCCGCGCCTCGGTGGCCGCCGCGGCGCTGGGATTCGCGCGGCGCGCGCTCGACGAGGGCCTGAACCGCGCCCGTAGCCGCCCCATGTTCGGCCAGACCTTGGCCGACCTGCAACTGACGCAGGCGGCGCTGGGCGAGATGGACACGGCCATCGATGCGTCGGCGCTCTTGACCTACCGCGCCGCCTGGCAGCGCGACGTGCAGGGCACGCGAACCACGCGCGAAGCCGCCATGGCCAAGATGACGGCCACCGAATCGGCGCAGACCGTAATCGACCGCGCGCTGCAGATGTTCGGCGGCCTGGGCGTGGTGTCGGGCGTGGCCGTCGAGAAGCTCTATCGCGAGATTCGCGCGCTGCGCATCTACGAAGGCGCGACCGAAGTGCAGAAGCTCATCATCGCGCGCGAGCTGCTCAAAACCTGAATGCCCGACGACCCGGCGGCCGCAGAGTCGCAGTCATCAAGGAGGAGAACACCGCCATGGAAAAAACCGCACACGTCGACACGTTTGCCCGCGACAACCTACCGGCGCCGGAGGAATGGCCCGAGATCCTCGACAGCCCGGACACGCGCTATCCCGCACGCTTCAATTGCGCGGTGGAGCTGGTCGACGCCGTCGTGGCGCGCGGCATGGGCGAACGTGTCGCGCTGCGCTGGCGCCAGGACGGCAAGCCCGCGTCGATGACTTACGACGCGCTGCGCCGTCTGAGCAACCGCATCGCGCATGTGCTGAGCGAAGACCTGCAGCTCAAGCCGGGCAACCGCGTGCTGCTGCGCGGCCCCAACAATGTCATGATGGCCGCCACCTGGCTGGCCGCGATCAAGGCGGGCCTGGTCACCGTGCCCACCATGCCGCTGCTGCGCGCCAAAGAGCTCAAGCAGGCGATAAGCAAGGCCGAAATCCATACGGTGCTGTGCGATGCGCGCTTGAAGGACGAGGCCCTGGCCTGCATGGACCCCAAGAACGAGCACTACTGTGCCGGCCTGGAAAAGGTGGTGCTGTTCAACGACGCCGCGCCCGATGCGATCGACGCCCTGGCTGCGAGCAAACCCGATGACTACGCCGCCAGCGATACCGCCGGCGACGACGTGTGCCTGATCGCCTTCACTAGCGGCACGACCGGCGCGCCCAAGGGCTGCATGCACTTTCATCGCGACGTGCTCGCCATGTGCGATCTGTTTCCTCGCCACGTCATCAAGCCGCAGGCCGACGACATATTCTGCGGTACGCCGCCGCTGGCCTTCACGTTCGGCCTGGGCGGGCTGCTGTGCTTTCCGCTGCGCGTGGGCGCCTCCACTGTGCTGTCGGAAAAACTCACGCCCGACCTGCTGCTGGCCGAGATCCAGGATTTCGGCGCCAGCATCGTTTTTACCGCGCCCACGTTCTATCGCCAGATGGCGGCGCTGGTCGGCAAATACGACATCCGCACGCTAAAGAAGAGCGTCTCGGCCGGCGAGGCGCTGCCCGACGCCACGCGCCAGCTGTGGAAGCAGGCCACCGGCATCGAGATGATCGACGGCATCGGCGGCACCGAGATGATCCACGTCTTCGTCTCCAGCCCCCCCGACCAGGTGCGTCAGGGCGCCATCGGCAAGGTCGTGCCGGGCTATGTCGCCCAGGTGGTCGGCGACGACATGCAGCCCGTGCCCAACGGCACGCCCGGACGCCTGGCGGTCAAGGGGCCAACCGGATGCCGCTATCTGGCCGACCAGCGTCAGCGCAAATTCGTGCAGCAAGGCTGGAATCTGCCCGGCGATACCTTCGTGCAGGACGACGACGGCTATTTCTTCTATCAGGCTCGCAACGACGACATGATCGTCTCGGCCGGCTACAACATCTCGGGTCCCGAGGTCGAAGACGCGCTGATGCGCCACGAGGCCGTGGCCGAATGCGGCGTGATCGGCAAGCCCGACCCGGAACGCGGCCAGGTGGTCAAGGCATTCGTGGTGCTCAAACCGGGCTACGAAGGCACGCCCGACCTGGCCGTGCGGCTGCAGGACTTCGTCAAGGCCACGGTCGCGCCTTACAAGTATCCTCGCGAGATCGAGTTCATGGCTGCGCTGCCGCGCACCGAGACCGGCAAACTGCAGCGCTACGCCTTGCGCCAGCGCGGCGCGGCGTGATGAAACAGGAGAACGTCATGCAGGAACCGGCAGGCAAGCCCTACGTCAGCGAAACGCGGGTGCGCTTTCGCCACTGCGATCCGGCAGGTATTGTTTTCTATCCGCGCTATTTCGAGATGATCAACGACTTCGTCGAAGAGTGGTTCGACAAGGCGCTGGACCATTCCTTCCATCGTCTGCTGACCGACATGGGCCTGGGCATACCTACGGCGTCGATCCAGTGCGACTTCACGGCGCCCAGCCGCTGGAACGACACGCTGCGGCAGGAACTGACGCTGCGGCGCATCGGCGGGTCGTCCATCAATTTCGACGTGCGCTTCGTAGGGCATGACGACCAGAGACAGCGCCTTTCCGCCAGCGCGACCCTGGTGTTCGTCGATGTTCGAAGCGTGCGCCCCGCACCCATGCCGCCCGCTTTGCGCGAGCGCATGGCTGCCTACCTTGTGCCTGCCGCGCCGGCGGCCTGATTTCAAATCTTCCTTCAACAGGATCGTGCAATGAATATTCTGCAACCCCCGGACTGGCTGCCCCCCAAGGGCTACTCCAACGGCATCATGGCCGAGATGACCGTCGGTTCGAAGCTGGTTTTCGTCGGCGGCCAGATAGGCTGGAACGGCCAACAGCAGTTCGAGACGGACGATTTCGCCGAACAGGTGCGCCAGACCCTGGAAAACATCGCGGCCGTGCTGCGCGAGGCGGGCGGCGGGCCGGAGCACATGGTGCGAATGACCTGGTACGTGAAGGACAAGCGCGAGTATGTGGCTTCGTATCCGGCCATCGGCAGGCACTATCGCGAGGTGATGGGGCGCAATTTTCCGGCCATGACGGCGATCGAGGTGGCCGATCTGGTCGAAGACCGTGCCAAGGTTGAGATCGAAGTGACGGCAGTGATACCGCCGCGCGCCTGAAGTCTCAGCTCACGGCGATTTCGCCGTCCTGGCCTATCCTGACCTTGCACCCGGGATGGTCTTCGCGGAATTCGCGGGCCTTGTGGCCCACGCGGATCTGCACTCCGCTGTGGATGGCTTTCCGGGCGGCCACATAGGCGTTGGGCTTGGGCTGCAGAGCCTTGATCAGTTCGGCTTCTTCGGCTTTCAGGGCGTCCAGATCGGTGAAGGTCTGTCTGTATGTCTTGCGCGCCCGGTCGCCGACGCCGTCGACGTCTTTCTGCGGGTTCGCATGCAGGAACATCACCAGCTTTTCAAGCTTGGCCTGCTGCTCGGTGAGATCCTCGCGCTTTGTCTGCAAGGCTTCGCGCCGGGCATGCACGTGCGGATCCAGGCCTACCTGGATTTCGGTGCGCACGGCGCCCGTCGAACCGATGATGCCCGCTTGCACCGATGTCATGGCGCGGATGCGTCCTCCGACGATGACGCCGTTCTGTCCGCCCGGCGGGCCGACGACCACGCTCTCGCCGGAATCGACGAAACACTGACGTATCTCGCGTTCGGCCGCGACCATTTTGGCGGCGTCGATCTCGGCGTGCAGGATGAAGCGCGCCTTGACCATGCCGCCGCAGACCAGGCGGGCCGAACGCGATTGCTCCTGGCCGTCGGTGGCGACGGTCTCGGTCATGCCGATGATGCCGCCGTTGACCATGATGTTGCCGCCGGCATGGATATCGGCGGCTTCGATGGTGCCTGTGACGACGACGTCGCCCGTCACGCGCACCTTCATGCCGGCGAGAATGTCGCCCTTGACCCGCAGCGTGCCGTCGAAATCGACATTGCCGCTGTCCAGGTCGACGGCCTCGATTTCCACCAGCGACGCGACCGATACGCCGCGCGGCATGACCTTGGGCGCGCCGGCTATCGCGGCGACCAGCAGGTTCGGATCGTCCGCGGACACCGCGGCGCCGGGCAGAGGCTGGGCAAAGGGAGGATCTTCGAGCGTCGGCGGATCGATAACCTTGCCCGCTATGTCGAAACCGGGCGTTCCCGGCACGGGCGGCGTGCGGCGCATGAGCGGCGCGCCCGGTTTGACCAGGACGAGGCTGCCCATGTCGCGGTAGTCGATCCGCGCAAAGGTGCCGTCGTCTTGCTCGTCGTCGTCCGGGTCGCCGGCTTCGGCGCGGTGTTGCCGGGGGGATTCGATCAGGCTCGTGAACGTGGCGGGCTCGCCTGGCATGGGTTGCTGGCCGGCGGCAATGCACACGCCTATGCCTTCGCTGCGCGCGATGGCCTCGCGCAGTTCGGCGTCCAGAATGCCGGCGACCACGCCGCGGTCGGCCAGCGCGACCCGTACCTGCTCTTCGGTGACGGCCGCCCCGCCCCGGGGCGCCTCGACGAGCAGCGTGGCGCTCATGCGGTCATCTTCGATATGCAGTTCGAAACTGCCGTCGATCGGGTCGTCCGCGGAGGGTTCTACAGGCGGGACAGCGGACATTCGGTCTCCTTTGTGGCGCCGGCGCTCGTCGGCGCCGATTTCTTCGAATATTGTGCCGCCAAAGCAATGCCCTGCGATAGAGGCGGATAACGCGGAGTCTCGCGCGCGCCTTCGGCCCAAATGTCAAAAAACCAAAGGGCCGCGAATGCGGCCCCCCGGTCGGTGTGCCCGAATTCGACGTCAGCTTATCGCGATGTCGCCGTTGGGGCCCTGCCTGAGCTTGCCGCCCGGGTAGTCTTCCCGAAACTCGCGAGCCTTGTTGCCGATGCGCGCGTTGACGCCGCTGTGGATATGCTTTCTGACAGCTACATAGGCGTCGGCCCGGGGTACCAGGGCCTTGATGAGATCTTCTTCCTGCGCGGCCAGCGCGGTCATGTCGGCGAACGTCTGCCTGAGCGTTTCGCGCGCCCGTTGCCCGATGTTGTTGACGTCCTTCTGCGGGTTGGCTTGCAGGAACAGAACCAGTTTTTCCAGTTTGCCCTGCTGCTCGGTCAGTTCCTTGCGTTTCTGCTGCAGGATTTCGGCCTTGGCGTCCGTGCGCGGATTCAGGCCCACCTGGATTTCGGTGCGCACCGCCGACATCGAACCCAGGACGCCCGCTTGCACCGACATCATGGCGCGCGTGCGTCCGCCGACGATGGCGCCCTTTTGCGAACCCGGCGGACCGACCACCACGCAATCGCCGGCATCGACGAAGCTTTGGCGTATTTCGCGTTCGGCCGCCACCATCTTGCGCGCATCGATCTGGGCATTGGAGATAAAGCGCGCCTTGACCGAGCCTTCGCAGACCAGTCGCGCCGCGCGCGACTGCGCCTGGCCGTCGGTGGCGACCGTGTCGGCCATGCCGACGATGCCGCCGTTGACGGTGATGTTGCCCCCTGCATGGACGTCGGCGGCCTCGATGGTGCCGGCGACCACGACGTCGCCCGTCACGTGGACTTTCATGCCCGCGACGATGTCGCCCCTGACCTTCAGCGAACCGTCGAAATCGATATTGCCGGTATCCAGGTTGACCGAATCGACTTCGACCAGCGCGACCACCGAGGCCCCATGTTCCATGATTTTGGGGGCGCCCGAGATGGACGCGATCAGCAGGTTCGGGTCGTCCGGGGATATCTCGACGCCCGCGAGGTGTTCGGCGAAAGGCTCGTCCGATATCGGCGGCAGTTCGATGACCTTGCCGGTGATGTCGAAGCCGGGAATGCTGGGCACGGCCGGCGTGCGGCGCATGAGCGGGACGCCGGGCGTGACCAGTACCAGGTTGCCCAGGTCGCGGTAGTCGATGCGGGCATAGGCGTCGTCGTCTTCTTCCTCTGAGCCCTGGGCATCATGCTCGGGGGGGGATTCGATCAAATCGGTGAAGACGGCGGGCTGGCCGGGCGTAGGCTCCAGGCCCTTGGCTATGCACACATAGGAGCCGATGCCCTGTTCGACGGTCTGCCGCAGCACGTCGTCCAGGATGCCGGCCACCACGCCGCGAGCGGTCATTTCGGCCCGCACCTGTTCTTCGGCGACGGCGGCGCCGCCGTTCAGGGGCGGCTCCAGGGAAATCGAGGCGGCCATGTGGTCGTTATCGACGTACAGATGGACGCGTCCGTCGAGCGGGACCTCCGGCGGCGGATCGGTGGGCAAGCCTTCGATCAGATCTGTAGGCAGACCTTCGGGCAGATCCTCGGGTAGGTCTGCGGGCATGAATCCTCCTGGGGCGGGCGGCCGGCGCGAGGCGGTGCGCCGGCGTCAGCTTTTTAGTTCGATGTTATGGCGCCATGTTTCGGCCGTCCGATTAAAGCACCGTTCCGCGGGGGCTTTACTTTTCCTTGCAAGATCAAATGTCAAAAAAACAAAGGGCAAGATCCGCAGCCCCGTGTGGTTCGAGCGCGGCAGGCCGACGCGCCGAGAAATGCCGGCCTGCGGGCGCTATTTGTCCGAACAGGCAGGCTGCAGGGCGAGCAATCTGGGCCAGACGGCCGCCCAGTCGCCGTCGTGCGTCATGCCCGGCACGATGTCGATCCGTGCGCACGCGGGCCCCGTGCGGTCCGCGAAGCGCCGGGCGACCTCGGTCGGCACGGTGGTGTCGTCGCTGCCGCTGAAATGAATCTGCGCAATGGCGCGCACGCGCCGCGCGAAGTCGATGGGGTTGAGCGATTGCGGCATGGGCGATACGCGATGGATGCGGTTCACGTATTCGCTGTCGAGATTGCCGGCCACGGTGCGCAGCGTTGCGACGTCATGGCGCCGGGCGGCGATGAGCACCGCCACCGCGCCGCCGCCGGAGTAGCCGATCAGATTCACAGGTTGGCCGGGCACCCGCGCGACGAGTCGGTCGACTGCGTCGTTCATCGAGGCGACGACTTCGGGCGCATAGCGTTTGCCCGTCCAGTAGGTAACGGCGCATTGCGGATTGAGGTCCATCGGCGTGAATTGGCAGGGCCGGGCCAGATAGGCCACGTTGGGCGCGGGGTCGGCCGCGGCCAGTTGCAGACCCGTGGCTTCGTGCGGCGAAGGATCGAGCGAAGGTTCGGAGATCGTGACCCAGGCATAACCGTCGCCTTCGATGTAGAGATCGAGCGGGGCGTCGGGGCGCGTGATTCTGACGAATCCTGTAAGCAGGAAGTCGCGCGTGGCGAAGGTCTCGCGCTGCAGGTGCGCGGGGGCCGCGACGACCTCGGCATGTTGGTTGGGATCGGCCAGCATGCATCCGCCCAGCATGGCGCACAGGCACAGCAGGGCAAGCGCGCGCATGGCGGGCTCAGCCGGCCAGCTCGGCGAACGCCTGCTCGGCCGCGTCGAATGTCGCCTGCAGGACCGTGTCGTCGTGCCTGGCCGACACGAAGCCGGCTTCGAAGGCCGACGGCGCGAAATGCACGCCGCGATCCAGCATGGCGTGGAAGAAACGCCTGAACCGGGCGACATCGCAAGCCGATACGGCGTCGAAAGTTTCGGGCACCTCGGCGCTGAAATACAGGCCGAACATGCCGCCGATGGATTGCGCCGAGAAGCTCACGCCCGCTGCGCGGGCGCGCGTCTGCAGGCCTTCGGCCAGACGCTTCGTGCGGGCGCTCAGGTCTTCGTAGAAACCGGGCTGACCGATCAGGCGCAACGTCGCCAGGCCTGCGGCCACCGCTACCGGATTGCCCGATAGCGTGCCGGCCTGATAGACGCCGCCCAGAGGCGCAATGTGCGCCATCAGATCGGCGCGGCCGCCGAAGGCGCCCACCGGCATGCCGCCGCCGATGATCTTGGCCAGCGTGGTGAGGTCGGGGCGTATGCCTGCCAAGCCCTGCATGCCTTGCGGGCCGACGCGAAAGCCGGTCATCACTTCGTCGAAGATCAGCACGGAGCCGTGACGCGTGCAAAGCTCGCGCAGACCTTGCAGAAAGCCCGCCCGCGGCATGACGAGGTTCATGTTGCCGGCCACTGGCTCGACGATGACGCAGGCGATGTCCGCGCCGTGCTGATCGAACGCGGCCTGAACCGCCGGCAGGTTGTTGTATTCCAGTGTGAGCGTGTGCGCGACGAACTCGGGCGGCACGCCTGCCGAACTGGGATTGCCGAAGGTCAGCAGGCCCGAGCCGGCCTTGACCAGCAGGCTGTCGGAATGGCCGTGATAGCAGCCTTCGAACTTGACGATCTTGGCGCGGCCGGTGGCGCCGCGCGCCAGGCGGATGGCCGACATGGTGGCCTCGGTGCCCGAGCTGACCAGACGCACCTGTTCCATCGACGGCATGCGTTGGATCAGGGCTTCGGCCAACTCGATCTCGGCTTCGGTCGGTGCGCCGAAAGACAGGCCGCCGACGGCAGCCTCCTGCACGGCGCGTACCACCTCGGGGTGGGCATGACCCAGGATGGCCGGGCCCCAAGAACCGATATAGTCGATATAGCGCATGCCTTCGGCGTCCCAGATATAGGGGCCCTGGGCGCGCCGGATGAAGCGAGGCGTGCCGCCCACCGAGCGGAAGGCGCGCACGGGGGAATTGACGCCGCCGGGAATGCTGCGGCAGGCGCGATCGAAGAGTTCGGCGTTGGTGGTCATGCTGTTCAGGGCTGCGAAGAATTGAAAGGCACCCGCCAGGAGCGCGTGGGCGGAGTCAGGAAGGGCGCTGCGCAGGCTTGCGCGGCGGCAGTGATGTCGGGAGCGTCGAACAGGGCGGTAATGACGGCGACGCAGTCGGCGCCGGCCTTGGCCGCGATCGCGGCGTTGTTGGGCGTGATGCCGCCGATGGCCGCGACGGCAGGACGCGGCGGGCTGCATTCTTCGACCAGCGCGTGGGCCTGCGTGAGCAGCGACAACGGCGCGCGTACGGCTTGCGGCTTGGTGGGAGAAGGAAATACGGCGCCGAAGGCGACGTAGTCGGGCTCGGCGGCGAGCAATCGCCGCGCGCGCTCGAGCTCGTCGTAGCAGGACACGCCGATGAGTAGATCCGGTCCCGCTTCTTTGCGTACCTGCACCGGATCCGCGTCGTCACGGCCCAGGTGTACGCCGTCGGCGCCGACCTCGAGCGCCAGGCGCCAGTGGTCGTTGACGAGAAAGACCACGCCCAGCTCGCGGCACAGGGGCGCCAGGGCTTTGGCTTGCGCCGCGCGCTCGGCGTCGGGGAGGGTCTTGCGGCGCAGTTGCAGCGCACTCATGCCGCCGGCCGCAGCCAGACGCACGGCCTCCAGCAGCCTGTCGGTGTCGTCCCATTCGGGCGTGACCCCGTACAGGCCGCGCGGAAATCGCAAAGCAGTCATGGGTGAGGCCTTTGCGTTGGGCTCGGCGCCTTAGCCGCGCACGTCGACGCGGTTCGGAACGCGTTTGCCCATGCCGGGCAGAAAAGCCGCGGCAATGGCCCGGGCCGCATGGGCAAGCGCCAGATCGGCGGCGTGCGGCACGTCCAGGCCCCGGGCCAGCAGCGCCGTCGCGGCTGCGGCGACCACGCCGCCGGTGTCGTTGTTGCGCTCGGGCGGGGGCTGCCAGGGCCAGGCCTGGGTCTGGCCCTCGGGCCCGAGCAGGAGGTTTTCCAGGTGGCCGGGGCGTACCGGCACACCCAGCACCAAGGCCCACTGCGCGCCGCCGGCCAGCAGGGCGTGCGCGGGGCTGGGGGAATCGCCGATATCGATGCTGCCGTCGGCCTGCCATTGGGCCAGACGCATGTGCTCGACCACCACCAGATGCGCTTGCGGCAGCAGAAGTTCCAGCGTGGCGGCCAGCAGATCGTCGGCGTCGTCCTGCTCGGACGCGTCGTCGCCGGCCGGGCCGCGCGGGCCCAGGTGCAACACCAGGGGCACCTGGCTGTAGTCCGCCGCGATCTGCGCGGTCACGCTGGCGGTTTCGGTGCTGTACAGGCCGCCGATCTTGATGGCCTGCACGGGCATGTCTTCCAGCAGGCATCGCGCCTGGTCGTCGAGCAGTTCGGGCGAGACGGGGTGCACTTCTTCCAGGCCGGCTGTGTCCTGTACGGTGAGCGCAGTGACGGCGGCCAGGCCATGGCAGCCCAGACTGGCAAACGTAACCGCGTCGGCGGGCAGGCCATCGGCCCCGGTCGGATCGAAAGGCCCGAATATGAGCGCAAGGGGAGGGGGAACAGGGGAAATCACGGGTAATCGGCCGCGTTATGCCGCAGCGGGCTGGCTCGGGTTTAGGTAAGATCGGCCTTCATTCTAATAGATGCCCCCCAGGGTCGAGATAACGCCGGGTGGGGGGCTTGAGATAGTGAGAATCATGCGTACCTGGATGTGTCTGATTTGCGGTTGGGTGTATGACGAGGAGGCCGGCTTGCCCGAGGAGGGCATCGCTCCCGGCACCAAATGGGAAGACGTCCCTCCCAATTGGGTCTGCCCGGAGTGCGGCGCCCGCAAGGAAGATTTCGAACTGATGGAAATCTGATCGCGCATGCGGTGCACCTGCTGCCCATGACGCGACATCGTGACGGAGACATCATGACCGAAAATACGCACCAAGCCGATCAGGACGACGATCGTCCGTCGGCCGAGCCGCCGGCCACGGATTTCTCCAATCAATTCCTGCTGGCCATGCCCGCTTTGGTCGACGGCAATTTCGCCGGTTCCGTGGTCTATGTCTGCGAGCACACGACGCGCGGCGCCCTGGGTCTGGTGATCAACCGGCCTACCGATCTTTCGCTCTCCGCCTTGTTCGAGCGCATCGAGCTCAAGGTCGAAGGCGCGCCGGCGCGCGACGATGCGGTTTACTTCGGCGGCCCGGTGCAAACCGACCGCGGCTTCGTGTTGCATGCACCCGCGGGAGAGTACAACTCCAGCGTCAAGCTGGGCGAGCTGACGCTCACCACCTCGCGCGACGTTCTGCAGGCCGCGGCCGAAGGCGATGGCCCGCAGCGCATGCTGGTGGCGCTGGGCTATGCCGGCTGGGGCGCAGGCCAGCTCGAATACGAAATCAGCCAGAACGCGTGGCTCAGCGTCGACGCGGACTCGCGCATCATCTTCGATGTGCCGCCCGAGGAACGCTACCCCGAGGCGCTCAAGCTATTGGGCGTGGACCCGATCATGCTGTCGGGCGGCGCCGGCCATGCCTGAGTGATTCATGCTCGAAGAAATGTTGCTCGGCTTCGATTTCGGCGAGAAAAAAATCGGCGTGGCCATCGGCAATACGCTCACGCGTCAGGCCCGCCCGCTCGAAATTATTTTTTCCGAGGTGCGCGAAGCCCGCTTCGGGCGCATCGCCAAGCTTATCGACGAATGGCGGCCGCAGCGGCTGGTAGTCGGCTTGGCGCTGGCCTCCGATGGCGGAGAGCAGCTCGCCACCGCGCGCTGCCGGCGCTTCGCCAACCAGCTCAATGGCCGCTTCGGCTTGCCCGTGGCGCTGGTCGACGAGCGCGGCTCGAGCAGGGAGGCTCAGGATCTCCTGGGCACGCATGCGCCCGACGACGCCATGGCCGCCATGGTCATCCTGCAGCGCCACCTCGACGCATTACCGTAATGTGACTGAGGGGCCGGGTATCATGCTGGGCTCCTTAGTGTTAATGGCCTTTAGCCGCGGAGAACGCTACTTGAATCTGCTGCGCTTCATTGCACGGCTGTGCCTGGTCGTGCCCTGGGTCTTGATGGGGCTGACGATCATCGCCCTGGTCTATCCCTGGATATCCCCCGTGCCGACCCGCGCCGCCATCAATCGCTGGTGGTCGCGCAACCTGATGCGCCTTTGCGGCATCCGCGTCTCCGTGATCGGCGAAGCGCGTATGGCCGGTCCCGTGCTGTGGGTGCCCAACCACGTGTCGTGGATCGACATCTTCGTGGTCAATGCGGTGCGCGCCACCGCTTTCGTGGCCAAATCCGAAATTCGCGCCTGGCCGATCATCGGCTGGCTCGCTGCCGGGGCCGGTACGCTTTTCATCGACCGGGGTCAGCGCCATGCCGTGCACGACATGAGCAGCGCCATTCGCAAGTGTTTCGACAACGGAGAGGCCGTCGGCCTTTTCCCCGAAGGCACCACGACCGAAGGTTTCGGACTGCGCCCTTTCTTCGCCAGTTTGTTCGAACCCGCGCGCGAGGCCGGCGTGGACATCCAGCCCGTGGCCCTGCGCTTCTATCATCATGGCGAACGCAGCAGTTTCGCGGCCTTCGTGGGCGAGGAGACGCTGGTGGTCAATTTGTGGCGCGTGCTGGGCGCGACGGGCTTATCGGTGGAAGTGTCGTTTCTGCCCGTTCTGCAAACGGCGCCGGACGAAGAGGGCGAGACGCCCACACGTCTGCAGCTGTCGCACGCAGCGCGCGACGCCATCGCCTTGCAGCTGATCTAGGCCTTTCAGCGTCGGCAGGCAGGCCTTGGCCGGGCCTTATTCCTCGCCTGGCGCCTGCGACTGCCTGCAACGTATCTGCACCAGCTTGCGGTCCTGCATGCGCATGGCGGTCAGGGCGCCGCCCCAGACGCAGCCCGAATCCAGGCAGATCACATTCTCGCGCTGATACAAACCCAGCGTGGACCAGTGCCCGAACACGACAGTAATGTCGCGCGTGGCCCGATCGGGCACGTCGAACCAGGGGATGAGCCCCTGCGGCCAAGCGTTGGGCGCTACTTTGGCGCTGAAATCCATATGCCCTTGCGGCGTGCAAAGGCGGACCCGCGTGAGCGCGTTGATGATCACTCGCAGGCGCTTGCCGCCGTGGTGCTCGTCGGTCCAGTGCGCAGGCTGGTTGCCGTACATTTTCTGCAAGGCCTTTTGCCAGTTGGGCCCGCGCAGCACGGCCTGCACCTCTTTGGCCAAGGACAGCGTTTTGGCTACGTCCCACTTGGCCAGCACGCCGGCATGCACCATTAGATGGCCATGCTCGAAATGGGCCAACGGCCGGCAGCGCAGCCAGTCGATCAGGTCTTGAGCATCGGGCGCATTGAGGATTTCGTCGAGCGTATCCGACTTGGACGGCTTGCGCACGCCGGCCGCCGCGGCCAGCAGGTGCAGATCGTGGTTGCCCAGCACCGCCACGCTGCGCGATTCCAGCGCGATGAGCCGGCGCAGCGCCGCCAGGGATTGCGGTCCGCGGTTTACCAGATCGCCGGCAAACCAGAAAAGCGAGTCCGGGTCGGCCGTAATGTCGGGATGCGCGAGCAGCTGGTCCAGGGGCTGGCAGCAGCCCTGCACGTCGCCGATCATCCAGATGCTGCTCATGTCAGTTCTGCCAGGCTGCGAATACGGTGAGAGTGGGGGCGGTCATGCCGGCGACTTCTTCCAGGGCCAGCGGCATGCGGTCAGATTGCCCAGGACCATCCGGTATTCCATGATCGAGAGCGCGGCCAGCGCCCTGATCATGGCGCCGATGTTGGGGCCCAGTGCCGTCAGCCAGGCCGGCCAGTGGCTGAGCATGCCGATGTTCAGCGCCAGCTGGTTGAGCATGAAAAAGCCCACGCCCAGCAAAATGCCGACGAACACCTTGGCGCCTACGCCGCCGCGTCGGGTCTGCATGAAACTGATGGGCGCGGCGATGGTGATCATGACCAGCAGCGTGAAGGGGTACACCGCCTTGCGCCATAGGGCCACGATTTGCCGATCCGCCTGCAACTGGTTGTGGTGCAGATAGTTGATGTAGTCGATGAGCGACGCGATGGACATGCGCTCTGGCGTCAGCACGCGAGCCAGCAGGCGCTGGGGGTTGAGCGTGGTGTGCAGGGTCAGACTCGGCTCGGTCGCCACGGCGGCGGGCGGACGGGCCGGCGGGCGGGCGTCGGCCAGCGCTTGCGAGGCGTCGGGGTCGATGCGCGTTTCGGTGACCGTGCGCAGGATCAGCTCGCCGTTGCCTTCGAGCGTGCCCGAATCGGCCTGAGCCACCATGCGCAGCTCCAGGTCGGGAGCGAGATCGTAGACCGTCACGTCGCTGACCGCGCCGCTGCCCATCAGATTCTGGATGTTGATGATGCGCGTGCCCTTGTCGGGCAAGGGCTCCTTGAACCAGTAGCCGCTTTGCAGCCGGCCGTCGCTGGACTGGCCGCGCAGCGCCAGGCTGACTTCGCTGTAGCGGGCCTCGGATCTGGGTGTGATGTATTCGGACAGCAGCAGCGCGCCCGCCATCAGGGGCACCGTGAGCAGCCAGAGCGCGCCCAGCAGGCGCATGCCGCTGACCCCGGAGACCCGCAGTATGACCAGCTCGTTGCGTTGGGCCAGGCCGGCCAGGGCCAGGATGGCGCCGATCAAGAGGCCGATGGGCAGCAAGTCGTAGAGGCGCGCGGGCGTCTCCAGGGCCTGCATGTAGAACATGGCCAGGACGGAGAATTTTTTGCCCACGCCATCCAGGTCGTCCACCAGCGCGAAGAAAGTGAACAGCCCGAGCAGGGCCAGCAGCACGACCGCGCAGGAGCGGTATATCTCGAGGGCCAGGTAGCGGCGGGCGGTGCGCATGAAAGGGGAGGCTTTTGTAACGCTTAGACGGAAATGCGGCGCGCAAAATGCGCCGTAAGTTGCAAGGTTAACAAATCCTCGGGCCGGGACTATTTCCCGACCGGGGATTCGCGCTCTAAACACCCGTGTGCCGGCCTCGTCGAAAAGAGACCTTGCAAGAGGGGCCGCTGCGTCTCGAAGAGGGGGCGGACAGGCGCTGCGACGTGCCTGGCGTCAGGGAGCGCCGAAATCCAGCAGCACCTTGCAGCTGTTGCGCGGATCGCGCTCGGCCAGGTCGAACGCGCCCTGAACGTCGCGAAAGTCTACCTTGTGGCTGATGATGCGGCCCGGATCGACCAGGCCTTTCTCGATCCACTCGATCACCTGGGGGAACATGGCGCAGTTCAGGCGCGAGGCATACAGCGTCAGTTCCTTCTTGGTCAGCTCCTGCTGCGGGATGGCCGACGGCGTGCTGGAAAAGCCCAATATGCCGATGCGGCCGGCCGGCGCAGCCAGGCGCACCGCTTCTTCCAGGATCGAGGGGTGGCAGACGGCGTCGTAGATCAGCGTGGGGCCGCCTTCGACGCCGCGCTTCTTGAGCGCCTCTTCCAGCGGTTCGCGCTTGGTGTTGATGATCTCGTCTTCGGCCGCGCCCACTTGCAGCGCCAGGGCCAGGCGTTCGTCGAAATGGTCGGTGATGAATGCACGGATGCCGTACACCCGCTTGAGCACCTGCATCAGGTTCAGACCCACCGGGCCGGCGCCGTAGATCAGCGCCACGTCGCTGGGGAACACACAGGTGCGGCCGGTGACGTTGGCCGCCACCGCGAAGGGCTCGATCACCGAGGCGCTCGCGTCGGCCAGGCCCTTGGGCACGACGTAGGCATTGCCCTGCGGCACGCAGGCGTACTGGCTGAAGCCGCCGTCACGATGCACGCCGATGACCTGCAGGCGGCTGCAGACGTTGCGCCGGCCGATGAGGCAGGCGTGGCACCGGCCACAGGCGATCACCGGATCCACCACCACGGTCTGGCCGATGCGCGAGGCATCGACGCCGGAGCCGACCGCCATGATGCGGCCGACGAACTCGTGGCCGATCACCCGGGGGTATGACACGAAGGGGTTGTAGCCGTGGAAGATGTGCAGGTCCGAGCCGCAGATGCCGGCATAGCGCACGCGGATGCGCACCTCGCCTTCTTGCGGTTCGGGCATGGGCCGTTCCTGCACGGCCATGTGTTGGGGCTGGTCGACGACGACGCTGAGCATGTTCAAAGTAGTTCCTTGTGTGGCGTTCTCGCGCTTACCAGTTCCACATCGAACCGTCGCGCAGACGGGCGACCGGCAGATAAGCGCGCTCGTAGGGGTATTGGGCGGCCAGGGCTTCGTTGATGTCGACGCCCAGGCCCGGCACCTCGTCCATGAGCAGGTAGCCGTTCTCGAAACGGTAGTTGTGCGGGAAGACTTCGTCGGTGAGCGCGCTGTGCGGCATGAGTTCCTGGATACCGAAATTGGGTACCCACAGGCCGAAATTGACGGCCGCCGCCATGCACACCGGTGACAGGTCGGTCGCACCGTGAAAGCCGGTGCGCACCTGGTACATCGCTGCGTAATCGGCGATACGGCGCACATGGGTGATGCCGCCGGCGTGGACGATGGTGGCGCGGATGTAATCGATCAGCTGTTCGCGGATCAGATAATTGCAGTCCCAGATCGAGTTGAACACCTCGCCCACGGCCAGCGGCGTC
>NZ_JBQCER010000030.1:0-18258 GCF_051960075.1 Bordetella sp.
CTCTACCAACTGAGCTATTCCCGCGTATCGCTTCGCAATCATGTTCATGTCGCGCTACGAGCGCTGCGCATTTCACGCCGCGCATCGCGTATCATGAGCGAAGAAAAAGACTATAGCAATGATTCGCCCATGATGTCAAACCCGCCTGCCGCAACAATTTTTCAGGCTCCTGAACTCGTGCCTCGATCCCGCAGCCTCGCCGCGTGCAATACGCTGGGGCTGGCTTCGCAGGCCGCAGCGTGCGTCGCACTTGATCACATCGAGCAGCTCGATGCGTTGTCGGATCTGACCCGGCGCCATGCTCCTCTGCTCATCCTGGGCGGCGGCAGCAATATGGTGCTGCCGCCGCAAGTGCCCGGTCTGGTGGCGCGCGTGGCCTTGCGCGGCATGCATCTGGTCCAAGAGCGCGAGGATGCCTGGATCGTCGAAGCCGCAGCCGGCGAAGTCTGGCACGACGTGGTGTCGGCCTGCATCGCCCAAGGCTGGGGCGGTCTGGAGAATCTCGCGCTGATTCCCGGAACCGTCGGCGCGGCGCCGGTGCAAAACATCGGCGCCTATGGCGTGGAGCTGGCCGACCGCTTCGACAGCCTGCAGGCCTGGCATATTCCCGAGCGCCGCATGGTGCGAATGACGGCGGCCGACTGTCGGTTTGCCTACCGCGACAGCACATTCAAGCATGCTCAATCGGGCGAGTGGCTGATCGTCTCCGTGCGCCTGGCCCTGCCGCGCCCCTGGCGGCCTGTGCTGGATTATCCCGATCTGCAGCGCGATGCGGGGCTTTCGGCGGGGGGGCCGCCCTCGGCTCGCGCCGTGTTCGAGGCGGTCTGCCGCATCCGCCGCGCCAAACTGCCCGATCCGGCCGTCATCGGCAATGCCGGCAGTTTCTTCAAGAATCCGCTGGTCGACGCCCGCATGCGCGACGAACTGGCGGCGCGCTTTCCGGGGCTGGTCTCGTATGCGCAGCCTGACGGCCGCTACAAGCTGGCGGCAGGCTGGCTGATCGATCAATGCGGGTGGAAGGGCAGGTCGCTCGGGCCTGCCGGCGTGCACGACCGACAGGCCCTGGTGCTGGTGAACCGAGGCGGCGCGACGGCAGACGATGTCATGGCCTTGGCCTCGGCCATACAACGCGACGTGATGGCGCGCTATGGGGTGACGCTGGAACCCGAGCCTGTCGTGGTGCGGGGCTGAAACTGTCAGGCCCGGCGCGTCAGTTCAGCACATCCTGCATGCTGTAAAGCCCGGTCTTTTTGTCTGCCAGAAAGCGCGCGGCGCGCAGCGAACCCTGTGCGTAGGTTGCGCGGCTGCTGGAACGGTGCGTAATTTCGATGCGCTCGCCGGTGCCGCAGAAGTACACGGTGTGCTCGCCCACGATGTCGCCGCCGCGCGCCGAGGAAAAACCGATCGTGCCGGTTTCGCGTATGCCCGTCTCGCCGTGACGCGCCCAGGTTGCGACCTCGGGCAGCTTTTTGCCCCAGGCCTTGGCCACGGTTTCGCCCATGATCAGCGCCGTGCCGGAGGGCGCGTCGACCTTGTTGCGGTGGTGGGCTTCGAACACCTCGACGTCGTAGCCCGATGCGAGCAGGCGGGCCGCCAGATCCAGCAGTTTGAGCGTGGCATTGACGCCCACGCTCATGTTGGGCGCGAAAACGATGGCCGTCTGGCGCGCGGTCGCTTCGATGGCGCCATGGCCGGCCGCGTCGAAGCCCGTGGTGCCGAGCACGGCCTTGACGCCGTGGCGTGCGCAGGCCTGCAGATGCGCGAGAGAGGGATCCGGACGGGTGAAATCGATCAGGCAGTCGGCCCGGGCCAGCGCGTCGAGATCGTCGGTAAGCGGCACGCCTGTCGCGCGGCCCAGGAAGGCGCCGGCATCTTGCCCCAGGGCCGGCGAACCTTTGCGGTCCAGCGCCGCGGTCAGCTGCATATCAGGCGATTCGAGGACAGCTTCGATCAGCATGCGGCCCATGCGGCCGCGCGCGCCAGCAATGGCGATACGCATAGGGATTCCGGATAGGACTTATTTGACGGTAGGAGCCGACACGGTGCCGGTTCCGCCGGGCTGATTGGGCCGGGGCAGTTCGTTGGCGTAATCTTTGGCGCGCTGAACGGCTTCTTCGGCCTGCTTTTTATTGAGCTGGAATGGCTGCTTGTCGGGCTGCGTGTCGCCCGCCCAGCGATCCAGCACATCGTTCTTGAACCAGACGGTGAACTTGCGCTCTTCGGCGGCGCCGCTGCCGGGCTTGTAGTAGTAGACGTAGTCCCAGCGGTCGGCGTGCAGCACGTCGGTCAGCGCGGGACTGCCCAGCACGAAGCGGACCTGGTCGCGGGTCATGCCCTTCTTGAGCTGAGCGACCTGCTCCTGCGTCAACCAGTTGCCCTGCTGGACGCTGGAGCGATAAGGGAAACCCCATTTGTCCGAACTGCAGCCGGCCAGGGCGAGCGCCAGCGAGAAGGCGACCAGGCCGGCGCGGGCGTAGCGCAGCGCGCGGCCGCGGACCGGCGACGCGTTATTGGCGGTAGAGCAATACTGGCGAGCATCCATGAACGCTGGCGACCCTGTAAAGAAGTGATGGGGGAACAGGCAAAACCGTTATCATAAAGGCTTAAGCGAAATATCTGCAGCCGCGGCGTCGGACCACGTTTTCAGGGCAAGTGTTCAGGTCAACGATTCAGGTCAACGATTTCAGGCCGATAATTCAAGCCTGATCCGGAACCTGGGGCAGGGCCAGCCACGGCATGCATCGCAACCCGACGCGGATGAGCAAAAAATGAGCGACCAGAGCGACTTGAAGAATATGGGCCTGAAGGCCACTTTTCCGCGCCTGAAGATCCTGGATATTTTTCGTAAATCGGATCAAAGGCACCTGAGCGCCGAGGACGTTTATCGCGCGCTCATCGGCGAGAGCGTCGAAATCGGCCTGGCCACGGTCTATCGGGTGCTGACGCAGTTCGAGCAAGCCGGCATCCTGGCCCGCAGCCAGTTCGACACCGGCAAGGCCGTGTTCGAGCTGAACGACGGCGACCACCACGACCACATGATCTGTACCAATTGCGGTTCGGTGACCGAGTTTACCGACACCGACATCGAAAAGCGCCAGCACAAGGTGGCCAAAGACCACGGGTTCATCCTGGAAAGCCACGCCATGGTGCTGTACGGCATTTGCAGCAATTGCCAGAAGCGCCGCTAAGCGCCGTCGCGGTTGCCGGAGAACCGAACCCCCGGTGATTTGCCGCGATTCAGGAATCGATTTCCATCCCCAGCATTTCTCTGGCGTGATTGCGTGTGGTGTCGGTGATCTTGATTCCGCCCAGCATGCGCGCCAGCTCCTCGACGCGCGCTTGCGGCGTCAGCAGTTCAATGCCCGAGCGCGTCTTGCCGCGGCTTTCCGTCTTGCTGACCTGGTAGTGCGCGTTGCCGCAGGCGGCCACCTGGGGCAGGTGCGTTACGCACAGAACCTGATGGCGCTCGCCCAGCTCGCGCAGCAGTTTGCCCACGACTTCCGCCACCGCGCCGCCCACGCCGCTGTCGACTTCGTCGAAGATCAGCGTGGGGACGCGCGCCGCGCGGCTGGCCATGACCGATAGCGCCAGCGAAATGCGCGACAGTTCGCCACCCGAGGCTACCTTGGCCAGCGGCCGCGGCGTGGCGCCGGCGTGGCCGGCCACTCGGAATTCGACGGTTTCGCTGCCCAGCGCCGACGGGGCGCCTTCGAGCAGGGCGGCTTCGAAAGCGCCGCCCTTCATGGATAGCGTCTGCATGGCCTGGCTGACCTGCTTGCCCAGGTCTTTGGCCACCTTGCGGCGCGCGGCCGACAGCGCGTCGGCCGCCTCGGCGTATTGAGCCTGGGCGGCTTCGACCCGCTTGCGCAGGGCGTCGATATCGGCCGCGGCCTGCATGTCGGCCAGGCGGCCATGCAGGTCGTCGCGCAGCGCGGGCAGGTCGCCGGGTTCGACCCTGAACTTGCGGGCAAGATCGAAGGCGGCGCCCATGCGCGCCTCGACCTCGGCCAGGCGTTGCGGGTCGAGCTCGACCCGGTCGACATAGCTGTTCATGTCGGACACGACTTCGTCGATGGCGATGCCGGCCGATTCGAGCGCTTCGCCCAGGCTCTTGAGGCTGGGGTCGTGGCGCAGCATCTGCTGGATCTGGTGCATGGCCAGGCCGATGCGCCGGCGGGCCGAACCTTCTTCGCCGTCCAGCGCCTCGAGGATTTGCGCGGCGCCATCGCGCAGCGATTGGGCGTGGGCCAGACGAGCCTGCTCGGTCTGCAGGGCATCCCACTCGCCGGGCGCCAGGTTCAGGTTATCGAGCTGATCGGCCTGCCATTGCAGGCGTTCGCGCTCGGCGGCCAGGGCGCCGGCATCGTGCTCGGCGGCGTCGAGCTGCCTGGCGAGGCCGCGCCAGTGTTTCCAGGCTTGCGCCACGGACTGACGCAGCGCGGCATGCCCGCCGTGGGCGTCGAGCAGATCGCGCTGGGCGTCGGGCCGCATCAGGCTTTGATGGGCATGCTGGCCATGGATGTCGACCAGATGCTCACCCAGCTCGCGCAGCAGCGCCACGGTGACCGGGGTGCCGTTGAGATAGGCGCGGCTGCGGCCTTGGGCGTCGACGACGCGGCGCAGAGCCAGTTCCGGTCCGGCGTCGAGCTCGCGCTCGGCCAGCCAGCCAGCCAGCGCGTCGGGCGTGTCGAATAGCGCGGTGATGTCGGCGCGTTCTGCGCCTTCGCGCAGCACGCCGGCATCGCCCCGTTCGCCCAGCGCCAGCGCCAGGGCGTCGATAAGGATGGATTTGCCGGCGCCGGTCTCGCCGGAAAAGACGGTAAAGCCCGCGTCGAAGTGGATTTCAGCCTGTTCGACGATGACGAAATCGCGGATGTGCAGCGTACGCAGCATGATGTTGGCTTAGCCGGCCTTGGCGTCGGGCTCGCCGTTCTGAGGCATCAGATTCCAGTTCAGCTTGCGACGCAGGGTGGAGAAATAGCTGTAGCCCTGTGGATGGACGAAGCGGATGTTCCAGGGCGCGCGCTGCACCTGAATGCAATCGCCCAATTGCAGATCGGACCAGGATTGCATGTCGAAGTGCACGTTGGCGCCCTTCTGGTCGCGACCGACGCCGGTAAGCGTTAGCTTGAGCGTGCCGTCGCCGGGAATGACGATGGGGCGGTTGGACAGCGTTTGCGGGGCCACGGGTACCAGCGCCATGGCGTTCAGGCCCGGATGCAGCAACGGGCCGCCGGCCGACAGGGAATAGGCGCTCGAGCCGGTCGGCGTGGCGATGATGAGGCCGTCGGCGCGCTGGGAATACATGAAGATATCGTTGTGCTCGACATGCACTTCGATCATGCCGCCGCGGCCGGCGCGGTTGAGGACCACGTCGTTCAGGGCCGTGGCGGCGAACATCTGCTGGCTGCCGCGCCAGATGCTGGCGGTGAGCAGCATGCGCTCTTCGATGCGGTAGTTGCCGTGCAGCATCTGGGCCAGGGCGGTGTGGGCCTCGGGCAGGGCGATGTCGGTGATGAAGCCCAGGTGGCCGTGGTTGATGCCGACGATGGGGGCGCTGTAGGGGGCCAGGTGCCGGGCCACGCCCAGCACGGTGCCATCGCCGCCCATGACCACGGCCAGCGCGGCAGCCTTGCCGATCTCCTCGAGGCTGGCCACCGGGTATTCGCCTACCTGGGTGTTGCGGGCCGTGTCGGTTTCGATCAGCACGTTGCGGCCCGCCTGGGTCAGCATCGACGCCAGCGCGCGCAGCGGGCCGTCCAGGCCGCTGTCCTGGTACCTGCCGATCAGGGCGATGGTGGGAAAGTGCATCGTGTTCCGAGCCTTTTATCATTCCGTCGATGACGCCTACGGGCCGATTATAGGGGTGCGATATAGGACGCATCACCGCGCGCAAGGATAAAAAAACCCCGGTCCGCAAACTTTCCCTAAAATAGGGGCATGGATGACCGTGCCAGCGCACTGCTGAAAGCTCTTATCGAACGCTACATCGCCGACGGGCAGCCGGTGGGTTCGCGCACACTTTCCAAGGTGTTCGACCTGTCGCCGGCCACCATCCGCAATGTCATGGCCGATCTCGAAGATCAGGGGCTGATCCACAGCCCTCACACCTCGGCCGGCCGCATTCCAACGCCCCGCGGCTACCGGATGTTCGTCGACACCCTGCTGGCTGTGCGCGCCTATCAGCACGAACCCGGTTACGGGCAGGACGTGGCCGACATGCTGCCCATGTCCGAGCCGGTTCGCGCGGTCAATGCGGCTGCGGCGCTGCTGTCCAATCTCACGCAGTTTGCCGGGGTGGTGCTCACGCCCAAGCGTTCGCAGGTGTTTCGCCAGATCGAATTCATACGCCTCTCCGATCGGCGGGTGCTGCTCATCATCGTCACGCCCGACGGCGATGTGCAGAACCGCATCCTGTCCATGCAGCGCGATTACAGCGAGGCCGACCTGGTCGAGGCGGCCAATTTCTTCAACATACATTTCTCGGGCAAGTCCTTCGACATGGTTCGGCGCACGTTGTCGACCGAGCTGGCTCAACTGCGCGAAGACATCTCCAAACTCATGGAGGCTGCCGTCGAGGCGGGCACCGAGGCGGCCGACGACGGCGACACCGTGGTGATCTCGGGCGAACGCAAATTGCTCGAAGTGACCGACATCGCTTCCGACATGGACCGCCTGCGCAAAATGTTCTCGCTGTTCGAGAAAAAAACCGATCTGCTGCAGCTTCTGGACATGTCCAGCCGCGCGCAAGGCGTTCAGATCTACATCGGCGGCGATTCGCAGCTTATGCCGGTGGAAGACGTCTCCATCATTACTGCGCCTTACGGGGTGGACGGGAAGGTAGTGGGTACGCTGGGCGTAATCGGCCCCACGCGCATGGCGTACGAGCGGGTGATACCCATCGTCGACATCACCGCCCGCCTTCTTTCGAACGCACTCAGCCATAATCAGTAGCAGTAGCCGTGACCTCCGACGCGCAACCTCATCGAACTTCGAACGCCCGCACGGGTGTGCTGCTCGTCAATCTGGGTACGCCCGAAGCGCCGACCACGCAGGCCATCCGGGATTATCTGGCCGAGTTTCTTTCCGATCCGTACGTGGTCGGGCTGCCGCGCCTGCTGTGGCTGCCCATTTTGTATGGTGTGGTGTTGCGCAAGCGGCCCGCCAGGCTCGTGCCGCGCTATGCCGGCATCTGGATGGACGAAGGCTCGCCTCTGCTGGCATATAGCCTGCGGCAGGCCGCGGGCCTGGCGCAGCGCCTCACCGCTCGGGGCCTGGACGTCGAGGTGGCGTTGGCCATGCGTTACGGCCGACCCTCCATCGCGGAGGCTCTGGCGCAGCTTCAGGCACGCGGCTGCGGGCGCGTCCTGGCCGTGCCGATGTACCCGCAGTACACGGCCAGCACCACGACCACGGCGGTCGAGGCCGTAACGGCGCAAGCCGCGCGCATGGGACTGGCGGATGGGCTGAGCTTCGTCGGTCATTTCTATGATCAGCCCGGCTACCTGGATGCCCAGGCGGGCCTGATCTTGCGCTACTGGCAGGAGCACGGCCGACCCGACAAGCTGCTGATGAGTTTTCACGGCCTGCCGCGCCGGGTGGTCGAGCGCGGCGACCCCTATTACCGCCACTGTCTGGAGACGGCCGGCCTGGTGCGCCAGCGTCTGGGTCTGGCCGAAGATCAGATCGAGGTCTCGTTCCAGAGCCGTTTCGGCGCCGGTCGCTGGCTCGAGCCCTACACGCTGCCGCGCCTGCAGGCCCTGCCGGGCGAGGGCGTGACGGCCGTCGACGTCGTCTGCCCTGGTTTCGTGGCCGATTGCCTGGAGACCCTCGAGGAAATCAACCAGGACGGCCGGGAAGCGTTCCTGGCTGCCGGCGGGCGGCAGTTTCGTTACATTTCTGCGCTCAACGACGATCCGGCCTGGCTGGAAGGACTCACGGAACTGGTCGAAAAGGGGCTGAGGGCCTCTTGAAAACCGGAAAGCGATCCCCATACCTGCAAAACAGGTATTCGTAACAATTCCGGAGAAGTCCCCATGACGGCACCCCAAGAGCCGATCGAACCTACCCTGGGCGCCCTGCCCGAGGATGATCTGCAAACCGAACTGAACACCCTGCGCGCCGAGCTGGAGTCGGTTCAGGCTGCGCTGCAAGCCCAGCAGGAGCAGGTATTGCGCGCCATGGCCGAAGCCGAAAACGTGCGCCGCCGCGCCCAGGAAGACGTGAGCAAGGCGCGCAAGTTCAGCATCGAGTCTTTTGCCGAAGGCATGGTCCCCGTCAAGGACAGCCTCGAGGCCGCTCTGGCCCAGGCCGACCAGACGGTCGAAACGCTGCGTGAAGGCGTCGAAATGACGCTCAAGCAGCTGACCAATGCCTTCGAACGCAACCTGCTCAAGGAAATCGCGCCGGTCCAAGGCGACAAATTCGACCCGCACCAGCATCAAGCTATTTCGTCGGTGCCCGCCGCGCAGCCCGCCAATACGGTGGTTCAGGTGCTGCAAAAGGGCTACGCCATCGCCGACCGCACCCTGCGCCCGGCCCTGGTAGTGGTTTCTGCGGGGCAGTAACAACGGGTCCGAGCCGAAGATCCCGGAGGAATCCGAAGCGCGGGGCCGGCCAACCGGAGCCGCGGAAGCGGCGAGCATCGGAATTACGCAGGGCAGCCTCGGCGGCTAAAGAACCCCAAATGCCTTGAAAAATAGAAATCGGCCCTTAATTACCAGACATCCAAGCATTCAACCCATTCAACGTATTCACTCATCAAGGTAAGCACTCCATGAGCAAGATCATCGGTATCGACCTGGGCACCACCAATAGCTGCGTGGCTGTCGTCGAAGGCGGTCAAGTCAAGATCATCGAAAACGCCGAAGGCGCCCGCACCACGCCCTCGATCATCGCCTACATGGACGATGGCGAGACCCTGGTGGGTGCGCCGGCCAAGCGCCAGGCGGTCACCAACCCCAAGAACACCCTGTACGCGGTCAAGCGCCTGATCGGACGCAAGTTCGAAGAAAAGGCCGTGCAGAAAGATATCGACCTGATGCCTTACAGCATCGTCAAGGCCGACAATGGCGACGCGTGGGTGCAGGCCCGCGACCAGAAGCTGGCGCCGCCGCAGGTGTCGGCCGAAGTGCTGCGCAAGATGAAGAAGACCGCCGAGGACTATCTCGGCCACGAGGTCACCGAAGCCGTGATCACCGTGCCGGCCTACTTCAACGACAGCCAGCGCCAGGCCACCAAGGACGCCGGCCGCATCGCCGGCCTCGAAGTCAAGCGCATCATCAACGAGCCCACGGCGGCCGCGTTGGCCTTCGGTCTGGACAAGGCCGAAAAGGGCGACCGCAAGATCGCCGTGTATGACCTGGGCGGCGGCACCTTCGACGTGTCCATTATCGAAATCGCCGACGTGGACGGCGAGAAGCAGTTCGAAGTGCTGTCGACCAACGGCGACACGTTCCTGGGCGGCGAAGACTTCGACCAGCGCATCATCGACTACATCATTTCCGAGTTCAAGAAAGACCAGGGCGTCGACTTGTCCAAGGATGTGCTGGCCCTGCAGCGCCTGAAGGAAGCCGCCGAAAAGGCCAAGATCGAGTTGTCCTCGAGCCAGCAGACCGAGATCAATCTGCCTTACATCACGGCCGACGCGTCGGGTCCCAAGCACCTGAACCTGAAGATCACGCGCGCCAAGCTGGAAGCGCTGGTCGAGGACCTGATCGAGCGCACCATCGAGCCCTGCCGCGTGGCCATCAAGGACGCCGGCGTCAAGGTCTCGGACATCGACGACGTGATCCTGGTCGGCGGCATGACCCGCATGCCCAAGGTGCAGGACAAGGTCAAGGAATTCTTCGGCCGCGACCCGCGCAAGGACGTGAACCCCGATGAAGCGGTCGCCGCCGGCGCCGCCATTCAAGGCTCCGTGCTGTCGGGCGACCGCAAGGACGTGCTGCTGCTGGACGTGACGCCGCTGTCGCTGGGCATCGAGACCCTGGGCGGCGTGATGACCAAGATGATCCAGAAGAACACCACGATCCCGACCAAGTTCTCGCAGACGTTCTCGACTGCCGACGACAACCAGCCGGCCGTGACCATCAAGGTGTTCCAGGGCGAGCGCGAAATCGCCGCGGGCAACAAGGCCCTGGGCGAGTTCAACCTCGAGGGCATCCCCCCGGCGCCGCGCGGCCTGCCGCAGATCGAGGTCACCTTCGACATCGACGCCAACGGCATCCTGCACGTGTCCGCCAAGGACAAGGGCACCGGCAAGGAAAACAAGATCACCATCAAGGCCAACTCGGGTCTGTCCGAAGACGAGATCCAGCGCATGGTGAAGGACGCCGAAGCCAACGCGGCCGAAGACCACCGTCTGGCCGAACTGGCCCAGGCCCGCAACCAGGCCGACGGCCTGGTGCACGCCACGCGCAAGTCGCTGGGCGAGTACGGCGAGAAGCTGGAAGCGGCCGAGAAGGAATCGATCGAGGCGGCTATCAAGGAACTCGAAGACGTGCTCAAGACCGGCACCAAGGAAGAGATCGACGCCAAGGTCGAAGCCCTGGGCAAGGCCTCGCAGAAGCTGGGCGAGAAGATGTATGCCGACGCGCAGGCGCAGCAGGCCGCGCAGCAGGCGACTCAGCAGCAGGCGGCCGACAACGCCAAGCCGGTCGACGAGAACGTGGTCGATGCCGACTTCAAGGAAGTCAAGCGCGACCAGTAAGTAGCGGGGTGGATTCGTTCGCGCGTTTGCTCACGCACATGCGCGGACATATCCACTGAAGCAGCGCGCCCGGGGCCGTTTTCAGGCTGCCGGGCGAGCGCATTTTTACCGCCGGGCCGCTCCAAGGTGAAAGCGCCCCCCCGAGGGGGCGGCAAACCGACGGTGCAGCGCGGGGGTCATTATTCAAGTTACCGAATCCGCTATGGCAAAACGCGATTACTACGACACTCTCGGCGTGGCCAAGAACGCCACGGAAGACGAGCTCAAGAAGGCCTACCGCAAGCTCGCCATGAAGTATCACCCGGACCGCAATCCGGGCAATAAAGAGGCCGAGGAAAAATTCAAGGAAGCCAAGGACGCCTACGAGATCCTGAGCGACGAGCAGAAGCGCGCCGCCTACGATCGCTACGGCCATGCCGGCGTCGACCCCAATGCCGCGGGCATGGGGGGCGCGGGCATGGGCGGCGGCTTTGCCGATGCGTTCGGCGACATCTTCGGCGAGATATTCGGCGGTGCCGGCGGCCGGCGCGGCGGCGGTCCGCAGGTCTATCGCGGCGGCGATCTGAAATATGCCCTGGAGATCACGCTCGAGCAGGCCGCCAGCGGCTTCGACACCGAAATTCGCGTGCCCAGCTGGGAAAACTGCGAGACCTGCCACGGCTCCGGCGCCAAGCCGGGCACGACGCCCAAGACCTGCCGCACCTGCAGCGGTTCGGGCGCGGTGCGCATGCAGCAGGGCTTTTTCAGCGTGCAGCAGACCTGCCCGACCTGCCACGGCACGGGCAAGGAAATCACCGACCCGTGCAGCGCCTGCGACGGCGTGGGCCGCGTGCGCAAGAACAAGACGCTGCAGGTCAAGATCCCCTCGGGCATCGACGACGGCATGCGCATCCGCTCCACCGGCAACGGCGAGCCGGGCATCAACGGCGGGCCGCCGGGCGATCTGTACGTCGAAATCCACATCAAGCAGCACAAGATCTTCCAGCGCGACAGCGACGATCTGCATTGCGAGCTGACCATCCCGTTCACCACGGCGGCGCTGGGCGGCGACCTGCAAGTGCCCACGCTGGGCGGCAAGGCCGAGATCGCGATTCCCGAAGGCACGCAGTCGGGCAAGACCTTCCGCCTGCGCGGCAAGGGCATACGCGGCGTGCGCTCGGCCTATCCGGGCGATCTGTATTGTCACGTGGTGGTCGAGACGCCGGTGCGCCTGAACGATGAGCAGAAGAACATCCTGCGGCAGTTCGAGGCCTCGCTCAACGACGGCGGCGATCGCCATTCGCCGCAGAGCAAGTCCTGGACCGACCGCGTCAAGGAATTCTTCTCCTGACTACAATGCGCGCATGAATACGAACCTCATTGCCCTTGGCGCCAAGATCGTCGAATGCACGTTCGAGCGTCATGCCCAGGCCATCCTGGACATTTTGAACGACGCCATCCTCACCTCGACCGCCTTGTACGACTACAAGGCGCGATCGATGGAAAACATGGTGTCGTGGTTCCAGGCCAAGGCGGCGGGCAAGTTTCCGGTGATCGGTATCGAAGGCGCGGACGGCGCGCTCATGGGCTTCGCCAGCTACGGTACCTTCCGCGCCTATCCGGCCTACAAGTATTCGGTCGAGCATTCCATCTACGTCGAGAAGGGTTGCCGTGGCCTTGGGCTGGGCGAGACCTTGCTGCGCCTGCTGATCGAGCGCGCCGAAGCAAATCAGGTGCACCTGATCATCGGCGCCATCGACGCGGCCAACGAGGGCAGCATCGCCCTGCATCGCAAGCTGGGCTTCGTGCATTCGGGCACGATCACCCAGGCCGGCTTCAAGTTCGGCCGATGGCTCGACGTGGCGTTCTACCAGCTCACGCTGCCCACGCCGGAGCAGCCGGTGGATGGCTGAGTCTGAGGTGCGCCGACGTCAATACACGTCGCGCACGTAGCGTTTTTCCCGAGCCAGCCTGGCCACGTATTCGCCGGCTTTGTCCGCCGGCATGCCGCCGTGCTCGGCCACCACGGTTTTGAGCATGGCGTCCACGTCTCTGGCCATCTGCAGCGCATCGCCGCACACATAGAAGTAAGCGCCGTCTTCGAGCCAGGACCATAGTTCGGCGCCGCGTTCGCGCATGCGGTCCTGCACATAGATCTTGTCGGGCTGATCGCGCGAGAAGGCCAGATCCAGCCGGGTGAGCAAGCCTTCGTCGCGCATGGCGGCGAGTTCGTCGCGATAGTAGAAATCGGTTTTTTCGTGCTGCTCGCCGAAGAACAGCCAGTTGCGGCCGCGCGCGCCCATGGCCTTGCGTTGATGCAGGAATCCGCGGAACGGCGCGATGCCCGTGCCCGGGCCCACCATGATGATGGGCGCGTCATCCTGTGCGGGCAGGTGAAAGTGCAGCGACTTCTGGACGAACACGGGCACCTGGTCGTCGGCACGGTCGGCCAGGAAGGTCGAGGCCACCCCCTTGCGCTGGCGGCCGCCGCTGTCGTAACGCACCGTGGAAACTGTCAGGTGTACCTCGCCCGGATGCGCCAGCGGACTGGACGCGATCGAATACAGGCGCGGCTGCAGGCGCGGCAGCAGCGAGACGAGCTCGCCCGCGCTCATATCGACGGGGAACTCGCGCAGGACGTCGGCCAGCTGCCGGCCCCTTAGCCACTGCCTGAGGTCGGCCTTGCGCGCATCGTCGAGCAGCGACATCAAGGTGTCGTGCCGGCCGCGCGCAGCGATGAAAGCCAGGGCCAGGGGATGCGGACGGGCGATGTCCAGATGGCGCTTTAGCGCATCGGCCAGCGGCATGCCGCCCAGATCATCCAGATGCACCGTGGCGTGCGCCTTCAGATGCAACAATCCGAGCAGTTCATCGACCAGCTCGGGGCAGTTGGCGGGCCATACGCCCAGCGCGTCGCCGGCCTCGTATTCGATGCCGGCCGGCTGCGATAAGGCGATGCAGCGCGTGTCTTTGGACGCGTTTGCAAGATTCCGCCTTTTATTGGACACGAGCCGCGACGTCGCGGGCCGCTGTTTGCTCACCGGCATTCCCGCTGCGATCTGCGGCGCGCGCGGCGCGGCGGCGTGCAGCGCCGCATCGCATTCCTTGATGCGGACGATGGCCTGATCCAGCCACTTTCTGGCATGGGCCGAAAACTCCGCGTCGCAGTCGACGCGATCCATCAGGCGCGTGGCGCCCAGGCGTTCGAGACAGTCGTCGAGCTTGCGGCCGTGGCCGCAGAACTGTTCGTAGTTGCGGTCGCCCAGAGCCAGCACCGCAAAGTGCACGCCGCTCAGGCTGCCGGCGGCCTGGGCTTGCAGCCCGCTCCAGAACGCGCTGCCGTTGTCCGGCGGATCGCCGTCGCCGAAAGTGCTGGTCATCAGCAGCACGTATTGCGCCTTGGCCAGTTGCCCGACGTCGCAGTCCTGCATGCAGGCCAGGTGGATTTCGAATCCGGCCTGCATCAGGCGGGTGGCATAGTCTTCCGTCAGCGATTCCACATTGCCGGTCTGGGAGGCCCATAGCAACTGCACTCTGGGCCGCGCGCGCGGCGTTGCGGCGTGATCGCGGCCTCGTTCCTGCGCGTTCGATTCGGCCGTGTGCGAGGCCTGCGGCGCGGGCGCGCGGCTGAACAGGCCGGCCAGCAAGCCGTCGAGCCACAAGCGCCTTTCGGCGGGAAACGGCGCGTTGGGCGGCAGCATGGGCACCAGGCCGGTCAGACTGTCGGCGCCGCTGTTGCGCAGCCCGTTCAGAAAGCCCGACAGATAGGCCCTTTCGGCGTCGGCCAGCTTGGGCACGGGCGCATCGTCCAGGGCGAGTATCGCCGCGAAAGTATTGATATGAGGCATCGTGGGTTCTTCGACGGCCAAAGGGGCCGCGGGCTGTTCGGCCGCCTTGTCGCCGGACGGCGCCAGGCGAGCGAGCGCGACCGCGCAAAACTTGATTTCCGGCTGCAGCGAAACGGGGTCCACGGCGTCATTCGTGACTGCGTTCACGCACAAGTCCTCGCCGTACAGATCGTTCCAATGCATGGGCGCGAAGCAGGTGCCGGGCAGCACGCGCTCGGTGACCGCGGCGGGCAGTACGGCGCGGCCGCGCGCCGACTTGATCTCGACGCTGTCTTTGGTCGATATGCCCAAGGTCTGGGCGTCGCTCGGATGGATTTCGATGAAGGGCGACGGATTGAGCTTGTTCAGCGTGGCCACCTTGCCCGTCTTGGTCAGGGTGTGCCATTGATGCTGCAGGCGGCCGGTGTTCAAGACGAGCGGATATTCCGTCGAGACGGTCTCGGCCGTGCCGGTGTGAGGCCTGGCGGGGAAAGCCCCCACGCTGCGCCCCTCGGGCTTGCGGCCCCCCAAGGAGGCGCTTTTGCCTTGGGGCGGCCCGGCGGCAACAAAGCGGGCCTTGCCGCTGGACGTGGGAAATGCGAGGCGAGGCTTCGTGCCGTCGGCCGACACGCGCGGCGTCTGGCTCACGCCGTCGTTGAGATAGCGGATGGGGTTGCGGCTGCCGGCGCCGGGCGCCACGGGCCATTGCAAGGGGCTGATCCGTAGCGCTTCATGGCTGGCGCCGCGCAGGTCGTAGCCGGTGTCGGGGTTGGAGAAACGGACGATTTCGTCGAAGACCTCGGCCGCGTCGCGGTAGGTGAAGGCCTCGGCATAGCCCATGGCGCGGGCCACGTCTGCGATGATGCGCCAGTCGGGCAAGGCCTGGCCTGGCGGCGCGACGGCTTGCCGCATCAAGGTGAGGTTGCGTTCGGAGTTGACCATGACGCCGTCGCCCTCGGCCCACAGCGCGCCGGGCAGAAGGATGTCGGCGTAGCGATTGGTCTCGGTGTCGAGAAAGGCGTCCTGGGCGATGACCAGCTCGGCGGCCTGCAGCCCCGCCACGACGTTCGAACGGTTGGGCATGGAGGCCGCCGGGTTGGTGCAGAGGATCCAGCAGGCCTTGATATCGCCCGCGGCCATGCGCGAGAACAGGTCGATGGTGCCTTGTCCCGCGTCTGCGCGCAGCGTGCCTTCCGGCAGGCCCCATACGGCCTCGGCATGATGCCGGTCCGCGGCGGACAGAATCGAGCGCTGTCCCGGCAGGCCGGGGCCCATATAGCCCATCTCGCGTCCACCCATGGCATTGGGTTGGCCCGTCAGCGAGAACGGGCCGCTGCCCGGCCGGCAGATCTTGCCCGTGGCCAGGTGCAGATTGCACAGTGCATTGGTGTGCCAGGTGCCTCGGGTGCTCTGGTTCAGGCCCATGGTCCAGCAGCTCAGCCACTCGGGCGCGTCGCCTATCCATTGCGCGGCTTTGCGGATGTCGGCTTCGGCCAGGCCGGTGATGCGTGCGACCTTCTCCGGCGGGTAGTCGGCCAGAAAGCCGGGCATCTCTTCCCAGCCTTCGGTGAATTCGGCGATGAATTCCGCGTCGATCCTGCCTTGCGCGTGCAGCAGGTGCAGCAAGCCGTTGAGCAGCGCGAGATCGGTGCCCGGACGTATCTGCAGGAACAAGTGCGCCTTGTCGGCGGTGATCGTTCGGCGCGGATCGACGACGATGAGCCGTGCGCCCGCCTTGATCCGGCTCATCATGCGCAAGTAAAGGATGGGATGGCAGTCGCCCATGTTCGAGCCGACGACGAAGAACAGGTCGGCGCGGTCGAAGTCGTCGTAAGAGCCGGGCGGCGCATCCGCGCCCAGCGAGAGCTTGTAGCCGCTGCCGGCGCTGGCCATGCACAGGCGCGAATTCGATTCGATATGGCGGGTTCCGACATAGCCCTTGGCGAGCTTGTTCGCCAAGTATTGGGCTTCCATCGACATCTGGCCCGAGACATAGAACGCCACGGCGTCGGGGCCATGCGCGTCGATGATGCCGCGCAGGCGGCGCGCGGCTTCGCGCGTGGCCTCGTCCATGGGCATAGGCGCCGGGTCCTGTCCGCGCGCGCGCCGCGCGTAGGCGCCGAGCAGGCGCCCCGAATCGCGCAGCGCGATGTGCGCCGACGAACCCTTGGTGCATAGCCGGCCGGCATTGGCGGGGTGGTCCGGGTCGCCCGAGACCTTCGTGACCTCGCCGCTATCGACATGCAGGATCATGCCGCAGCCCACGCCGCAATACGGGCAGACGGTTTTTACGGTGGATTGCGCCATGATGCTCGATGCGTTGTTCGGGGGAGGCGGGATCAGCGCGTCGGCGCCGCGGCCAGCGGCGATGTCTCGGCGAGATGGCCGGCGCCCAGACGCACGGCGAGCGCGCACAGCGCCGAACACGCCACGAAGACGCCCAGGATGGACACGGTCTGCTGCACGTCGCCCACGCCCTTCATCACGAAGCCCGCGGCCACCGCCCCGACATTGCCGCCCGCGCCCACGATGCCGGCCACGCCGCCCAGGGCCTTGCGGTCGATGAAGGGAACCAGCGCATAGGTGGCGCCGCAGGCCATGTGTGTGAAGAGACCGAAGACCACCATGGCGGCGATGGCCATGCCCGCGCTTTGCGCGTGCGCGAACCAGAGCAGGCCCAGGCCTTCGCCCAGCAGCAGCGCGGCGAGCAGCGGCGCGCGCCAGCTCAGGTCGCCGCCCTTGGCCGTCCTGTCGGAAAGAATGCCGCCCAGGGCGCGGGCAAACAGCGCGAGCAGGCCGAAGATGCCCGCCGCCAGACCGGCATCGCCCAGAGAAAGATGAAAATGGTTCACGTAATACGTGGCCGCCACGGTGTGCACGAAAAGCTCCACGCCGAAGCAGCAGCCGTAGGTGACGAACAGCATCCAGACGCGGTAGTTCGCGCAGGCGGCGCCGAAGCTGGCCAAGCCCGTTTTCTTTCCGCCGTCGATGGCGATACCTTGCTTGCGCAGTTCGAGGAAATCGCCTTGCGGGCAATCCTGGGTGTAGCGCCAGTACACCGCGGCCATGATCAGCAATGCCAGCGCGGGGACGAGCAGCGCCAGGCGCCAGGCCGACGCCTCGTGCATGCCCAGCACCATGAACGCGGCCAGCAGCATGGGCATCAGCGCCTGCGCCGCGCCCGCTCCCGAGTTGCCCCAGCCGGCGCTGGCGGCATTGGCCGTGCCCACTACCTTGGGCCCGAACATGACGCTGGTGTGATATTGGGTGATGACGAAGCTCGCGCCGACGGCGCCTATGCCCAGGCGGCAAAGCAGCACGGAGGTATACCCCGTGGCACAGGCCAGGGCCGCGACGGGAATCGCGCCCAGCGCCATGAGACCGGCATAGACCCGGCGCGGGCCGTAGCGGTCGCACAGGGGACCGACGATCAGCCGCACCAGGATGGTCGCCGCTACGGCGGCGATGTTGATGTCGGCGACTTGACCCGGCGTGAGCGCGAATTCGCGCGCAAGCACCGGCATCAGCGGCGCGCTGGCGAACCAGGCAAAGAAGCAGACGAAGAACGCCATCCACGTCAGGTGAAAGGCGCGCATGGGGGCGGCGCGAAACGTGAACAGATCGATGCGGTTGGCTTTCTCGGACATGGCCTCTTGCTCCTGAAAATGAAAATGGCGCCCCTGCGCACCGGATCGATCCGGTGCGCAGGGGCGCCATTGCCCGGCACGGCCGGTGAAAGGC
>NZ_JBQCER010000031.1:0-5707 GCF_051960075.1 Bordetella sp.
TGCCCTTCGGCTATGTGGGATTCTTCGGCAGCGGCGCCTATGCGACCTCGCTGCTGGTACTGCATACCCATCTGCCGGTGCTGGCCTGCGTGGCAGGAGGCGGCCTAGCGGCCGCGCTGATCGGCGTCATACTCGGGCCGCTGCTGCGCTTGTCGGGCGCCTATTTTTCGATCGCCAACCTCGCGGCGTCGCAGATCCTCTTCTTCGTCGTCTCCAACCCGGATCTGGCCAACGTCACGGGCGGCCCTTACGGGCTGAAGATCGAGCAGGTCTACGATCCCACGGCAAGCTATTACTGCATGCTCGTCGTGCTGCTCGTCGCGTGCGGTCTGGCCGCCTACTTTCGCTCGTCGGGCTTCGGCATGGCACTGCGCGCGATCAAGCAGGATCCGGTCAGCGCCGCCATGGCGGGCCTGAATGTGGTGCGCCACCGCCTGGTCGCCTGGCTGGTTTCGGCCCTGATCGCAGGTCTGGCAGGCGGCGTCTACGCCTGGGGCATCTCGGTGTTCTATCCAGATGCGGTGTTCACGCTGGACTTCTCGGTGTTCGCCATCGTGTTCGCGCTCTTCGGCGGTGTCGGCACCGTGATCGGTCCCATCGTGGGCGCCTCGCTTCTTTACACACTCTACTCGGCAATCGGCATCTCCACGCCGCAATACTTCCAGCTCATCTACGGCGGCCTCATCGTGCTGCTCGTGCTGTTCCTGCCGGGTGGCCTCCTGTCTCTGCTGCAACGCCGGGGGATCAATGTCTTCTGAACTGCTACGTCTGGCCGGAGTCCATAAGCACTTCGGCGCGCAGATCGTCCTGAACGATGTCAACTTTACGGTGTCGCCCGGCGAGATCGTCGGGCTCGTCGGCCCGAACGGCTCGGGCAAGACGACCACCATCAACGTGATCTCGGGCCTGCTGCAGGCCGACGAGGGCGAGGTCGACTTTCAAGGACACAAGATCAATCGCCTGCCCATGCACCAGCGCTCGCGGCTGGGCATCAACCGCACTTTCCAGGTACCCAAGGTGTTCCGGGACATGACCGCGCGCGAGAACATCGAGGTGGCCGCGCGCGCCGCGCGTCTTCCCGATTCCGAGATCGATCCGATCCTGCACGACATCGGCCTGACGGAGGTGGCATCGCGCCAGGCCGGTTCGCTCACCGTGAACCAGCAGAAACTGCTGGACCTGGGCCGCGCGCTGGCGACCCGGCCCAAGCTGCTGCTCGTCGACGAGATCGGCGCGGGCCTGAGCCCCGCCGAGCTGAACGTAATCGCCGATCTGCTGCAAAAGCTGTCGGCGCGCGGCATCGCGATGATCGTGGTCGAGCATCTGCTCGAGTTTCTCAACCGCATCACCGAGCGCGTGATCGTGCTGGGCGCGGGACGCATGCTGTTCGAAGGGCCGCTTTCGGCCGCCTCGCGCGACCCGGAAGTGATCGCGGCATTTATTGGAGCGGCATGATGTCGGCATCCCTGAAAATCGAAGGCGTCGAGGCCGGCTACGGCGCGATGCAAGTGCTCTGGGGCGTCGACATGCAGGTCGAGCCGGGGCAGACGGTGCTGCTGCTGGGTGCGAACAGTGCGGGCAAGACCACCTTGCTGCGCACGCTGATCGGCCTTCTGCCCTGCCGGGGCGGCCAGATTCTGCTCGACGGCGAACGCATCGACACGCTGCGCCCCGACCAGCGCATCAAGCGCGGCATCGCGTTCATGTCGGAACTGGGTGTGTTTCCCACGCTGTCGATCGACGAGAACATCGCGCTGGGCGGCTATTTCATGCCCGAGGCCAAGATACGCCAACGCAAGGAGGCGCTCTTCGAGCTGTTTCCCGCGTTGGCGTCCAAGCGGCGCGCCGCCGCGGCCAGCCTGTCCGGCGGGCAGCGCAAGATGCTGGGCATCGCCAAAGTGCTGATCTCCGAGCCGCGGCTACTGCTGATGGACGAACCCTCGTCGGGGCTCGCGCCGGTCTTCGTGAAAAACGTGATCGATGCGCTGCGCGCGACCATCGGCGATGGCACCTCGCTCTTGATCGCCGAGCAAAACATCGCGTTCCTGGATCTGGCCGACCGGGGATATCTGCTGGACCACGGCAAGGTGCGGATTTCGGGCACGCGTGCCGAGCTCGAAGCCAGCGACGCGGTGCGCGAGACTTACTTCGGGCTTTGACCGTCGTACTGCGAAAGATCCCGGGGCGTCGACGAATCGGCGCCCCGTTGGATGCGCGCCGGACCACCGGGCTTTGTCGCAAATAAGCCCCAATATGTTCGAAATTACAAATTAGAAAAAGACAGGACGAAAAACTCGACGATAATGCCTGGCTTTTCCGGAAATTCGGGCATTCAAATCGCTCGGAATTTTTAGTTTCGCTTCATTAAATCAAGAAGTTAGACACTCCCGCCCGTCGCCTTCGAGCTTGCGGGAACCAAAGCGGCCGTCAGAGCCCGAATCAATACAGCAAGGAGACAACTCATGCCCGGAACCCCTCTTCCGGCGTCATGCATTTCCCGTTGTTCTCGCATAAAGCGGCCCTGAGGCCGACCAGGCAGACGAACGATGGAAACGAATTCGACGAACTCGCTCCCGCAGACGAAACACGATAGCTCGGCGCTGCTCGAAGCCGTCGTTGGCGCGTTGCCGGTGGGTGTTTCGGTGCAGGATAGCGAGGGCCGCTTGCTGGTGCTCAATGAGCAGGCCGCTCTGGCCATCGGCGACAGGATCACGCATCTGCGCGGCCAAATACCGTTTGGCGTGCGTCAGGCCGGCCCCGAACAGATCGCGCAGCGGCGCGAGCGTTTCATGAAGCGGCTGGGCGGCAGCGAAACCTGGCTGCACGAACGCATCGTCATGATCGAGGACAAGCCGCACACCTTGCTCGTAACCGGCTGGCCCGTCGAAGTCGGCGAGGAAAGAATGCTGGTGTCCACAAGTATCGACATCACCGAACGCAAGCGCTTCGAGGAGGAACTCAAGTTCCTGGCCTTCCATGATCAGTTGACCGGCCTGCCGAACCGGACCCTGATCCAGAAGCGTGTGGATGCCGCGATGCGGGACCGCGCCGATGGCGACATGTTCGCGCTGGCGTTCATCGATCTGGACAACTTCAAAAGCATCAACGACTACTACGGCCACATGATAGGCGACGAGCTGCTGCGCGCGGTGGCCAGGCGCATTGCTGGCCAGACGCGCCCTTGCGATACGCTGGCCAGAATCAGCGGCGACGAGTTTCTGCTGCTCATCGATCCGCTCGAGGCGCCGGAACAGCTGCCGCGCCTGATGGAGCGCATTACCGGCGCGATGAAGGAGCCGTTTCTCATCGAGGGGCACGAATTGCTGACGTCGGCGACCATCGGCGCCAGCATATTTCCGCTGCACGGCCAGACCTACGATACCTTGCAACGCTGTGCGGACAGCGCCATGTATCACGCAAAGTCCATTCGCAAAGGGTCGGCATGCTGCTTCGACTTGGCGATGAACGACGCGATGATCGCCCGCATGAGCATGGAGCAGCGCCTGCGCACGGCCGTACGCGGCAGGCATTTTCGTACCTATCTGCAACCCAAGGTTTCGATCGGATTAGGCAAGATCATCGGTTTCGAGGCGCTGGTGCGCTGGATCGAAGACGATACCGAAGTGATGGGTCCGGGCGGTTTCATCGCGTTGGCGACCGAGCTCGGCCTCATCGACGCCATCACCCATTTCGTGCTGAACGACGTAGCCGATTGCCTGCCGCAGTTTCGGCGCTGCTTCGGCGAGGACATTTCGATCAGCATCAATATCGCGGCCCGGCAAGCCAGCGACGTCTCGTTCATGGCCTCACTGACCGATTGTCTGCAAGCCGAAGGCCTCAACACCTCGATCATTCTGGAGCTGACCGAAGACGCGCTCGTCACAGAGCGCTTCCAGAATCAGGTCCTGCCGCGCCTGCGCGAGATGGGCGTGCGGGTCTCGATCGACGACTTCGGCACGGGATTTTCGTCGCTCTCCACGCTGGCAGACATCACCGCCGACGAAATCAAGGTCGACCGCACCTTCATTTCGTCGATCCACGAACGGCCCCGCAGCCAGGGCATACTCAAGGCCATCGAGTCGCTATGCCAGGCACTCAAGATCGAGGTGGTCGCCGAGGGCGTAGAAACGGAAGAGGAGCTGAACTATCTCGAGGAGCACACCTCGATCCAGCTCGTTCAAGGTTATTACTTCGGCAAGCCGCAGCGCATCGAGTCGCTGCTCGAGACCTTCGAGTCCGTCGGCGACGGCATGAAATCTCTTTCTTTGGAAGCTTTTCTCGCCGCGATCATGAGCGCCTGACCGGCGGTGCGATTCAGCGCACAACCCGCCGCGCGCGCACCGCTTCGGCCAGCGTGCGCAGCACGGGCTCGGTCTGCGCCCACGAGATGCAGGCATCGGTGATGGAGATGCCGTGCTTGAGGGGCACGCCGGGCTTCTGATCCTGACGGCCTTCTTCGAGATGGCTTTCGATCATGACGCCCATGATGCGCGCTTCGCCGCCGGAGATCTGTTGCGCCAGATCGGCCGCGACGTCGATCTGGCGCTGATGCGATTTGTTCGAATTGGCATGCGAGCAATCGACCATCACCTGCTCGGGCAGACCGAGCCTGCGCAGCGCCTCGCAGGTCGCCTCGATGGATGCTGCGTCGTAGTTCGGCCCCTTCTTGCCGCCGCGCAGGATGACGTGAGCGGACTCGTTGCCGCGCGTCTCGAAGATGGCGGCCATGCCCATCTTGGTCATGCCCATGAAGGCGTGGCTGGCTCGCGCAGCGACGATCGCGTCGGCCGCCACCTGCACGCCGCCGTCGGTGCCGTTCTTGAAACCGATCGGACACGACAGGCCCGAGGCGAGCTGGCGATGGCTCTGGCTCTCGGTGGTGCGCGCGCCGATCGCGCCCCAGGAGATCAGGTCGGCGATGAATTGCGGGCTCAACAGATCGAGAAATTCGGTGCCGACAGGCAAGCCCAGCTCGCCGATTTCCAGCAGCAGCGTACGCGCACGGCGCAGACCCTCGTTGATGCGAAAGCTGCCGTCCAGCCTCGGATCGTTGATGTAGCCCTTCCAGCCCACGGTGGTGCGCGGCTTTTCGAAATACACGCGCATCACGATCAGCAGATCTTGCGAGAGTGCATCGGCCGCGGTTTTCAGGTGTCGGGCATATTCGATGGCCTGGTCGTGATCATGGATCGAGCAGGGTCCGACGACGACGACGAGCCGGTCGTCGCGCCCGCGCAGCACATCGGCGATGGCCGCGCGGCTGTCTTCGACCAGCGACTGGATGCCTTGGGTGACCGGAAGTTCGTCGAGCAGAAGCGCGGGAGAGATCAGCGGACGCACCGCGCCGATGCGCGTGTCGTCGATCCGGGTGGTGTCCTGGGTGGAGTCGGCGGCGCCGACCTCCTGGTCACGCGCGGGGTAGTCGATGCGGTTCAAGATGGTCTCCGGCTTGCGGTATTGCTAGGTAAGTCGGTCATTATTGCATTGTCGGCGGGTAGCCTTGGCGGATGCGGCTGAGCGGAGACGCTGTTCTATTTCTTAAGCCGTCGGTCGGGTTGCGCAGGCGCCGGGGCTTTGCGGCCTGGTCGGCTGACGCGGCCCCTGGACGGGGCCTCGACCTTCGTCTTCCTCGTCCGGGCGGGCCGGGCGCGAACTCGCTCCGCTGCGCTGCGCTCAGACAGCGCGCCCGGAAAGCCCCCGCCCTCCC
>NZ_JBQCER010000032.1:0-34135 GCF_051960075.1 Bordetella sp.
TCAACGCGTCGACCTTCACCACGGCGCCCATGACGATGAAGAAGCCGCCTTACGACGTGGAGAAGAACTTCACGCCCATCGCCATGGTGGCCAAGGCGCCGCTGGCGGTGTCGGTGAACAAGAATCTGCCCGTGACTGACGTGGCGGGTCTGCTGACATATTCCAAGAGTCATCCCGGCAAACTGATGTTCGCCGTGGGATCCATCGGTTCGGCCGGTCATTTGGGCACCGAGCTGCTCAAGCGCGAAGGCGGGCTCGACTACACGGTGGTGCCCTATCGCGGTACCGCGCCGGCGTTCCAGGACTTGATCGGCGGCCAGATCGACGGCTTCATCGATCCGGTGCTGGGCGCGCTCGAATCATATAAAGGCGGCCTGCTCAAGATCCTGGCCGTAACCTCCGCCAAGCGCCTGCCCAATCTGCCCAATGTGCCGACCGTGGCCGAGACCGTTCCCGGCTACGAGGCCTATAGCTGGTACGGTCTGTGGGGCCCCGCGAACATGCCCGCCGCGGTGGTTGAGAAAATCAATGCCGAGGTCAACACCGCGCTGGCCAAGCTCAAGGCCAAGTACACGCCCCTGGGCGTGCTGCTGACGCCGGGCAGCGTCGCGGACTTCGTCAAGTTCCAGCGCGACGACATGGTCCGTTCGAAGCAGATCATTGCCGAAGGCCACATCCATGTCGACTGATGAACTCGGCGGCGCGCGCGTGCTGGCTGTGGTGACAGGCAGCGGCGCGGGCATAGGCCTGGCCATCGCACAGCGCCTGCTGGATGCGGGTTGGCGCGTGGCGGGCCTGGATATCGGCCCGGCCGCCATCGACCATCCCGCGTATCGGCACCTGTCGGTGGATTTGTGCAGCGCCGAGGCCACGCGCGCCGCTTGCGCGGGTCTGCAGGACGCCGGCGCGCTGGTGCATGCCGCGGGCATCTTGCGCGTGGGCGAGCTGGAGCAGCTCGATCCGGCCGACGGCCTGCGCATGTGGACGCTGCACGTCGATGCCGCGACGCGCCTGGCCCAGGCCCTGATGCCGGCCATGGCCGGACGCGGCGCGGGACGGGTGGTGCTGGTCGGCAGCCGGGTGGCCCAGGGCATGCCGGGCCGCAGCCAGTACGCCGCCACCAAGGCGGCTCTGGTGGCCATGGCGCGCAGCTGGGCAGGCGAATTTGCCGCCCGCGGCGTGACGGTCAATGTGGTGTCGCCTGCCGCGACGCAAACCGGCATGCTGAGCGATCCGGCCCGGGCCGCCAGCCTGCCGCGCCTGCCGCCCATCGGCCGCCTGATCCAGCCGCAGGAGATCGCCGCGCTGGTCGACTTCCTGCTCAAGCCCGAGGCCGCGGCCATCACCGGGCAAGACATCGCCATTTGCGGCGGCGCTTCGCTGCCGCGCTGAAAGACGCGCATTCCCTGAACTTCCAGACCAAGAGACCTCTCATGAAAATCGTGGACATCCGCGAATCCACCCGGCCCATCCGCTCGGACATCCGCAACGCCTATATCGACTTCTCCAAGATGACCCTGAGCCTGGTCGCGGTGGTGACCGACGTCATACGCGACGGCAAGCCGGTGGTGGGCTACGGCTTCAACTCGAACGGCCGCTACGGCCAGGGCGGCCTGATCCGCGACCGCTTCCGTCCGCGCGTGCTCGAGGCCGACTCCGCTTCGCTGCTGGACGACACGGGCGAGAACCTGGACCCGCACAAGATCTGGCAGCAAATGATGATCAACGAGAAGCCCGGCGGCCACGGCGAGCGCTCGGTGGCGGTGGGTACGATGGACATGGCGGTGTGGGACGCAGTCGCCAAGATCGCCGGCAAGCCGCTGTATCAGCTGCTGGCCGAGCGCTACGGCAACGGCAAGGCCGATCCGCATGTGTTCGTCTATGCGGCAGGCGGCTACTACTATCCCGGCAAGGGCCTGGACGGGCTGCGGGCCGAGATGACCGGCTATCTCGAGCGGGGCTACTCGGTGGTCAAGATGAAGATCGGCGGCGCCACGCTGGCCGAGGACTGCGAGCGTATCGAGGCGGTGCTCAAGATACTCGGCCCTGGCCAGCAGCTGGCGGTCGACGCCAATGGTCGCTTCGATCTGCAGACCGCCGTCGACTATGCCCGGGCGCTGTCGGCTTATCCGCTCTTCTGGTACGAAGAGGCGGGCGATCCGCTGGATTACGCGCTGCAAGCCAGGCTGGCCGAGGTCTACGAGGGCCCGATGGCCACGGGCGAGAATCTGTTCTCGATGCAGGATGCGCGCAACCTGATCCGCTACGGCGGCATGCGCAGCGATCGCGATTGGCTGCAGTTCGATTGCGCGTTGAGCTACGGGCTGGTGGAGTATCTGCGCACGCTGGACATGCTCAAGGAGCACGGCTGGTCGCCGTCGCGCTGCATTCCGCACGGCGGGCACCAGATGTCGCTGGCGATCGCGGCGGGGCTGGGGCTGGGGGGCAACGAGAGCTATCCGGATCTGTTCCAGCCCTATGGCGGGTTTCCGGATGGCGTGAAGGTGCGCAATGGGTATGTGGATCTGCCTGCGCTGCCTGGGATCGGGTTCGAGGGCAAGGCGGATTTGATTTCCGAGATGCGGGCGCTGGCGGGTTGAGCGATCGGGGGGGCTCGTTTTCTTGCGCCGCATCGCCGCCGCGGGCATAAAGCGCTCCGGCTTCGAAGTGCCGGGTTTGGCCGCCGCCTTAGGCGGCCAAAGTCCGCTACGCGGACTGCCCCGTCACTTAGGCGCCGGAGCGCTTTACGCCCGCGGCGGCGATGCTCAGGTCATCTCAATTCGTTTCATCTCGTTCCGTCTCGTCTCGGTTTATCTCAGGACGCAGCTCATCAGCACTTCGTCGATCAGTTCGCCGCCGACGCAGAGCGATTCGGGCTCGCGGCCGTATTGCACGAAGCCTAGCGTGGTGTAGAGCGCGATCGCTGCGGCGTTGTCGGCGGCGGCCGTCAGGTGCACCCGGCGCACGCCGGGCATGGACGCGGCGCGCGCCAGGGCGGCTTCCAGGAGCTGCCGGGCCAGGCCTCGGCCGCGGTGCTCGGGGTTGACGTAGACGCCCCAGATGACGGCCTTGTGGCGTGCCTTGAGCTTGCCGTACTGCGAGATGCAGGTCATGCCGACCATGCGGCCCTGGGTGAAGGCGCCCAGGACGGCGCTTTTTTCGTCGGCTTCGGCCAGGCGCAGGAAGTGGTCCAGGCCCAGCAATTCCTCCTCTTCCAGGCTCGATCCGAAGGCGCGCGGCGCCTCGGTCAGGGCGGTCAGGCGCAGGTCTCGCAGGGCAGAGGTGTCGGGGGCGGCAAGCAGGCGTATCTGTGTGGGGCTGGACATGGCGATCCGGGATGGGCGAGGGGCTATGGGCCTCTGAAGTATGTCACGCCTGGGCCTGCGCCGGTCTGGCCCGCCCGGGAACCTCGGGCGGTCGTAGACTTTTGTCAACTTGAGGTCGCAGACTCGCTGTAAACTCGCGTCCGTTATTTGGCCCAAGGCCCCCTTCGCCGGTGTGTACAGGTCCTATCCTCATCCAGGAGCGCCTGCATGAAATTTCGCTTTCCCATCTTCATCATCGACGAAGACTACCGGTCCGAGAACGCGTCGGGTTTGGGCATTCGGGCCTTGGCATCGGCCATCGAGGCCGAGGGCGTCGAGGTCATCGGTGTCACCAGCTACGGCGACCTGACGTCGTTCGCGCAGCAGCAGAGCCGCGCCAGCGCCTTCATTCTGTCCATCGACGACGAAGAGTTCGACGACGCCTCGCCCGAGGATGTGGCCAGCGCCATCAAGAATCTGCGCGCCTTCATCGGCGAGGTGCGGTTTCGCAATACCGATATTCCCATCTATCTGTACGGCGAGACGCGCACGTCCGAACACATTCCCAACGATATCCTGCGCGAGCTGCACGGCTTCATCCACATGTTCGAGGACACCCCCGAATTCGTGGCGCGCCACATCATCCGCGAGGCCAAGAGCTATGTCGACGGCCTGGCGCCGCCTTTTTTCCGCGAGCTGGTCGACTATGCGCAGGACGGCTCGTATTCCTGGCACTGCCCGGGCCACTCGGGCGGCGTCGCGTTTTTGAAGAGTCCGGTGGGCCAGATGTTCCACCAGTTCTTCGGCGAGAACATGCTGCGCGCCGACGTCTGCAACGCCGTGGACGAGCTGGGTCAGCTGCTGGATCACACCGGCCCCGTGGCCGAATCCGAGCTCAACGCCGCGCGCATCTTCAACGCCGACCATTGCTTTTTCATCACCAACGGCACATCCACGTCGAACAAGGTGGTGTGGCATGCCAACGTGGCCGCAGGCGACGTGGTGGTGGTGGATCGCAACTGCCACAAGTCGATTCTGCACGCCATTACGATGACCGGCGCGATTCCGGTTTTCCTGCGCCCCACGCGCAATCATCTGGGCATCATCGGTCCCATTCCGCTGGAAGAGTTCGAGCCCGAGAACATCCGCAGGAAGATCGAGGCCAACCCCTTCGCCCGCGAGGCCAAAAACAAGACGCCGCGCATTCTGACGCTGACGCAGAGCACCTACGACGGCGTGATCTACAACGTCGAGATGATCAAGGAAAAGCTGGGCAGCTACATCGACACGCTGCATTTCGACGAAGCGTGGCTGCCGCATGCGGCCTTCCACGGCTTCTACCAGGACATGCACGCGATCGGCACCAACCGGCCGCGCAGCCAGGACGCGATGGTTTTCGCCACCCACTCCACGCACAAGCTGCTGGCCGGCATTTCGCAGGCCTCGCAGATCATCGTGCAGGAGTCCGAGACCCGCAAGCTCGATCGCAATGTCTTCAACGAGGCGTATCTGATGCACACCTCGACCTCGCCGCAGTACGCCATCATCGCGTCGTGCGACGTGGCCGCGGCCATGATGGAGCCGCCCGGCGGCACCGCGCTGGTCGAGGAAAGCATCAAGGAAGCCATGGATTTCCGCCGCGCCATGCGCAAGGTGGAGTCCGAGTTCGGCAAGAACGACTGGTGGTTCAAGGTCTGGGGGCCCAACCGCCTGCCCGGCGAGGGCATCGGCAACCGCGACGAGTGGCTGCTGGAGTCCAACGATCATTGGCACGGCTTCGGCGACCTGGCCGAAGGCTTCAACATGCTCGACCCGATCAAGGCCACGGTGGTCACGCCGGGGCTGGACATGTCGGGCAGCTTCGGCGAGACGGGCATTCCGGCTGCGCTGGTGTCCAAGTACCTGACCGAGCACGGCGTGGTGGTCGAGAAGACGGGCCTGTATTCCTTCTTCATCCTGTTCACCATCGGCATCACCAAGGGCCGCTGGAACACGTTGCTGACCGATCTGCAGCAGTTCAAGGACGACTACGATCGCAATCAGCCGCTGTGGCGCATCCTGCCCGAGTTCTGCCGCGCGCATCGCCGCTACGAGCGCATGGGCCTGCGCGATCTGTGCCAGCAGATTCACGAAGCCTACCGCGCCAACGACGTGGCGCGGCTGACCACCGAGATGTACCTGAGCGATATGGTGCCGGCGCTGAAGCCGTCGGATGCCTTTGCGCGCATGGCGCACCGCGAGGTCGAGCGCGTGGCCATCGACGAGCTGGAAGGGCGCGTGACGGGCGTGCTGCTCACGCCCTATCCGCCGGGCATTCCGCTGCTGATCCCGGGCGAGCGCTTCAACAAGACCATCGTGCAGTATCTGCAGTTCGCTCGCGAGTTCAATCAGAGGTTCCCGGGGTTCGAGACTTACATCCATGGCTTGGCCGACGAGGTTGGGCCGGATGGAGAGAAGCGGTTCTACGTGGATTGCCTGATCGAGGATTGAGCGGCGCTTGTCGGGGGTGGGCAGTGTCCGGCGTTCTCGAGACGCCGGGGTCGCGCGTTGTGTTTATTCCGGCGTCGCGCTGATCTTGTGGATCGACAGGTCGGCGCCGTCGTATTCCTCTTCCTGGCTCAAACGCAGGCCGACGAAGGCGCGCAGCGCGCCATAGACGATGAAGCCGCCGGCGGCGGCGATGACGACACCGCCGAGCGTGCCGATGAGCTGGGCGCCGAACGAGACGCCGCCCAGACCGCCCAGCGCCTGCTGGCCGAAGATGCCCGCGGCGACGCCGCCCCACGCGCCGCACAGGCCGTGCAGCGGCCACACGCCGAGCACGTCGTCGATGCGCCAGCGGTTTTGCGTCCTGGTGAACATCAGCACGAAGAGCGCGCCGGCTATGGCGCCGGTGATGAACGCGCCGAGCGGGTGCATGAGGTCCGAGCCTGCGCAGACCGCCACCAGTCCCGCCAGGGGGCCGTTATAGGTGAAGCCCGGGTCGTTGCGGCCGATGAGCCAGGCGGCCAGCGTGCCGCCGACCATCGCCATGAGCGAGTTGACGGCGACCAGGCCGCTGATCTTGTCCAGGGTTTGCGCGCTCATCACGTTGAAGCCGAACCATCCCACGGTGAGCACCCAGGCGCCCAGCGCCAGGAAGGGGATGCTCGAGGGCGGGTGCGCAGCGGCGACGCGGCCGTCGCGGGTGTAGCGGCCGTGGCGCGGGCCGAGCAGCATGACGGCCGGCAGGGCGACCCAGCCGCCGAAGGCATGCACCACGACCGATCCGGCGAAGTCGTGGAACGGCGCGCCGAAGGCGTGCGCCAGCATGTCCTGCACGCCGAAGCGGTCGTTCCAGGCCATGCCTTCGAAGAAGGGATAGAGGAAGCCGACAATGACGAAGGTCGCGCACAACTGGGGGTTGAATTTCGAGCGCTCGGCGATGCCGCCCGAGACGATCGCCGGTATTGCCGCCGCGAACGTCAGCAGGAAGAAAAAGCGCACCAGCGGGTAGCCGTTGTGCTGGGCCAGCGCGTTCACGTCGGTAATGAACTGCACGCCGTAGGCGATGGTGTAGCCGATGAAGAAATAAGCGATGGTCGAGACCGAGAAGTCGACCAGGATCTTCACGAGCGCATTGACCTGGTTTTTCTTGCGGACCGTGCCCAGCTCCAGAAAAGCGAAGCCTGCGTGCATGGCGAGCACCATGCCGGCGCCGAGCAACAGAAAAAGCGTATCGGAGCTTGTCTTGAGGTTGTCCATGATGATTGCTTGTCGTGTATCAAAACCGTGCAAAAACAAGCAAAAAACGGGCCAACCTGATCCAAGATGGGGAATAAGCGAACCAACGCGGTGCAGCCTTGGGGATTTTCAGGCCGCGTTCAATCGTGAAGACCGTCGGTAGGCTTCGTTATGGTGCAAATGCACCAATATGGTGATTTCTTGCATTGATTTCGTGCCTGTCGTCAGGCTGGCGAGGCGGGGCCTGTTGCCAGCTCGCGCAATTGCCGCAGTGCCTCATCGGCGACGTCGACACCTGCAGCGCGCGCGGCGCGTTCGCGCTCGCCGCGCCGTGCGCCGGGTAGCCGCACCTCGTCATCCTGCAGCATGGCGGCGATCAGCGTTTCGACTCGTTCGAAGAAGACGTCCTGCCCGGCCAGAGCGCGTGGGTCGATGACCAGAAAGGCCTGCCCGATACGCGGCCGATTGCCTTCTTCGGTGAGGAAGGAGTCGGCCTCGAAGCCTAATCGTGCGCCGGTCAGCGCGCACACCAGCAGTTCGACGATCAGCGCCAGCATCGCGCCCTTGTCGCCGCAGGCCGTCATCTTGCTGCCGGACATGCCCGCCTTGGGGTCGGTCGTGGGTCGGCCCTCCGAATCCAGTGCCCAGCCCAGCGGGATGGGCTGGCCGCCCTGCGCGGCGACCATCAGCTTACCCCGCGCCACGGCCGACAGCGACAGATCGATCAACAGCGGCTCGGCCTCGCGCCGCGGGAACACGGCTGCGATGGGATTGGTTCCGAACAGGGCACGCTTGCCTCCCCAGGCCGGCATGGCGGCGGGAGAATTGCTGAAGGCCAGCCCCACCATCCCGGCCTGGGCGATGGCATCCAGGTGCAATCCGGCTGCGCCGAAATGATGGCTGTTGGTAACGCCGGCGAAGGCCGCGCCCAGGCGCCTGGCGCGCGCCACGGCTTCGCTTACCGCCAGCGCGCAGGCCGGAAACGCCAGGCCGTCGGCAGCGTCCACCAGCAATCCCGCGCCGTGTTCGCGCGAGATGACCGGTTGTGCGGCGCCGTCGACACGGCTGTTTCTCAGGTGGGCGCAGTAGGCGGGAACGCGCGATACGCCATGCGAGGCCAGGCCCTGGGCGTCGGCTCTGGCCAGCGCCAGCGCGGTCGAGCGGGCCATGTCGAGCGAAGCGCCGCTGGCGCTCAGCGCCCGCTCGGCCAATTGCCGCAGTTCGTCGAATTCGATGCGTGCCATGAAGTCGGATTCCGATGAAAAAACGCGCTCAAGCGCGCAGGGCGTCGTCCACGCGTTGCGCCACCAGGCTGGAGACGCGCTCGTTGGCTTCCTGAGTGAGGCCGGCGATATGGGGCGTCAGGATCAGGTTGGGCGCGCCGGCGAGCGGGCTGCCCGCGGGCAGCGGCTCCTGCCCGAAGACGTCGATCGCCGCGCCGCGCAGCGCTCCGCCGCGCAGGGCGGCGGCCAGGGCGAACTCGTCGATGATGCCGCCGCGCGCCGTGTTGATGAGGACGGCGCCCGGCTTCATGCGGGCAAGCCGCGTGGCGTCGAACAAGCCTGCGGTCTGCGGCGTCAAAGGAATATGCAGGCTGATGGCGTCGCTGGTGGCCAGCAGTTCGTCCAGCGCCATGGGGTGTGCGCCGGTCTCGGCCCAGACGGGGGCGTCGGCGGGCAACAGGGGGTCGTGCGCGGCGACCTTCATGTCCAGCCCGCGCGCCAGCCGCGCGGTCAACTGGCCGATGCCACCAAAGCCGACAATGCCCAGTGTCCGGCCCTCGGCCTCCAGGCCGCTGGATAGCTCGGTGCGGGGCCAGGCGCCCGCAGCGACCTGCGCGCTGTGAGCGTAGGCGCCACGCAGCAGCAACAAGGTGGTGGCGATGACATATTCCGCCACGGCTCGGGCGTTGGCTCCCGTGGCCGGGATCACCCGCACGCCGCGTTCGGCACAGGCAGGCAATTCGATGTTGTCCAGCCCCACGCCCAGGCGCCCCACCACGCGCAGCCGTGGTGCGGCGGCCAGCAGCGCCGCGTCGACCCGGGTCCGGTTGCGCACGATCAGCGCATCGGCGGCCTCGCATGCCTGCAGCAGCGCATCGCGGCGGTCCACCAGGTCGGGTTCGTAGCGGACTGTGTGGCGCGCCGCGAGCGTCGCGACGGCAGCTTCATCCATGAATTCTGAGATGACAATCAGCATAAAGGGTGCTCAGGTCGTGGGGAGTTGGATGGACTCAAGACGTGTGGATGCCGGATTCCTGGATGACCTTGCGCCATAGCTGCACTTCCGTCGCCAGGTATTTGCCGAATTCGGCTGGCCCGCGCGGCTGCGGTACAAAGCCCAGGTGCACCAGCGTGCGCTGCATGTCAGGCTTCTTCAACTCGGCCAGGACTGCCGCGCTGGCTTGCTGCACGACGTTTGCGGGCGTGCCGGCCGGCACCATGATGCCGGTGAAGTTCTCCACGATGAGATCGGGTATGCCGGCCTCGGCCACGGTCGGAACATCGGGCACATCGGGGCTGCGGGCGTGCGTGGTGATCGCCAGCGCCCGCAGTGCGCCGCTTTTCACATGGGCCAGCGATTCCGGATAGTTGGAGAACACCACGTCGATCTGGCCGCCGATGAGGTCGGTGAGCGAAGGGGCTCCCCCGGTGTAGGGCACGTGCGTGAGCTTGGTGCCGGTCAGCTTCTCGTACAGCGCCAGCGTCAGGTGCGGCGGCGTGCCGTTGCCGCTGGAACCGGCGGTGAGTTGGCGCTTGCCCTTGGCTGCCTTGAGCAAGTCGGCCATGGTCTTGATCGGGCTCTTGGCGTTGACGACCACCATCATGGGCGAGGCGGCCAGACCCGCCAGCGGCGCCAGATCTTTGAGCAGGTCGTATCCCGAGTCCTTGAACAGCGTGGCGTTGGCCGCGTGCGTCATCGTGATGGCCAGCCAGGTGTAGCAATCGGGGCGGGCCCGCGCCACAAAGGCGGCGCCGATATTGGCGTTGCCGCCGGGTTTGTTCTGGACGATGAGGTTCCAGCTTTTATCCGCGCCCAGCGCCTTGCTCACCATGCGAGCCGCCACGTCGGTCAGCCCGCCGGGTGCGAACGGCACGACATAGTTGATGGGCGATGCCGGCCAGGCGTCCTGGGCCAGGGCGGATTTCAGGGGCAGGCTGCCCAGCAGGCTCGCTGCGCCTGCTGCATGCAGCAGGCGACGGCGGCCGATATCGACGTATGCATGAAACTTGTCTTTCATGTTGCTCCTCCGTGGATGTAGGGGCCTGAACGTCGTCGGACCGGCCCGCGCCGACCTGAGGTCGAGCGCGGGCATGCGCCCGGCGGCGCGCGCCGAGGTCTGCCGCCTCGGTCGCCGCCCCGCTGTTTTGGTAGGTCAGGCGCTTTCGAACAGCCGCGTCAGCACGAATTCGCGGTGTCCCAGGGCTTCTGCGGCAGTCCAGCGGCCGTTGGCGGTCGCCAGCATGCACTCGAGCAGCTTGTCGCCGGCCTGGTCCAGATCCATCTCGCGCTGCAGAAGGCCCGATGTGTCCACGTCGATGTGTTCGGACATGGTGCGCACCGTGCGCGGGTTGGCGCAGATCTTGATGACGGGCAGGATGGGATTGCCGATGACGTTGCCCTGCCCGGTGGGGAAGAAATGCACGGCGAAGCCCGAGGCTGCGCAGAGCGTGACCATCTCGGCCGCGGCAGACGACGAGTCCATGAACCACAGGCCTTTGCCGGTAGGCATCTCGGCCTTGTCCAGCACGCCGTCGATGCGGCATGTCTTGCCGATCTTCTGGATATTGCCCATGGCCTTTTCCTCGATGGTGGTCAGGCCGCCGGCGATGTTGCCCTTGGTGGGCTGCGATTCGGACAGGTCGCTGGTCTTCCAGCGGTCGATCATGTCCTGGTAGCGATTGAACATGAACATGAAGCGCTCGCGCACGGCGTCGTTGGCGCAGCGCTTGGCCACGATATGCTCGCCGCCGGTGAGCTCGGACGTTTCGCCGAACACCAGCGTGTTGCCCGTGGCATACAGTTTGTCGAAGGCGTTGCCGACGGTGGGGTTGGCGCCGCACCCCGACGTGGTGTCCGACTCGCCGCACTTGGTCGATACCCACAGCTCGGAGATCGGGCATTGCTCGCGCCGCAGGGCGGTGGCGTAGTGCACGTATTCTTTGGCCTGCTTCGACGCGCGCATGATGGTGTCGTGGTCGCCGTGCAGTTCGATGCTGAATCCCGCGACCGGCTTGCCGGTGGCGGCGATGCCGTCGACCACGCGTTGGGTCCAGCCTTCCTCGATGCCGATCACGATGACGGCCGCCACATTGGGGTTGCAGCCGGTGCCGATCAACGTGCGAAAGTGCAGATCCAGGTCTTCGCCGAACTGCAGCCGCCCGTAGGGGTGGGGCAGGGCCAGGGTGCCCTTGATGTTGTTGGCGACGGCCTCGGCCGCCGCGTTGGAGATATCGTCCACGGGCAGCACGATGACGTGGTTGCGCACGCCGACGCGCCCGTTGTCGCGCCGGTAGCCGTGAAAAGTGGTGGATGGGGTGATGATGGCCATGATGAAGAATCCTGTGTGTCCGGATGTGGATGACGGAGGCTAAGCCGGCCTACCAGCGCTTGGTCTTGATGTTGTGGACGTGGGCATGCTGGCCGGCCTGGATCGGCGCCACCACCTTGCCGATGTCTTCTCCGTACTTGTAGACCGTGTCGCCGACCGCCATGTCGGCGAGCGCCACCTTGTGTCCGATGGGAATGTCCTGGCGTGCCCGGACCTGGATGATGCGGTCTTCGTCCATGACCCAGGCATTCAGCTCGGTGCCGGCGGTCAGGCCTTCCACGACAACGACGGCCACGGTGTCCTTGGCCTCGTGCAATACGGCATGAATCATTTCTCTCCTCCTTGATCGGTGCGGCTGCCGACCGTCCTCCGGTCGGCGCTCTTGTACATATTATTCATCCATATTACTCAAGTCAACTAAATCATATATATGATTTGTATGAGTTGAGAAAGCCGGCCAGGCGCGGCTACACTCGAACTTGCAAAATTCCACGAATCCCAAGCACGCGATGGATCTCAACCCGCTTTCCGAGGCGCCGCCCGACGCGCCTTTGTACGAACAGGTCAAGCACGCCATGCTGATGGCGCTGACGCGCGGGGAGTGGACTCAAGGCGAGGCGATTCCGCCCGAGAAGCAGCTGGCCGAGCGCTTCGGGGTGTCCATCGGCACGCTGCGCAAGGCAGTCGACGAGCTTGCGGCCGAGAATATTCTGGTGCGCCGACAAGGGCGCGGCACCTTTGTGGCCGAGCACAGCCGCAACGCCCACTTTTTCAAGTTCTTCCGTGTCGTGCGACAAGACGGGCACAAGTCCTACCCTGCCACCAGGCTGCTGCGTTTCGGCCGGGTTCGCGCCTCGGCGCTGGTGCGAGAAAAGCTCGGCCTGGCCAGCGGCGCCTATGTGTTCGAGTTTTCCAACGTGCTTGCGCTCAACGGCGACGTGGTCCAGGTCGACGACATCAGTCTGCCCGAGGCGCGCTTCCCGGGCTTGTCCGAACGGCAACTGCGCGAGCGGACCGGCACGCTATACAGCTTCTACCAGGAATTCTTCGGGGTGAACGTCATCGCGACCGACGAACGGCTGCGCTGTTGTCTGGCCGATGCGCGGCATGCCGGCTGGCTGGGTGTCGCCGAAGGCGCGCCCCTGCTCGAAGTGCGCCGGATAGCGTATTCGTACAGCCATCAGCCCGTGGAGTGGCGCGTTTCGCGCGTCAACACCGAGAGCTACGAGTATCTGGGGCAGGACGCCGCCCAGTTCTGAAAGCCGGATTGTCGGCCGGTTCCGGCGTATGCGCGGCGCGCGGGTCGTCAGAACCGATCGATCGAGAACGGCGCGAGGATGCGCAGATCGTCGGGCCGGCCGGCCATGGCGCCGGCGATAAGCCTGCCGGTGTTGGCCGACCCCGTCAGGCCCAGGTGGCCGTGGCCGAAGGCGCACCACAGCCCGGGGCTGTCGGGCACCGGGCCAAGCACCGGCATGGAATCGGGCAGGCAGGGGCGGTGCCCCATCCAGACGGAGGGGGCGGCGGTGTCCAGCTGCGGCAGGCCGGCGCGGGCATGCTCTCCCAGCAACAGAGCGCGCCGGGTCGACGGCTTGTGCGTCAGGCCGCCGAACTCCACCGTGCCGGCCAGGCGCAGGCCGGTTTCCATGGGCGTGATGAAGACCTTGCGGTCGGCCAGCACGACTTGATGCGTGAGCGTGAGATTGGGGGCGGGCAATTCAAGGTGATAGCCGCGCTGGGTTTCCAGCGGCACGTTCCAGCCTCGCTCGGCGAGCAGCGGCCGGGACCACGCTCCGGCGCAGATCACCACGCGCTCGGCCTGCCAGCGGCGCGTGCCGTCCGACAGCGTCCAGCCCGATGCCTCGGCCTGCATCGACCGGACAGCGGCCTGCACGAACGTGGCCTGCAACTCGGCCAGACGCGCAGCCAGAGTCCGGGCATAGCGCAGGGGGTTGGCCACCCAGCCTTCGGTGGGCAGGAAGACGCCGACGCGGTAGCCCGGGCCGACATCCGGCTCCATGGCCTCGATGGTGGGGCGGACGACTTTTTCCAGGTGCAGGCCATGCTCTTGCTTGAGCGCCCACGAGCCTTCGTCCTTGGCGTAGCTGGCTTCGTCGGGATAAAGATGGAGCTGGCCGGCGCGGCGGATCAGGTCGCCGGCGCCCAGCTCGGCGGCGATCTGCGTATGCGCCTGGACCGAACCGCGCAGCAGATCGGATAGCGCTGCGGCAATGGCCCGCACCCGCTCCGGCTTGGCCTGGGCTGCGAAGCGCGACAGCCAGGGGGCGGCGCGCAGCCAGTAATAGGCCGGTACGTGCAGCGGGCTGCGCGAATCGAGCAGCATCGAGAACGCCGTCTTGAGTATGCCGGGCGTGGCCAGCGGCACCACCGAGCGCGACGACAGCGCGCCGGCATTGCCGGACGAGCACTGCGACCCTGGCGGATTGGGGTCGAACAGGGTGACGGCATAGCCCGCCTGCCTCAGAGCGTAAGCGGTGCACAGGCCGACGATGCCGGCGCCGACGATGGCGATGCGTTCGCCTTGCTGCATGAGAGATCCCTTCTTGCGTAGCGCGTCAGCGCGCGCGTCGAGTGATGATAGCGCTCCGTGCGCCGGCGCTGCGCCGCGATCTGGTCAAATAGCGCCATGAGCGATTCTTTCGACGTTGCCGTGATCGGCGCCGGCGCGGCCGGCATGATGTGCGCCGCGGTAGCGGGCCAGCGCGGCTTGCGCGTGGCGCTGATCGACCACGCCGAAAAGCTGGCCGAGAAAATCCGCATTTCGGGCGGCGGGCGCTGCAACTTCACTAACGTCGGCGCGGGCCCGGCCAATTTTCTGTCGGAGAATCCCCACTTCTGCCGCTCGGCCCTTGCCGGCTATACCCCGCGCGATTTTCTCGATCTGGTGCGCAGCCACCGCATCGCCTGGCACGAGAAGCACCGCGGCCAACTGTTTTGCGATGAATCCAGCGAAGCCATTATCGATATGTTGCGCGCCGAATGCGGGCAGGGCGGCGTGACCTGGCGCATGCCTTGGGAAGTGCGCGAGATTGCGCGCGGCGGCGCGGGCTATGACCTGCGCACGAGCCAGGGCCTGCTCCACGCGGGCAAGCTGGTGATCGCCACCGGCGGCATGGCCATTCCACAGTTGGGCGCCACCGATTTCGGCTTGAAAGTGGCGCGCCAGTTCGGCCTGAAGGTCGTCGAGCCGCGCCCTGCGCTGGTGCCGCTGACCTTCGACGCCGCGCAGTGGCAGCCCTTCGCGGAACTCTCCGGCGCGGCGCTGGAGGTCGATCTTCACACCGGGCACGGCAAGGCCGTCGGCCGTTTTCTGGAAGACCTGCTCTTCACGCACCGCGGCCTGTCGGGGCCGGCCATTTTGCAGATATCGAGCTACTGGAACCCCGGCCAGCCCATTGAAATCGACCTTGCCCCGGAGCGCGACATGGCCGAAGCGCTGCTGGCGCTCAAGCCCGGCAGCAGGCAGCAGCTGCAGACCGTGCTGAGCGAGTTGTGGCCCAGGCGTCTGGCGGAAACCTGGCTGCGCGTGGCGGGCGTGAGCGCCGGCGCGAGGCTGGCCGACCTGTCCGATAAGGCCTTGCGCGCACTGGGCGAGCGCATCCACCGCTGGCAGCTCGTCCCCACCGGCACCGCCGGCTATAAGAAGGCCGAAGTCATGCGCGGCGGCGTGGATACGCGCGGTCTGGATCAGAGGTCCATGCAGGCCAAGGCCGTTCCCGGCCTGCATTTCATCGGCGAAGCCGTGGACGTGACCGGCTGGCTGGGCGGCTACAACTTCCAATGGGCCTGGGCCTCGGGCGTGGCCTGCGGCCGCGCCCTGTAACCCGGGTTTTCCTAGACAAGAACCCCGGGCAGGCCGGTTATACTGCGTGCAGCTGTCATGCAGCGTGCGGGAGAGAGCGGGCATTGCCCGCCGCCGAAGGCGCAATTCGCCCAGAATCGCTCAGGTAACCCATACCGCACCTGCCCGGCGCCGACATCGGTGCCGAAACAGCACTCTGGAGAGACCTGGCGCCCTTTGTATGCGGGCAGCCCAGGCGCCGAAGGTGCAAACCCGCCGTCCACACCGACGCGGGGCAACTCTCAGGCAAAAGGACAGAGGGGCGGAACATCGGCCGGTGACGCGAGTCGTCCGGAGCGTTTTCCGCTTCCGTCGCCGGCATTGCGTAAACCGACCGTAGCCACGGAGTCCTCCCGCATGTCCGCACCTTTGCAGCGCACCCCGCTTTACGAAGCCCACCTCGCCGCCGGCGCCCGCACCGTCGACTTCGGCGGCTGGGACATGCCCGTCAACTACGGCTCGCAGATCGAGGAGCACCACGCCGTGCGCCAGGCCAGCGGCATGTTCGACGTGTCGCACATGCTCAACGTCGACCTGACCGGCGACGGCGCCTACGACTTCCTGCGCCGGCTCATCGCCAACGACGTGGCCAAGCTCACCACGCCGGGCAAGGCGCTCTACAGCTGCATGCTCAATCCGCAGGGCGGCGTGATCGACGATCTCATCGTCTATTTCTTCGCGTCCGACGCCTGGCGCGTGGTGGTCAACGCCGGCACCGCCGAGAAAGACGTGGCGTGGATGCGCCGCGTCGCCGCTTCGGGCAAGTTCGACGTGGCCATCACCCCGCGCCGCGACCTGGCCATGGTGGCCGTGCAAGGCCCCGAGGCGCGCGCCAAGGTCTGGGCTGTGCGCCCGACCTGGAAGGCCGCCACGGAAAATCTCACGCCTTTCTCGGGCGCGGCATTGGACGGCGACACGCTGGTGGCGCGTACCGGCTACACCGGCGAAGACGGCTTCGAGATCGTGCTGCCGGCCGGCGAGGCCACGGCCTTCTGGAACGACCTCGCCGCCGCGGGCGTGCGGCCCTGCGGCCTGGGCGCGCGCGACACGCTGCGCCTGGAAGCCGGCATGAATCTTTACGGCCAGGACATGGACGAGCTCATCCATCCCGACCAGGCCGGCCTGACCTGGACCGTCTCGCTCAAGGACGCCGCGCGCCGCTTCATCGGCCGCGACGCCATCGAGCAGTTCGCCACGCCTGCCGCGTTTGTCGGCCTCAAATTGCTCGACCGCGGCGTGATGCGCTCGCACATGAAGGTGCAGGCCGCGCTGGGCGAGGGCGAAGTCACCAGCGGCACCATGTCGCCCACGTTGAACGTATCGGTGGGTTTTGCCCGCCTGCCCGTCGGCGTCAAGCCCGGCGACGCCGTGCAGGTGGACATCCGCGGCAAGTGGGTGCCCGCCCAGGTCTGCAAGATGCCTTTCGTGCGCAACGGCAAGGCCGTCGAACACGCTTGATTGCACCGCTTGAATCTCAACTCATCCTTCCAGGAGCTCACCATGAGTCTGCCCACCGATCGCAAGTACACCGAGTCCCATGAATGGGTGAAGGCCGAAGGCGATGTCTTCGTCATCGGCATTACCGACAACGCCCAGAACCAGCTGGGCGACATCGTCTTCGTCGGCGACGTCGACGTCGGCGCCAAGCTCGGTGCGGGCGATACCGCCGCCGTCGTCGAGTCGGTCAAGGCCGCTTCCGACATTTATGCGCCGGTCGCCGGCGAGGTCGTCGCCTTCAACGATGCGCTCGACGCCAATCCGTCGGCCATCAACGAATCGCCCTACGACGCCTGGATCTTCAAGATCAAACCGAACAACGCCGCCGATGCCGACGGCCTGATGGACGCCGCCGGCTACGCCGCGGCCAACGGTCTGTAATCGACGTCGTCGACGGCCGCGCCGGCTTCGTCCTGCGTGGCCCGTATCCCTGTTTACCGAGATAGCCCCATGCCGAGCGCCCTGGACACCCATACCGATTTCATTCCCCGCCACATCGGCCCCACCGAGGCCGACCAGGCCAAGATGCTGGCCGCCGTGGGCAGCCCCAGCCTCGATGCCCTGATCGGCGAAGTGGTGCCCCCGGGCATCCGGCTGACGCATCCGCTGACCCTGCCCGCTTCGCGCGACGAAGCCGACGTGTTGGCCGAACTGCGCGGCATTGCCGGCAAGAACCAGGTGCTGCGCAACTACATCGGCCAGGGCTACTACGGCACGCATACGCCCAACGTCATCCTGCGCAACATTCTCGAGAACCCCGCCTGGTACACGGCCTACACGCCCTACCAGCCCGAGATTTCGCAGGGCCGCCTGGAGGCGCTGCTCAACTACCAGACCATGGTGGCCGATCTCACGGGCCTGGACATCGCCAATGCGTCGCTGCTGGATGAAAGCACCGCCGCCGCCGAAGCCATGACGCTGGCGCACCGCAGCGCCAAGAGCAAGAGCAATGTGTTCTTCGTGTCCAAGCATTGCCATCCGCAGACCATCGAAGTGGTGCGCACGCGCGCCGAGGGCCTGGGCATCGAGATCGCCGTGGGCGACGAGTCCCAGGGCCTGCCCGAGTGCTACGGCGTACTGCTGCAATATCCGCACAGCCTGGGCGGCGTGAGCGATTACAAGGCGCTGGCCGAATCCGTGCACGCGCAGGGCGGCGTGGTGGCCTGCGCCACCGACCTGCTGGCCCTGGCGCTCCTGGCCTCGCCCGGTTCCTGGGGCGCCGACATTGCCGTCGGGTCGGCCCAGCGCTTCGGCGTGCCTTTCGGCTTCGGTGGCCCGCACGCAGGCTTCATGGCCTGCAAGGACGCGCACAAGCGCAACCTGCCCGGCCGCCTGGTGGGCGTGTCCAAAGACGCGCAAGGCAACACCGCGATGCGCCTGGCGCTGCAGACGCGCGAACAGCACATCCGCCGCGAGAAGGCCACCTCGAATATCTGCACCGCGCAGGTGCTGTTGGCGGTGATGGCCGGCATGTATGCGGTGTGGCACGGCCCGGCCGGCATCGCGCGCATCGCCGAGCGCGTGCAGCGCTATACCGCGATCCTGCGCGAAGCGCTGGTCATGCTGGGCGTGCGGGTGGGCAACGACACGTTCTTCGATACGCTGCTGCTGCATACCGGCTCGAACACCGGCGCCATCGTGGCCGCCGCCGAAGCGGCCGGCATCAACCTGCGCCGCGTGAGCAGCACCAACCTGGCCGTGTCGCTCGACGAAACCGTGACCGCGCAAGACCTGCAGGCGCTGGTGAACGTTTTCGGCGCCGGCCTGCAAAAGAGCGTGGGCATGCTCAATGTCGAGGCGCTGGCAGAGAAGGTCGCCAGCGGCATTCCGGCCGCGCTGCGCCGCGAAGGTCCCATCCTGTCGCATCCCGTTTTTTCGAGCGTGTCGTCCGAGACCGACATGCTGCGCTATCTGCGCAAGCTGGCCGACAAGGATCTGGCGCTGGACCGCAGCATGATCCCGCTGGGTTCGTGCACCATGAAGCTCAACGCCACGGCCGAGATGATTCCGGTGACCTGGCCCGAGTTCGCCCATCTGCATCCCTATGCGCCCGCCTCGCAGACCAAGGGCTATCGCGAGCTGATCGAGCGCCTGTCCGCCGCGCTGTGCGAGATCACCGGCTACGACAACATCAGCCTGCAGCCCAACTCGGGCGCGCAGGGCGAGTACGCGGGCCTCTTGGCCATCCGCGGCTATCACCGCGCCAACGGCCAGGCCCAGCGCAACATCTGCCTGATCCCGTCGTCGGCGCACGGCACCAACCCCGCCTCGGCCAATCTGGCCGGCATGGACGTGGTGGTGGTCGCCTCCGACGACAAGGGCAATGTCGACATCCCCGACCTGAAGGCCAAGATCGCGCAGGTGGGCGACAAGCTGGCTGCGCTCATGATCACCTATCCGTCCACCCACGGCGTGTTCGAAGAGGCGGTCGTCGAGATCTGCGATCTGGTGCATGCCGCCGGCGGCCAGGTCTACATGGACGGCGCCAACATGAACGCCATGGTCGGCCTGGCCCAACCCGGCAAATTCGGCTCCGACGTCTCGCACCTGAACCTGCACAAGACCTTCTGCATCCCGCACGGAGGCGGCGGGCCGGGCGTGGGGCCGGTGGCGGTGCGCGCACATCTGGCGCCCTATCTGCCGGGCGTGCTGGATTCGCAAGGCAAATTGCCCGAAGGCAGCAAGACCGGTCCGGTGGCGGCAGCGCCTTTCGGCTCGGCCAGCATTCTGCCGATTTCTTTCGTGTATATCGCGCTCATGGGCGCCGAAGGCTTGAAGCGCGCCACCGAAGTGGCCATCCTCAATGCCAATTACATCGCTACGCGCCTGAAGCCGCATTATCCCGTGTTGTATTCCGGCCGCAACGGCCGCGTGGCGCACGAGTGCATTCTCGATCTGCGCCCGCTCAAAGATGCCACCGGCATCTCGGGCGAGGATGTGGCCAAGCGCTTGATCGACTACGGCTTTCACGCGCCGACCATGAGCTTCCCGGTGGCCGGCACGCTGATGGTCGAACCCACCGAATCGGAAGGCCTGCACGAGATCGACCGCTTCGTCGATGCGATGATTTCCATCCGTGAAGAGATCGCCCAGATCGAACGCGGCGAACGCGATGCGCAAGACAATGTGCTCAAGAACGCACCGCATACCGCGCAGATGCTGCTGGCCGAAGAATGGCACCATGACTATCCGCGCCAGCAGGCCGCTTATCCTCTGGCGAGCCTGCGCGACGGCAAGTACTGGCCGCCGGTGGCGCGCGTCGACAATGTCTACGGCGACCGCAATCTGGTGTGTTCGTGCCTGCCCGTCGAGGCGTATGCTTGAGGCCGTAGCAATGCCGAAACCCGGGCGCGCTCGTCCGGGGGTCTGAAACGAAAAGAGGCGGCTGCGTGCCGCCTCTTTGCATTTTTTGCGGAACGAAGGTGCATAGGATGAACAGGAATTTCGTTGTGCGGCCGATTCAAGAGGCGGATTTTTCTTCGTGGAAAGTGCTCTGGGACGGCTACAACGCGTTTTACGGCCGCTCGGGCGACACGGCGCTCGATCCGCAGGTCACGGCGGCCACGTGGGGGCGATTTTTTGACGGCGACGAGCCCGTGCACGCGCTCGTGGCGCAGGGCGAGGACGGCGGCCTGCTGGGGTTGGCGCACTATCTTTTTCACCGCAGCACGCTCAGCCTGGGCCCTACCTGCTATCTGAATGATCTGTACACGGCCGAGGCCGCGCGAGGCCAGGGCGTAGGCCGCGCGTTGATCGAGGCGGCCCACCAGTGCGCCGCCGACGCGGGCGCCACGCGCTTGTATTGGCATACGCAAACGACCAACGCCACGGCCCGCAGGCTTTACGACGCCGTGGGAGAGGATTCGGGCTTCATGGTCTATCGCAAGGCCGTGCTCTGATGGCCGACAAAATCCGCCTCGACAAATGGCTCTGGGCAGCGCGCTTCTACAAGACGCGCAGCATTGCAGTGGACGAGATCGGCAAGGGTCGGGTCCATGTGAACGGCGCGGTGGGCAAGCCTTCGCGCGAAGTGGGGCCAGGCGACCTGCTCAGCATCCGCAAGCAGGACCTGGTGTTCCACATCGAGGTGCGCGGCGTGAGCGGCGCGCGCGGCCCGGCGCCGGTGGCGCGCCAGTTGTACGAAGAAACGCCGGAAAGCATCAAGGCGCGCGAACGCGCCGCCACGCTGAGGCACCTGGCGCCCGAGCCGGCGCGCGATATCGGCGAAGGCCGGCCGACCAAGAAAGACCGGCGCACCATCGACAGCTTCCGGGGGCGTCAGCCCGGCTAAGGCCTGCCGACATCGTTGCAGGCGTGATCTTGCAATTCCTCCGACGAGCCCGGATTGGCATACGGACCGCGGGCCTGGTAGTACCCGTCCACGACGAAGAATCCGCCCGGCGCTGTCGCCATGAAGATCGAGTTGTCGCCGATGGCCTGCCCGCGGACCTCGGCCTGCTCGAGCACTTTCCCGTAAGGGTGTACGTCGGCCGCCGACGTTGCCGCGACGCGCATGAGTCGATAGAAGTGATTGTTCAAGCGCGCGTCCACCCAGGTTCCCTGTGCAGCGTCGTCGTAGGCCGACAGTGCGTTGCGCGTGGCTTGCGAGATGCAGTCGATGTGGATGTGCAGCTGATTCTGCGAACGCCCCTTGGCCGAATTGATCGCCAGGCTCATCAATGCGTCCGGCACGTGCGTGCCCAAGGCCTTGCTGACATAGTCGCGGTTTTCCCAGGCATCGCCGAAGTAGTCGGGCGAGCCGGGCTGCGCCAGCGCCGGGCTTTCCATGCCCGCCACGCGCGCGGTGGGTATCAGCAGATACTGCCCTTTGCCGCGGATGTCCTTGAGCAGGGCGTAGCCGCCCGGACTCACCTTGGCGCATTTGCCCGGCCCTTTGCCGGCGGCTTCCGACGGCACGCACGACTGGCTGACGATCTGCCACAGCGCGTCGGGGTTGTGGACGTAGACGACCGCCTGGCAGCCCAGGAGCAAGGCTGCGGTGACGAGTAGGCCGGTCGCGGCTTGCAGGAGCCGTCGGGGGGGCGCGGATAGGCGTGGCATGAAGAGCGCTCGCGCGGTTTTCGAAGAAGAGATTTTGCCCATAATCGCGCTTCGCTTTGAAGGGTTGATGTTAATTTTTGTATGTACAAAAATGACGAGGACCGCTACGTCGCACCAGGCTACATATATTCGCACGCTTGTATTGCGTGGTTTGTACGGATCGAGCGAATGCGCAATTGGCTGCGCGCAGACTGGGTCGAGGGATCTTCGCACGCCGTATAACCATGCCGCAAAAACTCTCCACCCGCCCGGCAACGTCCGACGACTTGTCTTTCCTCATGCGGCTGCGCAAGCTGACGATGCACGAACATCTGGAACGCGCCGGCGAGCGGCTCGACGACGATTTGCATCGTCAGCGCGTCATGGCGCATTTCGATGCGGCCAACATTGTCTGCCTCGAGGGAATTCCCGTGGGCCTCTTCAAGCATTACCGTACGCAAGAGGAATGGGTGCTGGTGCAGATCCAGCTATTGCCCGAGCATCAAGGCCAAGGCTTGGGCGAACGCTTGATCCGGGGCCTGTTGAGCGAGGCCAGGCAGGCTGGTCTGCCCGTCGCGCTCAGCGTGCTGCGCGGCAGTCCGGCGCGCAGGTTGTATGAACGGCTCGGCTTCGAAGAAAGGGCCGTGCGCGGCAACGAATTCGATATGCTGTGCCGTCCTTGACCCTGCTTGAGCCCACCCGAGAAGAATGAACCGTTCATGATCTCCCACACTTATATCGGCATCAACGACTTCGAGCGCGCCTTCGCGTTTTATTCTAAGGTGATGACGGCCCTGCGGCTGGAGCTCAAGTTTTGCGAGCGCGATAAACCTTGGGCGGGTTGGAAGGCGCCGGATGCGCCGCGACCCTTGTTCCTCGTAGGTCGTCCCTATGACGGCAATCCCGCGGGTCGTGGCAACGGGCAGATGATCGCCCTGCTGGCGCCGGACCGCGCCGCGGTCGACGACGCGCATGCACAGGCGTTGGCGCACGGCGGCGCGTGCGAAGGTCCGCCGGGACTGCGGCCTCACTACCATCCCGACTATTACGGCGCCTATTTCAGAGATCCGGAAGGCAACAAACTCTGCGTCTGCTGCCATGATCCGGCGCAGACGGCCGTCTGATGCCGGCGCAGTCGCCGCATCACGCCTTGCGCAAAAAACGCCACAGCGCCTCGTCGAGCGAATAGGCGACGTTAAAGCGTATCCAGGGCAGATCCGTTTCGTTCACGTCGAAGTAGGATCCCGGCGCCAACCAGATGCCTTCTTGCGATGCCCGCCGCGCCAGAGCGTTGGCGCCTTGCGCTTTCGCGCCGGCGGCACGAGCCCATAGAAACAATCCTGCCTGCGGCCGCGCCGCAAGCTCGAAACCCGCCGCGTCCATCCGCGCCTCGACGTCGGCATGCGCCTGCGCCAGCCGTTCGCGCGTGCGCAGAATGTGTCCGCGATAGCGGCCTTCGCGTATGACCTGGTGCACGATGCGCTCCATGATCTCCGGCGAGGTCAGGCCCACCGCCATCTTGGTGCGCGCGAGATCGCGCATCAGGTCGCGGTGGGCGACCAGATAGCCCACGCGCACCGAGGGGCTGATGACCTTGGAATAACCGCCCAGATACACCACGCGCTGCAGCCCGTCGAGCGCGGCCAACTACGGTGCGACGCCGGGCAGGAGCTCGCGCGAGATGTCGTCTTCCACCACCCACCTGCCGTGCTGCTGCGCCAGCTGCAGCAGGCGAAAGGCTGTGGCCATGGTCACGGTCGTGCCGCTGGGGTTCTGCAGCACGGTATTGACGAAGATCGCGCGCGGCTTGTGTTCGCGGGCTATGCGGTCCAGCGCGTCGCAGTCGGGCCCCGCCGCGCCTCGCGGCACGCCCAGCGCGCGCATGCCGGCCAGGCGCAGCAGGGGCAGAAGATTGGCGTAGCCGGGCTGCTCGACCAGCACCGTGTCCCCGGGCCGCAGCAGGGTGCGTATAACCAAGTCCAGGCCGTGCGTTACGCCCTGGGTCAGCATGACCTGATCGGCCTCGGCCTGCAGGCCGTGGGCTGCCAACGCGTCGATGATGGCTTCACGCAGAGGGGCATGTCCGTAGGGGTGGCCGTAGCCGGGGATGCGCAGCGCAGGCACGCGGCCCATATGGCGCAGGGCCTGGTGCAGGCCTTCCTCGTTGAGCCATTCGCGCGGCAGCCAGCCGCAGCCGGCCTTGATGGGGATGGAGTGATCGACATAAATATCCGACAGCAGCCAGTCCGCGCCCAGCGTGGGCGGCTGCCAGGCCGCGGGCGACGCCGTGGGGCGAGGGGCGGCGCCGCCGGCAGCGATTCGATAGCCCGAGCCGGGCCGCGCCGTCAGCCATCCCTGAGCCGCCAGCCGTGCATAGGCGCCCGCCACGGTGTAGGTGCTGATGCCATGCTCGCGCGCGAAGGCCCGCACCGACGGCACGGACATGCCGGGCCGCAGCGTCTGCCCGGCGATAGCCCGGGCATAGGCCTCCACGATCTGGTCGACAAGTGTATTGGCCCCATCTCGCGCCCGGTCGGGTTGAAAATCGATCATGCCGTGGGGATCCTTCAGAAGAATCGGAACGAAAGACCAATACGGTTGTTCGTGTACTGCCAATACAGTTAGTGCCTTATCTTGAGATTGTATATGTTCATGGACTGCGGCCAGGACCAAAATCGCATCACCTTTTTATCGGGTGGGCCCCGCGCGTCCATCCTGTTTTCCGGAGCCCGCCATGGCCGATCTCGACCTTTCTCATCTGTGGATGCCTTTCACCGCCAACAAGCAATTCAAGGCGCAGCCGCGCCTGCTGACCGGCGCTTCCGGCATGTACTACACCTCGTCCGACGGCCGTCAGGTCCTGGACGGCACGGCCGGTCTGTGGTGCGTGAACGCCGGCCACGGCCGCGCTGAAATTATTCAGGCCATCTCCAGGCAGGCCGCCGAGCTCGATTACGCGCCGGCCTTCCAGTTGGGCCATCCGCTGATTTTCCAGGCCGCCACGGCGGTGGCCGACATCATGCCCAAGGGCATGGACCGCATCTTTTTTACCAACTCGGGTTCCGAGTCGGTCGATACCGCGCTCAAGATCGCGCTGGCCTACCACCGCGCGCGGGGCGAGGGTCAACGCACACGCCTTATCGGCCGAGAGCGCGGCTATCACGGTGTGGGCTTCGGCGGCATCTCGGTGGGCGGCATCTCGCCCAACCGCAAGGTGTACTCGGGCGCGCTGCTGCCCGGCGTTGACCACATCGCCCATACGCACAATCTGGAAAAGAACGCCTTCTCCAAGGGCCAGCCGGCCTGGGGTGCGGAACTGGCCGATGATCTGGAGCGCGTGATCGCGCTGCACGATCCATCGACCATCGCCGCGGTGATCGTCGAACCTCTGGCGGGCTCCACCGGCGTGCTGGTTCCGCCCGCGGGCTATCTGGAGCGCCTGCGCGAGATCACCGCCCGGCACGGCATCCTGCTGATTTTCGACGAGGTCATCACGGCGTTCGGCCGCCTGGGCGCGGCCACTGCCGCCGAGCGTTTCGGCGTCACGCCGGATATCCTCACCATGGCCAAGGGCCTGAGCAATGCGGCCGTGCCCTGCGGCGGGGTGGCGGTGCGCCGCGAGGTGCATGATGCCGTCGTCAACGCCACGGCGACCGGCATCGAGCTGTTCCACGGCTATACCTACTCGGGCCATCCGCTGGCCATGGCAGCGGTGGTAGCCACGCTGGACATCTATCGCCGCGAAGGGCTGTTCAAACGCGCCGCGGAGATGGCACCGGCATTCGAGGCCGCGGCCCATTCGCTCAAGAGCGCCAGGCACGTGGTGGACGTGCGCAACCTGGGCCTGGTGGCAGGCATCGAACTCAAGTCGCGCGACGGCGCAGTGGGCGCGCGCGCCACGGAAGTATTCCAGAAATGCTTCGACCAGGGGCTGCTGGTGCGCTACACCGGCGAGATTCTGGCGGTGTCGCCGCCCCTGATCATTTCCGAAGCGCAGATCGCCGAGATGTTCGAACGCATCGGCTCCGTGCTGGCGACGGTGGACTGATTCACACCCTCCATTTTCGCAGTATTCATATTTACGACGAGAAAATTCCATGAAGCAGTTGACGCATTTCATCAATGGCCGGCCATTCGAGGGCCGCAGCGGCCGCTACACCGAAGGCCATAACCCCGCCACCGGCGAACTGACGCGCGCGGTGCCGCTGGCCGATGCGACCGAGGTCGATGCCGCCGTGCAGGCCGCCGCCGCGGCGTTTCCGGCCTGGTCCGAAACGCCGCCGCTCAAGCGCGCCCGCATCCTGTTCAAGTTCAAGGCCCTGCTCGAGCAGCATCAGGACGAGCTGGCCGAGCTCATTACGCGCGAGCACGGCAAGGTCTTTTCCGATGCGCAGGGCGAAGTCGTGCGCGGACTGGAAGTGGTGGAGTTCGCCTGCGGTATTCCGCATCTGCTCAAAGGCGACTACACCGACCAGATCGGCGGCGGCATCGATAACTGGACCATGCGCCAGCCGCTGGGCGTCGTCGCGGGCATCACGCCTTTCAACTTTCCGATGATGGTGCCGTGCTGGATGTTCCCGGTGGCGCTCGCCTGTGGCAATACCTTCGTGCTCAAGCCTTCCGAGCGCGACCCCTCGTGCGCCAATCGCGTCGCCGAACTGCTCAAGCAGGCCGGGCTGCCCGACGGCGTTTTCAACGTGGTGCACGGCGACAAGGCCGCGGTCGATGCGCTGATCGCCCATCCCAAGGTCGAAGCGCTGTCTTTCGTAGGCTCGACGCCCATCGCCGAATACATCTACACCGAGGGCACCCGGCGCGGCAAGCGCGTGCAGGCCCTGGGCGGCGCCAAGAATCACATGGTGGTCATGCCCGACGCCGATCTGGATCAGGTCGTCGACGCCCTGATGGGCGCAGCCTACGGCTCTGCCGGCGAGCGCTGCATGGCGATCTCGGTGGCCGTGATGGTGGGCGATGTGGCCGATCGGGTCGTCGAGCGCCTGGTGCCGCGCGTCAAGTCGCTGGTGATCAAGGACGGCATGGAGCGCGACGCCGAGATGGGGCCGGTGGTCACGCAGCAGCATCGCGCCAAAGTCCTGAGCTACATCGAGGACGGCATCGCCTCGGGCGCCAAGATGCTGGCAGACGGCCGCGAAATGAAAGTGCCCGGCCGCGAGGGCGGATTCTTCCTGGGCGGAACGCTGTTCGACCACGTCAGGACCGATATGAAGATCTACCGCGAAGAGATCTTCGGGCCGGTGCTCTGCGTTGTGCGCGTGCCCGATTTTGCCAGCGCGGTCGAGTTGATCAACGCCCACGAGTTCGGCAACGGCGTGGCGTGCTTTACCTCCGACGGCGGCATTGCGCGGGCTTTTGCGCGGCAGATCAAGGTGGGCATGGTGGGCATCAACGTGCCCATTCCGGTGCCCATGGCCTGGCATTCGTTCGGCGGCTGGAAGCGTTCGCTGTTCGGCGATCACCATGCCTACGGCGAAGAGGGCGTGCGCTTCTACACGCGCAACAAGAGCATCATGCAGCGCTGGCCCGACAGCATCGCAAAGGGCGCCGAGTTCACGATGCCGGTGGCAAAGTAAAGGCAGGGAGCCGCGCGAGATCGCGGCAGGTCATTCAAGTACCATAGAGCCGCGTCGGAAGGTTTCCGGCGCGGTTTTTTTATCGATTCGATTCGGGATTTCACATGAAAAAATCAGCGATTGCCGGCGGGATTGCCGTCGTCCTGGTCGTGGGCTGGCTGGGTGGCACCTGGTATACGGGCAAGCGCCTGCAGGCCGAGGCGCCCGAGCGGCTGGCCGAGCTGAATCAGCGCCTGGTCCAGGTCTATCCCGCTTATGGCATGAAGATCGAACAGCTGAGCTATGTGCGCGGCCTTTTCTCTTCGCATGCGCGCTATGGCCTGACCATGGTGGGCAAGAACCGCGACGCCAGCGATCCCGTGCTGCCTGCCGGCGTGCTGCAGGTGGACGTGACGGCCTACCACGGGCCCTTCCCGCTGCAAGCGCTATCGCACGGCATCGTCGGGCCGCGCCTGGCCTGGGTGCACAGCGAGATCGCCCAGACCGACGCGGCCAAGGCGCTGTTCGCGGCGGCGCACGGCAAGACGCCGGTTTCGAGCAATATTGCCTTCTCTTACGGCGGCAAGACCCAGAGCACGCTGGACGTGGCCCCCCTGGATTTCACCTACAAAGGCCACAAGATCGTGTTCGGCGGCGCGCAGTCGCACAGCAAGTTCAACCGCGCCACGCAGGACCTGCAAAGCACGACGGAGTTCGCTTCGCTGTCGGTCGACGGCACGGATCTGGGCGGCGGGCAGGTTTCGATCCAGGCCAATCCCCAGTCGCTGGCGATCGATCCCCTGATCTGGAAGACCGGCAAGGGCGAAGGCAGGTTCATGATGACGGCCAAGGGGCAGTTTCCGCAGAACGATCCGGCGCAGCCGGCCGATGCGAACACGGCCAAGCCTACGCTGGATTCCCTGTCGGCCAAGCTGGTGCTGTCCAAGGCCATGCTCAACGAGTTGACGGCGAGCTATCTGGTGATCGCGCAAGGGGTGAGCCGGCAAGACGCCGACAAGGCCGCGCCCAGGCAGGTGAACGGCGTAGCGGGCGTCGGGATGATGCTGGGGCTGATACGCGACGATGGCGCCAATCTGGTGACCGACGTGCAGTACGGAAAAGGGAAGCTGTCCATCAACGGGCATGAGCGCGATGCCGGGGAGTTGGAGCAGATGCTGCCAGGGGGCGGCAATAGCAATTGATTGCTGTTGCGGTCGCTTGGCGTTTCTAGTCTCCAGTTCGCGGGTGGTGCGCACTTCTCAGTTTTTCGATCGCTCGTACGTCACGAAGTCGTATCGCAAGCCGTTTTCTTCGGGTTGCGCTTGGCGGTCGGTTTCGCGCCATTGGTTTTGCGGCAGCTCGGGGAACCAGGCGTCGCCGTCGATCCGGGCGTGCACCTCGGTGGCCACGATGCGGTCGGCGGTGGGCAAGGCCAGGGCGTAGAGCTGCGCGCCGCCGATGATGAATGGCTCCGCGTCGTTCGTGCAGGCGTCCAGCGCGGCTTGCAGCGATGTCACGACGACGGCGCCCGCGGCGGCGTAGTCGGCCTGGCGCGTGACGACGATGTTGGTGCGGCCCGGAAGGGGGCGGCCCAGGGATTCCCAGGTTTTGCGGCCCATGATGATGGGGTGGCCCAGCGTCGTGCGCTTGAAGTGCGCCAGGTCGCCCGGCAGTTTCCAGGGCAGGCCGTTGTCGCGTCCGATGACGCGGTTGCTGGCGTAGGCGACGATGAGGGTGAGGCGGGGCGGCATGGCGGTGAGGATTCGATCGGAGTAAATAAGGGCGGTTCGTTGCTGCGCTTACTATATACGGTCGTATAAGACTCTCTTTTTTTCGTCGGGGTTGTTATGAAATCACGTGCCGCCGTGGCTTTTGCGCCGGGCAAGCCTCTGGAAATCGTCGAGATCGACGTCGCGCCGCCTAACAAGGGCGAGGTGCTGGTCAGGATCACGCATACGGGCGTGTGCCATACCGATGCCTTCACGCTGTCGGGCGATGATCCCGAAGGCCTGTTTCCCGTGGTGTTGGGCCACGAGGGCGCAGGCATCGTGGTGGAAGTCGGCGAGGGCGTGACCAGCGTCAAGCCGGGTGATCACGTCATTCCGCTCTACACCGCCGAATGCGGCGAGTGCCTGTTCTGCAAGTCGGGCAAGACCAATCTGTGCGTGGCCGTGCGCGCCACGCAAGGCAAGGGCGTGATGCCCGACGGCACCACGCGCTTTTCCTATCAGGGCAAGCCCATCTATCACTATATGGGCTGCTCGACCTTCAGCGAATACACGGTGGTGGCCGAGGTGTCACTGGCCAAGATCCATCCCGACGCCAATCCCGAGCATGTCTGCCTGCTGGGTTGCGGCGTGACGACCGGCATCGGGGCCGTGCACAACACGGCCAAGGTTCAGCCGGGCGATACGGTGGCCGTGTTCGGACTGGGCGGCATCGGGTTGGCGGTGATCCAGGGCGCGCGCCAGGCCAAGGCGGGGCGCATCATCGCGGTCGATACCAACCCCGGCAAGTTCGAGCTGGCCAGGACGTTCGGCGCCACCGATTGCGTCAACCCCAAAGATCACGACAAGCCCATCCAGCAGGTCATCATCGAGATGACGGGCTGGGGCGTGGATCACTCTTTCGAGTGCATCGGCAATGTCAACGTCATGCGCGCCGCGCTCGAATGCGCGCACCGCGGCTGGGGGCAGTCCGTCATCATCGGCGTGGCCGGCGCGGGGCAGGAAATCTCGACGCGGCCTTTCCAGTTGGTGACCGGCCGCAGCTGGAAGGGAACCGCCTTCGGCGGTGTGAAGGGCCGTTCGCAATTGCCGGGCATGGTCGAAGACGCCATGCAGGGCAAGATCGAGCTCGCACCCTTTGTCACGCACACGCGTCACCTGGACGAGATCAACGAGGCCTTCGACTTGATGCACGAGGGCAAGTCGATCCGCACGGTCGTCAGTTATTGAAAGAGGCCATGCAATCATGGATCGCATCGAAGAGCACGCCAGCCACGGCGGATCGCAACAGGTCTGGAAGCATGCGTCGTCGACGCTCGGCTGCGAGATGCGGTTCGGCATCTACCTGCCCGAGGCGGCCTTGCGCGGCGAGGCCTGCCCCGTGCTGTACTGGCTTTCGGGCCTGACCTGCACCGAGCAGAACTTCATCACCAAGGCGGGCGCCCAGGAACATGCGGCACGCCACGGGCTCATCGTGGTCGCGCCCGACACCAGTCCGCGCGGCGCGCAGGTGGCCGACGACGCGGCCTACGATCTGGGGCAGGGCGCGGGCTTTTATCTCAATGCCACGCAGCAGCCTTGGGCGGCGCATTACCGCATGTACGACTATGTGGTCGACGAGTTGCCGGGCTTGATCGAAGCCGCGTTTCCCGCGACGGACCGGCGCGCGGTCAGCGGGCATTCGATGGGAGGTCATGGCGCACTGGTGGTCGCCTTGCGCAATCCGGGCCGCTATCGCAGCGTGTCGGCGTTCGCCCCGATTGTTGCGCCGAGTCGGGTGCCGTGGGGCCGGAAGGCGTTCTCGGCCTATCTCGGCATCGATATGAAGGCCTGGGAGCAGTACGACGCCACCGAGCTGATCAAGCATGCAAGCGAGCGCCTGCCGCTATGGATCGATCAGGGCGAGGGCGACGAATTTCTCGCAAGCCAGCTGCAGCCGCGCCTGTTGCAGGCCGCCGGCGAGGCGGCCGGGCATCCCGTGCACCTTGCGCTGCGGCCCGGTTACGACCACAGCTATTACTTCGTCGCCAGTTTCATCGGCGAGCATATCGCTCGCCATGCTCAGGCGCTGCGCAGCTAGTGCGGTGTTCTGCGCGGCAAGGCGCCACGGCGCTTTGCCGCGTCGAACGCCGCTTTCGCGTCAAACCGCCATGGGGGCCGTCAGCGGCGGGTGATGCGCATAGCCCGCCAGCGTGAAGTCCGCAGGTTCCACGCGCTCCAGCCAATCGGGTTCGTACTTGCCCGTGACGGCATAGTCGGGAATGCGGTCGGACAGTTCCAGGCGCGGCGCGGCATGCGGCTCGCGCGCGAGCTGCTCGCGCAGCATGGGCAGATGGTTTTCGTAGATGTGCGCATCGCCGATGAAGTACGAGAACCAGCGCGGCTTGTAGCCGGTGAGCCGGCCGACCAGATGCAGCAGGGCTGCGCCTTCGGCGAGGTTGAAGGGCGTGCCCAGACCCACGTCGTTGCTGCGGATGTACAGGCACAGCGAGATCTCGCGCGTGCCGGCGTTGGGCAGAAACTGATAGAGCAGGTGGCAGGGCGGCAGCGCCATTTCTTCGAGCTGCGCCCAGTTCCAGCCGTGGAACAGAATACGCCGGTCGCCCGGGCGTTCGATGATGGTGTCCAGGCACTGGCGCAGTTGATCCACTGCCTTGTACAGCAGCACATGCGCCTGGCCGTTCTCTTCGATGTCGGCCACTTTGGCGTAGCCGCGCGCCAGCGCGTCGGCGATCTGCGCCGGGCGATCTGCGGGCAGCGATTTGTAGGCCGGCCACTGGCGCCACTGCACGCCGTAGACCGGGCCCAGGTCGTCCGCACCTTCGCGGTAGGGGTTGGCCAGCCACTGCGCGTTTTCATTGGCGTTCTGATCCCAGACCTTGCAGCCCAGCGCGCGAAAATCCGCCGCGCTGCGCGTGGCGCGCAGAAAGCCCACCAACTCGCCGATGGCCGATTTGAATGCCAGCTTCTTGGTGGTGACGGCGGGAAAGCCTTGCTGCAGATCGAAGCGCAGCGCGGCGCCCGGCAGCGACAGCGTGCGTACGCCGGTACGGTTCTCCTGCCAGCTGCCCTGGTCGATGATGGTGCGGACGAGGTCTAGGTACTGTTTCATCGCTGGGCGTTCAGGGGGCTTCGACAATGTCGACGCTGAAGGTGAGTGCAGCGGTCTTTTCCAGCATGGCCGAGGCCGAGCAGTATTTTTCGTGCGACAGCGCCACGGCGCGCTCGACGGCTTCGCGCGGCAGATTGCGGCCGGTGACGGTGAAGGCGAAGTGGATTTTGGTGAAGACCTTGGGGTCGGTGTCTGCGCGCTCGGCTTGAAGCTTGACGCTGCAGCCGGTCACGACGTGGCGGCCGCGCTTGAGGATGAGCACGACGTCGTAGGCGGTGCACCCGCCGGTGCCGACCAGGACCATCTCCATGGGGCGCGGCGCCAGGTCATGGCCGCCGCCATCGACGGCGCCATCCATTACGGTGACGTGGCCGGTGCCGGTGCTGGCGGTAAAGAGCATGCCCGAGGGGCCGCCCCAGTCGACGGTGCATTCCATTTTTTGAGTCCTTTGAGTGCGATTCGGGTTCTGCAGTCCGAGTTCTTCTTTAGTCGCTGCGGCTGCCCTGCGGAATTCCGATGCTCGCCGCTTCCGCGACTGCGCTTCGGATTCCTCCGGGGTCCGCAGCTCGCGCTGTCTGCGGTTGGAGAACCGATGATTCAGGAATCGATATTACCCCGGCGCGTAAAATGTCCCTTTCATGACCCTGCCGGAACATCGCCATGCCGTCCATGCCCCTGCCATTGACCCAGATGCTCGCCAAGCTGCCCCGGCCGTCGCGGCCTGCGCTGCGGCCCGGCTTTGTCGACGGGCTGCTGGACGAAGCCGACCGCGCCTTGCGCGTGCTGTCGGGCGCGGCGGCGGCGGGCAGGCCGTATCCCGCAACGGCCGACGAGCCCGCCGGCCTGCTTTCCGACCGGGAAAAGCGCCACGCCGCCGGCCTGATGCGTGTCAATCATGTGGGCGAGGTCTGCGCCCAGGCCCTGTATCGCGGCCAGGCCGTGGGCTGCCGCGATGAAGCCGCCCGGACCTTGCTGCGCGAAGCCGCCGCCGAAGAGGTCGACCACCTGGCCTGGTGCGGCCGCCGCCTGAACGAACTGGGCAGCCGCCCCAGCCTGCTCAACCCGCTCTGGTACGCCGGCTCGTTCGCCCTGGGCATGCTGGCCAGCTACGCCGGCGTGCCGCGCAACCTGGGTTTCATGGCCGAGACCGAGCGCCAGGTCGAGGCGCACCTCGAAGGGCACCTGCAGACGTTGCCCGGGCCGGACCAGCGCTCGCGCGAAGTGGTGCAGCGCATGAAAGACGACGAAGCAGGCCACCGCGACAGCGCCGAGCGCGCGGGCGGCGTCGCCTTGCCGCCCCTGGCGCGAGGCGCCATGCGGGCCATGTCCAAGGTCATGACAGGCACGGCGTATTGGCTTTGATACAACTAGACTCAAAAAAATCTTGCGCTGCACCATTTTCTTGAGTATTATGGTTTCCACGGATGCCGAAACGCAGACAGCAAGGTTGAAAAGCAAGTCCAACCCCCCTCTGCAGCGATCCCTAAGCTGGCGAGCAACACCCCAGCCCAGGTCGATCCCGACATGCCAAGGTTGTCTCCTCCACCCTCCTCCTTTGGTGGATTTAGCCCGAGATCTTTCGATCTCGGGCTTTTTTTTCGACCAAATTAATACGACCCCATTTCCAGTAAGCCTCAAATGCAGTCCGGCATCCGGCGGGTATGCCCCGGGAGCGCCTAAGTGACGGGGCAGTCCCGAAGGGACTTTGGCCGCCTAAGGCGGCGGCCAAACCCGGCACTTCGAAGCG
>NZ_JBQCER010000033.1:0-19356 GCF_051960075.1 Bordetella sp.
CTACCCCATCTTCGGCGTCTCTTCCCTGCCCTTCCTGGCCGACTCGCTGCACAAGGCCGAAGCCCTGACCGAAGCCTCGCGCCCGGCCTACGAAAAAATTCTGGCCGAACACGGCCAGAAGCTGCTCTACACGACGCCCTGGCCCGCGTCGGGTATCTGGTCCAAGCAGCCCATCAAGACCGTGGCTGACCTGCGCTCGCTCACCGTGCGCACTTACGACGGCACGTCGCAGCGGGTCATGGAAAAGGCCGGCGCCAAGGCCATGAATCTCTCGTTCTCCGAAGTCATGCCGCGCATCGCCTCTGGCGAGGTCAATGCCGTGCTGTCCTCGGGCGACGGCGGCGCAGGCCGCAAGCTGTGGAACTACCTGCCCTGCTTCGCCGAGATCAACTACGCCATGCCGATCTCGATCGCGACCATGAACCTCGATGCCTACAACGCGCTGGATGCGGCTGACCGCAACGCCATCGACCAGGCGGCGGCGCTGACCGAAGACGCGCAATGGGCGCGCATACAAGGCCGGCTAAAGGAAAACTACGCCAATATGCGCAAAAACGGCGTAAAGATCGACATGCGCGTGCCGTCATCCGTGAAAAAGGCGCTCAAGGCAGCCTCGTCGGACTCGCTGGATGCGTGGAAAGCCGCCACGGGCGCCGACGGCGACGCCCTGTTGATCCGCTACGAAAAGCGGTAAATGCTTCCAACTGCGGGGGTTGCCGGCTTCGTGACGAGAGCCGGCCTTATCTTCGCCATCGGTGCGCAAAACACCTTCGTCTTGCGCCAGGGGCGGCAGCGCACTGTCGTCGGCCTCGCGGTCGCGGTCTGAATATTTGATCTCTCGCCCCCGCACGGCCGTGCAGGCGACTGGCGCCTTGCGGGGCTGTCACAGCCGCTGACCTCAGCCCGCCGCTGCGCGGGGCTTCCAGCGAACGCCTCGAACGGTCATCGGGCGTACTTCTTCGCTCCCGCGACGCAGGCCACCGCGCCCAGCGTCACCAGCAGCATCGCCCAGTTCACCTGTTCGTGCAGGATCAGCGCGGCAAGGCCGAAGCCCATGAAGGGCTGAAGCAGCTGCAGCTGCCCCACCGCCGCGATGCCGCCTTGGGCCAGGCCGTGATACCAGAACACGAAGCCGATCAGCATGCTGAAGAGCGACACGTAGGCCAGGCCGATCCACGCCGACTCGCTCACGTGCTGGAAGGAAACGGGCCAGGTCAGCAGCGCCAGCAACAGCATGACGGGCAGCGACAGGACCAGCGACCAGCTGATGACCTGCCAGCCGCCCAAGGCGCGGGAAAGGCGCGCGCCCTCGGCATACCCCATGCCGCACACGACGACGGCGGCCAGCATCAGCAGATCGCCTCGCAGCGACGCACTGCCGCTGCCCGTGGCGGCATAGCCCGCGACGAAGGCGGCGCCGAGTATCGAGAACAGCCAGAACAGCGGGCGCGGCCGCTCCCCGCCGCGCAGCACGGCAAAGACCGCCGTGCAGAGCGGCAGTATTCCCACGAATACGATCGAGTGCGCCGCCGTGATGTGCTGCAGGGCCAGCGCCGTGAGCAGCGGAAAGCCCACCACGCAGCCCAGCGCCGAGAGTGCGAGCGAAGGCAGGTCGGCCGGCTTGGGCCGGGGCTGCTTGAGCGCCAGCAAAAGCAGCAAGCCCAGCAAGGCGGCAATGATGGCCCGCGCGCAGGTCAGGAAGGTCGGGTTGAACCCCGCGACCGCAAGGCGGGTGGCCGGCAGCGAGCCCGCGAATATCGCCACGCCGATGAAGCCGCTGATCCAGCCTTTTGTCGCTTTTTCCATGTCAGACCCCTAGTCGATAGGTTGCCAGTAGACCTCGGCGGTGGTGGCTGCGCCAGGCACAAACCAATACAATAAAAAATAACTGTTATGCATAAATAACCAATACGGTTGGTAAAAATGAAGCAAAACAGCACGCGTATCAGCGCGGTCATGGCAGAGGTCCAGTCCCGCATCGCTTCTCGCATTTACATGCCGGGCGCGCGCCTGCCTTCCGTGCGAGCGCAGGCGCAGGCCATGCGGCTCTCGGTTTCGACCGTGGTGGAGGCCTATGAGCGGCTGGTCGCGGCGGGGGTCATCGCCGCGCGTCCGGGCGCAGGGTTTTACGTCGCGGGCCCCGCCGCGCCGCTCGCGCTGGCGCAGATCGGCCCCAAGCTCGACCGCGAAGTCGATCCGCTCTGGATCTCGCGCCAATCGCTGGAGGCGGATGCCGCCGTCCTCAAACCGGGATGCGGCTGGATGCCTGCCTCATGGTTGTACGAAACGGGCGTGCGCCGCGCGCTGCGGGCGCTGGCGCGGTCCGGCGCGACAGATCTGGTCGAGTACGCCACGCCGCTGGGCCATCCCGCGCTGCGCCAGCTGCTTTCCCGCAGAATGTTGGCCAACGGCATCGAGGCGGCCCCCGAGCACATCCTGCTCACCGACTCGGGCACGCAGGCGATAGACCTGATCTGCCGCTTCCTGCTGGAGCCGGGCGATACCGTGCTGGTGGACGACCCCTGCTATTTCAATTTCCACGCGCTGCTCAAGGCGCATCGCGTGAAGGCCGTGGGTGTGCCCTACACCCCCAACGGGCCCGATGTGGAACTGTTCGGCGCCGCGCTTCAGGCGCACGCGCCGCGCCTCTACATCACCAATTCGGGTATCCACAATCCCACCGGCGCCACCCTGTCGCCCGTCATCGCGCATCGGATCCTGAAACTTGCCGAGAACTCGAATCTGGTGATCGTCGAAGACGATATCTTTGCCGATTTCGAGACTACGCCCGCGCCCCGGCTCGCGGCCTTCGACGGCCTGTCGCGAGTGATCCAGATCGGCAGTTTTTCCAAGACAATATCGGCCGCCCTGCGTTGCGGTCATATCGCGGCGCGGCCGGACTGGATCGAGAGCCTGGTCGACCTGAAGATCGCGACCACCTTCGGCGGCGGACGGCTGGCTGCCGACATCGTTCTGGCCGCGCTGACCGACAGCGGCTACCGCAAGCACATGGAAACCGTGCGGCTGCGCCTGGCGCAGCAACGGGAAAAAACCATCCCGAGGCTGCAAGCGATGGGCATCCGACCCTGGCTCGCGCCCCAGGCGGGCATGTTTCTCTGGTGCCGTCTGCCACAGGGCAAAGACGCCTCCACCCTATCGCGCCTGTGCTTGAAAGAGGGCGTCGTGCTCGCGCCCGGCAACGCATTCAGCCAGTCTTTGAGCGCCGGCGATTTTCTGCGCTTCAACGTGGCGCAATCGACCGACGAGCGGGTCTTCGACGTTCTGGCTCGGGCGCTGGCCACATAGCGCAATGCAGCGCCGAGCCCAGGCCGCCGGTGCAGCGGGCAGGGCTCGGCGGCCTGGGCTGCGGGAGACTGCAGCGGCTCCGGTGATAAAAGCGATCCTGCCGCGAGGCGTGGCATCGTTCAAACGGCACTCATGTCTGGACTGAAGCAAAAAAGGATGCGACCGCGGGCGCGGCAAAGACCGGCCCGCTCGCCATGATGCCGCTTGCGGCCGCAGTCACTCGACCTTGATATGGTGACTGCGGATGATCCGCGCATAACGGCTGCGGTCATCGGCGATCATCTTGGCGAACTCCTGCGGCGTGTCGGCGTGCGGCACGCCGCCCAAGGTCGCGATGTGCGCGGCAAAGTCCTTGTCCGCGACGATGGCGCGCATGTCGGCGGAGATTTTGTTGACAATGGCGGACGGCGTGCCGGCGGGCGCAAGCAGACCTATCCAGGAAATGGAATTGAAGCCTGGCAGAACGCTCTCGGAAAGCGTGGGCACATCGGGCAGCGCGGCCACGCGCCGCGAACCGGTGACCGCCAGCGCGCGCATATCGCCGGCCTTGATGTGGCCTGAAGCCTCGAGTACCGTCATCATGGTCAGCTGCACATCGCCCGCAAGCAATGCGGAAATCGCCGGACCGCCGCCGCGATAAGGGATGTGCTGGATCTTAAGCCCGGCCTGATCCTTGAACATCTCGGTGGCCAGGTGAGGGCCGCCACCCGCGCCCGAGCTGCCGTAACTGAGCTGGCCTTGATGCGCCTTGGCGTAGCGGATGAAGTCGCCGATGGTCTTGACCTGAGGCGGCTTGGCCGGATTGATCATCACCGCCAGCGGCAACTCGGCCAATAACGAGACGGGTGCGAATGCCTTGTCGGGGTCGTACGGCATCTTCGTATAGAGCGACGGATTGATCGACTGCGTGCCGATATTGCCCAGCAACAGCGTATAGCCGTCAGGCTTGGCCTGGGCAACAAAGTTCGCGCCGATCAGCCCAGCCGCGCCGCCCTTGTTTTCCACGATGACGGACTGCCCCCAGCGCTTGCCCAGCTCCTGAGCCAACAAGCGCGCGCCGGTATCGGTGCCGCCGCCGGGCGGAAACGGCACGACCAGCGTCACGGCATGCGTGGGAAAGCGCTGCGCTGCCGCCGCCGGCATGCCGGCGATCGCCGCCAGGCTCAGCGCCAGCGCCATGCCGGCGCGCAGCGGAGCGCGCTTGATTCGATGAGAAAGCAAAGATGGCTTGAACAAGATGTGTCTCCTTGGGTTTGTTGTAAGTATGAAAAACGACGCCGAAGGCGTCGCACGCGTTCGCGTTCAGGTCGTCAGGCTCGCGGCCGGACGCGCGCCCGCCAACGCCTGGGCGACGCTTTCCAGCACCATGTCGGCCATGGCGGCACGAGTCTCCCAGGTGGCGCTGGCGCGATGCGCCTGCAGCGTGGCGCGCTCGGACTGACGCAGCGCAGGCGGCACACGCGGCTCGTCGACGAACACATCGAGCCCCGCACCGGCGATGCGACCGCAGGACAGCGCCGCCACCAGGTCGTCTTCGTTGACCAGCCGGCCGCGCGCCACATTGATCAGAAAGCCGTGCGGGCCGAGCGCCTCCAGCACTGCGGCGTCGACAATGCCTTCGGCCTTGTCCGCCGACGCGCACAGCACCAGCGCGTCGGATTCGCGCGCCAGCTCGATCAGATCGGGCACGAAGCGGTGCGGCACACCGTCCATGGCGCGCAGGTCGGTGTAGAGAACCGGGCAGCCGAAGGCCGACGCGCGCTGCGCCACTGCGCGCCCAACCCGCCCCATGCCGACGATGCCCAGGCACATGCCACTGAAGCGGCGCGCCAGCGGTAGCGCACCCGGCTGCGGATGCTGCTCCCATTGCCCGTCGCGCACGAAACGATCGACGGCGCACAGATTGCGGCAGGCAGCGATCAGCAGACCGATGGCCAGGTCCGCCACGTCTTCCGTGAGCGCGCCCAGCGTTGCGGTGACCGGCAGGCCGCGCTCGCGGCAATAGGACAGATCGACGGCGTCGGTGCCTACGCCGTTGATCGCGACCACCTTGAGCGCAGGCAACTGTTCCAGCATGGCGCGCGAGATGCCCGTATGGCCGCCGGTGATGACCGCCTGCATATCGGCGCCGTGTTCGCGCAGCCATCCCGCCTGATCGGCGATCTCATAAAACCGGTGAACCTCGTAGAGCGAGGCAAGCCGTTCGTTGGCCGCCGGAATCAGGATAGGGTTGAGCTGCAGGACTTGGGGTTTCATGATCTTCCATGGATCTTTTCAGGATGGAATTCATGCTATCAATATATTGATTATGTAGTAAATCTTGACTTAGAAAATCAATATATAATTTCTTCCTTCCATCACCATGCATCGAATATGGCTTCCTGGATTTCAATGAGCGAGGCGTGTCAGCGTCTCGGCGTGCAGCCACAGACCATTTACGCCTATGTCAGCCGCGGCAAACTGGAGGTGATGCCCGATCCGGACAACCGGCGCCGCAGCCTGTATCGCGCAGAAGACCTGATGGGCCTGGCGAAACGCAAACAAACGGGACGCCGGCGCGAAACGGTGGCGCAGGACACGCTGTTCGGCGCACAACCCAGTATTCCTACGTCGTTGACGACTTTTTTCCGCGGACGCCTGTATTACCGGGGCCGTGACGCCATCGATCTGGCGCGCTCGGCCACACTGGAAGAGGCCGCCCAGCTGCTATGGGACGCATACCAACCTGCCGACTTTTCCTCGCCCGTCCGCGCAGGGCATGCCCAGGCACCGGGCCGCAACGCGGCGTTCACCGCCCTGGCGTCTCTGGCTGCCACCGCCCATTCCACGCGCGGACGCCTCAAGCATGTGCTGCAAACCGAAAGCCAGGGACTGGTGGGCATGCTGGCGAACGCGCTCGGCGCGGCGCCGGGCAAACAGCCGCTGCATCTGCGTTTTGCCAAGGCATGGAAGCAATCCGCCGCGGTCGCCGAGCTGATCCGCGCGGCCATGGTGCTGCTGGCCGATCACGAACTGACAAGCTCGGCCTTCGCCACGCGCATCGCGGCCTCGACCGGCGCATCGCTGCCGGCCTGCCTGCTCGCCGGCTTGAGCACGCTCTCCGGCCCGTCGCACGGCGACGCCTCGGGCCGTGTGCAAACGTTGTTCGGTGAGGTGAGGCGGCTGGGCGACGATCAGGTGATCGGTCAATACCTCTCGGCCGGTCTGCCCATCGCAGGTTTCGGGCATCCCATCTATCCGGACGGCGACCCTCGCGCAGCCGCCCTGCTGGCGCTGTGCGAACCTCCGCCGGTCATCGCGCGCTTCATCGAAAAGGTGATCCGGCTAACCGGCCAGCAGCCCAATATCGACACGGCGCTGGCGTCGATGGTTGCACACCACAAGCTGCCGGCCGACGCCGCTTTCAGTCTGTTCGCGCCGGCCCGCAGCGTCGGGCTGCTGGCGCATGGCCTGGAGCAGCTCGCCACGGATCAGCTGATACGACCACGCGGACGCTATCTTGGCCCCGCGCCCGAGGCGACGCAAAATCCGCTCAGCCCAGCAAGCCGGCCGCCACGTTGATCGCCAGCCCCAGCACGGCCAGATTGAAGTAGAACGACAGCAGCGATTGCGCCAGCACCGCGCGCCGCGCCGAACGGCTCGCGAGCGACACATCGGCTGTCTGCGATGCGACCGCGAGCGTGAAGGAAAAGTAGAGGAAATCCCAGTAGTTGGGCTCGAGTTCGCGATCGGGAAAGCGCAGTGCGCGATTCTCGGCGGGCGAACGATAGTAGAGCCGTGCGTAATGCCGCGTGAAGATGGTCGGGATCAGGAACCACGCGCCGAACATTGTTGCGGCCGTCACCGTGTAGTGGCCGAGTCCGGCGCGCAGGCCGATGCCCTTGGCGGTTGCAAGCTCGAAAGCAATGGCGGCAACGCTTGCGACCGTGGCGAGACAGACGACCGTCAGCACCGTGGTCGCGCTCGCGTCTTCGCGGACCGCGAACGCCTGCACCTTGTGATGATGCGCGGTGATCATGCGCACCCAGATCAATGCAAGATATAGCCAGACCATGCAATCCCAAGCGATCAGCACGCGCAATACCGGCTTGGCCGGAAACGGCAGCAATGCCGCGCACAATACGCCGACCGCGAACGCGGCCGCCATGATCGGACGGTTGCGCAGCATCTGCGGATAAAGCGTCATCATGCGGCTCCGGATGGTCGATGGCGGCTAGATTATCATTGCGCCACGCGATCTCATCACGACATGAACACCCTTTCCTCGATTCCGGCGCACGACGCGCGCCGGCCGCTGCTGGCGGCGGGTGCCGCGGCCATGACGATCCTGTCGTGGGCCAGCGCATTCCCTTTCATCCAGATCGGCCTGCATGGTCTGACGCCGATGCAGCTTGCATCGGCGCGCTTCGCCACCGCCGCCGTGCTGGTGCTGGGCTGGTTCGCGTGGCGCCGGCCGCGCCTGCCGAGCGGCCGCGACGCCTTGCGCTTCGTGTTGTGCGCATTTCTGGGCATCGTGCTGTACAACGCGCTGCTCAATACCGGCGAACAAACTGTGGCGCCCGGCGCGGCAAGCTTCATCGCCGGGACCATGCCGATCTTCACCGCGCTGCTGGCTTTCGTCTTTCTGGGCGAACGCTTCAACCGCTGGGGCTGGCTGGGGTCGCTCCTCAGCATGGCCGGCATCGCGGTGATCGCGCACGGCCAGCCCGGCGGCCTGGCTCTGGGCTCGGGCAGCACGCTGATTCTTGGCGCGGCGCTATCGACGGCGGGTTTTTTCGTGCTGCAGCGGCGGCTGATTCCCGCTTACGGCGCCCTGGCTTGCACCGGATACACCTTGCTGGCGGGCGCGTTGCTGTTCCTGCCCTGGCTGCCCAGCGCGCTCGGTGCGCTGGCCAACGCACCGGCCAGCGTCTGGACGGCAGTGCTGATGCTGGGCATTTTTCCCGCGGCGCTCGGCTATGCGATGTGGACGGTCACGCTCGATTATTTCGGTGCGGCGCGCGCAGCCAATTTCCTTTATCTGACGCCGGCGGCGGCAACGGCATTCTCGATGGCGCTCACCGGAGAACGGCCCGGGCTTGCGACCTTGCTCGGGGGGCTTCTGACGATCGCCGGCGTGGTGTTCGCGGCCTTGCGCGCACGCGCGTAGCGACGCCCCGGCACCCTGCCCCGCGGCCGTCATCGCGGCACAGGGTCAGAGCCCGCGGGTATCCAGCGCGAATGCCGCGGCGGCGCGGCCGATGCGGTCGTTGACCGCGTCCCAGTCGGCCGTGCGCGGCGGCGCCTGCACCAGCAGACGGACATAGCCGCCATGGTCGAGTTCGCGCAAGGTGGCATAGAGCGCCTGCGCATAGCGCGCCGGGTCGGCCGGCACACTGCGCACCTGCAGCCGCGCGGCCAGACCCGCCGGCAGCGCCGGCAACGCGGCATAGCTCACCAGCACGCAGCGCCCTTCGGGCAGGTCTGCGCCGCGCACGACCTGGGCCAGACGCGCGTCGTCGATCAGCGCCAGCGGCGTATGCGGTGCGTAATGCGCCTTGAGCGTGCCCGATGCGCGCGGCGCGGCCGCGTCGGGGCGATGCACCGGCTGGCCCAGCACCGCTGCGATCTGCGCAGCGCCGATGTGGCCCGGACGCAGCAGCACGGCGCCCGCGCCCTGATCCAGTCGCGATAGATCGACGATGGTGGACTCGATGCCGACCTCGGCCGCGCCGCCGTCGAGCACGGGCATGCCCTGCGCGACTTCATCGGGAAACTCCCCGCGCACGTGCTCGGCCAGTGTCGGCGAGACCTGGCCGAACTTGTTGGCGGAAGGCGCAGCCACGCCCCCCTGCCCGGAGGGCTTGAGCGCCGCAAATGCGCGCAGCAGATCCTGCGCCACGGGATGCGAAGGGCAGCGCAGGCCGATGCTGTCCTGTCCGCCGCTGACAGCGTCGGGAATATGCGGCGCGCGCTTGAGGATTAGCGTCAGGGGCCCGGGCCAGAAGGCCTGCATGAGCAGGCGCGCTTCGGGCGGCACCTGCGCGGCCCAATATTCGACGTCGCCTTCGGGGGCAATGTGCACGATCACCGGATGGTTGGCAGGACGGCCCTTGGCGGCATAGATGCGCGCCACTGCCCGCGGGTTCTCGGCGTCTGCTCCCAGGCCGTAGACGGTTTCGGTGGGAAAGGCCGCCAGCCGGCCTTCGGCCAGGCAACGCGCGGCAAAATCGATTTCCCGTTCGGAGGGAGCGGGCGGCGCTGGCGCCTTGTCGTGCATCGCCTGCTCGCTCACGGCGCAGGCACGCCCAGCGCCGCGGCTACGCAGGCAGCGTCGGCGCGAGCCTGCTCCAGGGTCTGTCCGACGATGGTGACGTGGCCCATCTTGCGGCCGTGTCGCGCCTCGCGCTTGCCGTACAGATGCAGCTTGGCGCTGCCCGATGCCGCCAGCGCGGCGGACCAGTCGGGCTCGCGCGGCGTGCCGGCGCCATCCGGAAACCAGATGTCGCCCAGAATGTTGAGCATGACCGAGGGCGCCACCACGCGCGTGCTGCCCAAAGGCAGACAGGCCATGACGCGCGCCTGCTGCTCGAACTGGCTGGTAACGCAGGCGTCGATGCTGTAGTGGCCGCTATTGTGCGGACGCGGCGCGATCTCGTTGACCAGCAGTCGGCCATCCTGCAGCACGAAGAATTCGACGCACAGCACGCCGTGATAGCCCAGGCCCCGGGCGATGGCACGCGCGGCCTGCGTGGCCGCTTCGCGATGGGGCGACGGGTCGGTGTCGCCGACCACGGTGGAGACGGCCAGGATGCCGTCGCGATGCACGTTGCGCGAGACGGGATAAGCCACATCGTTGCCGTCGAAGCCGCGCGCCAGCACCACGGAAATCTCGTAGTCCAGCGGCAGCAGCGCTTCCAGCACGCAGGGAACGCCATTGAATTCGGCGAAGGCGGCCAGCGCTTCGTCACGGGTCTTCACGCGCGCCTGGCCCTTGCCGTCGTAGCCCAGGCGGGCCACTTTGAGTATGCCGGGGAACAGCGCGTCGGGCGCATCGCGCAGATCGCTCCCGGCGCGCACCGCGACGTGCGGCGCCACCGCGATGCCCTGCCCCGCAATGAAGCTTTTTTCGGCGATGCGGTCCTGCACGATGGCCACGGCGTCGGCGGCCGGGATGACCCGGCAGCGCGCCGACTTCTTGCGCAGGCTGTCGGCCGGCACGTTCTCGAACTCGGTGGTCACGGCCGGGCACAGCTCGGCCAGCGCGGCCAGGCCCGCGGCATCGTCGTAGGCGGCCTGGATATGGCGGTCGGCCACCATGGCCGCGGGGCCGTCGGCGGCCGGATCCAGCACGGCCACCTTGTAGCCCAGGCTTTGTGCGGCATGGCAGAACATGCGGCCCAGCTGGCCGCCGCCGAGCAGGCCCAGCCAGCCGCCGGGCGCGATGGGATCGCATGATAGATCGGACATCTCAGGCCCCGGGCAGTGTCATGGCGCGGGCCGCTTCGGTCTGGCGCGCGCGAAAGGCCACCAGCTTGCGGCGCAAGGCCGCGTCGGTGGTGGCCAGGTTGGCGATGACGTGCAGGGCGGCATTGGCCGCGCCGGCTTCGCCGATGGCGAAGGTCGCGACGGGGATGCCTTTGGGCATCTGCACGATGGACAGCAGCGAATCTTCGCCGCGCAGGTATTTTGAAGGCACCGGCACGCCGAACACCGGCACCTCGGTAAGCGCGGCCATCATGCCGGGCAGATGCGCGGCGCCGCCGGCGCCGGCGATGATGGCGCGCAGACCCCGGCCCGGCGCGGCCGCGCCGTAGTCGGCCATGTCCTGCGGCATGCGGTGGGCCGAGATGACCTTGGCTTCGCAGGGCACGCCGAATTCGCGCAGCATGGCCACGGCGTTCTGCATGACCTCCCAGTCGCTGGACGAACCCATGACGACGCCGACCACCGGAGCCGGCACGATTTTGGCACCGGCCTTGGATCTGGCTGCGGGTTTTGCGGCGGGTTTCGCAGGTTTTGCGCGGGAGGTCGAGTCTGTCTTGGCCATGGGGTAAAGTTCAGATGATGTGCCAAGGCGGTTCGCCGAATAAAGCGGAGCCGCCGGCCGAAAACCCTGGATTTTAACCGCCATGAGCGCCACAGACCCGTCCACCGATTCTCTCCTCGAACTGCCCCTGCGAGATTGGCGCGCCCCCGAGGCCGCGGCCCTGTCGGCGCAGGCACTGCGCGCGCTCGAACAAGGGCGGGTTCTGCATTTGCCGCACCTGGGTTTTGCCCTGTCGCCCGAGGAGCGCATGCTCCTCGATCCGAAGTACACCGACCCCAAACGCAAGAACATCAGCCTCACGCCCAAGGGGCTGGCCGGCACGGTGGCCACGGGCGCCGCACGCGAGCGCGTGCAGGGCATTCTGCAGCGCTATCTCGATTCGACCAGCGCCCTGCTCGACGCGCTGTTCCCCGGCTACCGCGATGCCCGCCACGGGCCGGCCACCAGTCTGCGCCTGCATGCCATCGGCACCTGGCACCCGTCCTGGCGCAAGGACGACCGGCTGCTGCACGTCGATGCCTTCCCGTCGCGCCCGCTGCATGGCGAGCGCATTTTGCGCGTTTTCACCAACATCAATCCCGACGGCAAGCCGCGCACGTGGCGCGTGGGCGAACCTTTCGAGACGGCCGCGCGGCGCTATCTGCCTGCGATGAACAAACCCTGGCGTCCCTGGCTGGCCGGGCTCATGCATCACGTGGGCATCACCAAGCAGCGCCGCACCGAATACGACCATCTGATGCTGCAGATGCACGACGCGATGAAGCGCGATACGCGCTATCAGCAGGACGGCGATTGGGCGCAGGTGGATTTCATGCCGGGAAGCACCTGGGTGTGTTTTTCCGACCAGGTGTCGCATGCAGCAATGGGTGGGCAGTTCATGCTGGAGCAGACCTGGCAGTTGCCGTTGACTGCCCTGAGTTATGCGGAGCTGGCGCCTGTGCGGGTGCTGGAGAGGCTAAAGGGGCGGGATCTGCTGGCGGCTTGAGAACGTCGGACCGCATTTGCCCGGGACCGATTGCGCGGTCGAGTTCTTCAGACGCCGGCCGCAGAAATGCCGCTTCGTCAAAACGTCGCGGTCAAACTCTTCAGGCAAGTCGACACGCCGCAGTCCATGACGGTCCCGGCGGTGCTGGCCAGCGCCGCTACCAGAAACAAGGCCATTACTATCGTGCCCAGCAGCGAGGTGGCGCGCTTGATCGCGTTGTCGCCCCAGCGGCGATCCAGGGTCTGCATCAGCAGTGCGAAAACGACCAGCACGCCGAACATGACGAAGGCCCAGCTATGCAGGCGCAGACCCATGAGCAGCCTTGCGTTCGCGTCGGCGGGCAACAGGGCCAGCCAGCAGGAGATCGCGATACCGCTCAGGGCGGCCGTCGTGGTCATGGCGTAGTGCAACGGCGAAGGCCCGAGACGCACGTTGAGCAGGAGACCCACGCCGGCCAGGACCAGCGCCATGCGCTGCAGCGTGCACAGCGGGCAGGCATAGTCTGCCGTCATGCCTTGCCAAGTCAGCGAAAAGATCAGGCCGACGCACACCAGGAACAACATCAGCGCGTTGACCTGCCGGGACCCGTGTCCGGGGCTTTCCAGGAACAGAGCCATGCCTTCCCCTTACAGCGCCAAGGGCATGGGATGGCCCTGGAGATTTCCGATGGCCCAGGCCGCGCACAAGCCCATCGTCAGCAGCCAGAAGACCACACAGGCGGGCCGCCTGCCCAGAATGCCGTAGCAAACCGCCAGGATTCCGGTCAACAAGGGAAACACCATCAGCATGTTCCGTCTCTCTTCTCTTTTTCTTGATCTTTAAGAGTATAAGTAACAGAACGAAAGCGCCGCAACCGAATGCGCCGCAAACAATGACAAGAAGGGGTGGTTCGGCCGACCGGCAGAGGGTTATCGCGAGGCGGAGGGGTCGCCGTTTTCGCGCAAGGCGTCGACCTTGTCGATGTTCGCTTCGTGTGCGATGAGCATCTCGGTCAGGTTCTGCTCGATGGCGGGATCGTTCACCAGGGGCAGCAGTTCGCGCAGCTTTCTCACCACCCATCGCTGCCCGCGATTCAGAAAGACCAGACGCTGGTGGATATCGGCGATGGCCATGGCCTTTTCGTAGAAGGCGCCGGCGCGCGAACCGGGTGCGGCGTCGAGTTCGCGGATGGCGTGACCCAGCATCACGCACCATTTCACTTCGTCGCGATGCACGGCGTCGATCAGATCGCGCAGCGGCGCACTTTGCGCCTGGCGCGCGGTTTCCATCGCCACGCGCGCACCGGCGCGTTCGGCTTCGAGCAATTCGTCCAGCCGCGCGATGACAGCCTCGTTGGCTTCGCGTTCGAATTCGCCGGCATAGCAGACCGGCGAACTCAGTTCCGGCGGCGGGGCGGCCAAGCGGCACGCCTGGGCCGCCTCGGCCACGATACGCGCAATGCGGCGCGCGGCGGGCTCCACCGCCGTAATGCCTCCGACGCCCATGCCCGCGTACAGCGCCATCGCCTCGTAGTCGCCTGTCATCGAGCGCAGCGGCGAATCGGTGCTGAACAGATAGATCGGACGGCCTTCCTCGTCGCCGATCACGATACGCTCTGCGTCGCAGGGGCTGCCGTGCTCGCGATGCGTCACGCTGTTTTCCAGCACGCGCACCGCCGCATGGGGCGGCCAGTTGATGTAGAAGTCTTCGGTCAGAATGGTGTCGCAGGCTTGCGCACGGACCAGGCGCTGCTTGTGATAATCGTGGGCGAACGATTCGTCCGTCGCGACCATGGCAGTGCCCAGCACCGCAGCCTGTGCGCCCTGCGCCAGGATGCGCGCCACGTCGCGGCCGTCGGTGATGCCGCCGGCTGCCGCAACGGGCACCTGGGCCACGAGCAGCACGCTGGCCAGCAATTCTTCGAGTTTTTGCCGCCCCCTGACGTGGCCACCCGCTTCCACCCCCTGGACGATCAGCGCATCGACGCCGGCCTGCTGGGCAGCCAGCGCATCGTCCACCGAGCCCACCTGATGAACCACGAAAATGCCGGCCGCACGCAGCCTGGCGATCACCTCGGGCGCCACGTCCCAGAAAAGACCCACCACCGGCACGCGCAGTTCGATGCACAGGTCGATCTGCCGGCTCAGCAGCTGCGGGTCGGTGCCCGCGGGAATCAGGTTGACGCCGAACGGGCGGTACGTGCCTTGCCGCACCTTGGCAACCTCGCTGCGTATCAGGGAGAGCGGCTCGCGCACCATGCCCAGAAAGCCGAATCCGCCCGCCTCGGTCACCGCGATCACCAGCTCATGGCGGGACACCCCGCCCATGCCCGCCAGGATCAGCGGATAGCGGCAGCGGAGCATCTGGCATAGCGGAGTCGGCGCAAGCTCGCGCGCATTGGGCAGGGAATGGGACATGGGAGGCATGAAAAACGAAGAGCGAAAGCGCGATGTACCGAATTTACGACTTGCGGCGCACGGCCGTGAAGGTGTCGGGCACGTCCAGCGGCCGCTCCTCGCGCCCCGCGACGTCTTCGTCCGACTGTCCGTCGGCCAGGTAGCGCTCGCCCTTGCGCAGCAGCACGCCCTGGGCGCTAGCGATGCCCAGTTCCAGGCTTTCTCCGATCCGCCGGGCGAGCTGGATGAAATGCGCCGCCGCGTTGGGCGGGCACAGCGCTTGTGCGGTCGCCTCGAATAGCGTCAGCCAGCGGTCGAAATGCCGGCCGTCGATCGGAAGCGGCAAATGCTTGATCATGGGTTGGCCGTGGTAGCGTCCGCTCATGAGGGCGACCGATGACCAGAACTCGCACATGCGCTCCAGGTGCGGCCCCCAGTTCTTGATCCTCGCGTTGAAGATCGGGCCGATGACTGCGTCTTCACGCACCCGGGCATAGAAGCCATGCACGAGACGTTCGATCATGTCCTCGTCGATGCGGGTTTCCCGCTGGATTTGCGCAATGAGCACGGCCCGGCGATCGGCGGCGGAATGCGTGCCTTGGTTCATGATTCGATGTCCTTGAGGTGATCCGATAAATAAGCCGCGAGCACGACGGCATTGTTGTGCTCCGTATCGCGAGCGGCATAGAGCAGCGTCAATGGGCCACGCCGCGCCAGCCCCGCAAGCTGGACCAACGGGGCCGGGTCGCCGCCCGCCAGTTCGGCGAAATAGCGGCGGCGAAATTCTTCCCAGTGCCGCGGATCGTGGCAAAACTCGCCGCGCAGCTCCGAACTGGGCGCCACCTCCTTGAGCCAGAGCGTCAAGGCTGCAGTCTGTTTGCTCAGCCCGCGCGGCCACAGACGATCCACCAGCACGCGCGCGCCGTCTTGATCCAGGGGCGGATCGTAGACCCGCTTGATGCGGATATCGGGAGTGTCGTTGCGCATTTCGCTCGTGCCGGGAAATCGGTTCTTGGTCCGCCATCACTCTAGCACCGCGCCGCATCGCCCCGTTTGCGCTGGCGCAAACCGATTTCGGTCTCGATCGCCGGCGGGCTAACATACCTGCATGACGGCCGGCGAACTCGATCCACAGCTTCTTGCATCGATGGACCTCTTCCAGGGGCTGCCCGCCGACGCGCTGGCAACAATCGCCGCGCACGCGCGATTGCGGCACCTGGACCAGGGAGTGCGCATCTTCAGCCAGGGCGACAAAAGCGTGCGCGCCCATGCTGTCGTCGAGGGCGGCGTGCGCATCGACCAGTCGGGCAGCGACGGCGCCCAGGTGGTGCTGCGCTTTATCGGGCCCGGAGAACTGTTCGGCACTCTGCCTCTTTTCGTCGACGGTCATTACCCCGCCGACGCGGTCACCCTCACGCAAACGCTCGAAGCCAGCTGGAGCGAGGACGAACTGCTCGCGCTCATCCACCGCTACCCGCAGATCGGCATCAACGTCATCCGCATCATCGGCAAACGCCTGCAAGAGGTGCAGAACCGCGTGCGCGAACTGGCGACCCAGCGCGCCGAGCGGCGCGTGGCGCATGCCGTGCTGCGCCTTGCGCGCCAGGCGGGTCTGAGCACCCTGGACGGCACCGCGATCGAATTCCCGCTCCGGCGCAAAGACGTCGCCGACATCTCCGGCACCACGCTGCACACTGCCAGCCGCATCCTCACCGGATGGGAAAAGGCAGGCATTCTGATCACGCGCAATCGCCGCCTGACGGTATGCGAGCCTGCCGAGTTGCGACGTATTGCGGAAGAATCGCCGGATTAGGGCCAGCCCGCGCAATTTGCGCTCGCGCAAAGTCCCGCGCTTTGCCGCGTCCTAAGATTGACGCATAGCGACGGCGGAGAGGTGCGATGGCGACGATGACAATTCTTCCGGTCGAGAGACCCCCTGCCGGGCTGTGGTCCTGGGGCTTTCGGCCTTTCTTCCTGGCGTGCGCGCTCTGGGCCGTGCTGGCACTGGCCGCCTGGATCGATCTTTATCTGAGCGGCGGCGCGCTGCCCAGCCGCTTCGATCCGTTGTCCTGGCACATCCACGAGATGCTGTTCGGCGTTGTCATGGCCGCCATCGCAGGTTTCATGCTCACGGCCATACCCAACTGGACCCGCCGCGCGCCGGTGCACGACGGCCGACTGGCCGCGCTGGCCGGCCTGTGGCTGATCGGCCGCGTCGCCTGCCTGTTCTCGGCGGCGCTGCCGCTATGGCTGGCGGCCGCCATCGACCTGGCCTTTCCCGTCGCGATCTGTATCGTCTCCACACGCGAGCTCGTTGCCGCGCGCAACTGGCGCAACCTGGCGATGCCTATTCCCGTTGCGGTGCTCGGCGCTGCCAATCTGCTCATGTACCTGGAACTGGCAGGGCGCGCCATTCCCGCCGGGCTCGGATGGCGCCTTGCCATGCTTGCGGCACTGGCCCTGGTGTCGGCCGTGGGCGGACGCATCATCCCCGCTTTTACGCGCAACTGGCTCGCCCCGCGCAATGCCGCCTCGCTGCCGCCGCCGCACGGCGCGCTCGACCGCGTTGCGCTGGCCAGCTTGCACACGGGCCTGCTCGGCTGGGTGTTCTTTCCCGACGCCAAACCCGTCGGCGTCATTTTGCTCGCCGCAGCTGGGCTCGTGCTATGGCAATTGGCGCGCTGGCGCGGGCTCAAGACGCTCGCCGAACCTATGGTGACCATTCTGCACCTGGGCTATGCCTGGCTTGCAATCGGCGCCGCCTTGCTGGGTGCGAGCCTGCTCGGGCCGGCCGTGCCGCCCTCCGCGGCCATCCATGCTTTTACCGTCGGCGCCATGAGCACCATGGTGCTGGGCGTCATGACGCGGGCGACGCGCGGTCATACCGGGCGCGCGCTCAACGCCGACCGCGCGACCGCGGCGATCTAACTGTTGATCTTCATCGCGAGCGGGACCCGCGTTCTGGCCGCGTGCCTGACCGATCTGTCGGTCAGGCTGCTGTCCGTTTCGGCGGCGCTATGGATCGCCAGCTTCGCGCTGTTCGTCCTGCGCTATGCGGCAATGCTGGTCGGGCCTGAACGGCGCCGGGCATGAAGCGCGAGACGGGCCTGGATCCCGGGCCCGTTTTTCACCGCCGACGTTCAGGCCGTCAGGCGATCCAGCGCTTCGCGATATTTGGCGGCCGTCTTTTCCAGCACGTCTTTGGGCAGGCGCGGTGCGGGCGGGGTTTTGTCCCAGGGTTGGGTTTCGAGCCAGTCGCGCACGAACTGCTTGTCGAACGAGGGCGGGCTGATGCCTTCGCGGTAGCCGTCGGCTGGCCAGAAGCGCGAGGAGTCGGGCGTCAGCACTTCGTCCATCAGGTAGAGCTCGCCCTTGTCGTCCAGGCCGAATTCGAACTTGGTATCGGCGATCATGATGCCCTTGGTGGCCGCGAACGCAGACGCCTCGGCATAGAGCTTGAGCGGGATGTCGCGGATCTTCTCGGCCGTGGCCTGGCCGACTTCCCTGACCACATGGTCGAAGTCGACGTTCTCGTCATGCGTGCCGAACTCGGCCTTGGCGGCCGGGGTGAAGATGGGCTGGGGCAGCTTGCCTGCCTGCTTCATTCCGGCCGGCAGCTTGATGCCGCAGACCGCGCCGGTGTCCTGGTAGTCCTTCCAGCCCGACCCGATCAGGTAGCCGCGCGCCACCGCCTCGACCAGCACGGGCTTGAGGCGCTTGACCACCATGGCGCGGCCGCGCACCTGCTCGACCTCGTCGGCCGCGACCACGTCTTCGGGCCTGATGCCGGTGACGTGCGTGGGGATGATGTGCCCCAGCTTCTTGAGCCAGAACTCGGTGAGCTCGGTGAGCACCTGGCCTTTGCCCGGGATCGGGTCGTCCAGGATCACGTCGAACGCCGAGATGCGATCAGAGGCGACGATAAGCAGCTTGTCGTCGCCCACCGCGTACATGTCGCGCACTTTGCCGCGGCCCAGCAGGGGCAGGGATTTGATGGTGGATTGATGCAGGGCTGTGGTCACGGGAAAGGCCTATCCTGGAAAGAACGGGCCCCGGCTCGAAGAACCGGGGCCGAAAAGGGCGTGGGAGATTTTAAGCCTCCCGCCGTCGAGACTTACTGAACGACCTGCGCCAGCTTGCCGGCGGCGTAGTTCGCGGCCATGTCGACCAGCGAAACCGGCTTGATCTTGCTGGCATTGCCGGCGGTGCCGAACTGCTGGTAGCGCGCCACGCAGATCGCCTTGGCGGCGGCCTTGGCGGGCTTGAGGTATTCGCGCGGGTCGAACTTGGCGGGGTTCTCGGCGAAGAAGCGGCGGATGGCGCCGGTCATGGCCAGGCGGATGTCGGTGTCGATGTTGATCTTGCGCACGCCGTGCTTGATGCCTTCCTGGATTTCCTCGACGGGCACGCCGTAGGTTTCCTTCATGTCGCCGCCGAACTGGCGGATCTCGGCCAGCAGCTCCTGCGGCACCGACGACGAACCGTGCATCACCAGGTGGGTGTTGGGGATGCGCGCGTGGATTTCCTTGATGCGCTGGATCGACAGGATGTCGCCGGTCGGTTTTTTGGTGAACTTGTAGGCGCCGTGCGAGGTGCCGATCGCGATCGCCAGTGCATCGCATTGCGTCTGCTTGACGAAATCGGCGGCCTGCTCGACGTCG
>NZ_JBQCER010000034.1:0-3256 GCF_051960075.1 Bordetella sp.
GGAAAGCCCCCGCCCTCCCTACGGAAGCTCTCGGCAGCCTCCAACAGGCCGCAAAGCCCCGGCGCCTGCGCAACCCGACCGACTACCAGGGTCTTTGAGCGTCGATGTCGCAGCCTATGTCGGTAGCCAGATAGAGATCGATGAAGAGTCGATGTGCAGGCGCACAGGGGTATTGTCGAATGTGGACTCGTCTGCGCGCGTGTCGAGCACGACGCCGCCGATGCGCACTTGCGCATAGCGCTCGCCGCGCCGCAGTTGCAGGTTTTCGATGCGGCCGATGTAAGTGCCTTGATCGGTGGCGTGTATGCCGTCGGGCGCGACGCGCCACATCACGAGCGAGCCTACGGCGTAGCTGCAGGCATTGGGACGCAATACGAGACCGGCCTGGGTATCGATGGCGCCGTCGTCGCGTACGATGCCCTCCCCGATGTTGGGCAGTCCCAATAGTTCGGCAACGCGCGCGCTGGCCGGGCGCGCGTATAGCTCGTGCACCGGGCCGGCCTGCAACGTACGGCCGTGCTCCAGCACGAGGATCTCGTCGGCGAGCAGCGCGGCTTCGTCGGGATCGTGGGTGACGACGATCGTGACCGCGTCGATATCGCGCTGCAGCGCGCGCAGCGAGGCCTGCAGCAGGCGGCGGCGCGGCGTGTCGAGCGCGGAGAACGGTTCGTCGAACAACAGAAGCTGACTGTGCTGCGTCAGGGCGCGCGCCAGCGCGACGCGCTGCCGCTGGCCGAACGAGAGCTGCGCGGGCAGATGCTGCGTGAGACTGGTCAGGCCTAGGTGGTCGAGCCAATAGCGCGCGCCGGCGGCGTCGGCCGCGACCGGAAAAGCCAGCTGTCGAGCGACCGTCATGTGCGGGAAAAGGCCATAGTCCTGCGGCATGTAGCCGATGCCCCGGCGTTCGGGCGGCAGCGCGGCGAGGTCGATATCGCCGAGCACGACGTGGCTGCGCAAGGTGCCGAGCCTGTTCTGCCCGAGACCGGCTATCAGACGCAGCGTCATCGATTTGCCCGAACCCGAAGGGCCCACGATGGCGAGCCTGCGCGCGTTCGGAGCCCAGCGCACATCGAGATGAAAGGCGCCGGCGCGGTGTTCCAGCTCGAAGGCCAGGCGCGTGCTGCCGGCAAGCGCAGGGACGACCGGCACGATGCCTGCCAACTCCTCGGCGGCGGTATCGGCAGCGCCCGCCGCATCGGACTCGGCATGGCTGCGGCGGCGATAGATCGAGAGGGCCGCGCACAGCAGTGCGATCGCGAGCGTGGGCAGCAGCAGCGGCATCATCGCCGGCAGGCCCTGGCTGCCGAACATGACATAGGTGTAGATGGGCAAAGAATACGGGTGATAGGCCACCATGACCGTCGCGCCGAATTCTCCGAATGCGCGCAGCCATGCGAGCGCGAGTCCCGCGCCGATGGCCGGCCAGGCCATGGGCAGCATGACGCGCAGAAAGCGGCTGCCGGCATGATGGCCGAGCGTGGCCGCGACGTCCTCGTAGACAGGATCGACCGCCGCAAACGCCGAGCGCGCGGCAATGATGAGAAACGGCGCCGAAACGAAGCTCTCGGCAATCACGATGCCCGCGAACGAGTCGGTCAGTGTGCCGCCGAAAAGGCTGCCGATTATGCTGTACGGCCCGAGCAGAAACAGTAGCAGCACGCCGCTGGCGAGCGGCGGCAGCGCAAGGGGTAGCTGCACGACAAAGCCGAGGACGGCCATGCGCCGCGAGGTCGAGCGCGCCAGGAAATAGCCCAGCGGTACCCCGCCCAGCAACACGATCAGGGTCGAGACGCTCGCGCTGGCGGCCGAGACGCCAACAGCGGACCAGGTCTGGCTCCAGTCGACGTTGGCCCAATCGGCCCGGCCGATCTGCGGGATGCCGGCAAGAAACGGCGCGCACAGATACAACGCAAGCAGCGCCGCCAGCCATGCGATAGGCCGGGCCGCGATAGGCCGGGCCGCGATCGGTTTCATCGAGCGGACGCCTCGATCATGGCTTGCACCGACGCGGGCATCAGCAGCGGATTGCCGGTGGTCGTGGGCTTGATCACGTCGATGCCGTGCGCCTCGAGTAGCGCCTCGCCCTGCTTGCTCAGGAGGAAATTGACGAATTTGGCCGCGCCCTCGGCATTGGGGGCGTCGGCAAGAATGGTCAGGGTGTAGTCCGCCTGGGCGTGCAGCGCGGCCTCGGGCGCCACGGCGGGAATGTTCAGGTCGGACGTCTCGGTCGAGTAAAAAAAGCCCGCGTCGAGTTGCCCCGACTGCAGCCGGCCGACGAGCGTTTCTTCCGGCAGCACCTGCGCGGGGTTCTCCGGCGCGCCCAGAATCTTCTGCGCGAGGTCGGGCTGCCGGTAAAGCTTGGCGGCCCTGTCTACCATTTGCACGGTGAACGCACCCTTGGGATCCAGCTTGGGATCGGTGCGGCCGATGCGAATGCCCGGCTCCTGCAGCACCTGGTCCCAGCGCCGGGTCTTGAAATCTTTGACGAACTTGCTGTGCGGGTTGTAGCCGATCATCAGAGGCGACTTGGCGAAGTTGACATACCAGGTCACATGATTGCCATTGGACTCGCCCATCAGAGCGCCGTTGACTTTGGGGCTCGCACTGATGAAAACGTCGCCTCGGCGAAGCTTGCCCTTGATCTCGTTGGCGATCTTGTTCGAGCCTGCGGCATAGCCCCGAAAGTCCAGGCCGGCAGCCTTCTCGAACGCGGGGCCGACGCTGTGCTCCATCAGGTTCACAAGCGAGCCTGCGTACAGAACGTTCACGGTGCCGTGGTCGGCAGCCAAGGCCGGCGCGCCGGCCGCAGCCAGAGACATGACCAAAAAGAGACTGACGGTGCGCAGCAGTTTGAAGGCCACGGAATACACTCTCGCGTCGTTATAACTAGCGATATATTACGCCAGCCGGATGCACGGGCCGAAAGGCCCGATGCGGGAGCGTTAGTATCCTGATGCCGAGAAGTTCAGGAAGCGCGTGCTGGAACCCTGGAAAGTCAGGCGCACGGTGCCGATGGGGCCGTTACGCTGCTTGCCGATGATGATCTCGGCCGAGCCCTTGTCGGGAGAATCCGGGTTGTAGACTTCGTCGCGATAGATGAAAAGGATCAGGTCAGCATCCTGCTCGATAGCACCCGACTCCCGCAAGTCCGACATGACGGGACGTTTGTTCGGGCGTTGTTCCAGGCTGCGGTTCAATTGGGATAATGCGACCACGGGTACGTGCAATTCTTTCGCCAGCCCCTTGAGCGAACGCG
>NZ_JBQCER010000035.1:0-8913 GCF_051960075.1 Bordetella sp.
TGGTGTTTTGGTGGCTCTTGCGGGGCTCGTGTTGGGGGGGGGGGGGTGCTTGCGGCGATCGCCGGTTCTTTATGGCAAATCTGCGATCTCGACTACTAATGAATTTTTTGTATACGCGTATACAATAAATGCATGGGCCCTAATCTGAATCTCGCCGACGCCTTGCGCGACGAAATCCTCGCCGGGCGGCTTGCTCCCGGCACGGTGCTGTCGCAGACCGAACTCGCAAGCCGATTCGGCGTCAGCCGCATTCCCGTGCGGGACGCCTTGCAGCAGCTTGCCGCGCAGCGGCTCGTGCTGGTTCTGCCCGGCAAGGGCGCGCGGGTCGTCGAACTCACGCAGGACGAGCTCACGGAAATCTACGACTTGAGAACGCTGCTGGAATGCGACCTGCTGCGACGTGCGATCGGAAAGGCCGGCCCGCGGGACCACGCCGAGGCCGAATATGCTTTGCGCAAATCCAGCCTCGAGGCGGGCAGGCCGGGTTGGGCGGACGGCGACTGGCTATTTCATGCGACGCTTTACGCTCCGGCGGGCCGCATGAAGCAGCTATCGATGGTGCAGGAGCTGCGCCGTCTCTGCGCGATGCACGCCGCTCGCTACGATGCTCTTGCCGATCGCACGCCCGACTGGGTTTCGCAGCACGAGGACATTTTCCAGGCCTTCAGGAAAGGGCGTGCCGACGAAGCCGCGCGCCGGCTGCAGCGACACATCGACGCGGCGCGAGCCTTCCTGCAAAGCCAGGCCAAGCGATGAATTTTCATGCCGATGCTTGGCCCGCGATAACATTACGCGAATACGGCATTCATCCAATACGAGAAAAAGGGTTTTTCTATGGCTTCGGCCCAAGTCCTGGCGGGCTTCCACGCGGTAGTCGCGCGTCTGCGCCACGCGCCTGATTCGATCCGGGACATCTACATCGAGGCCTCGCGCCGCGACAAACGCATGCAAAGCCTGGTCGAACAGGCCGAGCGAGCCGGCCGGCGCGTACACCCCGTGCCCATGGAACGGCTGGACGGCCTGTCCGGCGGCACGCGCCACCAGGGCGTGGTCGCCCTGGCCGACGCGCGCCAGCTCGCCGTGAGCATCGACGAGGTCCTGGACGTGATCGAGGGCCCGGCATTTCTGCTCATCCTGGACGGCGTCACCGATCCGCACAATCTGGGCGCCTGTCTGCGTACGGCAGACGCCGCCGGCGTGCATGCCGTCATCGCGCCGCGCGACCGCGCCGTGGGCTTGACCAGCACCGTGCAGCGCGTGGCCTGCGGCGCCGCCGATACCGTACCCTACATTACGGTCACCAATCTGGCCCGCACCATGCGCGAACTCAAAGACCGCGACATCTGGCTGGTGGGCACCGACGACCAGGGCGCAGACGACATGCACGCCGTCGACGCCAGGCGCGCCATGGCCTGGGTCATGGGCGCCGAGGGCGAGGGCATGCGCCGCCTCACGCGCGAGACCTGCGACCAACTGGTGCGCATCCCCATGCTGGGTTCGGTGGAAAGCCTGAACGTCAGCGTAGCCAGCGCCGTCTGTCTGTACGAAACCGTAAGACAGCGCCAAACTTGACACACCGCAATCCGAGGACGCTGCGGCAATCCGAAGCACGGGGCGGCCAACCACAGCCGCAGAAGCGGCGAGCATCGGAATTGCGCAGGGCAGCCTCGGCGTCTAGAGAACGCAAATCAAGACGTTCCAAGCACAATTTACAGATTAAGCAAGATAGTCAACAGATTCAGCAAGCAGAGAATCACCATGCACAAGAACGGCCTGACCACCCAAGTCCTGCACTCCGATCGTCGGCAGCCCATCGAACACGGCGCTGTGCACAAGCCCATGCATCCCTCGTCGCAGTACGTCTACGGCGACGCCCGCGAACTGGCCGCCGTGTTCCAGGGCAAGGCCGGCTACACCTATTCGCGTCAGGGCACGCCGACCACCGGTGCGCTCGAAGCCAAGATCACGCTCATCGAAGAAGGCTTGGGCTCCGTCACTTTCGCCTCCGGCATGGCCGCGCTCACCGCCGTGTTCACCACATTGCTAAAAGGCGGAGACCACCTCATCTCCAGCCAATACGTCTTCGGCAACACCACCAGCCTGCTGGGTACCCTGGCCGACCTGGGCGTGGAAATCAGCTATGTTGACGCCACCGATGCCGCCCAGGTGCGCGCCGCGCTGCGCCCCAACACGCGCATGGTCTTCACCGAGACCATCGCCAACCCCGGCACGCAGATCGCCGACCTCCGGGGCATGGGCGAATTCTGCCGCGAGCAAGGTCTGGTCTATCTTGTCGACAACACCATGACCTCGCCCAGTCTGTTCAGGCCGCGCGACGTGGGCGCCAGTCTGGTGATGAACTCGCTGTCCAAATATATCGCCGGCCATGGCCATGCACTCGGCGGCTCGATCACCGACACCGGCCTGTACGACTGGTCGAACTATCCTAATATTGCCGAGCCCTATCGCAAGGGCCAGCCCACCGGCTGGGGGCTGTTGCAGATCAAGAAAAAAGGCCTGCGCGACATGGGCGGTACGCTGGCTGCCGAGCCCGCGCACCGCATCGCCATCGGCGCCGAGACCCTGGCGCTGCGCATGCAAAAGCATTGCTCGAACGCCCTGGCGCTGGCGCGCTTTCTGGAAACGCACCGCGGCGTGGCCAAGGTGCATTACCCCGGGATGCCCGGCCACGCGCAGCATGCGCGCGCCACCGAACTCTTCGGCGGCCGCTATGGCGGCCTGATGGGCATCGAGCTTGCCGAAGGCATCGATTGCTTCGATTTTCTGAATCGACTGCACATCGTGCTGCTTGCCACGCACCTTGGCGACACGCGCAGCCTGGCCTTGCCGGCCGCGCACACTATCTATTACGAGATGGGGCCTGAGCGCCGCAAGCAGATGGGCATCTCCGATAGTTTCATTCGCCTTTCGGTGGGCATCGAAGACGAAGCCGATCTCATCCACGATTTCGATCAGGCGCTGCAAGCGAGCATGCCTCGATAAACGGGGCACGGGTAAAAAAAGCGCATAACACAGCTCATCTCTTGCTGGCGCACCGCCTGTGTTCTGCGGCATATAAACAATGCAAATTTAGCGTGGAAACGCGCGTCGATCTGCGCGTTTCCCCTTATGGCATTGCATCATGCGCGGCAAAACCAGTCGTGGCGCGGCTCTTGGCGGCATGCGCCGGCTTTTTGCTTGACAATATTCGCTGGCACAAGGCTTAATACACTCACTGCGTCGCAGTCGCTCCGATGCGTTTTCTCCGTCGAAGCCACTGCGACGTAGCAATTAGTACGAGCGCCATGCCGCGCAAGATTCCACTTCCTGGTTGTTCACGTGTTTGCTTGATCACGGCGCGTGCCGGACGTTTGCGCTGCCGCCGTCCATGCATAATTTACTCATGAGGGGTACAACTTAAATGAACAAAACTGAACTCATCGATCACATCGCCAGCAAGGCCGACATTTCCAAGGCCGCGGCAGCGCGTTCGCTCGACGCTTTGATCGGTGCCGTCAAGACCACCCTGAAAAAGGGCGGAACGGTAACGCTGGTTGGCTTCGGCACGTTTGCCGTTTCGTCCCGCGCCGCACGCACGGGCCGCAACCCGCGCACCGGCGAAACCATCAAGATCAAAAAGGCCAAGGTGCCGAAGTTCCGTCCGGGCAAAGCGCTCAAAGACGCCGTGAACTGAAGCGCAAGTTCATCGTGCAATGCAATCTGAATCGAGAGCCCACAGGCTCTCGATTTGCTTGATGGGTAAGGCAGGCTATACTGCCGCCTTGCAAGATGCCCAGGCGTGGCCCCGCATGATACGGGTGCTTAGCTCAGTTGGTAGAGCGGCGCCCTTACAAGGCGTAGGTCACAGGTTCGACCCCTGTAGCACCCACCACTATCCTGCGCATCGCGTTCGGCAAGTTGTGCAAAACGTGTACTGTCTCTAACGGCTGCGGCGATGCAGGCCGTTTTTTTATGCCCAATCTTGCGAATAATTCGCATTTAGATTAGGATGTGAAACTTCCCATGCGTGAGGCCGGCCGGGCCTTGCGCAAAACGCCGTGCCGTTTCATGTCCGCGCTGATCCGTTCTTCCGAGTTTTCGGCTTTTCAAACACCGATGCGATTGCGCATCGGGGCGGGCGTGCTGGTGCTGGCTTTGCATGCGGCCGTCGCCGCTTTCATCGTGATGGGCTCGCACGCCGCACCTGCTGCCGCCGAGAATGAGTCTGCGATGATGGTGAGTGTGATCGATGCGCCTGCGCCGCGACAGGCGCCGCCGCAAACCGAACGCCAGCCGCAACCGCCGGCGCCTGCCGCCGCGCTTCCTGCCGAACCGCCTCCGGAACCTGATGCGCAAGCGCGATACGAGCCCGAGCCGCCGCCGATAGCGCATCCTTCGTCGCTCGCGCCGGCGATCAAGCCTCAGCCCAAGCCGCATCCCCAACCGCTGCCTGTGCGGCATCCTGTGCCGCAAACAGCGGCGGAGCCTTCCGCGCCCGCGCCCGCGGTCGCCGACGTGCACGAAGGCCCTCAGCCAACAAGTCAGGCGCCGGGTCAGGATCAACCTGTTCTGGTCACCCATATCGAGTACGACGGTCCGCGGCCCGTCCCGGTCTATCCCAGGCTTTCGCGCCTATACAACGAAACGGGCCGGGTTGTCGTGCTGGTGCGCATCAGCGCACAAGGCCAGGTGCAGGACGCGCGCATCGACACCTCGTCGGGTCACGAACGCCTGGATGCCGCTGCGCTGGACGCGGCCCGCCGCGCGCGCTTCAAACCGTTCACGCGCAATGGCGTGGCCATGCCTGCCCTGGCCAGGCTGCCTTACGATTTTCAAATGAAGGACTAAGCCCATGAATCCGACTCCCGCGCCGTCCACGGGCGTGCTGCATTTTCTGAGCCAGAGCGACGCCGTCGGCCAGACCTTGTTTTTCATCCTGGTGATCATGTCGCTGGTGACTTGGTACCTGATCGTGGTCAAGGCCGTGAGCAATCTGCGCATGCGCGGCCGCGCCAAGGCGTTTCTCAACACGTTCTGGAATTCCAGCTCGCTGGAGCAGGTGCAGAACGAGATCATCACGCACGGCGCGCGCGATCCCTATTCGCACCTGGCCAGCCACGCCATCCACGCCGCGGACCACCACGCCAAGTTCGGCGCCACCAAACTGGAAGAGGCGGGCGGCAACGGCGAGTTCGTCACGCGCACCATGCGCAAGGTCATCGACGAAGAAACCGCCAAGCTCGAAAACGGCCTCACCATCCTGGCCTCGGTGGGCTCCACCGCGCCTTTCGTGGGCCTGTTCGGCACGGTATGGGGCGTGTATCACGCGCTGGTGGGCATCGGCATGTCCGAAGGCATGACGATCAACCAGGTCGCCGGTCCGGTGGGCGAGGCGCTCATCATGACCGGCCTGGGCCTGGCGGTGGCCATTCCGGCGGTGCTCGCCTACAACGCCTTCGTTCGTTACAACCGCGTGTTCCTGTCGCGGTTGGATGCCTATGCTCACGACCTGTTCGCGTTTTTGACGACCGGCCATCAAGTGGAACTGTCCGAGAGCAAGGTGCGCGCCATGCGCCGCCTGCGCGTCGAAGGCAACGGAGGAAAATAAGCCATGGCCTTCGGCAGCTTCGACAACAAGGGCTCGGGCGGCCACACCGTTTCCGAAATCAATATGGTGCCGCTCATCGACGTCATGTTGGTGCTGCTGGTGATCTTCATCATTACGGCGCCGCTGCTGGCGCATTCGATCCGCATCGATCTGCCGCAGGTCAGCGCCGCGCCGACCCAGGAAGACCCCAAGGCCATCGACCTGGCCATCAAGGGCGACGGCGCGCTGTACTGGAACGACCAGCCGGTGACGATGGACGGCCTGGCAGACCGCCTCGCGGCGTCGGCCCGGGACAAGCCTCAGCCGGAAATCCATATCCGCGCCGACCGGGACACGCGCTACGAAGTGCTGGCGCAGGTCATGGGCGCGGCACGCCGGGCCGGCATGGCCAAGATAGGCTTCATCACCACGCCGTCGCCCCAGCCTGGCCCGTCGGTCAGTAACAAGTAACCTTCTGTGTACGCCTTGGTTCGGATCGCGCTAGAATCGAGAAATGCGAGTTCTAGTTATCGAAGACGACACCACCCTGGGCCATGCGCTGCAGGAATTCCTGTCCGATCAGGGTTATGCCGTTGACTGGCTCACCGAGGGCGACAAGGTCCAGGGAGCCATGGTCGGCCAGTCTTATGAGCTGATCCTGCTCGATCTGAACCTGCCGGGCCTGGGCGGCCTGGACGTTCTGCGCCAGTTGCGCCAAGACGGCAACCAGGTTCCGGTGCTCATCCTTACCGCGCGAGACGGTCTGGACGATCGCGTCGCGGGCCTGGATGCCGGCGCCGACGACTACGTCACCAAGCCATTCGATCTTCCCGAGCTGGCCGCCCGGGTGCGTGCCCTGGCGCGCCGCCGGGCCGGCCAGGCGCAGCCCACCATCGAAGTCGGTCCGCTGGTGTTCGACACCATCGGCCGCGAAGTGCGCGTCAACGGTCAGCGCCTGGCGCTGTCGGTGCGCGAACTGTCCGTGCTGGAAATGCTCATGGCGCGCGTTGGGCGCGTCGTCACCAAGCGCCAGATCGTCAACTCGCTCTCGGCCTGGGATGCCGATTTCAGCGAGAACGCCGTCGAAGTCTACGTTTACCGTCTGCGCAAGCGCCTCGAAGGCACGGGCGCCAGCATCCAGACGGTGCGCGGCTTCGGCTATCTGCTGGACGTGGAATCGGCGTAAGCGCCACGCCTGCCCGTTGCGGCAGACGTGAGCCGACTGCGCGCCGCACGCAGCCATGTTCGAGAGCTCCACTTCCAAGAAGCCCCCTCCGGCTTCCTCCTGGCGCGTCGCCTGGCGGCTGCCGTCCGGGTCGCTGGCCCGACTGCTGATATCGGGGCTGATGCCGCCGCTCATGGTCCTGGTCCTGCTCGATGTGGCGGTCACTTGGGTTATCACGCACAAGCTCGACATGACGGTCTGGATGCTGGAAGACTTCTTCTGGCTGATCGTGGCGGGGCAGGTGCTGCTCATTCTGCTTTTCGCCGGCGTCGTCGTGCATGGCGTGCGCTCGGGCCTGCGTTCGGTCAACCACCTGGCCGATCAGATCCGGCAGCGCTCCATCGAAGATATGCAGCCCATGGTAGTGGCCAATCTGCCTTCCGAGATCGCGCCGCTCGTCACGCACATCAACGATCTGCTCGAGCGCCTCGATTCCTCGCTGTCCGCTCAGCGCCGTTTCATCGGGCATGCCGCCCATCAGCTGCGCACGCCGTTGACGGGGCTGAAGCTCGAGTCCGAGCTGATGCTCGCCAGGCCGCTGCCCGACGACGTGCGCGCGCGGGCCGAGCGCATCAAGGTCGTCAGCGACCGCATGATCCGCCTGGGCCAGCAACTGCTGGTGCTGGCCCGCTCCAATCCCGACGCGCAACCGCGGGACAACTTCGTGCGCCTGGATTTGTGCGAATGGGTGCGAGCCAGCGGCGCCGAATGGGTTCCGCGCGCCATGGCCGCGCAGGTCGACCTGGATCTGGTCGCGCCGGACGTATCGATCGACATCGACGGCAATCCGCTGCTGCTCGACGAACTGCTGGGCAATCTGATCGACAATGCGCTGCGCTACGGCAAGAAGCCCGGACGCATTACCCTGACCGTGGGGGCGAGCCCGCCTTCCCTGACCATCGAAGACGACGGTCCCGGCATTCCTCCCGACGAGCGTGACCGGGTGTTCGAGGCGTTCTACCGCTCGCCCAGCGCGGCGGCCGGCGGCTCGGGCCTGGGCCTGGCGATCGTCAGGGAGATCGCGACCGCGCACGGCGCCTGGTGTCAGCTGACCAGCCGTCCCGAGTATTCCGGCACTCGCCTTTCCGTTGTTTTTCCCGGTCCTCGCAAGGGTACCCAACCGTCACGTCACGAGCGACACGCATGAGCGCATCAACCACGGCCCCCCATTCTTCCTCGCGCAAGGCTTTGACAATAGGCGCGCTGGGCGTGGTGTATGGCGACATCGGCACCAGCCCGCTGTATACCCTCAAGGTCTCCCTAAACGAATTCAAGACCCTCGATGCCGCACACGTGCTGGGGATTCTGTCCCTGCTGTTCTGGCTGCTGATGGTGGTGGTGTCGTTCAAATACGTCATGCTCATCATGCGCGCCGACAATCGCGGCGAGGGCGGAACGCTGGCCCTGCTCGAACTGGCCGTGCGCGGCGTGCAGGGTCATAAACGTACGGTGCTCATTATTTTGGGCATCTTCGGCGCGGCGCTATTCTATGGCGACAGCATGATCACGCCTGCCATTTCGGTAATCTCGGCCATCGAAGGCATCGGCATCGTGTCGCATAATTTCGACGCCTGGATCGTACCCATTTCGCTGGCCGTGTTGATCGTGCTCTTTGCCTTTCAATCGCGCGGCACGGCCTCGGTGGGCAAGCTTTTCGGCCCCATCATGGGTCTGTGGTTCGTGACGCTGGCCACGACGGGCCTCTGGCAGATCGTGCAGCATCCGGTCGTGCTGCACGCGCTCAATCCCCTGCAAGCTGCGTCTTTCGTGGCTCAGCGGCCGGTGGCCAGCTTCGTGCTGCTGGGGGCGGTGGTGCTTGCGCTGACCGGCGCCGAAGCGCTTTACGCCGATATGGGGCATTTCGGCCGGCCGCCTATCCGCACCGCCTGGTTCTGGCTGGTGCTGCCTTCGCTGGTGCTCAATTATTTCGGGCAGGGCGCGCTGCTGTTGAGCAACCCCAAGGCGCTGGAGAACCCCTTCTTTTTGATGGTGCCGAGCTGGGGGCTGCTGCCGCTGGTGGTGCTGTCGGGCCTGGCCACCGTGATCGCGTCGCAGGCCGTGATCTCGGGCGCGTTCTCCATGACGCGCCAGGCGGTGCAAC
>NZ_JBQCER010000036.1:0-19887 GCF_051960075.1 Bordetella sp.
GCGCCCAAAGTCCCTTCGGGACTGCCCCGACTCTTAAGTCGCTCGGCCTGGCCACGCGCCCCCAGACACCGAACAAGACTCAGGCCTTATGCTTGCCTGGAAAAATTAAAACCTCACCTTTGCCGAGAAGGCCTCGAACTCGGCGGTGATCCAGGCTCTGAAATCGCGCACTTTTTCCGGCATGGCTTCGCGTTGCGGCCAGACCAGCCAATAGGGGTAGGGATAGGGCACGCGGACATCGGTGATCTGCACCAGCCGGCCCTGTTCCAGCAGATCGGCGACGATGCTGTAGCGGGTGAGCAGCAGGCCTTGGCCCAGTTCGGCACAGCCGATGGAGATGTTGGAGTCGTTGGCGCGGAACTGGATGGACTGGACGGGTTCGAGTACGCCGGCGGCGCGGCACCAGTCGATCCATGCGTTGTCGGTTTCATGAAGGAGCGGGCAGCGAATCACTTCGTTCGGTGTGCGGGGCAATTTGCCGCCGGCAAAGTTCGGCGAGGCAACGACGAGCGCGACGTCCTTGAACAGCAGTTGTTGCGCCAGATTCGGCCAGGGGCCTTGGCCCATGCGGATGCCCACGTCGGCCATGCCTTGCTGCAGCTCGCTCAGTTCCAGTCCGGTCTGCAGGCGGATGCGATAGTGCGGATGGGCCTGGCGGAATCGGGGCAGGCGCGAGATCAGCCAGTGCAGCGCGAGGGAGTGCAGTGTCGTGATGACCAGCTCGTCTTCTTGCGGGCGCGCGCGGGCCTTGCGGGTGGCGGCTTCGATGTCGCGCAGCGCGTCGCGGATCTCGAGCGCGTAAAGGCGGCCTTCTTCGGTCAGCGTCAGGCCGCGCCCGGCGCGCACGAACAAGGGCACGTCCATGATGTCTTCCAGCAGTTTGATCTGCTGGCTGATGGCCGAGTGGGTGACGTGCAGTTCGCGTGCGGCTGCGGTGACGCTGCCGAGTCGGGCGACGGCCTCGAAGTAGCGCAGCGCCGGCAGGGGAGGGAGATGGCTCATGTGTTAGTAAAACTAACGAGGGACGTTGATTTTTACCGCTTTTCCAGTCGCCGCACTATGGTTAACCTTATCCGTAACAACCCGAATATGTCTTTCGAGTGCAGCGGTTTCAAGTCTCGGTAGGCATCGGGCTGAAAAAAATTTCAACTTTAAGAAATTCTAACGCCAGGTTCATCATGCAACTTATCGGGATGCTCGATTCGCCCTTTGTTCGCCGCACGGCGATCAGCCTGAAGCTGCTCGGCATTCCCTTCGAGCATCGGTCCGTGTCGGTCTTCAGCACATTCGACCAGTTCCGGGCGTTGAACCCGGTGGTCAAGGCGCCGACGCTGATTCTGGACGACGGTCAGGCCTTGATGGATTCGACGCTCATTCTCGACTATGCCGAGCGTCTGGCGGGGTCGTCGGCCGCGATTTTTCCGGCCGATCTGGCCAGGCGAGCCCGCGCGGTTCGCCTGACGGGTCTGGCGATGGCGGCCAACGAAAAGTCGGTGCAGATCGTGTACGAGCGCAAGGTGAGGCCGACCGACAAGCTGCATCAGCCCTGGCTCGATCGTGTGCGCGGGCAGCTTCTGGCGGCCTACGACGAGCTAGAAAAGGATTTGAAGGCCCAGCCTCTGCATGGGGCGGGACAGGCACTGGGCCACGACGGCGTTGCCGTCGCGGTGGCGTGGAATTTCACCCAGATGATGGTGTCCGACGTCGTGCCGGCGTCGGACTATCCATGCGTGCAGGCGTTTTCGGCACATTGCGAGCAGCTTCCCGTGTTCCGGGAAACGCCCGCGGCGTAGTACCGGCCGGTCGCTGCCGCAGCGGCCGCCGCGTAGGAACGTGGCGGTTTTATTCGAGTTTTTTAATCAGTATCTCGTCCGTTCGGCGGACTGGGAGGGAATCATGTTTTCGCAATTTTTTAGTCGGCTGGCCCAATCTCTGGGATTGCGCAATCTGTCTCGTGACGAAGCCTATCTGTCCAGCGCCGTCGACCTCGGCCAGCTGGAATGCCGCGTGCTCGCGCTGGACCACGGTCTGGAAATCTGAGGTTACGGTCGTACCCCGAAGAGGCGGGCGAAAGCCTGTTGTCCGGCAGGCGTGACGGTGACGCTGCGTGTGCCTTCGGGCCGCCTTATCCAACCCTGCTTCAGGTAGTGCTGAAACAGGGCGGCGCCGAGCGTGCCGGCGATATGGTGCCGGCGTTCGCTCCAATCCAGGCAGGGTCGGCAAAAGACGCGGGTGCTCCTGCGAGGCGCAGCGTGTTGCGCGCAAGCTTCGGGCTCGATGCCCAGATCGTGCAGGAAGCGCGTTCCCTGTTCCGTCAGGGCGCCGGCTTCGGGCGTCAGTTCGATATGGCCTGCTGCAATCATGCTGTCCGTGATGGCCACCGCGATTTCGCCGGCCAGGTGGTCGTAGCAGGTGCGCGCGTAGCGCAACGCTTTGTCGCGCGGGCCGGTGACGACGCGCGGACCGCGCGCTTGCGATCCCGCTTCGCGTTCGACCGAGACGGACATGATGTGTTCCAGCATGTGCGCCACGGAAGGCGAGGCGAGCCGGTGATAGCGATGACGGCCCTGTTTTTCCACGGACAGGAGACCGGCCTGCGTCAGCTTGGCCAGGTGCCCGCTGGCCGTCTGGGGCGAAATGCCCGCCAATTGGGCCAGTTCCGCTGCAGTCAGGGCGCGACCGTCCATCAGCGCGGCAAGCATGCTTGCCCGCGCCAGGTCTCCGATAAGCGCAGCCGTTTCGGCCAGCGATGCCGTGCTGAGCATGGCGTGTCTCCTACGCAGTCCGGCCAGATTAGCAAGATTTCCGGCACCAATACTACGGATCTCACCGTAGCGTCGATGCACCGTGTGGCGGCATCAGGCCAGCTGTTTGAGCAGCAGATGCCAGAACTTCGTGCGCTGTTCCAGCGTGGACACCAGGATGTATTCCTGGAGCGTGTGCGCGCCGTCGCCGTCTGCGCCCAGGCCGTCCAGCGTCGGCACACCCATGGCCGATGTGAAGTTGGCGTCGCTGCCGCCGCCCGTCATGGGGGCGTCGTTCAGTTCGAAGCCGGCCGTTTTGGCAAAGCTGCGTGCTTTGTCCAGCAGCGCGGCGCTGGAGGCCGTCTTGACCATGGGCGGACGATTGAGCTCGACGTCGATGTCGAGTTCGGTGTCGGGACCCACGGCGCAGAGTTCGCGCATGCGGCGCAGCACGTAGTCGGCGGCGGCCATGTCGGGCACGCGGAAGTCGACCACGCAGCGGCAGCGCTCGGGCACGGTGTTGGTGACGGTACCGCCGGAGATGGTGCCCACGCTCACGGTAATGCCGCGTTCATAGTCGGTGATGGCTTCCAGTGCCAGCACCTGATGGGCCATTTCCTTGATAGCGCTGCGGCCTTTCTGGTGGGCCACGCCGGCGTGCGCGGGCATGCCCTTGACATCCAGGCGCAGCATGCCGGTGCCCTTGCGGGCGGTGACGCACATGCCGGTTTCGGCGCGGGCCGGCTCGCAGACGAAGCAGTACTTGGCGCTGGCGGCCAACTTCTCGATCTGCGAACGCGAAGCGTGAGTGCCGGTTTCTTCATCGGGCACCATCAGGAAGTCGATAGGCAGGGCGGTGGCGCCCGGCTCGCCCAGGCCGGCCATGGCCGATAGGGCGATATAGGTGCCGGCCTTCATGTCGTAACCGCCGGGGCCGTAGAGACGGTCGCCTTCGATGCGGACGGGATTGTCCTTGAGCGTGCCCAGAGGATGCACGGTGTCCATGTGTGCCAGGATGAGCAGGCCGGGGCGCGTATCGCCTTGGGCGCGGTTGGTGGCAAGCAGCGCGGGACCGACGTGATCGCCCAGCGGGATCACGGTGGTCTTCAGGCCCTGCTGGCGGGCGTATTCGGCGGTGAGTTCGGCCATGGCAGCCACGCCGGCCGGCACGCTGGTGGGGGATTCGCAAAGCATCCAGGCGGAGATGCCGGCAACCATCTGTTCGGTAGTGGGTAGCGTGCTCATGGCGGAGTCCAAAAGAGTGAGAGGGTTGATCGGGAGATGACGCGTTGAAAAGGTATCAAGCAAAATGCGCGCGGCCTCAGGCCGCCTGCCCGCCGGTGATGCGCGCTATCTCGTCGGCGTCGGGCATCCTGTCGTCGAACCACAGGCTGGCGCAGACCGCAGACATGGCTCGGCCATCGTGGCCGACGCCCGGTACGCTGTGCAGCGTCCAGTTGCAGGCCAGGCCGCGGCGCCGGGCCTCGGCCTGGCCTGCCGCGAGATAGTTGTGTGCGCGCGCATGGCGATGCGGGCCTTGGGCCATGGCGGGCGGATCGGAGGGCAGGTGCTCTCCCTGGGTTTCGATGTCGCGGTCGCCGGCCAGGATCGTCATGGGGTAGGACAGCAGGTTTTCCAGATGCCGCTCGGTCAGCCCCACGCCGCCCAGGCCTTCGGGGAAGTTGCGTTCCATGGTGGGCAGCGTGTACCAGCCGGGGTTGCCGATGGTCACGGCCTTCCACGGGGCGTGCGATTGGCTGCTCATGAGCCGGTGCACGAACTGGCCACCGGCCGAGTGACCGAACAGATAGGTATGGTTGCCGTCCACGAGTTCGGCCGCGACGAGGTCGGCCACCACGCGCGCGGGCAGCGCGTAGGACCAGCCGTCGACGTGGCGCGGATTGCCCATGGCGGTGTAGGCCAGGCCGTTGTTGTAGCTTTCCACGCCGGGCCATATCTGGTTGGAGAACGTCGGCGCCACGATGAGGAGCTTGTGCTTGTCGGCCGCCTCGACCCAGAAGTCGCGATAGTCGTCGCCGTTGCGCATCACGCCGTGCTGCACGATCACCACAGGACGGTCGGGCGTGTGGCCGTAGGGACGATAAGTGTGCAGCGTGATGGGACGGTCGGCGTTGCGGTCTTCGTCGATGTAGGCGATGGCGTTGCGGCCGGCGTGGCCCAGTTCGAGAGCGAGGCGTTCTGTGTTGCTGAGATCGGCGGGTTTCATGAGGCGGCGGAGTATCGGTTGCGTGGCCTTGGCGGTCAGGCGGTTTCGTTCAGATGGCAGGCCGACCAATGGCCGGCAGCGATGGTCTTGAGCTCGGGCGCCTGGTCGCGGCAGCGCGGCAGCGCGTGGGGGCAGCGCGGGTGAAAGGTGCAACCCGAAGGCGGATTCAGGGGCGAGGGAATCTCGCCGCGTATGGGCGTGAATTGCCGGCCGCGCCGCGCCACGTCGGGCATCTCGGCCATGAGCGCCTGCGTGTAGGGGTGATTGGCGCGCGCGAAGATCTCGGCGGCCGGCGCCTGCTCGACGATCCTGCCCAGGTACATGATGGCCACGCGGTCGGAGATGTGGCGCACCACGCCCAGGTCGTGGCTGATGAAAAGCATGGTCAGGTCATGTTTGGCGCGCAGGTCCATGAACAGGTTGATCACCTGCGCCTGGATGGACACGTCCAGCGCGGCCACCGGCTCGTCGCACACCAGAAAGCGCGGCGACACCATCAGCGCCCGCGCGATGCCGATGCGCTGGCGCTGGCCGCCGGAGATTTCGTGCGGATAGCGGTCGCGGTAGTCGCAGTCCAGGCCGACTTCGCCCAGCGCGCGGTCGACGCGCTCTTGCACTTGCGCGGCGGGAACCAGTTTGTGTACCTTGAGCGGTTCGCCCAGGATCTGACGCAGGCGCTGGCGCGGATTGAGCGAGGCTTGCGGATCCTGAAAGATCAGCTGCACGCCCAGCGTGTAGTCCAGGCGCTCCCTGCCTTGCAGTTGCGCGACAGATCTGCCTTGATAAAGCACCTGGCCTTCGCTCTGCGCATGCAGGCCGGCCACGACGCGGCCCAGCGTGGATTTGCCGCATCCGGATTCGCCCACCAGGCCCACGACCTCGCCGCGTGCCAGCGACAGCGATACGCCATTAACCGCATGCACCACGCGGCGTTCGATGCGGCGGCCGCCCAGGGCCAGCAGCCGCTGGGCCATGTCGGGACGGCTCTCGAAGCGCTTGTGGACGTCGCGCAGTTCGATGACGGGCGCGGCGTGGAGGCTCTTTTCTTCGCTCATTTCATGCATCGTGGGGAATCGCCGCGAGCGGGACGTAGCAGCGATAGCTGCGTTCGCCTTCCTGCACGGGTGCGGGAGCCTGCTCGGCGCAGCGCGTCACCGCGTTGGGGCAGCGCGGACGGAAGGCGCAGCCAACGGGGCGCGCCGCCAGGCTGGGTGCCATGCCGTCGATCTGAGGCAGACGGGCGCCGGGCAGGGCTCGCGCAGGCATGGATTCGAGCAGGCCGCGCGTGTAGGGGTGGCGCGGCGCGTCCAGCACCTGGGCCACGGGGCCGGTCTCGACGATGCGGCCCGCGTACATCACGGCCACACGGTCGGCCAGTTCGGCGACCACGCCCAGGTCGTGAGTGATCCAGATGAGCGCCGTGCCGTGCTCGCGGCAGAGCTGCTGCATGCGGTGGAGAATCTGCCCCTGGATGGTGACGTCCAGCGCGGTGGTGGGCTCGTCGCAGATGATCAGATCGGGCTTGTTGATCATGGCGATGGCGATGGCCACGCGCTGGCGCATGCCGCCGGAAAATTCGTGCGGATAACTGCGCAGGCGTTTTTCCGGCGAGGGAATGCCGACCCTTTCCAGCGCCTCCACGCAGCGGCGCAGCGCGTCGCGGCGCGGCTCTGCGGCATGCGCTTGAATGGCTTCGAGCATCTGCTCCTCGATGCGTAGCACCGGGTTGAGCGTCATCAACGGATCCTGAAAGATCATCGCGATGCGGTTGCCGCGCAGTTGCCGCATTTGTTCTTCGTCGAGCGCGCGCAGGTCCCGGCCGTCGAAGCGGATCTCGCCTTCGATCACTTCGCCCGGAGGATCGATCAGGCCCAGCAGCGAAAAGCCGGTCACGGATTTGCCCGAGCCCGATTCGCCCACCAGGCCCAGGATCTCGCCGCGCCGCACCGACAGGTCGACGCCGTCGACGGCCGGCCAGGCGCCGGCTTCGGTATGAAAAGCCGTGCGCAGTCCGCGCACGTCCAGCAGCGGCGCTTGTCGGGGCGCATCGGGTTGGCGCGCCCGGGAAGGAAAGGCCGCCTCGAGCCGGTTCCAGGGATCGGTCACTTCTTCGGGTCCAGGGCGTTGCGCAGGCGGTCGCCCACGATATTGATGACGAGGATCAGCGCCAGCAGCGCCAGGCCTGGGAACAGGCTGATCCAGTAGTCGCCCGACAGCAGGTATTGAAAGCCGTTGGCGATCAGAAGGCCCAGCGAAGGCCGCGTGACCGGCACGCCCACGCCCAGAAAGGACAGCGTGGCTTCGAGCACGATGGCGTGGGCTACTTGTACGGTGGCGAACACCAGCACCGGCCCCAGGCAGTTGGGCAGCAGGTGGAACAGCATGACGCGCCACGCGGGATAGCCCAGACTGGCGGCCGCCTCGACATACTCTTTGTGGCGCTCCTGCAATGCGCGGCTGCGCATGATGCGCGCGTAATGCGCCCACTGCACCAGCACGATGGCCAGTATCACTTTGTCCACGCCGCGGCCCATGATGGCCAGCAGCACCAGGGCTACCAGAATGGAAGGAAAACCCAGGACGAAATCCACCAGCCGCATGAGCAGCATGTCGACGAGGCCGCCGGCGTAGGCCGCGAGCAGGCCTACCAGGCTGCCGATGGCGGTGGCGATCACCACCGAGGCCAGGCCCACCAGCAGGCTGACGCGCAGGCCGTACAGAATGGCGCTGAGCATATCGCGGCCCTGGTCGTCGGTGCCCAGCAGATAGCGTGCGCCATCCATGGACTGCGAGAACGGCGCCAGCCGTCCGTCGAGCAGATTCAGGTCGGCAAGGTTGTAGGGGTTCTGCGGCGCGAACCAGGGCGCCGCCAGCACCAGCACGATGAGCGCCAGCAGGGCCAGGCCCGCGCCGCGCACGGTGGGGCGGGACCGCAGCTGCTTGAGTATGCCGGCACGCCGCGGCGTGTCGGACAGCGGCTGCAGCGTACGCGCGCGGGTCTTGGAAGACGTCGTCTGCATGATGTCGTCAGGCCGCGCTTTCAACGAGCTGCACGCGAGGATCGAGTGCCGCGTACAGAATGTCGACGATCAAATTCACGATCACGAAGATCAGCGTGGCCAGCATCACATAAGCCACCACCACCGGTCGGTCGAGATGGTAGACGCTGTCGATGAGCAGCTTGCCCATGCCGGGCCAGGCGAATACGGTCTCGGTGATGGTGGAATAGGCGATGAGCTGGCCGAATTCCAGGCCGATCACGGTGATCACGGGGATGAGAATATTGCGCAGAATGTGGCGCACCACGATGCGCCCGGGCCGTATGCCCTTGGCGCGCGCAAATTTGACGTATTCCTGCGATTGCGCCTCGGCCACGCCCGAAGCCGTCATGCGCAGCACCAGCGCGATGTTGGCCAGCGACAGGTTGACGGCGGGCAGGATGAGATGGCGCCAGCCTTGCAGTGTGGTGATGGTCAGCGGAATGCCCAGCACGGGAACCGGATCGGCCCGGCCCGAGGCGGGCAGCCAGCCCAGCCACACGGCAAAGGTCAGGATCAGCATCATGCCCAACCAGAAATTGGGCAGCGAAAAGCCCAGCACCGATCCCGAGAGTATTCCCCTGCCCAGCAGCCTGTTGCGGTAAAGGCCGGCCACCAGCCCGAGAGGAACGCCGACAACGCAGGTCAATGAGACGGCGATGACGACCAGCTCGAAGGTGGCCGGCATGCGCTGCGCGATCAACTGGATGGTCGAGGTGCCGTAGACGAAGGAGGTACCCAGATCGCCGTGCAGCGCACGCACCAGGAAGTGCCAGTACTGATCCCACAAAGGCAGGTCCAGCCCCAGCCGCGTGATCATCGCGGCGCGGTCGGCGGGGCTGGCTTGAGGGCTTACCAGCAGCTCGATCGGGTCTCCCACGGCATATACCGCGAGGAAGACCACGAGCGAAACCGCCAGGAGCACGAAGGCGCTCTGGATGAGACGGCGTACGATGAACAGGGCCACTTCGGGTCTTCTGCGTTGACAGGCCTCAGGCCAGCGGCTGGGCCAGACGCACCATCGTCACGCCCGGCCGTAGATTGGCCAGCGACGAGGGCATGATGAGCACGCAGTCGTCATACGGCGCGGTCACCGGCTCGCCGTCGTTCCAGCCTATGACCGTGCCGGCGGGCAAGGATTCCAGGCCCTTCCATTCTTGAGCGAAGCGAAAGTCGGTGCTGCGCGCGGCGACGGCTTGCGTGACGCGCAGGGCCCGCTGGCGCGGCGCGTCGGGCAGAAGCCACTCGGCGGGCAGATCGGCGCGATCCACCGCACCGGAGGCCGCGAGAAAGCGCGCGGTCTGGTCGATGGCCACATCGCGCGACGAGAGCGCGCCGTGCAGGCCGCATTCGATCAGCAGCGAGCGCGTGCCGTTGTCGCCGGGTTCGCCGAAACGGCCGTAGTCGCGCATGCGCACACCCGCGGCATGGCCGGCGTCGGCGATGATGTAGGCCGGCCGGCCCAGCGACAGAGCCAGATCGATGTTGCGGCGCTCGATGCCGCTCAATTGCAAGGGTTCGGCCGACGCGCTCATCGAGTGCAGATCGAGCAGCCAGTCGGCCTCTTGCAGCCAAGGCAGGATCGCATTGGCGCGGCGGCGCTCCTGCGTGTCGTTCGCGGCCAGCTTGTCCGCGCTCCAGATGCGGTTCATGTCTTCGTCGACGAAGCGCGAGACCGGGTTGCTGTGCGGATCGAAGCGGTCGAAGGCCGCCAGGTTGCAGAAGGTCAGCGTGAGTTTGCCGCGCCGCGGGCGCACACCCGCGGCCAGCAGCGTCTTCAAGGCCCAGGCGCCGCAGATTTCATCGCCGTGGATGAGCGCTGAGACCATCACATGGCGGCCCGCCGTGCCCGAGTCGAAATGCCAGACGCCGTCGACGCCGGTATTGCCGGCGCGTTCGGCGCAAAGGTCCGGCTTGGGTAGATCGAATACGTGCATGGTTCCCGTCGCCTTACATCGTCGCAGGTTTGACCGACGTGGCCAGCGTGTACTGGTCGCGGCGGCCTTCGTAGGTGATGCCCTTGCGGAAAGCCCAGATGCTGCTTTCGAAATACAGCGGAATCAGCGCCACATTGTCCAACGCGATCTGCGTGGCCTGCTCGTACAGCTTGCGGCGCGCGGCCGGGTCGACAGTGGCCTCGCCTTGCAAAAACGCCTTGTCGAAGTCGGCATTGGAGAATCGGCCGTAGTTGCTGGTGCCGCGGGCATGGGGCAGGTCGTGAGTGGTCACCCAGATATGGAACAGATCCGAGGCCTCGCCGTCGTCCGAGGGCCAGCCGCCCATGGAAAAAGCGAAATCGAGTTTGGCGCGCTTGGGGAAATAGAGCGTGGCGGCCATGGCGTCGACATGTGTCTTGATGCCGATGCGCGACAGATACTGCGCCACGGCCTGCACGACCTGACTGTCGTTGATGTAGCGGTCGTTCGGCGAGGAGAGCGTCAGTTCGAAGCCGTTGGCATAGCCGGCCTCGGCCAGAAGCTTCTTGGCTCGCGCAGGGTCGTACTTGATTTCGGGCGCCTTGGGCAACGCGCCGAACATGCCGTCGGGCATGTACTGGTAGGTCACCGTGGCCATGCCGTCCATCAGGCGCGAGACGATGGTCTTGCGGTCGATGGCCATGTTGATGGCTTGGCGCACGCGCAAGTCGGCCAGCGGGTTCTTGCCGTCGGGACCGCTGACCAGCGGACTGGTGCGGCCGATGGCGGGCTGGAAGAAGATCAGGCGGGTCGAGGGCGTGGCCACGTAGCCGAACTTGGGATCGTTCTTGATGCGCTGCAGGTCGCGCGCGGCCGGGTTTTCGATCATGTCGAAATCGCCCGAGAGCAGGCCGGTCAGGCGCGGGCCGGCGTTGGGCACCGGGATGAATTTCACTTCCTTCCAATACGGCTTGTGTTTTGCGTCCCAGTAGTTCTCGTTGCGCACCAGATCGATGCCGGTGCCCGGCACGTACGACTTCAGCAGATAGGGGCCGGTGCCGATGGCGTCTTTGCCGTTGTTGAAGTCGATGGCGGTGGGCCAGGGGCCGGTGACGCCGCAGCCCGTCTTGGGTGCGAAACTGAGCTTGCCGTGCGGCACGATGCCGTTCCAGAGTATGGGCAGCGTGTGGGCGAATTCGGCCGGCAGCAGCGGCAGAGGGCCGTCGGTCTTGATGATGACGGTATGGTCGTCGGGCGTCTGCACGTCCGTCAGGCGCTTGGTGGTGTCGGTATACGAGCGCGAGACGTTGGTCGGGTTGTTGAGAGAACGGCAGATGCTGAACAGCACGTCCTGCGAGGTAAAGGGTTGGCCGTTGGAGAATTTGACCCCGTCACGCAGCTTGAATTCCCAGGTCGTTTCGTCGAGGTTTTTCCAGGAAGTGGCCAGTCCGGGCACGAGTTGCATGTCGGCGGTGCGGCCTATCAGCTCTTCGAAGACGTGCGCCGCGAGCGATTCGTTCTGGGTGGTCCGGTGATAGTAAGGATCCGCCGCCGTGGGTTCGGCGGCAACGGCGATTTTCAGGGTCTGGGCTCGTGCAGTGCTGGCGGCAGCGAGGCCGGCCATGCTCAGCACGGCGAGGAAAACCGCGGTGGTGCGCGACGACATCATGGTGCAACTCCGGATTGATAAGCAGGCGATTATCTACCCGATGCGCAGGACTGAAAAGCCGAACGGCCCGGCCGGCGGATCAATCCGCCGGCCGGGCCGTCGTCAAATGCAGGACCGCGCGCAACGCGCGGTCTTCAGCGTGCTTGCCTAGCGGCTTACCACTGCGTGCTGGCGAAGCGCGTGTTGTGGTTGTAGGCGCGATCCATGGCGTCGTTCAGGCGGCTGATGAAACCGAGCAGCCTGTCGGCGCCGCGGACCACGGCCAGGCCGGAAGACTTCAGGAAGGGGACCAGCTTCACGGTTTCGGAGGCGCTCATGGCCTCGAGCATCAGTTCGCGTTCGAGTTGGTCGGTCAGGCGGAATTCGGTGTTGGTGTTCATTGCGGCTCCAGATCGGCGGAAGTGCCTCGGTAAGCAATGAAGTCAGTATAGGGATTACCCTAAACTCACGCAATAAAAATTCTAGGGTTAACCCCAGGTATTTTGTAAAAATTACTACATTATGGAATTCAATACCACAATATGAAATTATGAGGACTGCTCAACCGCGATTTCGCAGCGCACGGGCGACATCCGCGAGCTCTCCTGCCGTCAGTCCTATCGGCCCTGTTCCCGCAGCCGCCAGCGCATCGGCCGCCGCGCCGTGGAGCCAGACCGCGCCGGGCACAGCCTGCTCCAGCGGTACGCCCTGGGCGATCAGGCTGCCCAGCATGCCGGCCAGCACATCGCCGGTGCCTGCGGTGGCCAGGCCCGGATTGCCTGTGGTGTTGATCCAACAGGTATCTGCAGCGGGTGGGCAGACCAGGGTGCCCGCGCCCTTGAGAACGACCCAGGCCCGATATCGTCGCGCCAGCGCCTGCGCGGCGGCGGGCCGATCGGCCTGGATGTGCCCGGCGGGGCAGCCCAGCAGCCTGCCGGCTTCGGCGGGGTGAGGGGTGAGCACCACGGGGGCTGGACCCCAGTCGGGCGGCAAAGCGCCGTGCGCCAGCAGATTCAATCCGTCGGCGTCCAGCACCAGCGGCGTTTGCGCGCGGGTCTGAAAGAGCGTGCCCAGCAGCAGGATTGCGTTGTCGAGCGTGCCCAGCCCGCAGCCGGCCACCCATGTCGTCAGGCCCAGCGGGCCGGCATCGGCCAGGAGGTCGCGGCCGGACCGCAGCATCAGCTCCGGTTGCAGCGGATCGCAGGCCAGGGGCGCCGAGTCCTGGGCAAAGCCCACCAGCACCTTGCCGGCGCCCAGGCGCAGTGCAGCCCGGGCGGCCAGCAGGGCCGCGCCCGTCATGCCCGGACCGCCGCCCAGCACACCAAGCGTGCCGAAGCTGCCTTTGTGCGCGTCGGCCGCGCGCGGGGCGAAAAGCGCGGAGAGCTGGTCTCGCAGAATGGGAATGGGCGTCGTCATCGAAAAGAGGGGTAGGCGAAGTGGGGCAAAGTGAGGCCGGCCGAGACGCGTCCGGGGCGCGGTCGGAGAATTGGCTAAGATTATCGACCCGTTGTGTCTTTTTAGGCTTGAAGCATATGTCCGTGCAATCCACGCCGCCGCGTCCCGCTCCGCTCGCCGGCATCCGCGTCCTCGATCTGACCCGCGTGCTCGCCGGGCCGTGGTGCACGCAGAACCTCGCCGACCTGGGCGCCGAGGTCGTCAAGGTCGAGCGGCCGGTGGCGGGCGACGATACCCGTGCCTGGGGGCCTCCGTACCTGAAAGACCAGGACGGCAATGCCACGAGCGAAGCGGCCTATTACCTGTCGGCCAATCGCAACAAGCTGTCGGTGACGGTGGATATCGCCACGCCGCGCGGCGCGCAGGTCGTGCGCGAGCTGGCCATGCAGAGCGACATTCTCGTCGAGAATTTCAAGGTGGGCGGCCTCAAGAAATATGGCCTGGACTACGACACGCTGCGCGAGATCAACCCGCGGCTCATTTATTGCTCGGTCACCGGCTTCGGCCAGAACGGCCCCTATGCCAATCGCCCCGGCTACGATTTCATGATTCAGGGCATGGGCGGGCTCATGAGCATCACCGGCGAGCGCGACGATCTGCCCGGCGGCGGCCCGCAAAAGGCGGGCGTGGCCGTGGCCGATCTGATGACCGGCATGTATTCCACGGTGGGCATACTGGCCGCGCTGATCGAGCGCGACAAGAGCGGCCTGGGTCAGCATATCGACATGGCGCTGCTCGATTGCCAGGTGGCCATGCTGGCCAACCAGAACCTCAACTACATGACCTCGGGCAAGGTGCCGCAGCGTGCGGGCAACGCGCATCAGAACCTGGTGCCTTATCAGGTGTTCGCGGCGGCAGACGGCCACCTCATCGTGGCGGTGGGCAACGACAGCCAGTTCCGCAACTACAGCCGCGTAATCGGCATGAGCGAGCTGGCCGACGATCCGCGCTTTGCCACCAATCCGCAGCGCGTAATCAATCGCGAGGCCCTGGTGCCCATCCTGGTCGAGCGCATGAAATCCGGCGCGCGCGACATGTGGCTGGCCGAGCTCGAGGCCGCCGGTGTGCCGGCGGGACCCATCAATACGCTGGAACAGGTCTATCAGGATCCGCAGGTGCAGGCGCGCGGCATGAAGTTGGAACTGCCGCATCCCACGGCCGGTGTGGCGCCCATCGCGGCCAGCCCGCTCAAGTTGTCGGGCAGCCCGGTGCGCTACGAGCGGCCTGCGCCCACGCTGGGCCAGCATACGCGGCAGGTGCTGAGCGAACGCCTGGGCCTGTCCGACGCCGAGATCGACGCGCTGTCCCGGCCCGAGAACTGAATCGCCGTCTCTACGCCGGGCAGGCCCGGGAGGCCTGCCCGTCCGATCCATCAAGATAAGGAAGTCGTCATGCAGGACATTCAAACGCTGGGCGTCGTCGGCGCCGGCGCCATGGGGCGCGGCATCGCGCAGATCGCCGCGCAGGCCGGCGTGCGCGTCAAGCTTCACGACGCCAACGGCGACGCCGCGGCCGCCGCACGCGAGATGCTGCGCCAGACCTGGGACAAACTGGCGCAGAAGGGCAAGTTGAGCGAAGCCGATGCGCAGGCCGCGCTGGCCCGCATCGAGCTGGCCGCTTCGATGCAAGACCTGGCCGACTGCCAGGCCGTGGTCGAGGCCATCGTCGAGCGGCTGGACGTCAAGCGCGAGGTGTTCGCCAAACTCGAGGCCATTGTCGCGGCCGATTGCATTCTGGCGTCCAACACCTCGTCGCTGTCCATCACGGCGATCGCCACGGCGTGCAAGCAGCCCTCGCGCGTCGTGGGCTACCACTTCTTCAACCCCGTGCCGCTGATGAAGGTGGTCGAGGTGATCGACGGCCTGCGCAGCGATCCGGCCGTGGGCGATGCGCTGATGGCGCTGGCGCGCCGCATGGGTCACACGCCCGTGCGCGCCAAGGATATGCCCGGCTTCATCGTCAACCACGCGGGCCGCGGCATGCTAATCGAAGGGCTGCGCGCAGCGCAGGAAGCCGTGGCCGGCTTCGACCAGATCGACGCCATCATGCGCGAGCAGGCCGGCTTTCGCATGGGGCCCTTCGAGCTGCTGGACCTGACGGGTCTGGACGTCTCGCATCCCGTGATGGAATCGATCTACCAGCAGTTCTACGACGAGCCGCGTTATCGGCCTTCGCCTATCACCGCGGTGCGTCATGTAGGCGGGATGTTGGGCCGCAAGACGGGCGCCGGCTTCTACGACTACATCGACGGCCAGAAGCAGGTGCCGGCCGAACCGGCCGCGCCCGCGTTGCCGGCCGGCTTGAAGGTCTGGGTGAGCCGCCACAGCTCGCAAGGCTATGCGCGCGCCATGGCGCTGATATCGACCTTGGGCGTCACGGTCTGCGAAAAGCCCGAGGCGGACGCGCTGTTCATCGTCACGCCCTATGGCCAGGACATCTCCACCAGCGTTACGCAGCAGGGCCTGGACGCCGCGCGCACGGTGGGCCTGGACACCCTGCATGAGCCGGTGCCCGGCCGCCGGCGCACGCTGATGCTGTCGCCGGCCACGCAGCCGGCCTGGCGCGACGCGGCCCATGCGCTGCTGGCCGCCGACGGCGCGCCCGTGAGCGTGATCGCCGACTCGGCCGGGTTCATCGCCCAGCGCATCATTGCGCACATCGTCAACATTGCCTGCGACATCGCGCAGCAGCGCATCGCCACGCCCGAGGACATCGACCGCGCCGTCACGCTGGGCCTGGGCTACCCCATGGGCCCTCTGGCGCTGGGCGATGCTCTGGGCTCGCACCGTATCCATGAGATTCTGGTGAATATGCAACGCGTCACCGGCGATATGCGCTATCGCCCCAGCCCGTGGCTGCAACGGCGCGTGCAGCTGGACATGTCGCTCCTGGCGCCCGCGGCGGCGTAGTTACGAATCTTCGGTACAATGGCGCCCGCTGCGGCCGTAGTTCAATGGATAGAATTAGGGTTTCCGAAGCCCTCGATACAGGTTCGATTCCTGTCGGCCGCGCCAATCATCCATAGGCCGGGCGCCCTCAACGGGGCGCCCGGCTTTGTTTTCATGGGGCATCGATCCGCTAGGACACTGCCGGCTGATCTCGCTGGCATGCCGCTATCCACTTGCTAAATAGCGTGACCTTCAGTTGTTGGGCCACGCAGTCGGGATAGACGAAGTAATAGCGCGAACCCGTATCCACGACCAGATCGAACGGCATCACGAGCCGGTTGGCCGCCACGTCTTCGGCGACCAGGGTGCGGTCGCCGATGGCGACGCCGAAGCCCTGCGTCGCGGCGCTGGTCGCCAGATCGAGCGACTGGAAGGTGGGGCCGGCATTCGCATCGACGCCGGTGGCGCCGGCGCGGCCCAGCCACAATTTCCAGTCCGCGTGATCGCGCGTCGGGTGCAGCAGGGTGTGCTGCGCCAGGTCGTCGGGACTGGCCAGCGGATGCTTCTGCAGGAGTTCCGGCGTGCAGACTGGAGTGAGGTGTTCGTCGAAGAGCGGCACCGCATGAACGCCGGGGCCGGGCGACGAACCATAGATGATGGCCGCATCGAAGGGCTCGGCCTGGAAGTCGACTTCGTGGTGCCAGGTCGTGGTGATCTGCACCTGAAAATCGCAATGCTCCGTTTGAAACCGCATGATGTGCGGGATCATCCAGCGCATGACGCAGGTCGGCACTTTCAGCGCGAGTTCGGTGCGCTGCCGGGTGAGGTGGTCGGAGGTTTCTTCGATGCGGGTGAAGCTCTCGCGCACGATGGGCAGCAGGTGCTCGCCCTCGGCGGTGAGCAGCAGCCCTTTGGGCGACCTTCTGAAAAGGGGGAAGCGGTAATACTCTTCCAGCGCGAGGATCTGACGGCTGACGGCGCCCTGCGTGAGGCAAAGGTGATCCGCCGCGCGCGTGAAGCTTCCGTAGCGGGCGACCGTTTCGAAGACCTGCAGAGCGTTCAGGGGCGGAAGGCGTCTCATGACGGGCGATTTGCGGATCTGCCGGGTCGCATGCGGGCCGAGTCGACCATGCGTACAGACCCATTGCGATCGATCATTATATCGACGCCCATAGCGTGTGGATGCCGCGTCGGCCCCGTTTCACCGGACGCGCGCCGCGCGGTGGCGGCGCTCGAGCGCGCGCGCGTACCAGGTCAGCGGGAAGCACATCGCGAAGTAGATCAGCGCAACCATTGCATAGATCGGAAACGGCCTGAAGACCGCATTGGTGATCATGTTGCCGGTCTTGGTCAGTTCGGTCAGGCCGACGATGGAGGCCAGCGCGGTGCTCTTGACGACCTGAACGAGAAAACCCACGGTCGGCGGCACGGCGATCTTCCAGGCCTGCGGCCAGATCACGTAGCGCAGTTGCTGCGTCCAGCTCATTCCGAGACTTGCCGCCGCGCCCCATTGTCCGCGTGGAATCGATTCGACGCAGCCGCGCCAGATATCGACCAGATAGGCGCTCGTATAGAGGGTGAGCGTAACCGTCACCGCCGTCCAGGCATTGACGTCGATGCCCAGCAGCGGCAGGCCGAAAAAGCCCAGGAACAGCTGCATCAGCAGCGGCGTGCCCTGGAAAAGCTCGACATAGAGCTTGACGAATCGGTGCAGCGACGAAAACGGCGAGACCCGCATCGCCAGCAGCACCAGGCCCGCCGCGCCACCGCCGACGAAGGCAATGAGCGACAGCAGCACGGTCCACCGCGCCGAGAGCAGCAGGTTATAGGCGATATCCCAATTGCTGAATTCGACCATCATGCGTTCTCCGCCGCGGTCGTTGCGGGGGGGCGGCTTGCGCTGCGCGGGGTGCGCCCGGCGAACAGCCGGGCTCCCAGTCGATTGAGCAGCCAGCGCAGCCCCATCGCCAGCAATAGATAGATCACCGTGACAACGATGTAAGTTTCGAATGAGCGAAAGTCGCGCGATTGAATGTAGTTCGCCGCGTAGGTGAGATCCTGCACCGAAATCTGCGATACGACGGCCGACCCGAGCATCATGATCAGCACCTGGCCGACGACGGCGGGGTAGACGTTCGCCAGCGCCTGCGGCAGCACCACATGAATGAACACCTGCGGCCCGCTCAGGCCGATCGCGCGCGCCGCCTGTTGCTGGCCCGGCGGCACCGATTCGATGCCCGCGCGCACGATCTCGATGGCATAGGCGCCGACGTTGACGGCCATCGCAAGCACGGCCGCCTGTACCTCGTCGATATGTATTCCCAGGCTGGGAAGGCCGAAGAAAACGAAGAAAAGCTGGACGAGAAAAGGCGTATTGCGGATCAGCTCGACATAGGCCGAGACGGTCGCGCGCGCCCAGCGCGGCCCCGCGATCGCGGTGATCGCGCCCGCAGTGCCGACGAGCCCGCCCAGCGCGGTGGATGCGGCGGTAAGGCCGAGCGTGACGCCTATGCCGCGCGCCAGCAGGCCGGCATGTCTGCCGATGTCGGTGAAATCGAAGGCATAAGTCATCGCAATGCCTCGCTGGCCGATCGGCGCTGGCGCGGGCCGGGCATCAGAGATCCGCAGGCAAGGGCGCGCGCAGCCATTTCTTCGAGATGGCATTGAGCTCGCCGCTCTTTTTCGCCTGGGCGATGGCCTCATTCACCTTTTCCATCAGGCGCGGCTCGTCCTTATTCAGGCCGACATGATCGGGAGAGCTGAACAGCGAGAATTTTTCTTCCGGATCGATGGCGGGGTGACGCGCGATGATCGTCGCGCCCACATCGTTGCCGGTGACGAGCAGTTGCACTTGTCCGGAGAGAAATGCGGCGATGGCGCCATTGGGGTCGTCGAAGCGCTTGATGGTCGCACTTGCGGGCGCCGCCTTGGTGATGGTCAAGTCCTCCAGCGTGCCGTGCGCGACGGAAATGGTCTTGTTCGCGAGATCGGCCGCCGTCTTCACCGCAATTTTCTTGGGCCCGAAAACAGCGAGAAAGTAGGGGGCATAGGCTTGCGAGAAATCGATGACCTTGGCGCGCTCCGGCGTTTGGCCGACCGACAGCAGCATGTCCACCTTGTGGTCGGCCAGATAAGCCATGCGGTTGTCGCCGTTGACCTGCACGAGCTCGACCTTGGCCTTGAGCGTCTTGCCGATCAGGTTGGCCATGTCGATGTCATATCCCTGCGGTTTCATATCGGGCCCGATCGAACCGAAGGGAGGGTAGTCCTCGAAAACGCCGACGCGCACGACGCCGGATTTTGCGATGGCGTCCAGGGTGTCGGCATGCGCGGCGGGCGTGGCGACGGCAACGCCGACTGCGCACGCCAGCATCAGGATTGTGCGAGCCAGGATGCCCGGAGTGTGACGACGGGTGAAGATCGATGCGTTCATGGGGAATATCTCCTTTTGCGGGTTGTGCATCGTGGAAAACGTCAGGCGTATCAGTCGGGCGCGCGGGCAGGGATTAATTTGCAGGCGTGCGCAGGCAGTTCGGCAAATACCGGCATGCCGACGCGAAGGTCCGGGGCCTCGCGCGGCGTCGTGGCCACGGTCAAATTGAAACCGTCGCATTCGATGGCGGCCTCGATGGAGACGCCCACGTCGCGCACGAAGGCGACGACGCCGGACAGCACATTAGCATCGGTAGTCGCTCGATTGGTGCGCAGGCAGATGTCTTCCGGACGGACCAGCAGGCGCAGGTCGCCGCGCGGCGGCTTCCGATCGGCGGCCGATATGGCAAGACGCTGTCCGCCGGGCAGCACGATTTGCCCGGCATCGGCCGGCGTGACGGGCAGGATGTTGCCCAGGCCGATGAAATCGGCGACGAACTCGTTGACCGGGTGGCGATAGATATCCAGCGGCCGTCCGGACTGCTGAATTCTGCCTTTCTCCATTACGACGATTTCGTCGGCCATCGTCATCGCTTCGC
>NZ_JBQCER010000037.1:0-5385 GCF_051960075.1 Bordetella sp.
GCTGGCCGGGGCGTTCTCGCTTCCGGTGATCGGCCGCCTGCGCAAGCGTGTAGACAATCGACGCTATAACGGCGCGGCGCTGCTGGGCCTGCGCGGCGTAGTCATCAAAAGCCACGGTTCGGCCGACGTCTACGCCTACGGTTTCGCGCTGCAGCGAGCCCGCGAGGCAGTGGTCAGCAAACTCCTGGAGCGCACGGCCCGGGCCGTAGCGCAGATAACCAAGCGCCATCAGGCTTGCGGCGAGACCACCGCGTCCGGCGCGGCAGGAACTCCGGCATGAACAACACCCCCATGACTTACTCCAGGATCGCAGGCACGGGCGGCTTTCTGCCCGAGCGCGTGGTCTCCAACGAGGCATTGGCTGCCGATCTGGCCGCGCGCGGCATCGAAACCTCCGACGACTGGATCGTCGAGCGCACCGGCATCCGCCAGCGCCATCTGGCCGAACGCGGCGTCACAACCAGCCAACTGGCCACCGAGGCCGCACGCCTGGCCTTGCAAGACGCGGGCGTGCAGGCCGGCGAGGTCGATCTCATCATCCTCGCGACCTCCACCCCCGATTTCGTGTTTCCCAGCACCGCCTGCCTGGTGCAGGCCAATCTGGGTATCGCCGGCGGCGCAGCGTTCGACGTGCAGGCCGTCTGCAGTGGATTTGTCTATGCGCTGGCCACCGCCGACAGCTTCATTCGCGCCGGCCGTGCGCGCTGCGCGCTGGTCATCGGCGCCGAAGTCTTTTCGCGCATTCTCGACTGGAACGACCGCAAGACCTGCGTGCTGTTCGGTGACGGCGCCGGCGCGGTGGTGCTCAAGGCTTCCGAAGAGCCCGGCATTATTGCTGCGCATCTGCACGCCGACGGCAGCCTGGCCAAGATCCTGAATGCCTCGGGCAACGTGGCCTACGGCGAGGTGACGGGCGATCCGTTCCTGCGCATGGACGGCCAGGCCGTGTTCAAGCAGGCCGTCACCGTGCTCGAACGCTCGGCGCGAGCCGTGTGCGACGAAGCGGGGCTTTGGATTTCGGACCTCGACTGGCTGGTGCCGCACCAGGCCAATGTGCGTATCATCAACTTCCTGGGACGCAAGCTCGGCCTGCCTGCCGAGCGCGTCGTGGTCACGGTCGACCAGCATGCCAATACCTCGGCAGCCAGCGTGCCGCTGGCGCTCGACGCCGCGCGCCGCGACGGCCGCATCCGGGCCGGTCAGGCCGTTCTGATGCAGGGCGTGGGCGGCGGCTTCACCTGGGGTTCCGTGCTGGCCCGCATGTAAGCCGGCCCGCACCAATCGACGAGGCACATTCATGAAAATCGCATTTGTCTTTCCCGGCCAGGGTTCGCAGTCGGTCGGCATGCTCGACGCCTGGGCCGGCAATGCCGCGGTGGCCGACGTGCTGGTCCGCGCCGGTGCCGCGCTGGGTCAGGATCTGGGCAGTTTGATCGCCCAGGGCCCCGCGGATCAGCTCAATCTCACTACCAATACTCAGCCCGTCATGCTGACGGCCGCCTATGCCTGCTACGCCGCCTGGGCTGCCGCGGGCGGCCGCAAGCCCGACGTCATGGCCGGCCATAGCCTGGGCGAGTACACCGCCTTGACGGCGGCGGGCTCCCTGGCTCTGGAAGACGCCGTGCGCCTGGTGCGCGTGCGCGCCGACGCCATGCAGACCGCTGTGCCGGTGGGCACGGGCGGCATGGCCGCCATCCTGGGTCTGGACGACGATGCCGTGCGTGCCGCTTGCGCCCAGGCCGTTGCAAATGGCCAACCCGGCGACGTGGTCGAAGCCGTCAATTTCAATGCGCCGGCCCAGGTGGTCATCGCCGGCCACAAGGCGGCCGTCGAGCGCGCCTGCGAAGCCGCCAAGGCCGCAGGCGCCAAGCGCGCGCTGCCGCTGCCGGTGTCGGCGCCGTTCCACTCCAGCCTGCTCAAGCCTGCCGCCGACGTACTGGCCGGCGCGCTGGCCGAGATCGACGTGTCTGCGCCGTCCATCCCGGTGATCAACAACGTCGACGTGGCTCAGGTCGACGATCCCGTCGCGATCCGCGACGCACTGGTGCGCCAGGCCTGGCATCCGGTGCGCTGGGTCGAGACCATCCAGGCCATGAAGGCGCAAGGCGTCACGCATGTGGTCGAATGCGGTCCCGGCAAGGTGTTGGCCGGTCTCGTCAAACGCATCGACGGCGATCTCGTCGGCATGTCGATCGCCGATCCCGCTTCTCTGGAAGCCGCTCTGGCGGCCCTGCAAGGCTAAGGACATTCATGAGCACTCCCGAACTGCAAGGCAAGACCGCGTTGGTCACCGGCGCCACACGTGGCATCGGCCGCGCCATCGCGCTGGAGCTGGCCCGTCGCGGCGCCAACGTGGTCGGCACGGCGACCTCCGAAGCCGGTGCCAAAACGGTCCAGGAAACCCTGGCACCGCTGGGCGGCCGCGGCGTCGTGCTGAACGTTACCGATCCGGCGGCCTGCGATGCACTCATCGACGAGTTGGCCAAAGCGGGCGGCCCGCATATTCTGGTCAACAACGCCGGCATCACCCGCGACGGCTTGGCCATGCGCATGAAAGACGACGACTGGTCGGCGGTGATCGATACCAATCTGTCGGCGGTGTTCCGCCTTTCGCGTGGCGTGATGCGCCCCATGATGAAAGCCCGCTGGGGTCGTATCATCAACGTGACGTCGGTCGTCGGATCCAGCGGCAACGCCGGTCAGGCCAACTATGCCGCCGCCAAGGCCGGCCTGGCGGGCATGGCCCGTGCGCTGGCGCGCGAGCTGGGCAGCCGCGCCGTTACGGTCAACTGCGTGGCGCCGGGCTTCATCGATACCGATATGACCCGTGTCCTGGGCGAAGACCAGACTGCAGCGCTGATCCAGCAGATTCCGCTGGGGCACCTGGGACAACCTGAAGACATCGCCCATGCCGTGGCCTTCCTGGCCAGCCCGCAAGCCGGATACATTACGGGCACGACGCTGCACGTTAACGGCGGAATGTATATGCAATAGCGTCGAAACGCCGCCGATATAAGCAGTTTGGCGGTATTTCGTTTTGATCCCGCGGTGCCGGACGGCTATTAGGCCGGGCGAGCGGGCCTTAACCGAGCCAGTGTGATTTATTCCACGCTTGGCTATAATTCGCGGGATTTTTTCCCGTTACTGGAGATCTGCATGGAAAGCATCGAACAGCGCGTCAAGAAGATCGTCGCTGAACAACTGGGCGTCAACGAAGCCGAGATCAAGAACGAGTCCTCCTTCCTTGACGACCTCGGTGCCGATTCGCTCGACATGGTCGAACTGGTCATGGCACTCGAAGACGAGTTCGAAACCGAGATCCCCGACGAAGAGGCCGAGAAGATCACGACCGTGCAACAGGCCATCGACTACATCAACTCGCACAGCAAGCAATAAGCCTGCCGAGCTATCCATGCCGCGCGTCCGGAATCGCTCCGGACGAGGCGGGTGCGGGGCGGTTTCAGGAGTTTTGCCGGGCGGGCCTGGTGTCATGCAAAGGCCTGATGGCCGTTGTATGGCCATCCGTTGGGCGAATTCCGAGAACCGCCTTTGTTTTATCTGTGTTTAGGAGTCATCCGTGAAGCGACGCGTCGTCATCACCGGGCTGGGTATCGTGTCCCCTGTGGGCAATGATATTTCCACCGCCTGGGACAATATCGTCAACGGACGTTCGGGCATCACCCGCATTACGCGCTTCGATCCTTCGGCGCTGACGGCTCACATCGCCGGCGAGGTTAAAGGCTTCGACGTTACCCAATACATGTCGGCCAAAGACGCCCGCCAAATGGATACCTTTATCCATTACGGTCTGGCTGCGGGCATGCAGGCTTGGCAAGACAGCGGCCTGGAAGTCACCGAAGCCAATGCCGAACGCATTGGCGTGATCGTGGGTTCGGGCATCGGCGGACTGCCGCGCATCGAGGAAACCAACGCCGAGATGCTGGCCAAGGGGCCGCGCCGCATTTCGCCTTTCTTCGTGCCTGGGTCGCTGATCAACTTGATCTCGGGTCACCTGTCCATCCAGTACGGCCTGAAGGGACCGAGCTATGCCGTCGTGTCGGCTTGCACGACCGGCCTGCACAGCATCGGCGATGCCGCTCGACTGATCGAATACGGCGATGCCGATGTAATGATCGCCGGCGGCGCCGAATCCACTGTGTCGCCTCTGGGCATCGGCGGATTTGCCGCCATGCGCGCGCTCTCCACGCGCAACGACGATCCCGCCACGGCGTCGCGGCCCTGGGACCGCGACCGCGACGGCTTCGTGCTGGGCGAGGGCGCAGGCGTGCTGGTGCTGGAAGAATATGAACATGCCAAGAAGCGCGGCGCGCGCATCTATGGCGAGTTCGCCGGCTACGGCATGAGCTCCGACGCGCACCACATCACCGCGCCCGACCGCGACGGTCCGCGCCGCGGCGTCGTCAATGCGCTCAAGAACGGCGGCATCAACGTCGACGAGATCGACTACGTGAACGCCCACGGCACGTCCACGCCCCTGGGCGACAAGAACGAGACCGAGGCGCTCAAGCTGGCTTTTGGCGATCACGCCAAAAAGCTGGTGATCAATTCGACCAAGTCCATGACAGGTCACCTGTTGGGCGCGGCCGGCGGCATCGAGGCGGTGTTCACGACCCTGGCCGTGTACAACCAGATATCGCCGCCCACCATCAACATTTTCAACCAGGATCCGGAATGCGACCTGGACTACTGCGCCAACCAGGCGCGGCCCATGAAGATCGACGTGGCTCTGTCCAACTCTTTCGGTTTCGGCGGCACCAACGGCTCGATGGCCGTGCGTCGCATTTAAATTGATCGAGTGAGCGTGCCGGGCCGCTCCCAAGCGCTCACATCCCCCTCGGGGGGACGGCGCGTGCGCCTGGGGGGCAATCAATGAGCGAGCGCGACGCCGACGCCGAGCTTGTCGCACGCGTACAACGCGGCGACAAGCAGGCGTTCAATCTGCTGGTCATCAAGTACCAGCGCAAGATCCTGCGGCTGCTGTCCCGCATGATCCGCGACCCCGCCGATCTCGAGGACGTCGCCCAGGAGGCCTTCATCAAGGCGTACCGGGCCCTGCCGCAATTCCGCGGCGACAGCGCTTTCTACACCTGGCTGTACCGTATCGCCATCAATACGGCGCGCAACTGGCAGGCCGCCAATGGCCGCCGGCCCAGCGCGCCCAGCATAATTGAAACCGAAGACGGTGAAACTTTTAGCCAAATCGACAACCTAACCGATATCAGTACGCCGGAATCCATGATGGCAAGCCGTCAGATCGTCGACACGGTAAATGCGGCGATCGATGCCTTGCCCGAGGAATTGCGTACGGCTATCGTGTTGCGTGAAATAGAAGGTATGAGCTACGAAGATATCGCCCAGAGCATG
>NZ_JBQCER010000038.1:0-16337 GCF_051960075.1 Bordetella sp.
AGAACAGGGTGGTGACGGCCAGCGAGATCTGCCCCAGCTTGTCCTTCCATAGCACCCGCACATAGCCGTTGAACGCGCGTATCAGCTTGACGGGGTTCTTCTGCTGGCGCGGGTAGCGCACATGCGTCTGGGGAATCAGCAGATTGCACAGGGCTGCCGCCAGATACACCACGGAGATCGCCAGGATGGCGCCTTCGGCGGGCGTATGCACCACTTTACGGAAAATGGAGTGGTGCAGAAGCAGATTGGAGACGTGCGGCGAAATCAGCAGTCCGCCCAGCATGGTGCCGATGATGATGGACAGCACGGTCAGGCCTTCGATCCAGCTATTGCCCTTGACCAGCAGTTCGGGCGGGAGCATCTCGGTGACGATGCCGTACTTGGCGGGCGAGTAGGCCGCCGCGCCCACACCCACCAGCGCGTAGGCCAGGCAGACCAGGTAGGGCTGGTGCGCATGCGCCAGGCCCAGGCTGGCGTAGCAGAACATGAGCAGACAGCCGCAGACCTTGAGCGCGTTGGTCAGGAACATGACCCGGCCCTTAGGGAAGGAGTCGGCGAAGGCGCCCACGAAGGCAGCCAGAAGCACATAGGCCAAGGCGAAGGACCATTTCATGAACGGCGCCATCCAGCCCGGCCCCTTCAGCTCGATGATCAGGGCAATGGCAGCGATGAATAGCGCGTTGTCCGCCAGGGATGAAAAGGCCTGGGCGGCCATGACCAGATAAAACCCACGTTTCAAATCGTTTGTCCCCGCCTGCGACCGCTCCGGGGTTCTTGGCCCGGCCGGGTCGTGCAAGTAATGCAAAAAAGTGTGAGCGAGTATAGCCCCTAGCCTGGGGTATCATAGGCAAACAGCCTACCGGCCCCAGGTCGCGCACCCAGAGGGCCGGTTTCGTATCCGCGCGGCGCAGCCGTCCCGCTCGGTTATCCGGTCGATCACACCCATTGCCGTTTTTCAAAAGTGCGACTCACCCAGCTCAAACTCGCCGGTTTCAAGTCTTTCGTCGATCCCACCGTCATTCCCGTGCCCAGCCAGTTGGTCGGCGTGGTCGGGCCCAATGGTTGCGGCAAGTCCAACATCATCGATGCGGTGCGTTGGGTGCTGGGCGAGGCCAAGGCCTCCGAACTTCGCGGCGAGTCCATGCAGGACGTGATCTTCAACGGCTCGGGAAACCGCAAGCCGGCGGCGCGTGCCTCGGTCGAAATGGTGTTCGACAATAGCGAAGGCCGCGCGGCGGGACAGTGGAGCAGCTATGCCGAGATCGCCGTGCGCCGTGTGCTCACGCGCGACGGCACCAGCAGCTATTTCGTCAACAACCAGCAGGTGCGCCGGCGCGACATTCACGACATCTTCCTGGGCACCGGTCTGGGCGCGCGCGGCTACGCCATCATCGGCCAGGGCATGATCAACCGCCTGATCGAGGCCAAACCCGAAGAATTGCGGGTCTTCCTCGAAGAGGCCGCCGGCGTGTCGCGATACAAAGAGCGCCGCCGCGAAACCGAGAACCGTCTGTCCGATACGCGCGAGAATCTGACCCGCGTCGAAGACATCCTGCGCGAGCTGGGCAGCCAGCTGGAAAAGCTCGAGTCCCAGGCTGAGGTGGCGCAGCAGTACCGCGACCTGCAGGCCGACGGCGAGAAAAAGCAGTTCGCCCTGTGGTTCCTGAAAGAAAGCGGCGCGCGCGGCGAACGCGAAAAAAAGAGTCAGGAAATGATCCAGGCGCAGAACAACCTGGAATCGGCCATTGCCGCGTTGCGTGCCGGCGAAGCCGCGCTGGAATCGCGCCGCCAGGCGCATTACGCGGCCAGCGACGCATTGCATGCCGCGCAGGGCAAGTTGTACGAAGCCAATGCACAGGTCGGCACGCTTGAAGCCGAAATCCGCCATGTGGTCGATTCGCGCAACCGCCTGCAGGCTCGCCGCGACCAGCTCAACGCCCAGATCGCCGAATGGACGGCGCAACGCGAGCACTGCATCGAGCAGATCGCTGCGTCCGAGGAAGACCTGGCCGAAGGCCACGCCAAGACCGAAGAGGCTCGCGTGCAGGCCGAGGCGGCGCAAGCCGACCTGCCATCGGTCGAGGCGCGCGTGCGCGAGGCTGCGTCGAGCCGCGACGAGATGCGCGTGGCGCTGTCCAAGGTCGAGCAGAACCTGGCCCTGGCAGCACAGACCCAGCGCGATGCCGACCGTCAGCTTCAGGCCCTGGAGCAGCGCCGCGAGCGCCTGCAGCAGGAATTGCGCGAGATCGACGCGCCCGACGCGGCGCGCCTGGAACAACTGGCCGGCGACCGCGTCGCCGGTGAAGACCAGCTGGCGCAGGCGCAAAATGAACTGGCTGCGCTCGAGGCGCGCCTGCCCCAGGCCGACGCCGAACGCAGTCGCGCGCAAGAGGCGGTGCGGCGCGACGCGGAAGGCCTGGCTCGCCTTGAGGCCCGCCTGGCGGCGCTGCTCAAGCTGCAGGAAGACGTGCAGAAGCAGGGCGCGCTCGAACCCTGGTTGGCCAAGCACGAGCTGGCCAGCCTGTCGCGCTTGTGGCAGAAGCTGCACGTCGAATCGGGTTGGGAAACCGCCATCGAGGCCGTGCTGCGCGAGCGCATGGCTGCGCTGGAAGTGCGCAGCCTGGACTGGGCGCGCGCCTTTGCCGACGATGCGCCGCCTGCGCGTCTGGCTTTTTATCAGGTGCCGCCTGCGGCCCCGGCGCCCGCGGTGCCGGCGGGCCTCACGCCCCTGGCCAGCCTGTTGCGCATCAACGATCCCGATTTGCGCGCGCTGCTCAACGACTGGCTGCGCAACGTCTACCTCGCCAATGACCTGCCCCAGGCGCTGGCCGCGCGTGCCACGCTGCCCGCGGGCGCGGCCCTGGTGGTCAAGGCCGGGCATCTGGTCGATGCCCATAGCGTGCGTTTTTACGCACCCGACTCCGAGCAGGCGGGCTTGCTGGCGCGTCAGCAGGAAATCGAAAACCTGCAGCGTGAGATCAAGGCGCAACAGCTTATTGCCGACCAGGCCCGCGCTGCGGCCGCGCAGGCCGAGAGTGCCTGGCAACAAGCATCGCAAGCCGTGGGCCCAGCCCGCACGCGGGTGGCCGAGATCACGCGTCGTGTGCACGACATACAGCTCGAGCACTCGCGCCTGCAGCAGCAGGCAGAACAATCGGGCGAGCGCGCCTCGCGCTTGAACGAAGATCTGGCCGAGATCGCCGCGCAGGAAGAAGACCTGCGCGCCACGCGCGAAGACGCCGAGGCGCGCTTCGAGGCGCTGGACGCCGAGCTGGCCGAGCACCAATCGCGCTTTGCCGATGCCGAGATCTCGGGCGAAGACCTGGCTGCGCAGGCCGAGGCCGCCCGCGCGCGCCTGCGCGAGCTCGAACGCGCCGCGCAGGAAACCGAATTCGCTGCGCGCGGCATCCAGGCGCGCATCGAAGATCTCAGGCGCAATATGCAGTTGGCTGCCGACCAGAGCCAGCGCGGCCTGGCCGAACTTGAACACTTGCAGCGCGACCTGGCCGAGCTCGACGCCTCGGCTTCGCAGGCCGGTCTGCAGGAAGCCCTGGAAATCCGCGCCGAGCGCGAAGAAGCGCTGGCGCTGGCGCGCCAGGAACTCGACAATCTTTCCGCGCTGATGCGCGGCGCCGACGAAGAGCGCATGCAGCAGGAGCGCGCGCTCGAACCGCTGCGCGCCCGCATCACCGAGCTGCAGCTCGAAGAGCAGGCTGCCCGCCTGGCCGAAGAACAGTTCACCGAGCAGCTCAACAACCGCGAAGTCGACCGCGAGGGGCTGGCTCAGGAACTGGCCGCCATGCCTGACGAATGGCGCCGCGCCAGTTGGCTGCAGTCCGAAGTGGGGCGCATCTCGCGTCAGATCGAGGCGCTGGGCCCGGTGAATCTGGCCGCGCTGGACGAACTGACCAGCTCGCGCGAGCGCAAGGGTTTCCTGGATGCGCAGCAGACCGACTTGACCACGGCCATCGACACGCTGGAAGACGCCATCCGCAAGATCGACCGCGAAACGCGCGAATTGCTGCAGCAGACCTTCGACACCGTCAACGGCCATTTCGGCGAGCTGTTCCCGCGTCTGTTCGGCGGCGGCGAAGCCAAACTCTCCATGACCGGCGACGAAATTCTAGACGCCGGCGTGCAGGTAATGGCGCAGCCGCCGGGCAAGCGCAACAGCACCATCCATCTGCTTTCGGGCGGCGAAAAAGCGCTCACTGCCACCGCGCTGGTGTTTGCCTTGTTCAAGCTCAACCCTGCGCCCTTCTGCCTGCTCGACGAAGTGGACGCGCCGCTGGACGACGCCAATACCGAGCGCTACGCCAATCTGGTCAGCGCCATGAGCGAGCAGACCCAGTTTCTCTTCATTTCGCACAACAAGATCGCGATGCAGATGGCCAAGCAGCTCGTCGGAGTTACGATGCAAGAGCAGGGAGTCTCTCGTATCGTGGCGGTGGATATCGATTCGGCGGTTCAGATGGCCGCCGCGGCCTGATCGCGTTTAGCACGAGGCATAGCGACATGAGTGAATTGCAGATTGGTCTGATCGCGCTGGGCGTGCTCTTCATCCTGCTGGTGTTGGGTTTCAACTGGTGGCAGGACCATCGGGTGCGGCGCAAGATGCAGGTGCATTTTCCCGGCAGCGACAAGGACCCGCTGTTGGGCGACGACGCACCGCGGGCGCAAGGCGCCGCGGCCCACGCACCGTCGGTGATGGCGATGCGCCGCGAACCGGGCATGGGTTCGGGCAGCAACGAGACGATGACCGCTTCTAGCGCCGAATCCGACGACCTGCAGGAACCGGATCCGGCCTGCGAGGTCGTCATCGACGTGCGTTTCGGCGGTCCGGTGCGCGGCGTCGACCTGCAGGCTGCGCTCATCGGCTTCAACAAGGCCGGCCGCAAGACGGTGCGCGTCTTCGCCGAAACCGACACGCAGCATCACCGCGCCCGCCTGTATCCCGAAGAGTCCTATGTTTCGGTGCAGCTGGCCGTTCTGCTGGCGAACCGCAGCGGGCCGCTGACGGCCATCGAGTGGTCGCAGGCCTGGTCGCGCGCCGAAGATCTGTCCGAGCGCTTCGAAGGCACCCTGGAGGGGCCCGATCAGCAGGTCGTGCTGGAGCAGGCCGCCAAGCTGGACGATGCCTGCGCTGCGCTGGATACCCAGGTGGGCCTGACCTTATCGATGGCGACGCCGCAGCCCATGGTGCAGATCATCGGCGTTGCGCAGGGACTGGGCTTTGTGGCCGATGGCACGAGACTGGTCTGGCCGTCCAACCAGAACCAGGTGTGCTTTACGCTGCTGCGCGCCGACGGCGCAGCGATGGAAACCGGCACGGGTGCGACCGATCGCCTCTATCTGCTGCTGGATGTGCCCTGCAGCCCTGCAGATCCGCGCGCCTTCGGCCGCATGGTCGACGTGGGCCGCGAGCTGGCGTCCCGTCTGGGGGCCGAACTGGTCGACGATCACGGCAAGCCTCTGGCCGCGGGAGCCGAAGCCGGCATCGACGAGCGTCTGCAGGTGCTGTTCCAGCAGCTCGACCAGGCAGGGCTCACGGCCGGCGGTGAACGCGCGCTGAGGGTGTTCGCGTGAATGTGCCTGTCGCCGGGCCGTCCCAAGGCGGACCCGGCCCTCTCGCAGGGCAGCAGACCGAAGGCGCACCATCGGGTTGGCAATCTACGGATGGCCCAGCGCAACGAGTCGCCGACCTCAGGCGCGAGATCAACGAACATAACATTCGCTATTACGTTTACGACGAGCCGTCGGTCTCGGATGCCGACTACGACGCGCTGATGCGCGAACTTCAGACGCTGGAAGCTGCGCATCCCGAACTGCTGACGCCCGACTCGCCCACGCAGCGTGTGGGCGCCGCGCCGCTGACCGAGTTCGGCAGCGTGCGCCACGCGGTGCCCATGCTGTCGCTGGGCAATGCGTTCGAGCCCGACGAGGTCGGAGCCTTCGACAAGCGCGTGGCCGATACGCTGCGGGGCGCGGGTCTGCTGGGCGCGGATGCGCGCGTGAATTACTTCTGCGAACTCAAGCTCGACGGTCTGGCGATCAGCCTGCGCTACGAGAACGGCGAACTGGTACAAGCCGCTACGCGCGGCGATGGCCAGGAAGGCGAGGATGTCACCGCCAATATCCGCACCATTCGCGCCATACCCCTGCGTTTGCAGGGCACGCCGCCGCGCGTGCTGGAAGTGCGCGGCGAGGTGCTGATGAACCGCGCCGATTTCGAGCGTCTGAACCAGGCCCAGGCGGCGCGCGGCGAAAAGGTCTTCGTCAATCCGCGCAATGCCGCCGCGGGCAGCCTGCGCCAGCTCGATCCGCGCATCACCGCGCGGCGGCCTTTGCGCTTTTTCACGTACGGCTGGGGTGAAATCCGCGGCGTGCCGAGTTCGGACCGCGCGCAATCCGACATGCTCGCGGCCTCGACCGACGACGCCGTTCTGCCGCGCGACACGCACGGGGGTATGTTGCAGTGGCTGGCCGGCTTCGGCCTGCCGGTCAACGTCAAGCACAATCATCAGGCCCAGGGCGCGGCGGAACTGCTGGCGTTTTACGAGCGCGTCGGCCGCATTCGTCCCGACCTGCCCTACGACATCGACGGCGTGGTCTACAAGGTCGACGCTTTGGCCGCGCAGAAAGTGCTGGGTTTCGTCGCGCGCGCGCCGCGCTTTGCCGTGGCCCATAAATTTCCGGCCGAAGAGGCCACCACGCAATTGCTGGACATCGAAGTGCAGGTGGGCCGCACCGGCGCGATTACCCCTGTCGCGCGCCTGGCGCCGGTCTTCGTGGGCGGGGTCACCGTCACCAACGCCACGCTGCACAACGAAGACGAGATCCGTCGCAAGGACGTGCGCGTGGGCGATACCGTGATCGTGCGACGCGCCGGCGATGTGATCCCCGAAGTGGTGGGGCCCGTGCTGGAAAAACGCGCGGGCGATCTGCCGCTGTTCGTCATGCCCACAGTCTGCCCTGTGTGCGGATCGGCCGTCGAAAAGCTGGAAGACGAGGCCATTGCGCGCTGCACCGGCGGCCTGTTCTGCGCGGCGCAGCGCAAGCAGACCTTGCAGCACGCGGCAAGTCGCAAGGCGCTGGACATCGAAGGCCTGGGCGAGAAGCTGGTGGACCAACTGGTCGATAGCGGGCGCGTCAAATCGTTGGCCGATATCTACGGCCTCAAAGTCGAAGAACTGGCCGCGCTGGATCGCATGGGGCAGAAGTCCGCCGAGAACCTGGTACAGGCCATAGACCAGGCCCGCAGGCCCACGCTGGGTCGTCTGCTGTTCGCCCTGGGCATACGCCATGTGGGCGAAACCACCGCGCGAGATACCGCGCGCCATTTCGGCTCCCTCGACGCTGTCCTCGATGCCGACGAGCAGGCCCTGCTGGCCGTGCCCGATGTGGGGCCGGTGGTCGCGGGCTCGATACGCCGCTTTTTCATCGAGCCGCACAATCGCGAAATCGTCGCGAAGCTGCGCGAGCAGGGCGTGGAGCCTATCGCCGAAACCGAGCCCCAGAGCACGTCGCTGGCCGGCAAGACTTTCGTTCTCACCGGCACGCTGCCCACCTGGTCGCGCGACGACGCCACGCGCCATATCCTGGCCGCGGGCGGCAAGGTGAGCGGATCCGTGTCGAAGAAGACGGCCTATGTCGTGGCCGGAGAAGATGCGGGCAGCAAGCTCGCCAAGGCGCAGGAGCTGGGCGTGGCCGTGCTCGACGAGGACGGTTTGAAGGCCTTGCTGGGGCTTTGATCGCGCGTGCACGGCCCATGGCCCGCGGCTGGGCGGGCGCGGGTCTATGGTCGGAGGCGCATGAACGGCCGTCCGGCCGTGCCGGGAAACAGCATGAAGTCTTCAAGGGCGGGCGAAGCGCCGATTTAATCGGCGCTTAATCATCGTTCGCGCACAATCGCCGCTCGTCACCCTAACTCTAGCGAAACAGCGCAGCGATTCGATGAAACAATCCGAACATTCCCACCGAGGTCTCTGGCAAAAATCCGGATTCATGACAGATTCCTTGATGTCCAAGGTGCCCGAAGTCACGTTCATGTTCTGGATCATCAAGATCCTGACGACCGCGATGGGCGAGGCGACCTCCGATTTTCTGGTCCACTGGAATCCGGTTGCCGGCGTGCTGCTCGGCGCGTTCGGCCTTGTCGTTGCCTTCGTGCTGCAATATCGTCAGACACGCTATGTAGCCTGGATCTACTGGTTTCTCGTTGTCATGGTGGCCATTGTGGGAACGATGGCGGCCGATGTCATGCACGCCATCATCGGCGTGCCGTTCGTCTATTCCACTTTGGGATTCTCTATCGTCCTGGGCGCGGTTTTCCTGCTGTGGTATCGCAGCGAAGGCAGTCTTTCGATTCATCACATCACCACGCGCCGCCGCGAACTCTTTTACTGGCTTACGATTTGTGCGACCTTCGCCCTCGGCACCGCAGCCGGGGACATGACGGCGGCGACGCTGAAACTGGGCTTTTTCCTATCGGGCCTGCTGTTTCTCGCGCTTTTCCTGGCGCCGGCTGTCGGCTGGCGCTTTTTCGGCCTCAACGACGTCGTTGCCTTCTGGTTCTCTTACATCATGACGCGGCCGCTGGGCGCGTCCTTTGCGGATTGGGTCGGCAAACCCGTGCAGATCAGCGGCCTGGGTTATGGCGATGGAATCGTGGGCCTGGTTCTTACGCTGCTGATTCTCCTGTGTTTGGGTCTCGGCGCGGGCAGCCGCTCGGGCCGGCAGCCAAGCCATATACAGAACAGCGCATAAGAAAAACACCAAACTATCGTTTGGTTTTATATGAGGTCCATCTAGAGTGTGGTCTGTTACAGGCCCGCCTGGCGCCAGGCGGGCCTTGATCCGAGACAGACACGATGTATCAGCACACCGAATTCGACAAACAATTCATTCGCCTGCGCGCCGAACAGTTCCGCGATCAGATCGAGCGTTGGCAGGCAGGCAAACTGTCCGAAGAACAATTTCGTCCGCTGCGCCTGCAAAACGGCTGGTATGTGCAGCGTTACGCTCCCATGCTGCGCGTGGCGGTGCCGTATGGCGAACTGTCGAGCGCGCGGCTGCGCGTACTCGCGCGCGTGGCGCGCGAGTACGACCGACCCGATCCCGAGCTGCTGGCGCGTGCCCAGACCACGCAGGATCTGCTGGGCGACATTCCGTTGGCCGACGGCCGGCGCATCGGATCCAGGCTCAAGTATGGCTACGGCCACTTCACCACACGCACCAACGTGCAGTTCAACTGGATCCCGCTGTCCAAGGCGGCGGACGTCATGGAGCTGCTGGCCACGGTGGGCCTGCACGGCATCCAGACCAGCGGCAACTGCATTCGCAACATCAATAGCGATGCGCTCGCGGGCATCGCGGTGGACGAAATCGCCGACCCGCGGCCGTTCACCGAGATCCTGCGCCAGTGGAGCTCGCTGCATCCCGAGTTCAGTTTCCTGCCGCGCAAGTTCAAGGTGTCGATCAACGGCGCCGAAGAAGACCGCGCCGCGCTGGGCTGGTACGACGTAGGCCTGCAACTGGTCAGGAACGAGACGGCCGAACTGGGTTTCAGGGTGCGGGTGGGCGGCGGCATGGGGCGCACGCCCGTCATCGGCACCGTGCTGCGCGAATTCCTGCCCTGGAACCAGCTCATGAACTACCTGGAGGCCGTGATCCGCGTCTACAACCGCTACGGCCGGCGCGATAACGCCTGGAAGGCGCGTATCAAGATCCTGGTCAAGTCCGAAGGTCAAGCTTATATCGATCAGGTGGAAGAAGAGTACCGCCAGATCGTCGACGTGGAAGGCGGGCCCCATACGATTACCCAGGACGAATACGACCGCGTGGCTGCCGGCTTCGTCGAACCCGAACTCGACCTGCCTGCCGAAGATGCCGCCGCCCGGGCCGCGACCGAAGCCATGCTGCGCACGCAGGCGCAGGCGGACAAGAACTTCGGCCGTTGGCTGCACAGCAATGTGCGTGCGCACCGACATCCTCAGTTGCGCGCGGTGTTGCTGTCGTTCAAGCGCCCCGGCTATGCGCCGGGCGACGCCACCGCCGACCAGATGGACGCGGCCGCGCAATTGGCCGACCAGTTCTCCGCCGGCGAAATACGCGTCACGCACGAGCAGAACCTGCTCTTGCCGTGGGTGCGCCACGACCAGCTCGTGCAGGTCTACCAGGCTGCCAAAGCGCTGGGCCTGGCCAAGGCCAATATCGGGTTGCTGACCGACATGATCGCCTGCCCCGGCGGCGATTTCTGCGCGCTCGCCAATGCGCGCAGCCTGCCGATCGCCGAAGCGATCACCGAGCGCTACCAGGACCTGGACGAACTTTGGGACCTGGGCCAGATCGACCTGCACATCAGCGGCTGCATCAACAGCTGCGGACATCACCACAGCGGTCATATCGGCATCCTCGGCGTGGATAAGGACGGCAAGGAGTGGTATCAGGTCACGCTGGGCGGCGCCGACGGCTCGACGCTCTCTGGCCCGGCGCAGCCCGGCAAGATCATCGGCCCGTCGTTCTCCGCATCCGAGGTGCCCGGCGTGATCGAAGCGCTGCTCGACACCTACCGCGAACAGCGCCAGCCGCTGGAGGATGGCTTGCACGAAACCTTTATCGCCACGGTGCGCCGCATCGGCATCGAACCCTTCAAGGCCGCCGCCAATGCCGCGCGCCATGTTGCCGAGGCACACGCCTGAGGCGATTTTCACTCGAGACGCATCATGAAAATCATCGCAGCCGCCGAACATCAGATACCGGCCAACGACTCCCGGGCCATTGAACTGCCCAACGACGCCGACCCTCTGGCGATCGATCTCTCGGGCGTGGCGCGCATCGACCTGAGCTTTCCCAAGTTTACGGACGGCCGCGCCTACAGCCAGGCACGCCTGCTACGCCAGCGCCTGGGCTTCAAGGGCGAGATCCGCGCCACCGGCGACGTGTTGATCGACCAGCTCGTGCACATGGCGCGCTGCGGCTTCGACGTGGCCGTGCTGAGCGAAGGCGTGGATGTGTCGGACGCCGAGCGTCAGTTCGAGCGCTTCAAGGGGTTCTATCAGGGCGACGTGTCTGAGCCGCTGCCGCGCTTCAGGCGGGCGGCAGCCTGAGCCGACGGCGCTTGCCCGGCCGGCTCGTCATATCGTGAGCAGACCCCGGGCTTCGATGAACTGGACGATGCGATCGAGTCCTGCCCTGGATTTCATATCGCTCATCACATAAGGCCTGGCGCCGCGCATGCGCCGGGTGTCTTCTTCCATGATTGTCAGCGAGGCGCCCACCAGCGGCGCCAGATCGGTCTTGTTGACAATCAGCAGGTCGCTTTTGGTGATGCCCGGCCCACCCTTGCGCGGAATCTTCTCGCCGCCGGCGACATCGATCACGTAAAGCGTGAGATCCGACAGTTCGGGGCTGAAGGTGGCGGCCAGGTTGTCGCCGCCCGATTCGATGAAGACGATATCGGCATCGGGAAACTTCTCCAGCATGACCTCGACCGCGTGCAGATTGATGGAGGCGTCTTCGCGGATGGCGGTATGCGGGCAGCCGCCGGTTTCCACGCCCATGATGCGCTCGGGAGGCAGGGCCCCCGCGACAGTCAGCAGGCGCTGGTCTTCCTTGGTGTAGATGTCGTTGGTGATGACCACCAGGTCGTACTTTTCGCGCATGGCCTTGCACAGCATTTCGAGCAGGGTGGTCTTGCCCGAACCGACCGGGCCGCCGATGCCCACGCGCAGGGGGGGATTTTTCTTGGTGCGTGCTTGCATGATCGGATGATGATCCATGGATACGTTGTTCAGGAACGGAAGAGGCGCGAATACTGCGTCTCGTGCCGGGATGACAGGATGCCCAGCATGGGGGCGAAGGTGCTGATGTCGTCGTCGGCGCAATCGAGCGTGCGCTGCGCCGCCCGGGCGACGGCTTCGCGCAGGCCGTACAGGATGCGCTGGCCGGCAACCTGGCCCAGCGGAATCGCCTTGAGCGCGGCCGCGACCTGGTTTTCCAGCCAGGCATAGAGCCATGCGGTCAACGCGTGCGCGTCGTCGATGCCTAGAACCGTGGCGGCGTAGGCATAGGCGGTCGGCAGCGCGATCGGCTTCAGGCCGGCGAGCCGGGCGCGCAGATCGGGACTGCCCCATTCCAGGTCTTGCGCCAGGCGTGCGAGCGAACCGCCCATCTGCTCGGTTTCCAGGCGCAGCTCGGAGGACTCGCGCCAGGCCAGCAGCGTGTCGTTGTGCCGGCGCGCCGCGGCCATGTCGTCCTGGCGCCAGGCGCGGCATAGCCTGAGCAGCAAAACCGCTTCGCCGCCGGCCAGCAGGTCCAGCCCTGCGGCGATCCAGCGTCGGGCGCTGTCGGCATCGACGACCAGGCCGGCTTCGATGGCGGCTTCCAGCGCCTGCGAATAGCTGAAGGCGCCGATGGGCAGGGCCGGCGAGGCCAGCTGCAGCAGGGCAGCCAGCTCGTGCAGGGCCGGTGCGCCGGTGGAATCGTCGCCGGAGGAGATCATCAGTGCTTGTGTCCTTGGCCGTGCGCGTGGTCATGGCCGCCGGCGTGATCGTGATCGTGTGGGTGATCATCGTGATCGTGATCGTGCGAGTGGCCATGCGAGTGGCCGTGCGCAGGATCATGATCGCAATCCGGCCCGTGCGCATGATCATGCGCATGATCGTGCCCGTGCCGATGCGCATACGCCTCCTGCGCCAGGGCCTGGTCCTGCTCGAACGTCGCGTCGTGTCCGTGCCTGTGGCCGCCGCCGTAGGCGCCGGCCTCGGGGTCGAAAGCCTCTTGCGCTTCGGTGACCTGCACGCCCAGGCGCAGCAGCATGTCCCGCAGCACCGGGTCGTACTCGAGCCGCAAGGTGTCCGCCTCGATCTGCACGGGTGTATGACGATTGCCCAGGTGATAGGCGGCGCGCAGCAGCAACAGCGGATCGGAACTGGCCACGCGCATCACGGGCTGCGGGGCTGCAGCCACCTGCACCAGCGTGCCGTCGGTGGCCACCAGCATGGCCCCGTGCCGCAGGATGGTGCCGCGCGGCAGGAACAGGGCGGCCTCGCGCCCGTCGTCCAGGGTCGCCGCCAGGCGGCTGCGGCAACGGTCTTCATAAGGCAGCGTAAGCAGGGCGGCGCGCTTGCGCAGTGCCGTGGCGACCGTGCCCGCCATGATTTTTTCGATGCGAAGCATATTCAGGCGCTCATAAAAACAAAGACAACGCCAAATCTAGAACAAGAAATACCGCTGCGCCATAGGCAGCACCGTCGCCGGTTCGCACGTCAGGAGCTGCCCGTCGGCCACCACTTGATAGGTTTCGGGATCGACTTCGATCCTGGGCATCCAGTCGTTGTGGATCATGTCTTTCTTGCCCTTGCCGCGTATGCCCTTGACGGGCACCACGCGTCGGGCGAGGCGGTACTTGCCGGCCACGCCGGCGTCGAATGCGGCCTGCGAGACAAAAGTGATGGAATTGCGCGTCAGGCCGCCGGCGCGCGCGCCGAACATCTCGCGGTAATGCACCGGCTGCGGCGTGGGTATGGATGCGTTCGGATCGCCCATGAGCGCCATGGTGATCTGCCCGCCCTTGAGCACCAGTTCGGGCTTGACGCCGAAGAAGGCCGGGTCCCACAGCACCAGGTCGGCCCATTTGCCCGGTTCCACCGAGCCTACCTCGTGCGCGATGCCGTGCGTGATGGCCGGGTTGATGGTGTACTTGGCGACATAGCGCCGCGCCCGGATATTGTCGGCCAGCCCGTCGCCGGGCAGGGCGCCGCGCTGGGCCTTCATCTTGTGGGCCGTCTGCCAGGTGCGCAGAATGGTCTCGCCGATGCGTCCCATGGCCTGAGAGTCCGACGACATCATCGAAATCGCGCCCAGGTCGTGCAGGATGTCTTCGGCCGCGATGGTCTCGCGGCGGATGCGCGACTCGGCGAAGGCCACGTCCTCGGCGATGCCGGCATCCAGGTGGTGGCACACCATCAGCATGTCCAGGTGCTCGTCCACCGTGTTCACGGTGTAGGGCCGTGTCGGGTTGGTCGAGGAGGGCAGCACGTTGGCGTGGCCTGCGATCTTGATGATGTCGGGTGCGTGGCCGCCTCCCGCGCCTTCGGTGTGATAGGTGTGGATCGTGCGGCCGGCGATGGCATCCACGGTGGCCTCGATGAAGCCGCCCTCGTTGAGCGTGTCGGTATGGATGGCCACCTGCGTGTCGGTCTGGTCCGCGACCGACAGCGCGCAGTCGATCGCGGCCGGCGTCGAGCCCCAGTCTTCATGCAGCTTCAGTCCGATGGCCCGGCCTCGATCTGTTCGACGAGCGGCCCAGGCTGGCTGACGTTGCCCTTGCCCAGCAGGCCGATATTGATGGGCCAACCGTCCACGGCGGCCAGCATCTGCTCGATGTGCCAGGGTCCGGGCGTGACGGTGGTGGCGTTGGTGCCCGTGGCGGGGCCGGTGCCGCCGCCCAGCAGCGTGGTGATGCCGGCGGTCAATGCCTCGTCGATGAGCTGCGGGCAGATGAAATGCACATGCGAATCGATGCCGCCGGCGGTCAGGATCTTGCCCTCGCCGGCGATGATCTCGGTGGCCGCGCCGATGACGATGTCCACGCCCGGCTGGATGTCGGGGTTGCCGGCCTTGCCGATGCGCAGGATGCGGCCGTCCTTGATGCCCACGTCGGCCTTGACGATGCCCCAGTGGTCGAGGATGAGGGCGTTGGTGATGACGGTGTCGGCCACTTGCGCGGCCATGCGCTGCGACTGGCCCATGCCGTCGCGGATGACCTTGCCGCCGCCGAATTTCACTTCCTCGCCGTAGATGGTGTAGTCGCGCTCGACGGCGATCAGCAGGTCCGTGTCGGCCAGCCGTACCCGGTCGCCCGTGGTCGGTCCGAACATTTCCGCGTAGGCGCGGCGCCCGATCTTGCTCATGATTGCAGTTTCCCCATGATCTTGCCGGCAAAGCCATAGACGGCGCGTTCGCCCGCGAGTTCGACGAGTTCTACCGTGCGCGACTGGCCCGGCTCGAAACGCACGGCGGTGCCGGCGGTGATGTTCAGGCGAAATCCGCGCGCGGCCGCCCGATCGAACTGCAGCGCGTCGTTGACTTCATGAAAGTGGTAATGCGAGCCCACCTGCACGGGGCGGTCGCCGGTGTTGGCAACCGTCACCGTGCGCGTGGCGCGGCCTGCGTTGATTTCGATTTCGCCGTCCAGCGGCAGGATTTCTCCGGGAATCATGGTGCGTCCTTGCGTTGACTGCATCAAGCGATGGGGTGGTGCACGGTGACCAGCTTGGTGCCGTCGGGAAACGTGGCCTCGATCTGCACGTCCGGGATCATCTCCGGCACGCCCTCCATCACGTCTTCGCGGGTGAGCAGGGTGGTCCCGTAGTCCATCAGCTCGGCCACGCTGCGGCCGTCGCGCGCGCCTTCCATCAGCGCGGCGCTGAGATAGGCTACCGCCTCGGGATGATTGAGCTTGAGGCCGCGCGCGCGGCGCCGCTCGGCCAGCAGCGCGGCGGTGAAGATCAGCAGCTTGTCTTTTTCTCGCGGAGTCAGTTTCATGATGAGACGGCTGTGTATGTGGCGTCGAAGGGAAGGAGTTCAGGTGGCCCAGAGGCGCAAGGCCCGACCGGGAACGCCGTGGACCAGCGGCCGCAGCCGCAGCCATAGCTGTTTGAAAAGCCGCTGCATGGATTCGGGTTCGCGGGCGATGGCGCGCACCAGCAGCAGGCCGCCGGGCAGGGCGGTGGCGCCGGCGCGCAGTGCGTCGTCGAAAGGGAGCGAATCGGCCAGCGATTGCGCCAGGTCGGGCGTGCAGGCCGGCCCCGCAGCCCAGAGCGTGCCGTAGGCGGGACGGCCGTCCAGGCCTTGCGGCGCATCGAGCATGGGGCTGGCGCTGTGCAGGACCTGGCGTTCCTCCCATAGCGGCCGTCCGTCAGGTCCGACGATGCGAGTCAGCGCATGCAGGCTGGCATGGTTCCAGGCCTCGCCGCTGGCGCGGCGACCCAGCAGCGCGGCGTCCCAGCCCAGCGCCGTGGCGCCGGCTTCCAGGCGCAGCGTCGATTGCTGGCGCGCGTGGCTGTCGTTGAAAAAAATATTGTCCAGCGGCAGCCAGTCGAGCCGGGCATTGCGCCGTAAGGTGATGTCGATGGTCTGGCTTGCCGGGCGATCCGGCGCGCTTTTGTACCACTTGGTGGCGCCGGGCGTGGTGAGCAGGGCGTGGGCGGCGGGCTGCACGTCGAGCGCGATGTGCAGCGTGTCGCCGGCCGCCAGGCCGCCCGGGGGATGCACGATCACGGCGTGGCAGATGCCGCCGCCTTCGGGATAGAGCGGCTTTTGCACCGTAAGAG
>NZ_JBQCER010000039.1:0-21211 GCF_051960075.1 Bordetella sp.
ACTGGGCTTCTGGCCGCGCATGAAGATCCTGCACACGTCGGCCGCGGAAATGGGGCAGATCTATCTGCCGCAGGTCAACGCCTTGCTGCTGGTGGCGGTGATCGTGCTGGTGATCGCATTCCGCTCGTCGGACAATCTGGCCGCGGCCTACGGCTTCGCGGTGACCGGGACCATGCTCTGCACCGGCGTGCTGGCCTTCATGGTGCTGCCGCGCGGCGCCAGGGGCGGCAAGCGTGCGGCCTGGATCGCGGTGTTGAGCGTGCTGCTGGTGATAGACCTGCTGCTGTTCTCTGCCAACGTGCTCAAGATCCACGAAGGGGGTTGGCTGCCGCTGGCCGTGGGCATTGCGGTATTCGTGCTCATGACGACCTGGCGACAGGGCCGCCGGCTGCTGGCCGAGATGCAGGCGCGCGACCGCCAGCCGCTCAAGGAGTTCATGACCCAGCTCGAAGAGTATCCGCCCGCGCGCGTGCACGGCACGGCCATTTTCATGACCATGAGCTCGGGTTTCGTGCCGCCGGCATTGCTGCACAATCTCAAGCACAACAAGGTGCTGCACGAGCAGGTGCTCTTTCTGACCCTCAAGGTGGCCGATGTGCCTTTCGTCTCGTCCGACGAACGCTTCGAGGTCGAACGCGTCAGCCATTCGAGCTGGCAGGTCACCGTGCATTACGGCTTCAAGGAAGACTCCGACTTGCCCGAGGCGCTGCGCCTGGTGGGCGAGGCCTATCCCGAGCTGGATCTCGAGCCCATGCGCACGTCGTACTATCTGTCGCGCCAGACCGTGGTGGGCGGCAGGCGTGCCGTCATGCCGCGTTGGCGTCGCGGCATTTTCGCCTTCATGGCGCGCAACGGCACACGCAGCACCATGTTCTTCAAGATCCCGCCCAACCGTGTGGTGGAAATGGGAATGCAGGTCGAACTCTGATGCGGCGGCCCGGTCGCCGGCCGCAGCGGGCTGACTGTGGTTTCTCTGTGGCGGCCACAGTCGGCATGCTCAGTTCTTGATGAAATCGACGAAGGCTCGCAGCGGCGCCGGTAGATGCCTGCGTCCGGGATAATAGAGGAACGGCCCGGCAAAGCGTTGCCACCAGGGCTCGAGCAGCGGCACCAGCCGGCCGCTGTCGAAATGCGGGCGCAGCATGTCTTCCCAGAGATTGACGATACCTACGGCATCCAGTGCGGCCTGCACCAGCATCGCGACGGCCAGGCCGGGCCGCACTTGCAGCGGGCCGGGCGGCGGATCCAGGTGGATGATTTCCCCTTCGCGCTCGAAATGCCAGAGCGGTTTGGCGCCCCCGGAGAACTGGCCGCGCAGGCAGGCATGCGCCAGCAGATCGTGGGGATGTTCGGGGTGTCCGTGCGCGGCGAGATACGCCGGTGAGGCGGCGAGCGCAAAGCGTTGGACACGCGGTCCGATCGGCACGGCGATCATGTCCTGCTCCAGGCGCTCGTCATAGCGGATGCCGGCATCGCAGCCTGCCTCGAGCAGGTTGACGAAGCTGTCTTCAGCCTGGACTTCGACATGGATGCCCGGATAGGCCTTGATGAACCGCGACAGAATGGGCGGCAGGATGGTTTGCGTGGTGTGGGCCGGCACATTGAGCCGCAGCGTGCCCACCGGTTTGTCGCGAAAGCCGTTGAGCACGTCGAGCGCCGTCTCTATCTCGCCCAAGAGCGGCGCCAGCTGCTCCAGCAGGCGCTGGCCGGCCTCGGTCGGCGTGACGCTGCGCGTGGTGCGGTTGAGCAGGCGCATGCCGAGCCGGCTTTCCAGGCGCTGCACAGCCGTGCTCAGGCTGGATGCCGACGCGCCGCCTGCGCGCGCCGCGTCGCGAAAGCCGCCGGCCCGGGCCACTGCGACGAAGGCGGTGAGATCGTTCATATCCATGTTCGAAATATCGTACAACCTGTTCGCATTTAAATGGATTATCAAACAAGGATGTTCTATTCATACTTCACGCCGTACATCGATCAAGGAGCGTGATATGTCTTACTCATCCACTTATTCCTTTGCCGGGCGCACGGTCCGGCGCATGGGCTACGGCGCCATGCAGCTGGCCGGACCGGGCGTCTTCGGGCCGCCGCGGGACAAAGCGGCGGCTTTGACCGTGCTGCGCGAGGCGCTGGCCGCCGGCGTGAACCACATCGACACCAGCGATTTCTACGGGCCGCACGTCACCAATCAGATCATCAAAGAGGCGCTGCATCCGTATCCTGACGACTTGATCATCGTCACCAAGGTCGGTGCCGTGCGCGGCGCCGATGCCGAATGGCTGCCGGCTCAGGCCCCGGCGGACATCGAACGCGCGGTGCACGACAATCTGCGCAATCTCGGGCTGGACGCACTCGACGTGGTGAACCTGCGCATCATGGGCAATATCCATGCGCCGTCCGAAGCCCCGATCGCGCGACAGGTCGAGGCGCTGGCGTCGTTGCAGCGGCGCGGGCTGGTGCGCCATATCGGGCTGAGCAATGTGACCGCCGCGCAGGTCGAAGAAGCGCAAGGCATTGCCGAAATCGTCTGCGTGCAGAATCACTACAACCTGGTGCATCGCGACGACGATGCGCTGATCGATGCGCTCGGGCGTCAGGGCATCGCCTACGTGCCATTTTTTCCGCTGGGCGGATTCACGCCCATCCAGTCGGGGGAGTTGAACCGGATCGCGGCTTCGGCGGGCGCGACGCCCATGCAGTTGGCGCTGGCCTGGCTGCTGCATCGCGCGCCGAACATCCTGCTGATTCCCGGAACATCGTCGCCGGCGCATTTGCACGAAAATCTGAAGGCTGCGCAATTGCCGCTTTCGGATGCTCTGATGACCGAACTCCACCGGATAGGCAAGACCGGCTGAACTTTCTGCGTGTGTATGCCGCATGCCGACTGCATGAAAAAAAGGCCGCATCGATGCGGCCTTTTTCGTCGTCTGCGCGAGCGGCTTATTTCTTCTTGCCGTCGTGCAGCTGGGGCAAGGCTGCACCGCCCGAGGGCAGCAGCAGGCCTGCCTGGGTGTAAGTGAAGAGCTTGTGGCGCGTGTCGGTGATGTCGAGGTTGCGCATGGTGAGCTGTCCGATGCGGTCGGCCGGTGTGAAGGGCGCGTTCTCGACCTTTTCCATGGACAGACGTTCGGGCGCGTAGGTCAGGTTGGGCGACTCGGTGTTGAGCAGCGAGTAGTCGTTGCCGCGGCGCAATTCGACCGTGACTTCGCCGGTGATGGCGCGCGACACCCAGCGCTGCGCCGTTTCGCGCAGCATGATGGCTTGCGGATCGAACCAGCGGCCCTGGTAGAGCAGACGGCCGAGTTTGATGCCGTTGATGCGGTACTGCTCGATGGTGTCTTCGTTGTGAATGCCGGTGACCAGACGCTCGTAGGCGAGGTAGAGCAGGGCCATGCCCGGGGCTTCGTAGATGCCGCGGCTCTTGGCCTCGATGATGCGGTTTTCGATCTGGTCGCACATGCCCAGGCCGTGGCGTCCGCCGATGGCGTTGGCCTCGGCCATCATGGCCACCGGATCGCTGTACTCCACGCCGTTCAGCGCCACGGGCTGGCCTTCCTCGAAGCGCACGGTGACTTCCTCGGCCTTGACCGCGACATCGTCTCTCCAGAAGGCCACGCCCATGATGGGCTTGACGATGCGGATGCCGGAATTGAGGTTTTCCAGATCCTTGGCTTCGTGCGTGGCGCCGAGAATATTGGAGTCGGTGGAGTAGGCCTTTTCAGCCGACATCTTGTAGTCGAAGCCGGCCTTCTGCATGTAGGCCGACATTTCGGCGCGGCCGCCGAGCTCGTCGATGAACTGCTGGTCGAGCCAGGGTTTGTAGATCTTGAGCTCGGGATTGGTGAGCAGGCCGTAGCGATAGAAGCGCTCGATGTCGTTGCCCTTGTAGGTGCTGCCGTCGCCCCAGATGTTGACGCCGTCTTCCTTCATGGCAGCCACCAGCATGGTGCCGGTCACGGCACGGCCCAGCGGGGTGGTGTTGAAGTAAGTGATGCCGCCGGTGGAAATGTGGAAGGCGCCCGACTGCAGCGCGGCGATGCCTTCGGACACCAGTTGAGGACGGCATTCGACCAGGCGGGCGTTCTCTGCGCCGTAGGTCTTGGCGCGCAGCGGGATGTCGTCGTAGTCGGTCTCGTCGGGCTGGCCCAGGTTGGCGGTGTAGGCGTAGGGGATGGCGCCTTTCTCGCGCATCCAGATCAGCGCCGCGCTGGTGTCCAGGCCGCCGGAGAAAGCGATGCCGACCTTCTGGCCGACGGGAAGGGAGGGGAGAATGGTTGCCATGGTTTTAGAAGGGCGCGGACACGGAAATGCGCGCCGAAGAAGGAGGAAAGGGGGAAAGATCAGTGGCGCATTTTAACGCGTTTGCCGCCGGCGCTAGCCTTGGCGACGCCGCCCAGGAACAGCAGTCCGAAGTCGAGCTCGCGCAGCAGCTGCGCGGTGGCTTTGGCCAGACGCGTGGCGGGCCGGTGTCGCGGCGTGGCCAGCACCAGCTTGTTGCGGATCACGGGGGCTTCGATGCGGCACAGGGCCAGCGGGTGGGTGACGGCTGGCCCCTGCACGGCCGAGCGCGGCAGGATGGCGTAGGCATCGCCCTGCGCGACGAGCTCGACAATGGTCTGGACGGCGTCTACCTCGGCTGCCACGGTCGGGTGTACGCCCTGGCGCCGACATACGCTTTCGACCAAGGTGCGGATCGCGTTGGGCAGGCTGGGCAGTATCAAGGGGTAGTTGCCCAGCTGGGCCACCTTCACCGCGGCGGGCAGCGTCAGGCGCCCGCCCGGCGCGGCGGCCAGAACCAGGTCTTCGCGCAGCAGCGGCTCGCAGGTCAGCTGCGGCGAGACGGGCGGGTCGTACAGCAAGGCCAGGTCGATGCGTCCGGCCAGCAGCCATTCGCGCACCTGGGTGCTCAGGCCTTCGGCGATGGTGATCGAGGCATCGGGGCAGGCCTGGCGAAAGGCCTGCACCAGCGGCGGCGTGACGCAGCGGGCCACGCGAGGCGGCAGGCCGATGGCGACCTTGCCGGTGGGCGTGTCGCGCAGGTCTTGCAGGTCTTCCTTGGCGCGCATGGCCAAAGTGAGCAAGGCGCGGGCGTGTTCTAGAAAGCGCAGACCCGCCTCGGTGGGCTCGACGCCGCGGCCGTTGCGATAGAGCAGGTGCTGGCCCAGTTCCTGCTCCAGCAAGCCTACTTGGCGGCTTAGCGTGGGCTGGGCTACGTCCAGCAGTTCGGCCGCGCGCGAAAAGCTGCGGCGCTCTGCCACGTGCATGAAGTACTCGATCTGCTTGAGGTCCATGATGATGAAACCTGTTTTTGGATATTTGATTTATCTATATCTGAAATTTTAGATATAGCATTGTTTGAGCGTTAGCGATGGGCCACTATGGTCGTCGTCGCCGCACAGAACCGGCACGTAGTAACGCGTGGAGACTGCTTTGCCCGATTGCCGCCCGCCGCTGGCCGAACCGTCGGCGCCGCGCCGCCGCCTGCCGGAAGGCGCGTGCGATGCGCACTGCCATGTATTCGGCCCGGCCGACCGGTTCCCCTATGCGCAGGACCGCTCGTATACGCCGCCCGATGCTCCTTTTGAAAAATTGGCTGCCTTGCATGCCCATGTGGGTGCCACGCGGGCGGTCATCGTGCAGGCCAACTGCCACGGCCATGACCATGCCCCGTTGCTCGATGCCGTAGCGCGCGGCCGGGGGCGCTATCGCGGTGTGGCGCTGCTGCCGCCGCACGCCGATGCGGCGCTGGTCCGCGCATTGCACGAGGGCGGAGTGCGCGGCGCGCGCTTTAACTTCGTGCCGCACCTGGGCGCGCCGCCCGCGCCCGATGTATTCGACCGCATCGTGTCCCTGATCGCTCCGCTGAGCTGGCATGTATGTCTGCACATCGACGGCGCGATGATAGGCGGACTGCTGCCTCGGCTGGCCCGGTTGCCGCTGCCTTTCGTGGTGGACCACATGGGGCGTGTGCGCGCACGCGACGGGCTGGACGCGCCGGCTTTTCGCGCGTTGCTCGACCTGGCGGGCGTGCCAGGCGCCTGGGTCAAGGTGTCGGGCATGGACCGTATCGGCGACGGCAAGCGGCCTTTCCGCGAAAGCATCCCCTTCGTTCGCGCGTTGGCCGAAGCCTTGCCCGAACGCACCCTGTGGGGCACCGATTGGCCGCATCCGAACGTCGCCGGCGACATGCCTGACGACGGTGAAGTGGTTGACGCTTTTTTCGAAGCCTGTCCGGACGATGCGCTGCGGCGGCAGGTGTTGGTGGAAAATCCGGCGCGCTTGTATGGGTTTTAAGGAGACGGGCATGTTCTTCAAACGTATGTGGTGCGCGGGCGTCTTGGCCGTGTTGGCCGTGGGCGCAGCCCGGGCGGCCCAGGGGCCGGTGCAGCTCGTGGTGGCCTTTCCTGCGGGCGGCCCGGTGGATACGGTCGGACGGGTGCTGGCCGCGCAACTGAGCAAAGCGTGGCATCGTCCCGTCATCGTCGAGAACAAAGCCGGTGCCAACGGCAACATCGGCGCAGCTTATGTGTCGACGGCGCCGGGCGACGGTTCGGTGCTGTTTCTGACCAGCGTGGGCGCGGTGGCCATCAGCCCGGCCCTGTACAAGTCCTTGCCTTACGACCCGGTCAAGGGTTTCAAGCCCATATCCAAGATCGTCGACAACGCCACGGCATTCGTCGTGAACAAGACCAACCCCGCGGTCGACGCCGCGGACTTCGTCAAGCGCTCGCTCGCGTCCGGCGGCCCGGTGCCCATCGGCTCTTCGGGCGTGGGCAGCATTCCGCATCTGACGCTGGAAATGTTCGCCGACGCCACCAAGGCCAATGTGATGCACGTGCCCTACAAAGGGGCGGCGCCGGTCATCAACGATCTTCTCGGCAATCAGGTGTCCGGCTTTTTCGGCGACGTACCCGGACTCATCGGCCTGATCAAGTCCGGTCAGCTCAAGGCTCTGGGCCTGGCCGCGCCCGCGCGCCTGCCGCAGCTGCCGCAGGTGCCCACGCTGGCCGAGCAGGGCATTGCAGGGGTGCAGACCAACAACTGGTACGGCCTGCTGGCGCCGGCCGCAACGCCGCCCGCGCTGGTCGACAAGCTCAATGCCGACGTGCGCGCTGCGCTGCGCACCCCCGAAGTGCGCGAACGACTCGAGCAGCTGGGTTGCCAGCCGGCGCCCACCAGCCCGCAGGAGCTGGCTGCGCTCATCGCGTCCGACCGCCAGAAGTGGTCGGAAGTGATCAAGCGCAAGAACATACACGTGGATTGATCGCATGAGCGCATTTCGCATCGCTCCCGTGGAGCCGGGCACGCGCCCGCAAGTGGCGGACATCGAGGCGCGCATTTTCGCCGCGCGTGGCCGCATCACTCCGCTGTACCAGGTGCTGCTGAACAGTCCTCCGGTGGTCGAGGGCTGGGAGGCCATGCTGACTGCAATACGCCAGAAGACTACGCTGGCGCCGCGTCTGCGCGAGCTCGTCATTCTGCGCGTGGCGGTGCTGAACCGCGCGCCTTATGAATTCGAAGCCCACGTTCCGCACGCGCGCGCAGCGGGCCTGTCCGACGAGGTCATCGAAACCTTGCGGACCTATGCCGCGCCGGACTCGACGCCGGGCTTGCGCGCCCAGGAGCGCGACGTGCTTGCGCTGACCGACGCCATGACGCGCGACATTGAAGTGCCGGATGAGGTATTCGAGCCTTTGCGCGCGCATTTCGACGCGCAGGGCCTGCTCGAACTGGTCGCGACCGTGGCGGCGTACAACATGGTGTCGCGCTTTCTGGTGGCGCTGCGCATCGGACATTGAGCCAGCACAAAGGAATCGCGATGGAGCGGGTTTTGTTGATCAAAGTGCCGGCGAGGCTGGGCATCCTGGCGGTCGGTCGTATTCGCGCTGCGCTATCCGAGGGCCTGGCTTTGTCGGTGGATGCGTGCGCCGCAGTCGACGTCGAGGAATCGTATGTATATTGCCGGGCGCAGGGCGATGCCGGCGCTGTGCTGCAGATCGTTCGCGACCGCGTGGCGGCAGTCTGTCCGTCGAGCAGCCGGGCCGTATCGCTCAAGGGCATGTTGCATCTGGGGAGCGGGCCGGCGGGCATGAATGCGCCCTGGCACTACGTCGTCGAAACCGATATCGCGCCCGAAAGCGAGCAGGACTTCAACGATTGGTACACGCAGGAACATATGCCGGGTCTGGCCGCCGTGCCTGGCACGGCGCGCGCCGACCGGTATCTGTGCGAGGACGGGGCGCCGCGCTATTACGCCTGCTACGATCTGCTTACCCGCGAAACCTTCGGCAGCCCGCCCTGGCTGGCCGTGCGCGGCACGGACTGGAGCAGCCGAGTGCGCCCGTCGTTCCGCAATACCAAGCGCACGATGTTCACGCGGGTTCTGGGCTGAGCTGGGGCGGCCGGAGATAGCCGCCGCCCCGCGCGTCAGTTCAGCTTGCCCAGCAGCAGGAACTCCATCAGCGCCTTCTGCACATGCAGGCGGTTCTCGGCTTCGTCCCAGACCACGCTTTGCGGACCTTCCAGGACTTCGGCGGTGACCTCTTCGCCGCGATGGGCAGGCAGGCAGTGCTGAAAGACGGCCTGAGGGTCGGCCACTGCCATCATGTCTGCATCCACGCGCCAGTCGGCGAAGGCCTTGCGGCGGGCTTCGTTCTCGGCCTCGTAGCCCATGCTGGTCCACACGTCGGTGGTGACCAGATGAGCGCCGCGGCAGGCGTCCTTCGGATTCTTGAACTGCCTGAGCACGGCGGGCGAAGGCGAGCCGACGCGCGCCGGATCGAGTTCATAGCCCGACGGAGCCGACACGTGCAGGGTGAAGCCCAGCAGTTCGGCGGCGTGCAGCCACGTGTAGGCCATGTTGTTGGCGTCTCCCACCCAGGCCACCGTCTTGCCGGCAATGGGGCCGCGGTGCTCGATGAAGGTGAGAAGGTCGGCCAGGATCTGGCAGGGGTGAAATTCGTTGGTCAGTCCGTTGATGACAGGTACGCGCGAGTGCGCTGCGAAGCTCTCGATGCGTGCCTGCTCGAAGGTGCGGATCATCACGATGTCGACCATGCGCGAAATGATGCGCGCTGTATCTTCGATGGGTTCGGCGCGGCCCAGCTGCGAGTCGGTGGAGGTCAGATTGATGACCGAGCCGCCCATCTGGTACATGCCGGCCTCGAACGAGACGCGGGTGCGGGTGCTGGCTTTTTCGAACACCATGGCCAAGGTGCGGTCCACGAGCGGCATGTGGGGCTCGTAGCGCTTGAATTTGTCCTTGATGACGCGGGCGCGATCCAGAACGTAGTTCAGTTCGTCGGCCGAAAAGTCCTTGAGCTGCAGAAAATGCCGCAGCGGGGCGGGCTTGCCCTGGAGGGAGGGAGTCGCGGTCATGGTTGAAATCGCAAAGCCGGGTCGGCAAAAAGATCCATCATATACAATTCGGGCGCGGGCCGACTTGCGGCCCCAGGTCGACCGGGCCGGGGCGGTGTGCAAGACCAGCCTGCGGTAAATCAAAACATGACTGTCCGACAATTTCTCATCTATGGCGTGACCGAAAGCGGCAGCCGCTTTCGCCCCAGCGACTGGGCTGAACGCCTCGCCGGTGTCATGGCGCAGTTTCGCCCGCCCGGCGTGGCCGGCACGCATCTGACCTACTCGCCCTATGTGCTGCCGGTCGATCTGGAAGGCGTCAAGGGCATCGTGGTCGACCAGCGCCTGCGCGAGCTCGAGCCGCTTGCCTATAAATTCGTAGTGGATTTCGCCCGCGACAACAAACTCAAGACCGAAGAGCGCGAGTGCGAAAGCAAGGCCTGAAGGTTTGCATCAACGGGGGGTGAGTCCCGCAGTTTGAGCCCCGCCGTTTGAAACTGACGATCCCAAATCCTGGGTCTCGGCTCAAGTTCGACGCGCAAAACAAAAAGGATGCCGTAAGGCATCCTTTCGCATTTGCCGATTCTGTCTGCCAGCCGCGAAGAGGGAAGCCTCGCGCGAAGATACGGTAGGCGCGCGGGGCGCGGCAGGCAGTAACGGTCAGGCCAGCGCCTTGACGGCGGCAGCCAGGCGGCTCTTGTGACGAGCGGCCTTGTTCTTGTGAATGATGTGCTTGTCGGCCACGCGGTCGATGACGCTCGTGGCTTTTTGCAGCGTGTCGGCGGCGACGGACTTGTCGCCGGCTTCGACGGCCTGGCGCACGCGCTTGATCGCGGTACGCAGCATCGAACGCAGCGACGAATTGTGCTTGTTGCGCTCAACCGATTGACGGGCGCGCTTACGGGCTTGGGCGGTATTGGCCATGGTGTATTCGGTAATTTAAAGAATTCGGCAAAGTCGGTTATTTTAGCGGGCTTTCCCTTATGGCGCAAGGGTTTGGCGTAAAGCCGCGCTAGGCGGGGTCACCCGGCGCCCGAGGGCGGGCGTAGCGACCGGCGAGATTCCTGGCACCTGCCGGGGCCAGATCGATCGACGTGTACCAGCGGGCGATCCGGTGTATCCGGATCGGCATGTCGGACTGCAGGGCGCGCAGCGCGGCGTCGCTGTCGTCGAGCGGGTAACGGCCGTTGGCCAGCAGCCCGCCTGCGGCTGCCGAGATGGACAGCGGCCCTTTCCGATAAGGGCGCAGGGCGTCCACCACTTCGAGCAGCGGCCGGTCGTGGACGTCGATCCAGCCTGTTTCCCAGGCGGCGTCGGCCAGCAGGTCGGGCCGTGGGTCGCCGATGACGATGCTGTCGAAACGTGTGCCGGTGCCGGCAGGCAGGGTGGCTCGCGCCCCGTTCGCGGTCGCGATCTCGACCGCGCTGTCCGGGGCGACGACGAGGGTGCGGCGCATTTGCTGGCGCACCATCACGCGCGCGCCGGCGGGGCGGACGATGCCTTCGTTCGTGTGGATCACGAAGGGGCGCGCCGCGTCGGGCTGAGCCGTTAGCGATAGGGCGCCCTCGCGCAGGTGCAGGGCGCGCGCTTGGGCGGTAAAGGACAAATCGACACGTGTGCGTGCGTTCAGCAGCAGCCGGCTGCCGTCGGGAAGGCGATGCAGGCGTCGTTCGCCCGTCGCGGTGGCCATATCGTCGGACAGGCCGGCCAGCGGGTAATAGGCGTTGGCGATCGAGACACCGGCTGCAGCGCCGCTCAGCGCGAGCAGGCTGCCCAGGATATGGCGTCGGTCAAGGCGGGGACCGCCGCCTGGAGGCGGCCTGGTGCAACCGAAACGCAATAGCATCAGCCAATCCACGATCTGATTGAAAAAAGTTTCTGAGAGAAATTCATCGTTACATTACCTAAACACTTGTTGATGTGCGGCCAAACAGCCGGCATCCAAGTGCCAGGGATTGTGAATTCCTGCAAATTCGACGGAAGCGTTTTTTGGTCTATGGAATGCCATGAACCGGCATTCGTATGTTCCGCAGCAAAACCATGGCGTAACGACAGGAATTGACAGGAGTTGCGGAATCTAAATAAACCCGTCTTTAAATTTAAAGTAAAAATATGTATTTTTCAACAATATTTGTCACTTTTCGGACAAAGTGTAACTTGGCGACATCGGGGCACGGGCAAGTTAAGCGGACACAGGCCGTTCCCGCTCGCGCGGGGGGCGGCATATCGGGCAGAAGCGGAGTCAGCGGGCCGCGCCGGGGCGGCCGAAGTCGGCCGGTCGGAAGCCGGCGGCGAACAGCAGGGTGAAATAGACGGCGGCGGCGGCGGCCATGACGGCTGCCAGCCAAAGCACGCGCTGGCCTGCGTGGGCTTGCAGGGCGATCCAGTTCAGCCGGCTACCGGCATAGCCGAGCACGACCGCCATGCCCGCCAGCGCAGGCAGGATGCGCAGCATGAAACGGCCCCAGCCGGGCTCGGGGCGGTAGACCCCGCGCCGACGCAGGACCACGAGCAGCGTCGCGGAGTTGACACAGGCTCCCAGGCCGATCGACAGGGCCAGACCGGCATGAGCGAAGAGCGGCACGAAGGCCAGATTGAACACTTGCGTGAGCACGAGCACCGCGATGGCGATTTTGACCGGTGTGCGGATGTCCTGCCGGGCATAGAAGCCTGGCGCCAGAATCTTCACGGACAACAGGCCGATCAGGCCGACCGAATAGGCGATGACGGCCAGGCGGGTCTGCTGCACGTCCGACGCATGGAAAGCGCCGTAATTGAACAGGGTGGCCACCAGTCCGTCCGACAGCAAGGCCATGCCGAGAACGGCGGGCAATCCTAGCAGCAGCGTCAGGCGCAGGCCGGCGTCGATCAGGTGACTGTAGGTGTCGTGATCGTTTCTGGCGTGGGCGGCCGAGAGGCTGGGCAGCAGCACGGTGCCCAGCGCCACGCCCAGGATCGCCGTGGGAAACTCCATGAGCCGATCGGCGAAGGACAGCCAGGTCACGCTGCCTGGCCTGAGCCAGGTGGCGATGTTGGTGTTGATCAGGAGCGAGACCTGCGCGACGGATACGCCGAGGGTGGCGGGGCCCATCTGCCGGATGATGCGCTTGACCGTGGGGTCGTTCCAGGCCTGCTTCAGATTGGTCTTGAGCAGGCGCGGCGCCAGGCCGATGTGCGCCAGCTCGGCCCATTGCACGGCCAGTTGCAGCACGCCGCCCATCATCACGCCGATGGCCAGGCCGAAGATCGGCAGGCCCAGGTGCGGCGAAATCCACAGGCAGGCTGCGATCATGCACAGATTGAGCAGCACCGGCGTGAAGGCCGGAATGGCGAAGCGGCGCCAGGTGTTGAGCACGCCCGTGGCGAAGGCCGCCAGGGACATGAACAGGATGTACGGAAACATGAAGCGCGTCATGTCGACCGCGGCGGCGAATTCCTCGCCGCGGCTATGATCGCGCAGGCCGCTGGCGATCAGGGTCACGACCCAGGGCGCCGCGACGACGCCGACGATGACCAGCAGCGTCAGCACGGCGGTCAGCAGCAAGGCCACGCGGTCGAGCAAGGGGCGTATGCCTTCGTCGCCATGCTTCTGCCGCGCCGCGCCGAGTATGGGCACGAAGGCCTGCGAGAAAGCGCCTTCGGCAAAGAGGCGGCGCAGCAGATTGGGAATGCGGAAGGCGACCCAGAATGCGTCTGTGACGGGGCCGGCGCCGAAAGTGCGCGCGATGAGCGTGTCGCGGGCCAGGCCGCTGATGCGTGAAATCAGAGTAAGGCCGCTGATGACAGCGGCCGACTTGAACAGGGCCAAGGAAAGTCCCGGTTATTTCGGCGGCATGCGGATGGCGCCGTCCAGGCGGATGACCTCGCCGTTGAGCATCTCGTTGGTGACGATGCTGTAGACCAGCTTGGCGTAGTCTTCGGGGCGGCCAAGGCGCGAGGGGAAGGGGATGGCGGCAGCCAGCGAATCCTGCACCTCTTGGGGCATGCCGAAGATCATGGGCGTGCCGAAGATGCCGGGCGCGATGGTCATGCAGCGGATGCCCGTGCGCGACAGGTCGCGCGCGATGGGCAGGGTCATGCCGGCTACGCCGGCTTTGGAGGCCGCGTAGGCGGCCTGGCCGATCTGGCCGTCGAAGGCCGCGACCGATGCGGTGTTGATGAGTACCCCGCGCTCGCCGGTGGCATCGGGCGTGTTGGCGCTCATGGCCTCGGCGGCCAGACGCATCATGTTGAAGCTGCCGATCAGATTGATCGACACGACCTTCTGAAAGAGGGCGAGCGGATGCGCGCCTTCTTTGCCGACGATCTTGGCGGCGGGAGCCACGCCGGCGCAGTTGACCAGGCCGAATAGCGCGCCGAGCGATTTGGCTTTGGCAACCACGGCCTGCCCGTCGGCTTCCTGGGTGACGTCGCAATGCACGTAGTGCTGGCCGAGCTCCTTGGCGAGCGCCTGGCCGGGCTCGTCCTGCAGGTCGGCGATGACGACCTTGGCGCCGTTGGCCGTGAGCATGCGCACGGTGCCTGCGCCCAGTCCGGACGCGCCGCCGGTGACGATGAATACCTTGTTTGCGATTTCCATGTGATTCAGCCTTGCATGATTCCGTGTTGGGTGAGTCCAGGGGGGGCCGCCGCAGGGCGCCGCTCAGCCCTGCAGTGCGCCGAGCAGGCGCTGGGTGATCTCGTCCACGCTGCCCACGCCGGAAATCTTGCGGTACTTGGGCGCGATGGCGGCTTCTCGGGCCGCCCAGCTCGAGTAGTAGTCGACCAGCGGTCGGGTCTGCTCTTGATAGACGTTCAGGCGGTTGCGCACGGTTTCCTCGCGGTCGTCGTCGCGCTGCACCAACGGCTCGCCGGTGGGATCGTCCTTGCCTTCGACCTTGGGCGGGTTGAACACCACGTGGTAGGAGCGGCCGCTGGCCGGGTGCACGCGCCGGCCGCTCATGCGGGTGATGAGGTCGCCGTCGGGCACTTCGATCTCGACCACGTAGTCGAGTTTGACGCCGGCGTTCTTCAGCGCGTCGGCTTGCGGAATGGTGCGGGGAAAGCCGTCGAAAAGATAGCCGGATGCGCAGTCGGGCTGCGTGAGGCGGTCCTGCACCAGGCCGATGATGATCTCGTCCGATACCAGGCCGCCCGCGTCCATGACCTTCTTGGCGGCCAGGCCCAGCGGGGTGCCGGCCTTGACGGCGGCGCGCAGCATGTCGCCCGTCGAGATCTGCGGGATGCCGTAGCGCTGGGTCAGAAAAGCGGCTTGAGTGCCTTTGCCGGCGCCGGGCGGTCCAAGCAGTATGAGACGCATCGTTTGGCTCCTAATGGGGATGTTGTGTTCTTTTAGGGTTGCTTGCGCAGTGCGCGAACAACGCGGAGTAATAAAGTTTTATAACCGATTTGCTGCGTACCAAGCCCGGACGCGCTCCAGGTCGGCAGGCGTGTCCACGCCGGCAGCGGGGGGCTGGGCCGAGCGGTGCACCGCGATGGCATGGCCGTGTTCCATGGCGCGCAGCTGCTCGAGGGATTCGAATTTTTCCAGCGCGCCCTGCGCCAGTTGCGGGAAGCGGCGCAGGAACGAAACGCGATAGGCGTAGATGCCGATATGGTGCAAAGCGGGCAAGCCCGCCGGCAGGGATGCCGGCTCACCGCCGGGCACGCCAGGGACCGATGAGCCCCATGCATCCCGGGCCCAGGGTATGGGCGCGCGCGAGAAATACAGGGCGCGTCCGTCACGGGCGCACACCACCTTGACGGCGTTGGGATTGAAGAGCGTTTCGGCGTTGGCGATCGCGCAGGCGCAGGTGGCGATGTCGGCCCAGGGCGAGGCGGCCAGGCACGCGGCTACCGCATCGATGAGTTCGGGTTCGATGAGCGGCTCGTCGCCCTGCACGTTGACTACCACGGCGTCGTCGGCAAGGCCGAGCTGTTGCACCGCTTCGGATAGCCGGTCGGTGCCGGTGGCGTGATCGGAGCGGGTCATCAGCGCGCTGTGGCCGTGCGCCTGGACGGCAGCCTGCACTCGCGCATCGTCGGTGGCCACGTGAACGCCGCCGGCACCGGACAGGCTGGCGCGTTCGGCTACCCGCACGACCATGGGCTTGCCGGCAATGTCGGCGAGCGGTTTGTCCGGCAGGCGGGTCGAAGCGGCTCTGGCGGGGATGATTACGGTGTAGTCCACGGCGCGGCGAGACTCAGGCCGCGGAGCTCGTGGCCGGTGCCGCGTCGAGGTCGCGCGCCTCGGGCTCCAGCATGACGGGGATGCCGTCGCGCACGGGAAAGGCCAGGCGGTCGGCCTGGCAGATGAGCTCGGCCTGCGCGCGGTCGAATTGCAGACGGCCCTTGCACACAGGGCAAACGAGTATGTCGAGCAGGCGGGATTCCATGACCGTCATTCTAAATCAGAATGACGGGGCCGGCCCGGATCCGCCGCGATTGCCGCCGGCTTTGCGCGCAATCGCCGTGTTCAGCCAGGCCGTGAGATCCATGGGTTCGAAGCGTGCCTGCACGCCGACCTCCCACAGTCGCGGATCGCCCAGTCGCTCGCACTTGATGGCGTCTTTGGCGGTGACGAGGATATGTCCGGACCGCAGCGTGCCGAAAGGCGAATCGGCATAAGCGTAGTGATCGGGCAGCGGCAGCGTCTCGGCCAGCGCAACGCCGGCCGCGCGCAGCGTGTCGAAAAAGCGCTGCGGATTGCCGATGCCGGCCGCCGCCGCGACGGGCGGGCCGGCGGCGAAATCGGCCAGTGAGCGGGTGTCGCCGTCCGACAAACGACGGGCCGGGCCGGGTTCGAGCCGCATGGTCAATTGCAGCGGGCCGGCGTGAATCACGGATTGCTCCGCTTGCTCCGGATCCGTATCGGCGCCGAGCGCAGCTTGCGTGCCGGCAGATACAGAACCGAGATTGGTGATGACGGCGTCGACCTCGCGCAGGCGCGCGGGCGGCTCGCGCAGCGGGCCTGCGGGCAGCAGGCGGCCGTTGCCCAGGCCGCGCTCGTCTTGGACCACGATTTCCACGTCGCGCGCCAACTGCAGATGCTGCAGCCCGTCGTCGGCGATGATGACGTCGACGTCGGGGCAGGCGCGCAGCAAAGCCTGCGCAGCCAGGACGCGCCGGGGATGCACGGCGACGGGGACGGCGGCAGCGCGGGCAATGAGCGCCGGCTCGTCGCCGTAGTCGGCCGGGTCCAGGTTCGCGCCCAGTCCGACCCGCGGTTCCTTGCCGATACGTGCGCCGTAGCCGCGGCTGATCACGCCGGGGGTCCAGCCCTGCGCGTACAGGCCCTGGGCAATGGCGATCACGACCGGCGTCTTGCCCGTACCGCCCACATAGAGATTGCCTATCACCACCACAGGCACCGCCGCGCGCCAGGCGGTCTTGCGGCCGCTGCGGTAGGCCTCTCGCTTGCGCCTTACAGCCTGGCTTGCGATCCAGGACAAGGGGGCCAGCAGGCGCGCCAGCAGGCCGTCCTGCTGCCATTGCCGCTGGAGGTAGGCTCGGGCGTTCACGGAGCCGTGTTCACGCCATAAGGACCATGCGCCGTCCGGGCATCGCTCATTGGCCGGTCTGCGCCGCGAAATTGAGACGTACGATGCCGGCCTGGCGGGCGGCTTCCATCACGTTGACGACGGACTGATGCGTGGCCTGCGCGTCGGCGTTGATCATGAGCAGGGGCGAGGACTGGCCCTGCGCGGCCTGCGCGAGCGCCTTGGCGATGTCGGCCGTGGTGCTGCCGTCGATCAGATTGCCGTTGAGCGCGTAATGGCCGTCCTGACTCACTGCGATCTGCAACGGCGCGGATTCCTGCTGCTCGGCCGCGGCTTGCGGCAGGGTGATCTTGAGCCGGGTGAAATGCGCGAACGAGGTAGTCGCCGCCAGGAAGATCAGTATGACCAGCAATACATCGATGAGCGGGATCAGATTGATCTCGACGTCGTCGTGGCCGCGGCCATTGCTCCGGAAGTTCATTCCTGCGGCTCCAGGGAGGCCAGATGGCGGGCCAGCTTGCCTGCCGTCAGTTCCATGGCGTTCAGAAGGTTGTCGACGCGCGAGCGCAGGTAGCGGTGCGCGATCATGGCGGGGATGGCGATGAGAATGCCGAAACAGGTGTTGTAGAGGGCGACCGAGATACCGTGCGCCAACTGAGCCGGGTCGCTGACGCCCGGGGAGTAGGCGCTGAAGATCTCGATCATGCCCACCACCGTGCCGAACAGGCCCATCAGGGGCGCGATGGCGGCGATGGTGCCGATGGCGGGCACGTAGCGGCCCAGGTCGTGCGCCACGGAGCGGCCGACGTCCTCCACCGCCAGGCGGACATCGGCGCGGGGCAGGCCGCGCTGACGCAGCACCTCGGCCAGTATCCGGCCCAACGGAGAGTTGCGTTCCAGCTGCGACAACGCTTCGGGGTTGTCCTGGTGGTTGCGCAGCATGTCGCGAACCTGTTCGATCAGATCGCGCGGCATGATCAGGCTGCGGCGCAGGGACAGGAGTCGTTCCACGATCAGGGCCAACCCCAGGACGGAGGTGGCGAACAGCGGCCAGATCGGCCAGCCGGCGGCTTCAAGGAGAGCTAGCAAAGCGAAGGGCTCCGGTGCAACGATATGGGAGGGCGGGAAGGCGGGTAACTGCTCAGAGTATGCCGCCGGCCCGATCTTGCAAGGCGAGACTGTAATCGGGGGCCTGGGGACGAGGCAAGCCGGTGCGCCCGGGCGGGATCGACAGTTACCCACAATTTATGTGGATAATTCTGTGCAGAACTGGCCTGCGAGCCGGTTTTCATGCGGTCTGGCGCTGGAACCGGTTGAAATGGGTCAAATTGAATTAGATTTTTTATTTATATAAATCAAATAGTTATACGGAGGATGTTGAATCTCCGGGCGATCGCGGCGTCAGGCCAGAGACTTGACAATCTTAAAACTCCGCTGCAAGCGCCCTGTGGACATATACCTCCCCGGAAAGCCTTATGACAATTGGATTTGCAGTCACAGACGACGTATTTACGCGGGATATTCTGACTGTCGCCCAGCTTAATCAAGCGGTGGGCCAGTTGCTGGAGCAGAGCGTCCCTTTGCTATGGGTCCGCGGCGAAGTGTCCAACTTCACGCAAGCCGCTTCCGGGCACTGGTACTTCACGCTCAAGGACAGCCGGGCCGCTGTGCGGGCGGTCATGTTCCGCAGCCGCGCCAGCGCGGTCGGCTTCGTGCCCAAGCCGGGCGACCAGGTGGAAGTCCGGGCGCGGGTGTCCCTCTACGAGGCGCGGGGCGATTTTCAGCTTCAGGCCGAAGGCATGCGCCGAGCCGGCCTGGGCAATCTCTACGAGGCCTTTCTGCGCCTGAAGGCGGAACTTGCCGGCGAAGGCCTGTTCGACGCCGAGCGCAAGCGCGAGCCGGCGCGCCTGCCGCGCGCCATCGGCGTGGTGACCTCGCTGCATGCCGCGGCCCTGCGCGATGTGTTGTCGGCCCTGGCGCGCCGCGCGCCGCAGGTGCCGGTGATCATTTATCCAGCGCCTGTGCAGGGAGCCGACGCGGCGGCCAGGCTGACGGCGCAGGTTGCGACGGCCAATGCGCGCGCCGAGGTCGACACCCTGCTGCTGGTTCGTGGCGGCGGCAGCATCGAGGATCTCTGGAGCTTCAACGACGAGCAACTGGCCAGGCAGGTCGCGGCCAGCCGCATTCCCGTCATCTGCGGGGTCGGGCACGAAACCGACTTCACCATCGCGGATTTCGTGGCCGATGTGCGTGCACCCACGCCCACCGCGGCGGCGGAACTTGCCTGCGTGCCGCGCGCCGAGCTGCTGCGCACCGTGGACCATGCGGCGCAGGCACTGGTTCGCGCCCAGCGCCGACGGCTCGATCAGGCTGCCCAGCGCCTGGACCGCGCCGGCGCGCAACTCGTGTCCCCGGCACAGCATCTGGCTCGCCAGGGCGACCGGCTGGAAGCATTGCGGCATCGGCTGGCGGCGGCCTGGCGAGCACCGCAGGCGCGCCGCACGGCGCGCTTGACGCTGTTGACGCAAAGTCTGGCGCACCGTGCACCCGACACGGCGCGAGCCCGCGAGCGCCTGCAGAGTCTGGCCGACCGTTTGGTCCGTGCCCAGAGGCGCCTGCTCGAATCGCGCGGCGCGCGCCTGGCGACGGCAGGAGGGCAGCTGCGCGCTTTCGATCCGCAAAATACCCTGGCGCGCGGCTATGCCATCGCGCGCGGCCCTGATGGCGCCATCGTGCGCGACGCCGGGCAACTGACCGTCGGCCAGCGCCTGACGCTGGCCTTCGCACGTGGCGAGGTTTTGGCCGACGTGGCTCAGGTGCGCGAAGTTGGGCATGATTGACTGTGATTTGTTGCCTGATCGTTGAAGATGTTCGCGCCAGGCGTTTTGGCGGCAAAAGCTCGCATTGCGGCGGGACGACGGCACTGCGCGGCGCAATTTTCCGGTCTTGGGGTTTTCCCATCGGTCCGGCGGACTAGCCGATACAATAGATTCGCTTGATCGCGGATATGCCGCACAGTACCAACTCCGAGGAAACGATATGGCCCACACTCTGCCCCCCCTGCCTTACGCGATGGATGCCCTGGCTCCGCATATCTCGAAAGAGACGCTCGAATTCCATTACGGCAAGCACCATCAGGCGTACGTCACCAACCTGAACAACCTGATCCCCGGCACGGAGTTCGAAAACCTGTCGCTGGAAGAAATCGTCAAGAAGTCCTCGGGCGGCGTGTTCAACAACGCGGCCCAAGTGTGGAACCACACCTTCTACTGGAACGGCATGAAGCCCCAGGGCAGCGGCGCTCCCTCCGGCAAGCTGGGCGACGCCATCAATGCCAAGTGGGGCTCTTTCGACGCGTTCAAGGAAGCCTTCACCAAGTCGGCCGTGGGCAACTTCGGTTCGGGCTGGACCTGGCTGGTCAAGAAACCCGATGGCTCGCTCGACATCGTCAACACCAGCAACGCCGCCACGCCGCTCACCACCGCCGACGTGCCGCTGCTGACCTGCGACGTGTGGGAGCATGCCTACTACATCGACACCCGCAACGCCCGTCCCAAGTACCTGGAAAACTTCTGGGCCCTGGTCAACTGGGACTTCGCCGCCAAGAATCTGGGCTGAGCGCCGCCCCGCGCCGGGCTCGCCTTGCGCGCGACCGAGCAAAACCCCGCGCGTTGAACAAGGCGCGGGGTTTTGTTTTTTGAACTCCTTCCCTATCTGCGGGTCAGTCGTGGCTCCGCCTTCTTTGCCGTCAGCCCATGGAAACTCCCCATCATTCGCCTCCGACCACGCTGCTCAGCCGACTGCGCAGCCAGGTGCGCAAGAGACTGCGTCACACCCAGCGCCTGTCGCGTAAAAGCCTGCGCCTTGTCCTGCTGTTGATCGGCGCCGCGCTGGTGGCGCTGGTTTCCCTGGGTTTTGCCTGGATGGCCGACTATGCCCTGGCGTGGAACCGGCAATGGACGTCGAAGTACGTCTGGCTGGCCTTCATCGTCATGCCGCCGGGACTGATGCTGCTGCGCTGGCTCACCGTGCGCCTGGCGCCCTATGCGGGCGGCAGCGGCATTCCGCAAGTGATCGGCGCCTTGTCGCTGCCGCCTGGCCGCGCGCAGTGGCGGCTGGTCTCGCTGCAGACGGTCTGGAAAATACCGCTGACTTTCCTGGGCATGTTGTTGGGGGCGTCGATCGGCCGCGAAGGGCCTTCGGTGCAGGTGGGCGCGGCCGTCATGCTGGCCTGGAGCCGCCTGTGCCTGCGCCTGGGCGTGCCGCTGCGCGAATTCGATCTGCGCGAACTGATCGCCGCGGGCGCGGCGGGCGGCCGGGCGGCCGCCGTCAATGCGCCGCGGGCCGGCGGCGGGGTGGCCCCCGAGGGGTTGGGACGCGGC
>NZ_JBQCER010000040.1:0-21995 GCF_051960075.1 Bordetella sp.
GAGGTGCTCTCGGATGAAGGCTATGCCGTGATCGATACGGCGGAAGGATCCGCCGTGCTCGAACTCATTGCGCGTGAAAAGCCGGCACTGGTCCTGCTCGACATCTGGATGCCGGATACGGATGGCGTCACGCTGCTCAAGGAATGGCAACGCGATGGCCTGCTCACCATGCCCGTAATCATGATGTCCGGCCATGCCACCATCGACACCGCCGTCGAGGCCACTCGCATCGGCGCGATGGACTTCCTCGAAAAACCCATCACGCTGCAACGCCTGCTCAAGACCATCGAGGCCGGCTTGTCGCGTGGCCGCGCCCCGATCTATTCGGGCTCGGCTACCTCGGCCCAGGCGTCCATGGCGGTGCCGCTCGAAGACGAACTCGATCCGCCGTCTGCCGCGGCGTCGGCCGACGCGCAGCCGCAGGTGGGCAACGGCCAACTCGGCAATATCTCGCTCGATCAGCCGCTGCGCGACGCGCGCGATGCGTTCGAACGCATCTACTTCGAGTACCACCTGGTTCGCGAGAACCACAGCATGACTCGCGTTTCCGAGCGCACCGGCCTGGAACGCACCCATCTCTACCGCAAACTCAAGCAGCTCGGCATCGAATCGGCGCGCAAGCGCAGTTCGTAATATTTTTTTGCTTCGACCCTGCGGATGGGGGGCGTCCCGATCCAAAAGTTAGCGGCCACTCGCGCGCTCTTCCCGGGGAGAATCGCGCGTTTCGCATTCTGCGCAAAATGTCACGATTTCAGGCTTTTTTGTAATCATTGCGCCCCGTACTATCGAAGTGCAAGTCCATCCGCCGGGCACCCTGGAAGAACGAACACACCAGGCTTCAAGCCCCGGTAGGCCATTCCCCATAAGCTTCAAAGGAGACCGAGATGGAACAACTATCCTTCACCTCGTCGGCCCCCAATACCCTTGGGATTGAACTCGAGTTGCAGCTCATAGACCCGAGCACCTTCGATCTGACCGCAGCGTCGGACGACCTGCTGGCCCAGGTGGCCGACCATCCGATGGCCGATCGGATCAAGCCCGAAATCACCCGTTCGATGATCGAACTCAATTCGTCGGTGCATGATCACCCTGCCGGCCTGCTCGCCGAAATGCGCGAGATGCGCAATGTGGTGGTCGAGGCGGCCGACACGTTGGGCATCGCCATCGCCGGCGGCGGCGTTCACCCTTTCATGCGCTGGCAAGATTGCAGTATTCACGACAGTCCGCGCTTTCAGTACATCGCCGATACCTACGGCTACCTGGCGCGCCAGTTCACGGTGTTCGGCCAGCACATTCACCTGGGCACGACCTCGGGCGACGAGGCCATCGGGCTGGTGCGCGGCCTGTCGCCCTATGTGCCGCACTTCATCGCGCTGTCGGCGGCCTCGCCGTATTTCGAAGGCGTGGACACCCAATACGCATGCTGCCGCCTGAACGCGGTCAACAATTTTCCTCTGTCCGGCCACATGCCCGCAGGCGTGAGGGATTGGTACGGCTTCGAGGCGCATATCGCGCAGTTGCGCTCCACCGGCCTGGCCGAGAGCATCAAGGATCTGTACTGGGACATCCGCCCCAAGCCCGAATTCGGCACGGTGGAAATCCGTGTGTGCGACACGCCTCTGACGGTGGAGCGCGCCTGTCAGCTGGCGGCGTTCGCGCAAGCCTTGGCCGAGCAGGTCGCGCGCGACGGCGAACCGGCCGAAGCGGCCTGGATCGCCTATCGCAGCAATCACTTTCAGGCCTGCCGTTACGGCATGCACGGCGCCTATGTGACGCCCGACGGCGAGCGCGTGCGCCTGGGCGATCATTTGCGCGCGCTGCTGCAGCGGCTCATGCCCGTGGCCGATGAACTGGGCACGGCCGATATGCTGCAGACCCTGCGCGACGAACTGCAGCAGGGCGGCAACGACGCCCGTTGGCTGCGTTCGGAGTTCCACCGCCTGCGCGATCTGCCGGCGGTGGTGGCAGGCATGACGCGGCGTTGGCGCGGCGATGGCGCGCCAACGGGCGGTATGCTGACCGACAAGGCCAGCGGACATCGCCGGATACGGGCGCATACCGAACCCATATTGCATTGACGGGATAGGTGAACGCGACGGAGGAATGGCATACGATCTGACTGAGCATCTCCTCCTCATTCCCATGCCACCGGGGAGCGCGCATGATCGGCCTGCATCCCGACAACCAGCCGCCCGAGCTGGCGGACTACAACGTCTATGCCAGCGATCCAGCACTGCGCCGCGCGGTGCGGCGTTCCGGCGCCCGATGGCGCGAAACCGAGCTGACGCGACAGGGGGCGGAATACGGCGCCCAGGCCACGCTGCGCCTGGCCGAAGATGCCGATCGATATCTCCCCGAGCTGCGTACTCATTCGCCTTCGGGCGAACGCATCGATTTCGTGAAATTCCATCCGGCCTGGCACGAGATCATGCAGATCGCGCGGCACAACGGCCTCACCAATCTGCCGTACACGGACAGGCGCCCCTCCGCCTGGGCTGCCTACGGCGCGTCGGTCTATATGCACATTCAGATCGAGGCCGGCACCTCGTGCCCGACCACGATGACCAAGGCCAGCATTCCGTTGCTCCAGCGCAATCCGGCGCTGTTCGGCAGCATCTGGCCCAAGCTGGCGGACACGGTTCACGACCCGCGCGATATTGCGCTCGCCGGCAAGCGCTCCATGACGGTGGGCATGGGTATGACCGAGAAGCAAGGCGGCAGCGACCTGCGCACCAATGAGACGCTGGCCGCGCCCGTCGGCAGCGGCTCCTGGGGCGAAGAGTTTCGCCTCAACGGTCACAAATGGTTTTTCTCGGCGCCCATGTGCGATGCCCACCTGGTGCTGGCCAGAACGCGCGAGCGCGGGTTGTCGTGCTTTTACGTGCCGCGCTGGCAGCCGGACGGCAGCAGGAATCCCATCTACATTCAGCGTCTGAAGGAGAAAGTGGGCAACCGCTCCAACGCCAGCAGCGAGGTCGAGTTTCACGATACCTGGGGTGTGCTGGTCGGCGAGGAAGGCCGCGGCATCTCAACCATCATCGAGATGGCCACCTACACCCGCCTGGACATTGCGCTGGCCAGCGCCGGGCTCATCCGGCGCGCCTTCGTTCAGGCGCTGCATTACGCGCGCAACCGCCACGCCTTCGGCAAGGCGCTTGCCGACCAGCCCCTGATGCGCGAAGTGCTGGCCGACATGGCGCTGGAATCCGAGGCCGCGATGCTGTTGGCAATGGACCTTGCCGCCCGCTTCGGCTCGTCCGATGCACTGGACATGGCCTGGCAGCGCCTGGTGACGCCGGCGGCGAAGTTCTGGAACACCAAGCGCTCCGTTGCCCTCGCCGCGGAGGCGATGGAGGTCTTCGGCGGCAATGGCTACGTCGAAACCGGCCCGATGGGACGTCTGTACCGAGAGGCTCCTGTCAATTCGATCTGGGAGGGCTCGGGCAACGTCATGTGCCTGGACGTGCTGCGGGCCGTCTCCCGCTCGCCCGAGGACGTGCTGCGGGTGCTGGGTCATCTGCGGGATGTGGCGGCGGGCGAGCCCGTAGTGCGCGCGCAGGTCGAGCAGTTGCGCGCAGCGCTGCTGCAGCCTGTGCCGGACATTGAACGCGAGGCGCGGCGCCTGACGCAGAAGCTCGCGCTGTGCGTTCAGGCCGGCCTGATGCTGCAGCATGCCAGCTCGGCAGCCGCAGCGGCCTTTATCGGCAGCCGCTTCGATCCCGACTGGGGGGCGGTCTTCGGTGTCGGCGCCGCCGATGCGGCGGTGTTGCTGCGCGATGCCTGGGACGACACCACGAAGTCTATGTGATCGACAAAGGCAGTTCTTGAAAAGCCGCCTATTTCGCGCGCCTGCCGCCAATGGCGTCGAGCGAGATGTGGGTTTCGCCGCTGGCGCCGCGCCGCGCCGCGGCCCGCCAGGCATGGCCGTAGGCCACTTCGATGCTGAGTGCGATGCGGCCGTCCGGGCCGCGTTGCGCGCCCAGCGCCGCGCACAGGCGGTCGCGCCAGGCTCGGCCCGCGAGGCCGGCGCGCCGACCGATGGCGGGGTTGCCGCCCAAGGCCCACACGTCGGCCAGCAACTTGTCCGGCGTTTCGTAAGTCAGCGTGAGCGTCTCCTGGTCCATCACCGGATCGGTGTAGCCGTTCTCGATCAGCAGATCGCCGAAATCGTGCATATCCACGAAACCCGGCGTAGCGGTGCGCAGGCCGGCATCGTCCAGCGCCTGGCGCAGCTCGCGCAGCGTACCCGGACCCAGGCACGAGAACATGGCCAGTCCGTTCACGCGCAGCACGCGGCGCCACTCGGCCAGCGCCGCGTGCGGTTCGGGATGCCAGTGCAGGGCCAGGTTGGACCAGACCAGATCCAGCGATTCGGGTTCCAGGCCCGTGCCGGCCAGATCGGCCAGCACGTACCGGTTAGCGTTTTTTTTGCCGGACTCTTTGCCGATCAGCCGTCCCAGCCAAGTGCCCATGCCGGCGGGCTGGAAGCGCCTGCGCGCATGCGCCAGCAGAGGTTCGCAATGATCCAGGCCGATATAGCCGGCCTGCGGATAGCGTTCGCGCAGCAGGGCGAGGTTGTCGCCGGCGCCGCAGCCGGCATCGAGCATCAGCTTGGGATCGAGACGGATATAGGCCAGTCGTCCCAGCATGCGGCGTGCGATCTCGCCGTAGAGAAACTGCGCGCCGGACAGATCGCCGCGGCGGGCGAACTGGCGCTGCACGTGTGCAGGCGAAAGGGGCAGAGTGGGCGGTGTATCGGGCAGAGACATTTCTATCGCGCCTGGCCTGGCGGCTCGGCGATGGGCATGGTGTGATGCGGGCCGGTTGATTCCAGAGGAGCCGGCTCATGGCGCCTGGCACGGTCCGCGCGGCGCTTGTCCGCATTATCCCGCATCTCTGCGCTGCGGCCTGGGTCATGGCCCGGCAGGGTCTGAACCGGGCCGGGCGCGGCCTGCTCGCAGGCATCGGTTCGAACTGCCCCGTATGCGAAGGCGCGGCCCGCGCCGGCTTGCTGTGCGCGGCTTGCGCGCAAGCCGCGCTGAGGCAGTCGGCGGCGCGGCGATGTCCGCGCTGCGCCTTGCGTCTGGGCGCGACGCAGGCCGGCAAGCACGGCGGCCTGTGCGTCGATTGCGCCCTGCATCCGCCGGCCTTTGCGCACACCGTGACGGCCTTCGATTACGCGGATCCCTTCAATACGCTGATCGCCCGGTACAAGGGTGCGCGCCGCCACGTCGTGGCCAGCGCCCTGGCGCAGGCGCTGGAGCAAGCCGTGCGCATCGAAGCGGCCGCGCGCGTCGGGTCGGCCATCGGGCCGTTGCCGATCGACGCCGTGGTCCCTGTTCCGGCCAGCCGCGCCTCCTTGAAGCAGCGCGGCTTCAATCCTGCCGGCGAATTGGCGCGCGGTATGTCGCGGCGCATGGCATTGCGGCTGCTGCGCGGCGTGCTGCGACGGCGCCACGAAGGCGCCGCGCGTCAGGCCAGCCTTATGCGGCGCGAGCGCGAGGCTGCGGCGCTGGACGCCTACGTCTGCGCGCGGCGGCTCGACGGGTTGCGCATTGCCCTCGTGGACGATGTGATGACCACCGGCAGCACGGCCGATGCTGCGGCGCGGGCGCTGCTGGCCGCGGGGGCGGCCAGCGTCACGGTATGGGTCGCGGCGCGCACGCCCCGATCACTTTGAGATAATGGCGGCATGTTCCACGTCGTCCTCGTCTGCCCCGAAATTCCGCCCAACACGGGCAATGCCATACGGTTATGCGCCAATACCGGCGCGCAGTTGCATCTGGTACGGCCCCTGGGCTTCGATCTGGATGATGCCAAGCTGCGCCGCGCCGGGCTGGACTATCACGAGTGGCAGCCCGTGCAGGTGCACGACAGCCTGCCGCTCGCCCTGCAGGCCACGGGCGCGCCCGCTGCGCGCCGCTTCGCCATGACGACCCGCGCCGAACTGCGCGTTGGCGAGGTGGCTTTCCAGCCGGGAGACGTGTTCGTGTTCGGCCGCGAAACGGCGGGTCTGTCGGCCGAGCATCTGGCCATGTTCGAGCCGCCGCAGCGCTTGCGCCTGCCCATGCGGGCCGGCCAGCGCAGCCTGAATCTGTCGAACGCGGTGGCGGTGACGGTATTCGAAGCCTGGCGCCAGCAGGGCTATGCGGGCGGCATTTAATTGATGCTGTAGCCGCGGCCTTTCATGCAGGCGCCGATGGCGCGCGAGTACGACGAGGTCTGCGCGCCGGTGGTCCATTGCGAAGCCTGCGCGGGGTCGTAGCCGCTTTGATTGGAGGCCCAGCGTTCGCAAGCGGCGCGGTCTCCGGCCTGTTGGGCTGCGCTCTGGTTATGCAGCGGGTAGGCGATCACGTCGTTCGAGGCGACCTGAGGCTGCGGCGGCGCGACCACCACCGGCGGCGTGGAATAGACCACGGGCGGGGGGTAATACGCAGGCGGCGCATAGACCACGGGCGGCGGTCCGTAGAAGGGCGCCGGGTACACATACGTGGGTTCGCTCAAGGCCATGAAGGTGCCCGCGGCGGCCAGGCCCACGGCCGCGCCGATGACGAAACCGCCGCCGTGATGGTGGTAGTAGCCCCCCCGGCCCCAGGCGCCGGCAGTGCCGCAGGCGGTGCCCAAGCCGAGGGCCAGCGCCAGGGCGGCGGTTTTGAAAACGATGGGTCTCATGTCGGTCTCCGCACGATGGCGTGCGCGCAGGGCACGCAGTGCATCAAATCTAATTTACTCCTGATCGGCCTCGGGCCTGTTTCAGGATTCGTGCCGCGCTTCGCGCGCCAGCAGCGACGACACGGCCGTGACCGGAGCCACGCCGTCGAACAGCACCGCGCAGACGGCCTCGGTGATCGGCAGCTCCACGCGCAGTTGGCGCGCCCGCGCGAGCACGGCGCGCGCGCAGCGCACGCCCTCTGCGGTCATGCCGCTGGCCAGGATGTCGGCCAGCGCGCGGCCGGCGCCGATTTCCAGGCCTACACGGCGGTTGCGCGAGAGATCGCCTGTGGCGGTCAGCACCAGGTCCCCCAGGCCCGTGAGCCCAGAGAAGGTTTCGGCCTGGGCGCCCAGCGCCTGGCCGAATCGGGTGATCTCCGCCAGACCGCGGGTGATCAGCGCCGCGCGGGCATTGGTGCCCAGGCGCAGGCCGTCGGCGATGCCGCAGGCTACGGCGATGACGTTTTTGAGCGCGCCGCCCACTTCCACGCCGATGACGTCGGCGCTGGCATACACGCGCATCGGCCCGCCATGCAGGGCCGCGATCGTCATTTCGCGCACGGCGGATTCGGTGCTGGCGATGGTGAGCGCCACAGGCAGGCCTTGCGCCACTTCGCGGGCGAACGACGGGCCGGAAAGCACGCCGCCGCGCCAGCCCTCGGGCAGAACAGCCTGAGCGATTTCATGCGGCAGGCGCGACGTGCTTTCTTCGAAACCCTTGCAGGTCCAGACGATCGGTACGTCGGCCAGGTGCAGGGCGGGCAGGCGGTGCGCCAACGTGCGAAAGGTCTGGTCCAGCCCTGCCACCGGCACGCCCAGTATGATCAGCCCGCGGGTCGGATCGTTCTGCAGAAAGGCCAGTGCGGCGTCCAGATCGCTGCTGACGCCGAGCGATTCGGGTAGGGAAACACCCGGCAGATATCGCTGGTTTTCGTGCGCATGCGCAGTGGCTTGCGCCAGGGCGGCATCTCGCGCCCAGAGCAGGGTGGGGTGGCGCCGTGCGGCCGCGGCGGCCAGCGCGGTGCCCCAGCTGCCCGCGCCCAGCACGGCGACGCGCAAGGCGGCAGGCGTGTCCATGACGACCTGGGCGGCTTACTGGCGCGTGGCGCCCGGCGGCAGGATGATGCCGGAGTCGTTGCCGTCGGCGGCATCGCCTTGCTGCTGGAGCTGGGCGATCTGCTGCTCGTACAGCGCCTGGAAGTTGACTTCGGCCAGATGCAGCGGGGGCAGAGACGTGCGGGTGATGGCGTCGGCCACATTGGCGCGCAGGTAGGGATAGACCATGGTCGGGCACACGATGCCCAGGATGGGGTCCATCTGCTCGACCGGAATGTTGGCCAGTTCGAAAATGGCGGCCTGGGTGGCCTCGACCAGATACAGCACCTTGTCGTTGATGCGGGTGGTGACGGTGGCGGTGACGGTCGATTCGAACACCGTCTCGGCCAGCCGCTGACCGCCGACATTGACGCTGACTTCGACCTGGGGCGTTTCCTGCTCCAGGAAGACGTGCGGCGCATTGGGCATTTCCAGCGAGAGGTCCTTCAAGTAGACGCGCTGCATGTTGAAGGCAGGTGCATCGGATTCTTGCTGGGTGTTTTGAGCGTCGGCCATGAAAGTTCCGTTGAGGTGTGAGGCGATGAAAGAGGGATGTTTTGCGGGATCAGCCGTTGAGCAGCGGCAGCAGGCCGTCCCGGCGGTCCAGGGCGACCAGGTCGTCGCAGCCGCCGACGTGGGTCGCCCCGATATAGATCTGCGGCACGGTGCGCCGGCCGGTGCGCTCGATCATGGCCTGGCGTTGAGCGGGGTCATGGTCGATGCGGATCTTTTCCAGATCGGTCACGCCGCGCGCCTTGAGCAGGGCTTCGGCGCGCTGGCAGTAGGGACAGTAGTCCGTGCTGTACATGACGACTTTTTGCATGATGCGCGTGCCTCGGTGGAGGAATCAGCTTTTTTGGGTAACGGGAAGGCCGGCCGAGAACCAGGCCTTCATGCCGCCCTGCAGCGCCTTGGCGTCGGCATAGCCCTGGGCGCGCAGACGCGCGGCGATGCGCGGCGCGTCCCGGCCTTGTTCGCACACCAGGATGAGGGGCTTGTTCTTGGGCAGGCTGGAGACCTTCTGCTCGACGTCGGCGGCCGGCAGGCTGCGGGCCTGCGCGATATGGCCGGCCTGGAACTGCTCGGCCGGGCGCACGTCGACCCAGACCGCCTGCTGCTGGTTGCTCATTTGAATGGCTTCGGAGGTGCTCAGTCCACCGCCCGAACGCGCGTTGCGCAGGTTCGGAAAAGCCAGCATCGCACCCGAGACGACGGCGACGATGACGAAGAAAATATTGCCCTTTTCGAGCAGGAAATGCAGAAGGTCCACGAAGTTCACGGCAGGGCTATCCCGAAATTAGTTACGCATGCGCAAGGCGAAAGATCCTTGGGCAAAGCAGTCAATTATAAAATGAGGAGATTACAGGTTCTACCTGACCGGATTTTCCACCCGAATTTCAAACGATTTCCGCGTCCGGCGCGGCCCCTACCATGCACAAACTCGTTCTGATGCGCCATGGCGAAAGCCAATGGAACCTCGAAAACCGCTTTACCGGCTGGACCGATGTCGATCTTACCGACCTGGGCCGCGAGCAGGCCCGCCAGGCCGGGCTGCTGCTCAAGAAAGAGGGCTACGCCTTCGACTTGGCTTTCACCTCGGTGCTCAAGCGTGCCATCCGCACACTCTGGATCGCGCTGGACGCCATGGATGCCATGTACACCCCGGTGGGCAATACCTGGCGTCTGAACGAACGCCACTACGGCGCTTTGCAGGGCTTGAACAAGGCCGAAACCGCCGCAAAGTTCGGCGACGAACAGGTGCTGATCTGGCGCCGCGCTTACGCAATCGCGCCCGATGCGCTGAGCAGCGACGATCCGCGCCATCCGCGCTTCGATCCGCGCTATGCCCGCGTGCCGGCCGACGAGCTTCCCGCCACCGAGTGCCTGCAAGACACCGTGGCCCGTGTGCTGCCTTTCTGGAACGATTCCATCGCGCCGGCAATCCGCGCCGGACGCAAGGTGCTGGTCGCCGCTCACGGCAACAGTCTGCGCGCGCTCATCAAGTATCTGGACAATATGTCCGAGGACGATATCGTCGGCTTGAATATCCCCACCGGCCAGCCGTTGGTGTACGAACTCGACGACGATCTCAAGCCTATCCGTCACTATTATCTGGGCGATCCTGCCGAAATCGAAGCGGCCATGGCCGCCGTGGCCGCGCAGGGCAAGGCCAAGAAATAAGCGGACGGACGACGATGCGCGCGATGGCAGGATGCACCTGGGCGGCCGCGCTGGCGCTGGCCGCTGCTTGCGCTCGCGCGGCCCCGCCCGCAGCCGATCTGGCCAGCCAGCAGACCCAGGCCGAGCAGAAGCAGGCCACATTGCGCGAACGCATCCACGTCCTACAGAAAGACATCGACGCGCGCGAGGCGGTGCGCAAAGACGCCGCCGACGCGCTGCGCGAGTCGGAAAGCGCCATCTCCCGCATCGATCTGCAACTGCGCAATCTGGGCGCGGCCCAGCGGCGCGCGCAATCCGATCTGTCCGACATCGAGAGGCAGATCACGGCCGAGCAGGTCGTATTGGCTCAGCGCCGCGAAGAGCTGGCTCGCCAGCTGCGCGCCGAATACGCCAGCGGCCTGTCGCCCTGGGCGGCCTTGCTCGCGGGCGGCGATCCGCAGCAACTGGGCCGCAACCTGGGCTACCTGGATTTCGTCTCCCAAGCGCGTGCGCGCGCCCTGACCGCGCTGCGCGCCGAGCTCGATCGCATGGCCCAACTGCAAACTGCAGCGGCCAACCGCCGCGCCGAGCTGGCGCGCGTGGCTACCGAGACCGCCGCGCAGAAAACCAAGCTTCTGGCGGAGCAGAAAGATCGCGCCGGCGTGCTGGCCCGCATCGAGGGCCAGCTTCAGGCCCAGCGCGCCGAAGCCGGCAAACTGGGGCGCGACGACCAGCGCATGACGCACCTGATCGACGACCTGCAGGTCGCCATCGCCCGCCAGGCCGCCGAGGAAGCGCGCCGGGCCGAAGAAGCCCGCAAGGCGGAAATCGCGCGCAAGGCCGAGCAGGCCCGGCAGGCCGAGCAGGCCCGCCAGGCTGAGATCGCGCGCAAGGCACAGCAGGCCAGGCAGGCGCAACTGGCCGCCGAGCAGGCGCGCCGCACGGCGGCGGCCGCTGCCAGCGCGAATAACGACACCGCGCAGGAAACCCCCAGCGGCTTGCAGTCGCGCCTGACCGAATCGAGCACGCCGCGCCTGACGCCGCCCGCATTGTTGCAGCAGGCTCGGCCGCAACAGCCTGAGACGGCGCGGCCGCAGCAGCCGGCCCGGCCGCCCGTCGCCGTCGCCCAGCAAAACGGCGCCGATGACACCGAGTCGCCCGTCCATGGGCCCCACGTCACCGGCTCGGGCCTCAAGCACGGCCTGATGATGCCGGTGGCCGGCGGCGTGCCCCAGGGCCGCTTCGGCCTGGGCCGCCCCGACGGCGGCGTCTGGCGCGGGATCGTGCTGCGTGCGCCCGCGGGCACGCCGGTCAGGTCGGTGGCCGCCGGCGTGGTGGTCTACGCCGACTGGCTGCGGGGTTTCGGCAACCTCATGATCGTCGACAACGGCCAGCACTACATGACGGTCTACGGCTACAACCAGAGCCTGCTCAAGCACGTGGGCGACCCGGTCGCCGCCGGCGACGTGATCGCCACGGTGGGCGCCACGGGCGGGCAGGTGGAATCGGGCCTATACTTCGAAATTCGCTACCAAGGCAGGCCGGTCGATCCGGCGCAGTGGCTGGCCCAGTAGGCCTCGGGCCCCCCAACTCAGGAAGTGTGCATGAGCACCAGCAAGCGCAACGAAGCATCTCCCGGTCAAGACTCCCGCATCGAACCTGCGCGCCGCACATGGCGTAGCGTCGGACTGATCGCAACAGGGGCAGTGGCCGGCATTCTGTTCAGTGTCGGCATTACCGCTTTTGCGCAAAAGGCCACCGCGCCGCTGCCGCTCGACGAGCTGCGACAGCTCAGCAGCGTGTTCGCCGCCATCAAGGACAACTACGTCGAACCGATCAGCGACAAGAAGCTGATCGATAACGCCATCGCGGGCATGGTGAACAACCTCGATCCGCATTCGGCCTACCTCGACGCCGAAGATTACCGCGACATGCAGAACACCACCCAGGGCGAATTCGGCGGCCTGGGCATCGAGGTCGGCGCCGACAGCGGCTTCGTCAAGGTGATCTCGCCCATCGAGGGCACGCCGGCCGCGCGCGCGGGCATCCTGGCGGGCGACCTCATCACCAAGATCGACGACAACCCCACCAAGGGCATGTCGCTGAACGACGCGGTCAAGCTCATGCGCGGCGCGCCCAATACGTCGATCACGCTGACCATCATGCGCGCCGACCAGGCGCAGCCCATCGTCGTCAAGATCGTGCGCGAGATCATCAAGGTCAAGAGCGTGCGCAGCAAAATGCTGCCCGGCGGCGTGGCCTATGTGCGCATCGCGCAGTTCCAGGAGCGCACCGGCGTCGACCTGGTCAAGAACCTGAAGGACCTCGGCGCCAAGGGCGCGCCCAAGGGCCTGATCCTGGATCTGCGCAACGATCCGGGCGGCCTGCTGACCAGCGCCATCGGCACGGCCGGGGCCTTCCTGCCTCCCGACTCGCTGATCGTGTCCACCAAGGGCCGCGCGCCCGACGCCAGCCACAAGTATCTGGCCGTGCCCAGCGAATACGCCCGCGGCGAAGGCAACTACCTGGACGATGTGCCCGGCTGGGCCAAGACGGTGCCTATGGTGGTGCTGATCAACATCGGCTCGGCCTCGGCCTCCGAAATCGTGGCCGGCGCGCTGCAGGACTACAAGCGCGCCAAGCTCATGGGCAACCGCAGCTTCGGCAAGGGTTCGGTGCAGGTCATCCTCCCCTTGTCGCAAGACACGGCCATCAAGCTCACCACCTCGCGCTACTACACGCCCAAAGACCGCTCCATCCAGAACATCGGCATCACGCCCGACTACGTCGTGTCCGACACCGCTCAGGGCGATCTTTTCCGCCTGCCGCGCGAGGCCGATCTGCAGCATCACCTGAGCAATACGCAGACCACGAGCGAAATCAAGGGCGATGAAACGTCGAGCGCCCTGCTGCCAGCCACCAAGATATTCGAGTTTGGCAGCAAGGACGACTTCCAGCTGCAGCAGGCCGAGGATCTGCTGGCCGGCAAGCCTGTCAATTCGGGTGTGCTGTCCGCGGGCAAGAACGACACGACGGTCGGCAGCGCCGCCTCCGCCGTCAAGCCTGTCGACACCAAGGGTGCGCAACGGATGAAGATCACGCCGACGGGTGTCGTGCCCGAATCGGCGCCGGTGCTCGTGCCTCCGTCGGCGGAGCCCGCCAAGTAATCGTCCAAGAGGCCCAGTCAACGACTGGGCCTTTTTTTGCCGCCGGGCCGCCCCTAGGCAAAAACGGCCTCCTGGGGGGGCAGCAAGCCGAAGGCGCCGTGTGGGGCGCTTCTAGTTTTACGAGTGTTTTCATGAACGATCAGCAACTGCTGCGCTATGCCCGCCATATCTTGCTCGACGAGCTGGGCATCGAAGGGCAGGAGAAACTGCTCGCCGCGCATGCATTGGTCGTCGGCGCGGGCGGCCTCGGTTCGCCGGCAGCCTTGTATCTCGCCGCCTCCGGCGTGGGCCGCATGACTTTGGCCGACGACGATAAGGTCGAGCTCAGCAATCTCCAGCGCCAGATCCTGCACACCACGGCCAGCTTGGGCAGGCCCAAGGCCGAATCGGGCCGCGACATGCTGGCCGCGTTCAATCCCGAGATCCGGGTCGATGCCCGTGTTGCGCGTTTGCAGGACGACGCCCTGGACGAGGCGGTCGCCGCGGCCGACATCGTGCTCGATTGCTCCGACAATTTCACGACCCGCCACGCGATCAACCGCGCCTGCGTACATCACCGCAAACCACTGGTGTCCGGCGCGGCGATCGGCTTCGACGGCCAGATCAGCGTCTACGATCTGCGCGCGAGCGATGCGCCCTGCTATCACTGCCTGTTTCCCGAAGAGGCCGATGACGCCGATGAGCGCACCTGTGCGACGACGGGCGTCTTCGCGCCGCTGGTAGGCATCATCGGCAGCATGCAGGCGGCCGAGGCGATGAAGGTGCTGATGGGTCTGGGCGAACCGCTGGTGGGGCGCCTGCTGCAGCTGGACGCGCTGACGATGCAGTGGCATACCGTCAGGTTCCGACGCGATGCCGCATGCCCGGTCTGCGGGCATCGCGCGTCTTCTGGCTAAAACCCGCATGGCGGCCGCACCCGAGGGCGGCCGCCATGCAGGCGCTTAGCGCCCTGCCGGCGCGAGCCGGCCTGCCGCCGGGCGCCACAGGCGCAGTGCCAGCGAACCCAGCGCGGCGAAGGCGGCGAGCAGGGTGACGCCCTGCCAGTGCCAGTGCGCCAGCGCCGCATTGCCCAAGGCCGATCCCGTCGACATACCGATGAACATGCCGGTGAGCAGTATGGCGTTGAGTCGGCTGCGCGAGGCGTGATCCAGACCGAATACGATCGTCTGGTGCGAAATCAACGCGCTTTGTATGCCCAGGTCGAAGACGACGGCGCCGATGCCCAGCGCCCACAGGGCGGCATGAGGCTGCAACCCGCTGCCGAGGAACAGGCCGACGAAGGCAAGGACCGTCAGGCCGGCGCCCAGTCGGGTAACGGGCTCGGGGCCGCGGCGATCGGCGACGCGGCCGGCCAGGGGGGCGGCCAGGGCACCCGCAGCGCCCGCCAGGCCGAAGGCGCCGGCAATGCTGGAACCCAGATGGAAGGGGGCATCGTGCAGCATGACCGCCAGGGTGGACCAGAACGCGCTGAATGCCACGCAGAGCAGGCCTTGTGCCAGGGTAGCCCGGCGCAGCGCCGGATATTGCTTCCACAGTGTGAGCAGCGATGCCAGCAGCCGGCCGTAGGACATCTGCGCGGTGGGCGTGAAGCGCGGAAGCTTGCGCCACATGGCCGCGGCCATGGCCAGAACGGCGATGGCCGCCAGGCCGAACATGGTGCGCCAGCCCAGGTATTCGGCAATGAAGCCGCTGGCCACGCGCGACAGCAGGAGGCCCAGCAGCAGCCCTGTCATGACGCTGCCGACGATGTGGCCGCGCCGTGCCGGGGGCGCCAGCGTGGCGGCGGCAGGCACGATGTCCTGCGCGACCGTGGCCACCAGGCCGAGGGCGAAGCTGGCGGCCAGCATCAGGGCGAGCGAGGGCGCCAGGCTGGAGGCAACTAGCGTTGCGGCCAGCAGCAGCGCCTTGACCAGAATGACCCGGCGGCGGTCGTGGCGGTCGCCCAGCGGGGCCAGCAGCAGCGTGCCGAAGGCGTAGCCCAGCTGCGTCAGCGTGGGAATCCAGCCCAGGGCCTGGTCGCTGGCGTGCAGGTCCGCGCCGAGAATGCCAAGCAGGGGCTGACTGTAGTAGATCGACGCCACACTGAGGCCGGTGCCCAGGGCCAACAGCAGCACCATGCCGCGTGAAATGTCGGATGGTGATGCGTCACGCGCATGTAAATTTGGCGCAGGGGACATGAAAAACTCCTTGAAAATCTTCAAATATCCGAAAGATGACGCATTGTCCTGCAAGTCGGTTTGATTTTGTAGCAGCATAAAGCGCAGATTGGTTATACGATTTACGTATGACAAATGATGCCTTGAATTTGACCGGCGGCGCCGATCGCATGCTGCTCATCGAAACCTTCGTGCGCATCGTCGAGGCGGGCAGTCTCTCGGCAGCGGCCGATCAGCTCGGCAGCACACAGCCCACGATCAGCCGCCGGCTGCAGACGCTGGAGCGAACGCTGGGCGTGCGTCTGCTGCAACGCTCGACCCATGCCATGAAGCTCACCGAAGATGGCAGGCGCTGTTACGAGCGCGCCAAAGAGCTGATCTCGACCTGGCATGTGTTCGAGAGCGACGTGCGCGGCGACAGCGAAGAGCCGGTCGGCCTGCTGCGGGTCGTGGCACCCCATGCCTTCGGGCAGCAGCAGCTGATCGGGCCGCTGGCGGCCTATCTGCGGCGCTATCCCAAGGTGCGGGTGGAATGGCTGCTGCACGATCGCCAGCCGGATTTCATCGCCGAAGGCGTGGACTGCGCGATTCGCGTCGGCGCGGTGCAGGACTCGTCCATGGTGGCCCTGCCCCTGGGCGAGGTGCAGCGCTCGGTGGTGGCCTCGCCGGACCTGCTGGGCGAGGCGCCCCTGCCTCGCGACGCCGCGGACCTGTCGCGCCTGCCCTGGTTGTCGCTGCGCACTTTCTACCGCAGCGGCGTGCAGCTGACGCATTGCCATGCCGGCGAGGTCCAGTCCCTGGACATCCAGCCGCGCCTGTACGTGGACAACGTCTTCGCCTTGCGCAACGCTGCAATGCAGGGCCTGGGCGCGGCCGTGATCTCGTCCTGGCTGGTCGCCGACGACCTGGCCGCGGGCAGGCTGATACACCTGGCGCCGCAGTGGGACGTGGCGGCGCTGCCGGTGTATCTGATCTATCCACAGGCGCGCTTTCTGCCGGCGCGCCTGCGTCGGTTCATCGACCTGATGCGCGAATGCGCGCCTGCAGCGCTGGCAGGAGACCGCGCGCAGGTCTAGCTCACGCCTGGTGATAGATCTCGGAGCCCTTCTTCACGAACTCGATCGCCTTCTCCTGCATGCCCTTGTTCAAGGCGTCCTTCTCGGCCACGCCTTGCGATGCCGCGTAGTCGCGCACGTCCTGCGTGATCTTCATCGAGCAGAAGTGCGGGCCGCACATCGAGCAGAAGTGCGCCACTTTCATCGAGTCCTTGGGCAGGGTTTCATCGTGGAAGTCCTTGGCGGTGTCCGGATCCAGGCCCAGGTTGAACTGGTCGTCCCAGCGGAACTCGAAGCGCGCCTTCGACAGGGCATTGTCGCGAATTGCCGCGCCCGGGTGTCCCTTGGCGAGGTCGGCCGCGTGCGCCGCGATCTTGTAGGTAATGATGCCGTCCTTGACGTCCTTCTTGTTGGGCAGGCCCAGATGCTCCTTGGGCGTGACGTAGCACAGCATTGCCGTGCCGTACCAGCCGATCAGCGCCGCGCCGATGCCCGACGTGATGTGGTCGTAGCCCGGCGCGATGTCGGTGGTCAGCGGCCCGAGCGTGTAGAAGGGCGCTTCGTGGCAGTGCTCGAGCTGCAGCTCCATGTTCTCTTTGATCATCTGCATGGGCACGTGGCCCGGGCCCTCGATCATCACCTGCACGTCGTGCTTCCAGGCGACCTGCGTCAGTTCGCCCAGCGTCTTGAGCTCGGCGAATTGCGCTTCGTCGTTGGCGTCGTAGCCCGAGCCCGGACGCAGGCCATCGCCCAGCGAGAAGCTCACATCATAGGCCTTCATGATCTCGCAGATGTCTTCGAAGCGTTCGTACAGGAAGCTTTCCTTGTGATGCGCCAGGCACCACTTGGCCATGATCGAGCCGCCGCGCGAGACGATGCCCGTCATGCGGTCGGCCGTCATGGGGATGAAGGGCAGGCGCACGCCGGCATGGATGGTGAAGTAGTCCACACCCTGCTCGGCCTGCTCTATCAGCGTGTCGCGGAAGATTTCCCAGGTCAGCTCCTCGGCCTTGCCGTCGACCTTTTCCAGCGCTTGATAGATGGGCACGGTGCCGATGGGCACGGGCGAGTTGCGGATGATCCACTCGCGCGTTTCGTGGATGTGCTTGCCGGTGGAAAGATCCATCACCGTATCGCCGCCCCAGCGGATGGCCCAGGTCATCTTCTCGACCTCTTCGGCGATGCCCGAGCTTACGGCCGAGTTGCCGATGTTGGCGTTGATCTTGACCAGGAAATTGCGGCCGATGGCCATCGGTTCGATTTCGGGGTGGTTGATGTTGGCCGGGATGATGGCGCGGCCGCGGGCGATTTCGTCGCGCACGAACTCGGGCGTGATCGCGCCGGGCAGCGACGCGCCGAACGACTGGCCGGGATGCTGGCGCAAGAGGCGCTTGGCCATCTTCTCGCCTTCAGGGCCGAGGGCGCGCAGGCTTTCGATGTACTGCTCGCGGCGCAGGTTTTCGCGGATCGCGACGAATTCCATTTCTGGCGTGACGATGCCGCGGCGCGCGTAATGCATCTGCGACACGTTGGCGCCGGCCTTGGCGCGGCGCGGCGGGCGCTGCAGATCGAAGCGCATGGCGGTGAGCTTGGGGTCGGCCAGGCGTTCTTTGCCGTAATCGCTGGTGGGGCCGGCGAGCAGTTCGGTGTCGTTGCGCTCTTCGATCCACGCGCGGCGCAGTTCGGGCAGCCCCTTGCGGATGTCGATCTGCGCCGCGGGATCGGTGTAGGGGCCGCTGCAGTCGTAGACGGTCAGCGGCGGATTCTTCTCGCCGCCGAACATGGTGGGCGTGTCGGCCTGCTCGATCTCGCGAAACGGCACGCGGATATCGGGGCGCGAGCCGGTCTCGTACACCTTGCGCGACATGGGCAGCGGCGCGACGGCGGCGGCGTCGACTTCGGCGGTGGCGGCCAGGAATTTGGGATTGGCGTTCATGAGGGCTCCAGGAGTGGCACGCCTTGCAGGACGTGTTGCTGCGTTATGGAGCCGAGCGGGGATGGATTCCGGCCTGATGCGCACCTGTTGTTCGCGGCGCGCGAAATGGAAGGAATACGCTCCCAGCATCGGCATTATCCGTACTGGTGCGAAGGGACTGTCTCAACACGCCGCCGGATCGAACCGTCGGCGAGTACCCCTGCGTGAAAATTCAGGCCCCAGTATAAAACCTTCCTGCGAATTGCCGTTGCGTGGCATTACAAACTGGGTCCGCATGGGCCTGACGTCGATGCTGATGAGCCGGTAAACTCCTTCGATTCATTCCAACGATCTTCGTAACGCGCCATGCTTTTGAAATTACGCTCGTTCGCTCCTCTGCTGGGCGCCCTCATGGTGGCGCTCGCGGGTTGTCAGGTCGCGCCCCCCAATCCCGATTCTTCTGCCGAATCGTCGGCCCAGGCGCCCGATCAATCCGAATCGGGCGCGGCGCCGGGCAGTCAGGCTCCCGCTGCGGCCCCCAAACTCACGCCGGTGACGCACAGCCCCGCAACCTTCTTCATCGGCGAGACCCATTCGGCGCCGAATCTGACCGCGGTGAAAATGATCGACGGGACGCGTCTGTATCTGGAGCGCGAACCCGTGCTCAAGGGCGAAGACGTTTCCCAGGCCAACGATCTGGTCGACAAGCAGGGCAGGCACTTCATCGGCGTGCGATTTACCAAGGACGGCGCGAGCAAGCTCGCCGACGTCAGCGCCAAGAGCAAGGGCAAGCGGCTGGTGCTGATCATCAACGGCAGGGTCGAGGCGGCGCCGGTGATCGGCGAACAGCTCGATCACGGCGTGCTGGCGTTCGGCGTGCCCAGCGCGCTGGGCGCGGCCAGCCTGGCGGCGCGCATACGCGGCGAGCAGCCGCCCGGATTCAAGTTCAAGCAGGACATCAAGAAGGCGATCGAAGCAAAGGACGAGCACGAATCCACGCCCAAGGTCGAGCGCAAGGTTGTGCATAAAGTCGAACATAAGGTCGAGCACAAAGCCGAGCACAAAGTCGAGCACAAAGTCGAGCACAAAGTCGTGCGCAAGGTCGAACGCAAAGCCGCGCCTGTGCGCAAAACGGTGGTCAAGGCCAAGAGCAAGACCGAGCATGTGATCAAGCACGAGGCTCCCGCCGTGGCTCACACCACCGGAACCGCCGCCAAGCCCGAGAGCCCGGCCGCTGAAAAGAAACCGGAGCAGCCGGCGCAATAGCGCTTATTCGCAGTGACCGCCGCGCAAGAACCGCCGCGGCCGACGCCGCGGATCAGAGCACGACCAGATTGTCGCGGTGCATGAGCTCGGGATCGGTCATGTCGCCGAGTATGTCGGCGATCTTCGACGAGGGCTGGCGCACGATGCGCCGTGCGTCGGCCGACGAATAATTGACGATGCCGCGCGCGCATTCGCGGCCGTCCGAGTCCAGGCAGGCGACCACGTCGCCGCGCTCGAAATCGCCCTGCACTTCGGTCACGCCTATGGGCAGCAGGCTCTTGCCGTCTTGCAGCAGGGCGCGTGTCGCGCCCGCATCGAGCACCACGCGGCCGCGCGTGTGCAGGTGATCGGCCAGCCACTGTTTGCGCGCCGACCATACCGCCATCGATGCCTGCAGCTCCGTGCCGATGCATTCGCCCTGGGCCAGGCGCGTCAGCACATTGGGCTCGCGTCCCGAGGCGATTACCGTATGGGCGCCGCTGTGCGCCGCGCGCTTGGCCGCAAGCACCTTGGTGAGCATGCCGCCCTTGCCGATGCCGCTGCCCGCGCCGCCCGCCATGGCTTCCAGCGCGAGGTCGCCGGCCTGGGCGTGCGAGATGAACGCGGCATTCGGGTCCTTGCGCGGGTCGGCGCTGTACAGGCCGCGCTGATCGGTCAGGATGACCAGCGCGTCGGCTTCGATCAGATTGGTGACCAGGGCGCCCAGCGTATCGTTGTCGCCCAGTTTGATTTCGTCGGTGACCACCGTGTCGTTTTCGTTGACGATGGGCACCACGCCCAGTCGCAGCAGCGCGAACAGCGTCGAGCGCGCGTTCAGGTAGCGGCTGCGGTCGGCCATGTCTTCATGGGTGAGCAGCACCTGCGCGGTGCGCAGGCCGTGCGCGGCGAAGGCGGCTTCGTAGGCTTGGCACAGACCCATCTGGCCCACAGCCGCGGCGGCCTGCAGCTCGTGCATGGCGGTGGGGCGCTTGAGCCAGCCCAGGCGCGCCATGCCTTCGGCGATGGCGCCCGATGACACCAGCACCACCTGGCGGCCCTGCTGGCGCAGCGTGGCGATCTGTGCGGCCCAATGGGCAACGGCCTGGCGGTCCAGGCCTCGGCCTTCGTTGGTGACTAGCGATGAGCCGACCTTGGCGACCAGGCGGTCGGATGAGGCGATGACGGAAACAGTCATGATGATTGACCGTGTAGCGAGTGACGCGGGACCGGCCGGAAGGGCCGGCAAACCAGGAGCGGGATTATGGCTTATTCGTCGCCGGCGGGCGGCGGAGCGTCCGCGTCGCTGCGCGTGGTGTCGAAGCGCGGATCCTCGAACACATAGGTGCCGTCCTGCTTGTCCTGCTCGTCCTGTTCTTTGCGGCGCACGTCGTCGAGGTAGTCCTGCAGGGCCCAGATCAGGTCCTGGGTGCCCGCGCCGTCCAGGGCAGAGATCGCATGCACCGGCCCGTCCCAGCCGAATTCCTTGCAAAAGCGCTCCTGCGCGCCTTGCGGGTCGCTCACCATGTCGAGCTTGTTGAGCACCAGCCAGCGCGGCTTGGCAGCCAGCTCGGGGTCGTAGCGGCGCAGTTCTTCGACGATCGAACGCGCGTCCTGCACGGCGGCGGCAATGGCGTCGAATTCGGGATCGGGGTTGGAAATGTCGACCAGGTGCAGCAGCACGCGGGTGCGGGCCAGGTGGCGCAGGAACAGGTGGCCCAGGCCCGCGCCCTCGGATGCGCCTTCGATCAGGCCGGGAATGTCGGCCACGACGAAGCTGCGCTCGGCGGAGGTGCGCACCACGCCCAGGTTGGGGTGCAGCGTGGTGAAGGGGTAGTCGGCGATCTTGGGCCGCGCGTTGGAGATGCGGCTGATGAGGGTGGATTTGCCCGCGTTGGGCATGCCCAGCAGGCCTACGTCGGCCAGCACTTTCAGTTCCAGGCGCAGGCGGCGCTGTTCGCCTTCCTTGCCGGGAGTCCATTGCTTGGGGGCGCGGTTCACGCTGGACTTGAAGTGCAGGTTGCCCAGGCCGCCCTGGCCGCCGGCGGCCAGCGTGACTTTCTGGTTGTGGCGCGCCAGGTCGAAGAGGATTTCGCCGCTGTCGGCGTCATGCACGATGGTGCCCACGGGCACGCGCAGCGTGATGTCGGGGGCGGCGGCGCCGTACATGTCCGAGCCGCGGCCGTTTTCGCCGTTCTTGGCGCGATGCATGCGCGCGAAACGGAAGTCCACCAGGGTGTTGATGTTGCGGTCGGCGACGGCGAAGATGCTGCCGCCGCGCCCGCCGTCGCCGCCGTCGGGGCCGCCCTTGGGGATGAATTTTTCGCGGCGAAAGCTCGCCACGCCGTTGCCGCCTTTGCCGGCAATGACTTCAATGGTGGCTTCGTCGACGAATTTCATGGTGGTGGATTTGCTGTTTGGGGTTGCGTATTTGGGTTTTTGAGTCGGCTGTCGGGGGCCTCCCGGCTCGCGGGCTGGGCCGGCTCCGAAGAGT
>NZ_JBQCER010000041.1:0-29298 GCF_051960075.1 Bordetella sp.
CGCGGCTGTTCGCGCGCCTGGGCCGGGGCGTACTGGCGCGCTATGTTGCCCTGCAGCTGGGCGGGGCCGCCCCCGCCGTCGTCGCGCCAATGACCGCGCACGGTCAGGTCGACATCGTCGTTCTTGAGCCGCAGCTGACCCAGGTCGAGCGTCAAGGGCTGCCCGGAAGGGCGCGACAGGCCGGCATCGACGTTCAAGATGTCTGCTCTGAAGTTCGGCGTATCGAACACGTGCGGCAGGCTGGTCTGCACGCCCTGAGCCTGGATCTGCAGCGACACGCCATGTCCGTTTCTGCTGTGCGCCAGCGGCAGGGGCAAGGCATCGTCGGGCAGCATGCCCAGGTCCCCGAGCATGCCCGCCATGTGCAGATGCACTCGCTGCGCCGCTATGCTGCCTGCCTGATTGGGCAACGCCGTGCCCAGACCGCGTATCACGGCGTCCAGCGTCGTGCTGCCGATCTGCCCGTGCGTCAATTTGACCCAGGCGCGTGCCGCGAATCGGCCTTGCACCGGCGGCACGGCCACCCAGGGCGACCAGGCAGACGGCTCGGCATCGTCGACCTGCACATAGAAGTCGCCGTTCCAGCTCGACGGGCCCGAGCGATGCAGGGTAAAGAAGCGCCGTTCGAGTTCGCCGCGCAAGGTAATGCCGGCCGATAAGGCCTGCGGCGGCGTCAGGTGCAAAGCGAAACGATGCGACAGCACCCCGTTGCGCAGGAGCGCGTCGACGTGGCTAAAGACCAGTTCAGGCGCCTGGCGCCTGGCATCGAGCCAGTGCAGGGTCGTGTCGGTGAGCGCCAGCTGGCGCTGCTGCGACAGCCAGACCAGCACGGGCGAGTCGCCCTCGACCGATGCCTGGTTCGGATCGAAAGACATGCCGGCCACCCACAACAGGCCTGCGGCATCGCGCCGCACGGTCAGGTCGGCGCCTTTGATGCTCAGCGACAGCAGGCGCGGCGCCAGCCGAAACACGCTGCGCCAGCCGACCACCGCGTCGACCAACGGCAGATCGACAGCGGGCTGGGATTTGTCGAGGCCGTCGTAAAACCGGACGCCGGTGAGGTGCAGCTGCGGATTCAGACCGCGCCAGTCTGCGGCAATGGAGCCGATGCGTACCGGCGCGCCCACGGCACGCGATGCGTATTGCTCGATCTGCGGGCGCCACTGATCGACCTTGGGCAGCACCAGATAGCGCAAACCCAGACAGGTCAGCAGAAACACCGTGACGACTGCCAGAACGCCCCAGAACAGGCACCGCAGGACTTTGGTAGTCGAAATCACAAGTGGGCGCGGGGAAAAACGGATTTAGATAAAGTATCGTGACCATATCAGGAAACGGGTATTTCCGTCTGTTGCCGGCGGGCCGCCATAAGGCAGAGGCGCCATTTAAAGAGCGGAAAGGCCCGCAGGGCGCCCTTGGGGGCCTGCCGCTTTCCTTTGACTTAGCTTTCAAACCTGGGCTTTCGAACGCATGCCGACCCGAGATCCGCTTGAATCCGCGCTGGCCTGGTCCGGCTACCTGCGCCGCCGCCTCACGGCGCGCCCCGACCTGTCCGAATGGCTCGCCGGGCAGGCGCAGCGCCCGCTTACGGCAAACGTTCTGTCGGGCTGGTTCGCCGAACTCGCCGGCCCCATGGCGGCCCCGCTGCCCGAGGCCGAATGCCGGCGCGTCCTGCGCCGGCTGCGCGAACGGGTGCTCTGTCTGCTGGCGGTGCGCGATCTGGGCGGGCTGGCCGACCTGGAGGAAGTCGGCGGCGCGATGACTGCGCTGGCGGACCTGGCCGTGGCCGCAGCCTATCGCAGCGCCGCCCGCGACCTCGCCGAGGCGCACGGCATTCCACGCGATCCGGACACCGGCAAGCCGCAGGAAATGCTGATCGTGGGCATGGGCAAGCTGGGCGGCGGGGAGCTGAACGTGTCGTCCGACATCGACCTGGTCATGCTCTATGGCGAAGAGGGCGAGACCGACGGCCCGCGCCCCATCAGCCATCATGAGTTCTACGGCCACCTGACGCGCCGCATGATGCCCATGCTTTCCGAGATCGATGCCGACGGGCAGGTATTCCGCACCGATCTGCGGCTGCGGCCCGACGGCGACGCAGGCCCCCTGGCCTGGAGCCTGGATGCCTTCGAGCAATACCTGGTCGATCAGGGCCGGGAGTGGGAACGCTATGCCTGGCTCAAGGCGCGCCTGTTGCCGGCGCAGGCCTGGCCCGACAGCGAGTCCGATGCCCAGGCACAGCAATTTGAGAAGCTGCGCCGGCCGTTCGTCTATCGCAAATATTTCGACTTCGACGCGCTGGCGGCGCTGCGCGCCCTGCGCGAACGCATCCGCCAGGACTGGAACCGCCGCGCCTTGGCGCGCAGCGGCCAGGACAACGCCAACAACGTCAAGCTGGGCGACGGCGGCATCCGCGAAATCGAATTCGTGGTGCAGCTATCGCAGTTGATCCGCGGCGGGCGCATGCCGGCGCTGCAGGAGCGCGGCCTGATCCCCGCCCTGCATGCCGAGCGCGACGCGGGCCTGATCGATTTCGACCAGGCCGGCAGGCTGGAGGCGGCATACCGCTTTCTGCGCCGCACCGAGCACGCCTTGCAATACCGCGAAGACGAGCAGACCCATCTGTTGCCCGCCGAGCCCGAACGCCGCGCCGCCCTGGCCGCGGCGCTAGGCTACTCGCCGGCGGATTTCGAAAGCACCCTGGCCGCGCACCGCGCCGTGGTCGCCGGCGCGTTCCGCGATGCTTTCCATGCCGCCGGCGTGGGCGACCTGGACGGCCGGGTGCAAGCCAGTACGGGCCGGCCGATCGGGCTCGCCGATGCCAGCGATCAAAGCCTGGCAGACCAGGTCCGCGCACAGTTCGGCGGCCAGGCCGACGAGATCCTGCGCCGCGCCGAAGCCCTGGTGGCCGGCCATCGCATACAAAGTCTGCCAGAGATCAGCCGTCGCCGCGTCGACGCGCTGCTGCCGGCGGCCTTGTCCGCGGCCGCGCAGACGCGCGCGCCCGTCGCCAGCGCCGTCGGCCTCATCGACCTTATCGAAGCCATCGCCCAGCGCAGCGCCTATCTGGCGCTGCTGGCCGAATACCCCAAAACCCTGGCGCGCGTGGCGCGCATCATGGCCGCCAGCCCCTGGGCCGCGCAATACCTGCGCCAGCACCCTCTGTTGCTGGACGGACTGATCGACTGGACCACGCTGCTCGCCCCGCCGGATTGGGCGCAGATCGGCCGCCAACTAGCCGCCGACCTGGACGGCAGCCTGCTGGCCGACGGCACGCCCGACGTCGAACGGCAGATGAACCTGATGCGCGATGCGCAGCGCCAGGTGAGCTTCCAGTTGCTCGCGCAAGACCTCGAAGAAATGCTCACCGTCGAACAGCTCGCCGACCAGCTCTCGGCCCTGGCCGACCTGCTGCTGGCCGAAGCGCTGCGACGGGTATGGCCGCTGGTCAACAAGCAGGAAGGCGCCGAACCGCATTTTGCCGTCATCGCCTACGGCAAGCTGGGGGGCAAGGAGCTGGGCTACGTTTCGGACCTGGACCTGGTGTTCGTCTACGACGATCCGCGCAAGGACGCCACCGAGGTCTACGCCAAGCTCGGCCAGCGCATGAACTCCTGGCTCTCGACCATGACGTCCTCGGGCCGCATGTACGAAGTCGACCTGCGCCTGCGCCCTGACGGCGATTCGGGCCTGCTGGCCGTGTCGATTGAAGGCTTCGAGCGCTATCAGCGCGATCACGCCTGGATGTGGGAGCATCAGGCCCTGACCCGGGCGCGCTACGCGGCCGGCGACCCCGCCGTGGGCGAGCGCTTCGAGCGCATCCGCCGCGAAATCCTGGTGCTGCCGCGCGACATGGCCAAGCTGCGCGACGAAGTGCAGGCCATGCGCGAGCGCATGAGCGAAGGGCATGCCCATGCCGATCATCTCTTCGATCTGAAACACGATCGCGGCGGCATGGTCGATGTGGAGTTCGTCACGCAGTACCTGGTGCTCAGTCAGGCAGCCGCCCATCCCGCGCTGCTGGGGAACCTGGGCAATATCGCGCTGCTGCGCCTGGCCGCCGAGGCCGGCCTGCTGCCTGCCGAGCTGGCCCGCCAGGCAGGCGACGCCTACCGCACGCTGCGGGCCGCGCAGCACAAGCTGCGCCTGCAGGGCATCGAGGATGCCCGCCTGCCCCAGGACGAACTGGTGCCGGAGCGCAATGTAGTAAAAGCACTATGGAACGCCGTCTTCGCCTGACCGGCGACGGTTTTTATTTTCTTTTCAGGAGTACGACATGCCTCTGGCCACCGCCCGCCACATCCTGGTTTCGACCGAAGCCCAGGCCAATGAACTGAAAACCTCCATCGAGAAAGGCGCCAGTTTCGCCGAGCTCGCTCAACAGCACTCCAGCTGCCCGTCCGGCCGCCAGGGCGGCGATCTGGGCAGCTTCGGCCCGGGAGAAATGGTCCCCGAATTCGACACGGTCGTGTTCAGCGCACCGATCAACGAGGTGCAAGGTCCGGTCCGCACGCAGTTCGGCTATCACCTGATCGAAGTGACCAGCCGCGGATAATGCCCCGGGAGCCGCCAAGGCTCCCTGAATTGCCCGCCCAGGATCGCGTAAAATACTGATATCCCAGACGTTTTACGCTTTCCACTCACCATGACCGACCTCATTCGCCCCACGCTCGAGCTGCCCGAAGGCCGCAAGAAGGTGCTGCTGCATTCCTGCTGCGCGCCCTGTTCGGGCGAGGTCATGGAGGCCATGACGGCCTCGGGCATCGACTACGCCATCTTCTTCTACAACCCCAACATCCATCCCGTGCGCGAGTACGAGATCCGCAAAAACGAGAACATCCGCTTCGCCGAGCAGCACGGCATCCCGTTCATCGACGCGGATTACGACGTGGACAACTGGTTCGACCGCGTCCGCGGCCTGGAGCACGAACCCGAACGCGGCGAGCGCTGCACCCAGTGCTTCGACATGCGCTTCGAGCGCACCGCCCTGTATGCGCACGAGCACGGCTACGACACCATCACCAGCTCGCTGGGCATCTCGCGCTGGAAGGACATGAACCAGATCAACGGCTGCGGCGAACGCGCGGCAAGCCGCTACGACGACCTGGTCTACTGGACCTACAACTGGCGCAAGGGCGGCGGTTCGCAGCGCATGATCGAGATCAGCAAGCGCGAGAACTTCTACCAGCAGGAGTACTGCGGCTGCGTCTACAGCCTGCGCGACAGCAACCGCCACCGCCGCGACCAGGGGCGCGAGCGCATCCAGATCGGGGTGAAGTTCTACGGCAAGGAAGACCTCGTCAAAGAGGAAACGCTGTAGCAAGCTGCCCGGACACATCCGGGCGCGCTTACGTCTCCAGCGGGTGAAAACAAGCCACCCGCCCTGCTTCGCCCTGACTCAAGACCGGCAGGCTTTCCCGGCACCGGGCCTGCGCCCGGGCGCAGCGCGGATGAAACGCGCAGCCCGCCGGCGGATGAGTGGGCGCGGGAATTTCACCCACGATCTTCGGCAAGACGATGCGCGCGGCAGGATCCGGCACGGGCGAGGAATCCCGCAGAATGCGGCTGTACGGATGCCGCGGCGCGTCCAGAACCGCGCGCGTGGGGCCCTGCTCGATAATGCGCCCCAAGTACATCACGCACACCGTGTCGCAAAAGTGGCGGATCACGCCCAGGTCGTGCGAAACGAAGACGAACGACAGCCCGCGTTCGCGCTTGAGGCGTTCGAGCAGCTGCAGGATCTGCGCCTGCACCGATACATCCAGGGCAGATACGGGCTCGTCGGCGACGATCAATTCCGGATCCAGCACCAGCGCGCGCGCAATGCCGATACGCTGGCGCTGGCCGCCCGAGAACTCGTGTGGATAGCGGTCCAGCGCGGACAGCGGCAGCCCCACCTCCTGAATGGTGCTCTCGATCTTGGCGCGTATCCAGGCCTGGTCGCCCAGCTTGTGGACGCGCAAGGGTTCAGCCAGCGTCTGCCGCACCGTGCGACGCGGATTGAGCGACGCATAGGGATCCTGGAACACCATCTGGATGCGGCGCCGCAGCGCGCGCAGCTGCGCGGCGCCGGCGGCGCGCAGGTCGGCGCCATCGAAACGGATCGTGCCCGCATCGGGCTCGACCAGCCGCAGCAGCGCGCGCGCCACGGTGGATTTGCCGCAGCCCGATTCGCCGACCAGCCCAAGCGACTGGCCTCGCATCACGCTGAACGACACGTCGTTGACCGCGCGCACCGTTTTCTTCGAGCCGCCCAGCCAGCCGCCTCCGATGTCGAAGCGCTTGACCAGATTGAGGACTTGCAATAACTCGCTCATGCGATCTCCTGCGCGGCGTCGGCGCGCACCAGGCAACGCACGCTATGCGCCGCGCCGATCTGTGCCAGCTGCGGTTCCGTCGCCTCGCAGCGCGGTTGCCGCAGGGGGCAACGGGACGCGTAGGCGCAGCCGGCAGGCATGGCCGTTATGGCCGGCACGGCGCCGGGGATGGGCAGCAGGGCTTCGGTGTCCTCGTCCACGCGCGGCATCGCGCGCAGCAAGGCCTCGGTGTAAGGATGCGTGGGGCGGGCGAAAATCTCGCGCACGTCGGCCGCTTCCACGACCTGGCCGGCGTACATGACGGCCACCCGGTCGGCGATCTGGGCCACCACGCCCAGGTTGTGCGTGATGAAGACCACCGCCATGCCGCGCGCCGCTTTCAGGTCGGCCAGCAGTCCGAGTATCTGGGCCTGTATGGTCACGTCCAGCGCGGTCGTCGGCTCGTCGGCCAATAGCACCTTCGGTTTGCACGCCAGGGCCATCGCGATCATGACGCGCTGACGCATGCCGCCCGAGAAGTGGTGCGGATAGGAATCGAAGCGCTCCGCCGCGGCGGGAATCTTCACTTCTTCGAGCGCCTGCAGCGCCAGGGCGCGGGCCTCCTGCCACGAGATCTTGCGATGCTGGCGTATCGCCTCGGCGATCTGGTCTCCCACGGTCATTGTGGGATTCAAAGACGTCATCGGCTCCTGGAAGATCATGGCCATGTCGTTGCCGCGCAGCAACGCCATCTCTTTTTCATGCAAGGCGGCGAGATCGCGCCCCTCGAGCAATATCTGGCCGCCGCCGTGCCGTGTGCCCGCGTCGGGCAACAGCCGCATGATGGACAGGGCCGTCACGCTCTTGCCACTGCCGGACTCGCCCACGATAGCCAGCGTTTCATTGCGGCGCACCTCGAGCGAAACGTCGCGCACCGCCGCATGCCAGGCGCCGTCGATCCGGAATTCGGTGCGCAATCCGCGCAATGCCAGAACAGGCTGCATGTCTTGAGTCGTCATGACCGCTCCGATCGCAGTTTGGGATCGATGGCGTCGCGCAAGGCATCGCCCAGGAGGTTAAGCGCCAGCACGGTCGCCAGAATGGCGATGCAGGGAAACACGACCAGCCACCAGGCATCCAGAATGTTTTCGAACCCCTCGCGGATCATGCCGCCCCAGGTGGCCGTCGGCGGCGGCACGCCCAGTCCGATGAAGCTCAGCGAGGCCTCGGTGCGTATGGCCGAGGCCATCCACATCGATCCCAGCACGATCACATCCGAGATCATGTTGGGCAGGATGTGCACGCCCATCAGCCGCCAGGGGCCGAAGCCCAGCGCCCTGCCCGCCTCGACAAAATCGCGCTGCTTGAGCGAGATGGTCGGCGCGCGCGCCACCCGCACGAAGGGTGCGATCTCGGTGAGCGCGATGGCGATGATGAGATTGTGCAGATTGGCGCCCAGCATGGCCGCGACCATCAGCCCCAGCAGCAGCGCGGGAAAAGACAGCAGCACATCGACCAGGCCCATGACGACCTGATCGACCAATCCGCCCACATAACCCGCCAGGATGCCGAGCGCCGAACCCACGACCATGGCGATGAGAATGGAGACAAAGCCCACCATCAGCGAGATGCGCGCGCCGTACATGAGGCGGGACAGGACATCGCGCCCGTAGCTTTCGGTCCCAAGCCAGTAGTCCGCCGACGGCGGATCGAGCCGGTAGGCGATGTTCTGCTGCAAGGGATCGTGCGGCGCTATCCAGGGCGCCAGCAAGGCCACGCCCACGATCAGAAGCAGCAGAGCTACCCCGACCCAAGAGAGGCGGTTCTTGCGCAACGCTTGCCACAAGGGGTTGGGCCGGGCGGAAACGGCGACGGCGCTGCTCATTTGTATTTCACCCTCGGGTCGACAAAACCGTAGATCAGATCGGTCAGAATATTGATGACGATCACGCATGTCGCGAACACCACCATCAGGCCTTGCAGCAAGGTGTAGTCGCGCGTGTTGAGCGCCCCCAGAATGAGCTTGCCTATGCCGGGCCGGTTGAAGACGATTTCGGTCAATACCGAGTTGCCTATCAGCGTGCCGAAATACAGGCCGACCACGGTGATGATGGGAATCAGCGCATTGCGCAGGCCATGGCGCATGACGAGCCTGAAGGGCTTCACGCCTTTGGCCCGCGCCGTGCGCACATAGTCTTCGCCCAGAACGCCCAGCATCGACGAGCGCGTCACGCGCATGACGTAGGCCGCCATGATGAGGCCCAGGTTGAAGGCCGGCAGCACGAGATCGCGCAATTGCGACGCCCAACCGCCGGAGACGCTGCTGCCGATGACCGGAAACCAGCGCAGTTGAATGGCGAAAGCCAGCAGCATCAGAATGCCCGATACGAAGGCCGGAAACGAAAGGCCGGCGAGAGACACGATGCGCCCCAGGTAATCGGGCCAGACGTTGCGCTTCACGGCGGCCCACACGCCCAGCGGCAATCCCATCAGCACGCCGAGCAGCACCGCCGCCAGCGTAAGTTCTATAGTCCAGGGCAGCACCTGGGTGATCTCGCTCAGGACGGTACGGCCTGTGGCCATGGACGTGCCGAAATTGCCCGTCAGCATGTCGCGCATGAAATCCACATATTGCGTCGACATGGGCAGATCCAGGCCCAGGCGATGGCGCAACGCGCTCAACGCCTCGGCGCTGGCCTGGTCGCCCAGCATGACGGCTGCCGGATCGCCCGGCACCAGCCGGACCAGAATGAAGACCGCCGTCAGCATCGCCCACAAGGTGGGGACGGCCAGCAGCAGGCGCTTGATCGTGTAGCGCATCATGTCCGGTGCTCCTCGGCATGCGGCCGCATCAGGCGGCGCGCATCCAGATTTTGAATGGCCCGCTCGGTCGCGCCGTGGCGGACCAGGTCGGCGATGGCCGCCCCGACCACCGGAACCAGCTGGAAGCCGTGCCCCGAAAAACCGAAGGCATGGATCACGCCCGGCGCATTGGGCGACGGCCCGATCACGGGCAGCATGTCGTCGGTCCTCGCCTCCAGGCCGGCCCAGATGCGCACGATGCGCACGTTGCCGACCAGGGGAAAGAGATCGGACGCAGCGCGTGCGCCCTTGGACAAGACACGCATGCGCACCGTGGACGTTTCGCGGTCGAGGTCGGGAACGCCCTGCAGCCCGCCGCCGATCACCAGCGTGCCCTGGTCAGACTGCTTGAACGACAGTGATCGGCCCATGATGCTCACCACGGGCTTGATGAAGGGACGCAGACGCTCGCTGACCATCATCATGGAAGACTTGGTCGAGAGAGGAATGACATCGCCCACCATGGCGGCCACGCGCGCCGACCAGGCGCCCGCGGCATTGACCACCCACGGCGCGACCCACGCACGCCCGTCGTCGCTCACGACCCGCCAATCGCCGCCCTGCCGCTGCAGCCCCGCCACGCCGCAGTGCTCCACCAGCTCGGCGCCCGCCTGCAGCGCGGCGGCACGAAACGCGCGCAAAGTGCGATGCGGGTCAGCTGCGCCGTCCCGGCGCGCGATGGACGCGCCAACGCAGTTCGGATTCAATGCGGGCAGCAATTGCCGCAGTTCGTCCGGTCCGATGATTTCCTCATGGGTATAGCCATCGGCCCGCAGCCTTTGCACGCGCGCTTGCAGCTTGGCGAAGGCGTCGGGCGACTCGGCCACGCAGATCTGGCCGTCGTCATGAAAGCCGCAATCGTCTCCGACCAACCCGGCGATGGCATGCCACATGTCCATGGCTTCCAGCGAGAGGTCCAGCTCGCCGCGGTCGCGGTTCAGCGTGCGCACGCCCGCCGCGCTGGCGCCCGAGGCATGCCGGCCCGACCAATGTTTCTCCACGATCACCACGCGCAGCTTCGCCCGCGCCAGATGCAGCGCCGCCGACAGGCCGTGCAGGCCCGCGCCGATGACGACGACGTCATGCGCTTTGGCGCTCATCGCGGCTCGTCCTCGATATTGAACGTGGCCAGCTCTCCCAGCGTCAGCGGCTTGAGCGGCGGACGCACGCGCTGCAGGCCGACCTCGGCCACCGGCCGATTGTGCGCCTTGGCCAGAATGTTGGCGATGGTGTAGCCGCACTGCCGGCCCTGGCAAGGCCCCATGCCGGCGCGCGTGAAAGCCTTGATCTGGTTGGGGCCGGGCTGGCCCAGCTTGGCCGCCTGGCGGATGTCGCCCGCGGTCAGCTCTTCGCAGCGGCACACGATGGTGTCGTCCGACGGATCGAACACGTCGGCGCGCGGCGGATACAGGGCATCGAGCATGGGCCGCAGCCGCAGATGCCCGCGCAAGCGCTCCCGAATGGGCGCGGACAACGCTTGCGCCTGCCCGGCCTGCAGTTTGCCCACGCGCAGGGCGATGCCCACGGCCGCTAGCTCGCCGCGCGCGCGCGCCGCTTCGGCGCCGCCGATGCCCGCGCCGTCTCCCGCAACATATATCCCCTGCTGACTGGTCTGCCCCCACACGTCGAGCACGGGCGTCCAGCAGGCCTGGGCGTCGTTCCAGGCATGATCGCATCCCAGCGCCCGCGTCATGTGCACGGACGGTACCAGACCTTCGTGCGCGAGCAGTACCTGCGCGGGCCGGCTCACGCTGTGCCCGTCGGGCAAGGTGTATTCCAGCGTTTCGAGCCTGCCCTCGCCCTGGGCGCGGAACGCACGCACGCCGCGTACCCGCTCGACGCCGGCCACGCGCAGCTCGCGCAGCCAGCCCAGGCCCTTGCTCACCTCGCCCCAGCGGCTCAGCACGTCGGGCAGATACGGCAAGGCGCGGCGCCAGGCGCCGGCCGGCGACGTATCGAGCCAGCCGGCCACTTTGCCGCCGGCGCGCAGCAACTGCGCCATGTACAGCAGCGGCAGCGGTCCGCTGCCCGCTACCCACACGGGCTCGGTAGGCACCTGCCGCGAAGTCTTCAACAGGATCTGCGCCGCGCCCACCGTCATCACGCCGGGCAAGGTCCAACCCGCGAACGGCGCGGGGCGTTCCTGGGCCCCCATGGCCAGCAGTACGCTGTCGGCGCGCACGGCCTCGACCCGGCCCGCGCACGTCATGTAGACATGCCAGCCCGGCTCGATCTGCCACTCCTGCGTCTGCGGCTGGTAGACCGCGCCGCAATCGCGGAATGCCTGGGCTATCGGCTGGCCCGCGCGATATTCCGCGCCCAGCAATCGGCCGGCGGCAGTGGGCGCCACGCTTTCCACCGCACGCCAGATCTGGCCGCCCGGTGCAGGCTGCTCGTCGACCACCAGGACGGTCAGGCCCTGCTTGCGCAAGACTATGGCCGCGCTCATTCCCGCAGGACCGGCGCCGAGGATCACCACATCGAATTCACGCATCATGATTGCACGCTCCGCTTGCCGTATTGGCGCTCCACGCGCATGCCTTCGCGCACGGTGACCAGGCAGGTCTGGGTCGACGCGACGCCGTCGACGACGGCCAGGCAGTCGAAGCACACGCCCATCATGCAATACGGCGCGCGCGGGCTTTCTTTTACCGGCGTCGTGCGCGAGGCCGGCGTCTGTTGCCGCAGCAACACGGCCGCCACGGTTTCGCCGGGCGCGGCCTCGACCGGCACGCCGTCCAGGGTCAGTGTCAGCGACGGTGCGCCAGGCTCAGGCAGCCAGCGGAATAGTGAAGCGCTCATAGTGCAAAGGATCCAGGAAGGAAGGCAGCGCGCCGTCGGCCAGCGCCCGGGCCAGAGGCCCCGCATGGAACGAGGCCAGCGTCACGCCGGAATGGCACAGCGCGATCCACGCGCCGCAATGGGAAGCCGATCCGGCGTAGACCGGACAGCCGTCGGGGGTCAGGACGCGCAGGCAGGCCCATTGACGCACCAGGCGCGCGCCGCCCAGATCGGGCAGCACGCGCACGGCGTTGCGGCTCATGCTCACGGCGGCCTCGACCGTCGTGGCCAGTTCATAGCCCACATTCTCCTGCGTCACGCCCAGCATCACCGTGCCGTCGCCGGTCTGCCGTATGCCGCTGGCAGGCACCGGCAACAACGGAGCCAACCGCTCCGTGACCAGGATCTGGCCGCGCTGTGGCCGCACCGGCGCATCCAGTCCGACCATGGGTCCGAGCTTGTTCGATCCGAGCCCCGCCGCGATCACCACGTTGCGCGCGGCAAACCGGGCTGCGCCCGAACGCACGGCGAATCCGCCGCCCGCCAGAGGTTCGATGTGCTGCACGGGATGCCGACTTTTCAACACGCCGCCGCGCTTGAGAAAAGCCGCCTGCAGCGCCGCCAGCAGGCGCAGCGGGTTGACGTGGCCGTCTCGCGAGCCGAAGCAGGCCCCCGCCACGTCCGGCCCGAAGCGCACGGTGGGGAAACGCCGTTCCAGCGCCGCACGGTCCAGCATCTCGATGCCCAGCTCAAGATCCGGCGTGCGGGCCGCCCATCGCCGCATGGCCTGGCTGCGCTCTTCGAATTGCGGCTCGCCCAGACAGAAATTGAGCCCGCCGCGGTTTTCGTATTGCAGGGCAATGCCGCTTTCCCGCTCCAGGTCCTGCGCGAACGCGGGCCACAAGCGGCCCGCCTCGTACGAAAGCCGCTGGTAGTGCGTATTGCCGTAGCCCTTGCCCGACACCCACACCAGGCCGAAATTCGCCTTGGCCGCGCGGTAGTCGCCGTCCTCGCCGTCGAGCAGCAGCACGCGCTGGCGCGCTCCCGCAAGACCATGGGCGATCGCCGAGCCGACCATGCCGGCGCCGGCCACGATGAAATCGAAGTCCTCATGCATGGTGCCGGGCATCCTCGGCTAAGCTATAACTTAACGTTGCCATTTTCAATATCAAATTCATAATTAGTTATATGAGGCATTCATGCAGCATCACCTGAACCTGCGGCAGGTCGAAGCATTCAAGGCCGTCATCGAACAAGGCACCGTCAGCCAGGCCGCCCTGGCGCTGGGCATATCGCAGCCCGCGGTCAGCAAGCTCATCGCGCACCTGGAAGCCGACACCGGCCTGCATTTGTTCGACCGGGTGCGCGGCAAACTGGCCACCACGGCGCACGGCACGCGCCTCTATCACGAGATCGACCGCATCTTCTCCGGCCTGCGCCAAGTGGAACAGGCAGTGGAGACGATCCGCCGCGACGAGCAGCGCACCCTGAACGTCGGCGTTCTGCCGGCCCTGTCCGGGCCGTTCATCCGTCGCACCGCCCAGAGCTTTCTCAAGCGGCACCCCGACGTGCGCCTTTCCATCCAGTCGAGCGGCTCGTTCAGACTGGCCGAGCGCCTCATCACCGGGCGGTTCGACGTGGTCGTGGTCGGAAAGAACTACATGGACAACCCCTACATCGACAGCGAGCCGCTGTTCCAATACCCGCTCTATTGCGCCATGTCGACCAATCACGTGCTGACCCGCAAGCGCGTGATCCGGCCACGCGACCTGATCGATCACGCTTTCATCAGCTTCGGGGCCGGCAGTCTGACCCATCAGCTGATCAAAACCGTCTTCGATCAGGAAGACTTGACGCTGAACGTGGCCCTGAGCACAAACACCGCGCCCATCGCCTGCGAATTCGTGGCAGCAGGGCTGGGGGTCACCTTGATCCATCCGCTGATGGCCGCAGGCATGCAGCACGAGATCGTGCTGCGGCGGTTCGAACCCAAATTGAATTTTCATTTCCAACTGTGCCGCGCGCAAAGCTCGCGCAATGCGGGATTGATGGAGGCCTTCGTCGAAGAGGCCCGCACGGTGGCCGCGCAGGTGTCTCATGAATTGCTCAAAGGCCGTTGATCAAGGCTTGAGCGTCGTCTTCTCGGTAATGGGCGGCTGCAGATTCAAGGCTCCCTTGAGCACATAGCCGTAATCGACCTTGCTGCTGCGCACCCATACTTGTTTCAGGCCGAACAGCGGTATCGAGCACACGTCGTCGTGAATCTTGATCTGCGCGTCCTTCCACAACGCCAGCTGCTTCTTGGGATCCGGCTCGACGCGGGCGGCACGAATGTCGCGGTCGGCCACCGAGCAGTGTGAGAAATTCGACATGGCGGTCGGCGAACCGATAGAGGCGGCCGAGTCGTAGAACTCGGTCAGATAGGAATCGGCTGTCGGAAAGCGCGCCGCGCCGTAGAAAACCAACCCGCTCAGATTCTGGCGGCTCTTGGCCTGGTAAGTGGGGTGGTCGACGATTTCCATCTCCAGCTTTATCCCGGCCTTGGCCAGCTGCGCCTGCACGATCTCCATGATCGGTTGCTGCTCCGAGACGTTGGACACGATGGACTTGATCGTGATGCCGTTGGGAAAGCCCGCTTCGGTCAGCAGCTTCCTGGCCCGCGCCACGTCGTATTGATAGGTTCCGGCGCTGCAGTCCTCGCCCAGATAACCGTTGGGCACGACCGAACAACCTTTGTCGGCCACGTCCTTGCCCGCGTAATGGACGATCTCGTCGACCTTGACCGCCGCGGCGATCGCCTGCCGCACCTTCAGATTGTCCAAGGGCTTGATCGTGCGGTTGATGTGCAGCGTGCGAAACTCTTCCGGCTCGAAGATATCGACCCTGACGCCGCGCTGCCTGGCCATGCGGTCCACCCAGCGCTGCTCGCGCTTGCCGGCCGTGAGATCGAGCTCGCCCGAGGTCAGCGCCAACTCGCGCGCGCTGTCCGAGGGAATCATGCGGTAGACAATGCCGCCCAGCTTGGGCTTGCCGCGGAAATAGGCGTCGTTGGCCACCAGCTTCACATATTGCTGGGACACATGCTCGCCGAAAGCGAAAGGGCCCGTGCCGATCGGCGAGTTGCCGAATTTGTCGCCGAGCTTTTCCGCGGCAGCCTTGCTGATGATGTAGCCGCCGTGGTAATTGGACACCACGCCCAGGAACGCCGCGTCCGGATACTTCAGCGTGATGCGCACGGTGTAATCGTCGAGCGCTTCGATCTTGTCGATGACGGCGAAATTGGAAGCGAAGCTGGACCGCTTGGGATCGGCCGCGCGCTGCAGCGAATACACCACGTCCGACGCCTTGAGCTCGCCGTAGCCGCCATGGAACTGCACGCCACGGCGCAGATGGAAAGTCCATACTTTGCTGTCCGGCGTCGACTCCCAGCTCTGGGCAAGGCCGGGGCCTATGTCTTTGGGATTGGCGCTGCCCGGGGCGAACTCGACCAGCGCATCGAATATCTCCGACTCCATGCCGACGTCGAAGGTCGACGTGGCACGATCCGGGTCCAGAGTCCCGACATCGGGCGCCCCCGAACTCACGCGAATCACGGGCCGCTCCTGCGCCAGAGCCTGGGTTGGCGAACCGGCGCCCAGGGCGAGCACGGCCGTGCTCAAGAACGTCACTGCAAAACGCTGCTTCATCGCTTTTCCCTTTCCCGGTGGTGTGGTGTCGATGGCGGCCACTGTAAAAATCTCAACTCATATCGTCAAAGTACCTGGAGTGCAAACCCTATTCCTGAAGGTTATGCATAGCTTTCTGCCACGAGGCGTTGCCAGGGAAGACCAATGCGGCATTGGGGGTTACTACTGATGCGCAAAAAATGTGGCGTTCAGGGAATTCCCTAAACCTTTCCGCCCCTTTAATGGCTATTCCAAAATGAAATACACAATTTCATTATTTTCATTATTTTTTATAGAAAAACCTCCCTAGACTTGGAAGACGCCATAACGACGGGTTTGCCCAGGAGACATCGTGGCCCCAGCATCCGCGCCCTTGTTGAGACACTACGTGGACGGCGCGTTCGTCGCGACCGAACGCCGGTTCGACAACGTCAGTCCGGTCGACGGCCATCTCGTGGCGCACGTCTGCGAGGCCGATCGCGCGACCGTCGACCGCGCGGTTGCCGCGGCCCGCCGCGCCCTGCGCGAAGGCCCGTGGGGCGAGACCTCGCCCGCCGAGCGCGCCGCCGTGCTGCATCGCATCGCAGACGGCATCCAGGCCCGTTTCGACGATTTCGTCGCCGCCGAGGTGGCCGATACCGGCCGCCCCGTCGAGCAGGCGCGCACGCTGGACATCGCACGCGGCATCGCCAACTTCCGCATGTTCGCGGACCTGGCCAAAACCACCGGCAGCGAACTCTTCGAGATGCGCGCGGCCGACGGCGCCGAGGTCATGAGCTATGTCGTGCGCAAGCCGCTGGGCGTGGTGGGCATCATCTCGCCGTGGAACCTGCCGCTGCTGCTGTTCACCTGGAAGGTCGCGCCTGCGCTGGCCATGGGCAATAGCGTGGTCGCCAAGCCGTCCGAAGAGACGCCATCCTCGGCCACGCTGCTGGCCGAGGTCATGGACGCGGCCGGCGTGCCGCCCGGCGTGTTCAATCTCGTGCACGGCCACGGCCCGGACTCGGCCGGCGAATTCCTCACCCGGCATCCCGATATTTCCGCCATCACCTTCACAGGCGAATCGCGCACCGGCAGCGCCATCATGAAGGCCGCGGCCGACGGCGTGAAAGAGATCTCGTTCGAACTCGGCGGCAAGAATGCCGCCGTGGTCTTCGCCGACGCCGATTTCGATGCCGCCGTCGACGGCGTGGCGCGTTCCTCGTTCACCAACGCCGGCCAGGTCTGCCTGTGCTCCGAACGCGTCTATGTCGAGCGCCCTCTCTTCGAGCGCTTCGTCGCCGCGCTGGCCGCCAAGGCCGCCGCGCTCAAGATCGACGCGCCCGATGCGCCCGACGTGCAGATGGGCCCGCTGATTTCGCGCGAACACCGCGACAAGGTGCTGTCGTATTTCCGGCTCGCCGTCGAAGAAGGTGCGACGGTCGTCGCAGGCGGCGGCGTGCCGCGCTTCGGCGACGCACGCGACGCAGGCGCCTTCGTGCAGCCGACGATCTGGACCGGCCTGCCCGACACCGCACGCTGCGTGCGCGAGGAAATCTTCGGCCCGGTCTGCCACGTGGCGCCGTTCGACGGCGAAGACGACGTCATCCGACGCGTCAACGACAGCGCCTACGGTCTGGCCGGCTGCGTCTGGACCACCAATCTGTCGCGCGCGCACCGCGTCTCGCGCCGGTTCCAGACCGGCCTGGTGTGGGTCAACACCTGGTTCCTGCGCGATCTGCGCACGCCCTTCGGCGGCGTCAAGCTCTCGGGCCTGGGCCGCGAAGGCGGCCGCCATTCGCTGGATTTCTATTCCGAACTCACCAACATCTGCGTCAAACTGTGAACGGAGCCGCCCCATGAGCGCATCCCCCATGCAAGACACGCAGGCCCGCGTCCTGCCCGGCCGCGCCGCGCCGCGCGGCAAGTTTCCGCACATCAAGCGCGCGGGCGATTTTCTCTTCGTGTCCGGCACCAGTTCGCGCCGGCCGGACAACACCATCGCCGGCGCCGAAGCCGACGCGATGGGCACCGCCAGTCTGGACATTCGCACGCAGACGCGGGCCGTGATCGAAAACATCCGCGACATCCTCGCAAGCGAAGGCGCAGGGCTTCGCGACGTGGTCGAAATAGTCGCCTTTCTCGTCAACATGAACGACTTCGGCGGCTACAACGCCGTCTACGGCGAATATTTCGACGAGACCGGCCCGACCCGCACCACCGTGGCCGTGCATCAACTGCCGCATCCGCATCTGCTCATCGAGATCAAGTGCGTGGCGTATGCGCCGCGCCCGCGCTGACGGCAGCGGCATTACAAGGAGACAGGCACCATGTTGAAGTACGGCACGTCATTCAATTTCCAGAAGTGGATCGCCGAGCACGCGCACTTGCTCAAGCCGCCCGTGGGCAATCAGCAGATCTGGCAGGACAGCGACTTCATCGTCACCGTCGTCGGCGGACCGAACCGCCGCACCGATTTCCACGACGATCCGTACGAAGAGTTCTTCTATCAGTTCAAGGGCAATGCCTGGCTGAATCTGTGGATGGACGGCAAGCCCGAGCGGGTCGAACTCAAAGAAGGCGATATCTTCCTGCTGCCGCCGCACGTGCGGCATTCGCCGCAGCGTCCAGAGCCCGGCAGCCTGTGCCTGGTGATCGAGCGCCAGCGCCCCGCGGGCGTGCTCGACGGCTTCGAATGGTATTGCCTGGAATGCAGCGCACTCGTGCACCGCGTCGAAGTCCAGCTCAAGAGCATCGTGAGCGATCTGCCGCCGCTCTTTAACGCCTTCTACGACAGCGAGCGGCTGCGCAAATGCCCCGATTGCGGCGCCGTGCATCCGGGGCGCGAAGCCAAATGAAAAAAATCGACATGCACGCCCACTTCTTCCCGCGCATCAAACGGGAAGAAGCCGCCCGCCTGGACGCGGCCGCCGCGCCCTGGCTGCGCATCGACGGCGACGGCGAGACCGGCCAGATCATGCAAGGCGACAAGCCCTTTCGTCCCGTCTACCGCACGCTGTGGGACCCTTCGTTGCGCATGGAAGAGCTCGACCGCCACGGCATCGATATGCAGGTGGTCTGCGCCACGCCGGTGATGTTCGGCTACCGCTACGGCGGCCGCGCCGCCGCCGACTGGGCGGCGCGCATGAACGATCTCGCGCTGGAGCACTGCGCCTACAACCCCAAACGCCTCAAGGCCATGGCGCAGGTGCCGCTGCAGGACCTGGACCTGGCCTGCGCCGAAGCCTCGCGCGCCATGGCTGCCGGCCACATCGGCGTGCAGATCGGCAACCATCTCGGCCCGCTCGACCTGGACGACGATCATCTGGTCGCATTTCTGCGACATTGCGGCGAGAACCGCATCCCCGTTCTCGTACATCCGTGGGACATGATGACCGACGGCCGCATGAAGCGCTGGATGATGCCCTGGCTGGTGGCGATGCCGGCCGAGACTCAGCTCTCCATCCTGTCGCTGATTCTGTCGGGCGCCTTCGAACGCCTGCCGGCCTCGCTCAAGCTGTGTTTCGCGCATGGCGGCGGCAGCTTCGCCTTTTTGCTCGGGCGCGCCGAGAACGCCTGGCATTGCCGCGACATCGTGCGCGAGAGCAGCCCGCACCCGCCTTCGCATTATCTCGACCGCTTTTATGTCGACAGCGCCGTATTCGATCCGCGCGCGCTGAGCCTGCTGGTGGACACCCTGGGCGACCGGCGCGTGATGCTCGGCTCCGATCATCCGTTTCCGCTTGGCGAGCAGCACATCGGCAAACTCGTCGCCGAACATACTGGTCTGGATGACGCCGCCCGTGCCCGCATCCTGGCCGGCAACGCGCTCGATTTCTTCGGACTCGACGAATGAAAAAAGCCCTCCTCGGGCTTACCCGAGGTGCTTTCGAAATTGCTTGCATGAGAAAAATGCGTCGACTACGCTCATATGCGCAAATAGTTGACGCTTAAACTATATCGCGCCTGGCCACGTGTAAAAAAACCCGACCGACGTGTAGAAGCGGTCATGACGTTGCCCGGCGTTTTCAAAGCAGTACCTTTGGAGACCACCATGACGGGGACGAAAACCATGAGACGTACAACCATTGCCGTGCTCGGGGCGCTGGCCGCCGCGGCCGCCCTAGCCGCGGGCAACGCCCAGGCGCAGACCACGGCGCCGGTGAAGATCGGCTTCATCGGCACGCTGTCCGGCCCGGGCGGCGCGCTCGGCCAGGATCAGTACGACGCCTTCATGCTCGCCATCGAGCAAAAGGGCGGCAAGCTCGGCGGCGTACCGGTCGACGTCATCAAGGAAGACGACCAGCTCAAGCCCGATGTGGGCGTGCAGGCCGCGCAAAAGCTCGTCGAGCGAGACAAGGTCTCTCTCATCACCGGCGTTACGTTTTCGAATGTGATGATGGCCATTCACAAGAGCATCACCAGCGCCGGCGTGATCATGGTGGGCTCGAACGCCGGCCCCGCGCCCATCGCCGGCGCGCAATGCTCGCCGAACTACTTCTCGACCTCGTGGGACAACGACGAACTCCACGAGGCCGGCGGCCAGCTCTCGACCGACCTGGGCTACAAGAACATGTATGTGATGGCGCCGAACTATCAGGCCGGCCGCGACGCCGTAAACGGCTTCAAGCGCGACTACGCAGGCCATATCGTCGACGAGGTCTATACCCAGGTCAACCAGCCCGACTATTCGGCCGAGATCGCGCAGCTGCAAGCCTCCAAGCCCGATGCCGTCTACGTGTTCTACCCCGGCGGCATGGGCGTGAACTTCGTCAAGCAATACCGCCAGGCAGGCCTGCTGGGCAAGATTCCGCTGATTTCGGTCTCCACCATCGACGGCTCGACGCTGCCGGCGCTCAAGGACCTGGCCATCGGCGCCGTGACCAGCGCGCCCTACTCGCCCGATCTGGACAACCCCGAGAACAAGCAGTTCGTGGCCGCGTTCGAGAAGAAGTATCACCGCTCGCCTTCCATGTATGCGGCGCAGTCGTACGATGCCGCCAACCTGATCGACTCCGCGCTGGCCAAGACGCACGGCAGCGTTGCCGACCGCGCTGCGCTGCGCGCTGCGCTCAAGGCCGCCGACTTCCACTCGGTGCGCGGTTCGTTCAAGTTTGCGAGCAACCAATTCCCCGAGGCACCGTTCTATCGCGTCGATGTCGTCAAGGGTCCCGATGGGGCCGCCTTTGCCGTCAAGGGCGAAATCCACATCAAAAAGCGCGCCGATTTCGCCGCGCAGTGCAAGATGTAATGTCCCACGCACGCCCCGTGCCTGCGCGCTGAAGGGCGCGGGAACGGGGCGGCCATCGCAGTCCGAAACCTCATGAAGCGCTACCGCAATTTCGAACCGGCCGAGCTCGACGCGCAATACAACGCGCGCGCGACCACGCCCAACGTCCTCGACATCCTGGCCCGCTACACCGAAGAAAGCGCCCGGGTGCGCGCCACGCTGCCCGGCGAGCTCGACGTGGCCTTCGGCGATCATCCCGACGAAGCGCTGGACATCTTCCCGGCGCCCCGGCCGGATTCGCCCGTCTTCGTATTCATCCATGGCGGCTACTGGCGTGCGCTCGGCAAGAACGATTCGAGCAATATGGCGCCGACCTTCACGCAAGCCGGCGCCACCGTCGTAGCGGTCAATTATTCGCTGGCCCCCGAGGCCTCGCTCGACACCATCGTCGACCAGTGCCGCCGCGCGCTGGCGTGGATCCACCGCAACATCGGCCGATACAACGGCGACGCGCGCCGCATCCACGTCTGCGGCAGCTCGGCAGACGGGCATCTGGTCGGCATGCTGCTCGCCGACGGCTGGCATGCCGAGTACGGCGTACCGCAGAACCTGATCGCCGGCGCGATACCGCTGTCGGGCCTGTTCGATCTCACGCCCATCCCGCTCACCCACATCAACGCGTGGATGAAGCTTTCCGACGCCGACGCCGAACGCAACAGCCCGATGATGCACCTGCCCATGCAGGGCTGCCCGCTGATCGTGTCCTACGGCGAAACCGAGACCGCCGAGTTCAAGCGCCAGACCGAAGACTACCTCGCCGCCTGGCGCGCCCGCGGTTTTCCGGGCGTCTACGTGCCCATGCCCGGCACCAATCATTTCGACATCGTGCTCACGCTGAACGACCCCGAGAGTCCGCTCACCCTGGCGATCCTGCAACAGATGGGTCTGTCCGGCACGGTCGACAGGAACGCGGCATGAGCGCGACGGACCGCTACCAGGCGCTCACCATGCGGCGCGCGGCGCAGAGGCCGGCCCGATGAATCTGACGCTCTTTGTCATGCAGTGCCTGAACGGCCTGCAGCTGGGCGTGCTGCTGTTCCTGATGGCCGCGGGCCTGACGCTGGTGTTCGGCATCATGAACTTCGTCAACCTGGCGCACGGTTCGCTCTACATGATGGGTGCCTTCATCGCGGCTTCCGTGTACAACCACACCGGGTCGTTCGCGCTGGCCGCGCTCTCGCTCGTGCCGGCCATGCTCGCCCTCGGCCTGGCCGTCGAATACATTGCGCTCAAGAAGCTCTACGATCGCGACCATCTGGATCAGGTGCTCGCGACCTTCGGCCTGATCCTGTTCTTCAATGAACTGGCGCGCATGATCTGGGGCGCCTCGCCCTACTACATGGAGGTACCCGACTGGCTCTCGGGCACCATCAATCTCTTCGGCATCACCTACCCTGCCTATCGCTTTCTCATCATCGTGGTCGGCCTGGCCGTGGCCGGCGGCTGCTATCTGCTCAGTCACAAGACGCGCCTGGGCATGCTGATACGCGCCGGCGCCACGCATCGGCAGATGGTCGGCGCCCTCGGCGTGAACATCGCGCTGCTCAATTCCCTGCTGTTCGGCCTGGGCGCGGTCCTGGCCGGGGTGGCCGGGCTGATGGCCGGCCCCATTCTGTCGGTGCAGCCGGGCATGGGCGAGCCGATTCTGATCCTGACGATGGTGGTCATCGTCATCGGCGGCATCGGCTCGGTGCGAGGCGCCTTTCTCGCAGCCCTTATCGTGGGCGTGGTCGACACGCTGGGCCGCACGCTGCTGCCTGCACTGCTGCGCGGCCTGTTCGACCGCAGCACCGCCGACACCGCCGGCCCCGCGCTGGCCTCGATGCTCATCTACCTGGTCATGGCCGTGGTGCTGGCAATACGCCCGCAAGGCCTGTTCCCGGTCAAACACGGCTAAAAAATGAAACTCAACTTGCGCGTCGCCGTGCCGCTTCTGCTCCTCGCAGCCCTGGCCCTGGTGCCGGTCTACGCGCAGCTTGCACAGCAGCCTTTTTATCTCATTCTCTTCGGCCGCATCGTGATCTTCGCCATCGCGGCGGTGTCGCTGGACCTCATCATCGGCTACGGCGGCATGGTCAGTTTCGGCCACGCGCTGTTTCTTGGGCTGGGCGCTTACGCCGTGGCCATCCTCTCCTACCACGGCATCGACAACGGCTTCGCGCATCTGGCCGTGACGCTGCTGCTGTGCGCCGCCGTGGGCGCGATCACCGGCGTGCTCTCGCTGCGCACCACCGGCATCGCGTTCATCATGATCACGCTGGCCTTCGCGCAGATGTTCTATTTCCTCGCGGTCAGCCTCAGGCAGTACGGCGGCGACGACGGCCTGCCGGTGAACGCGGGCAGCCGCTTCGGCGGCGTCACGCTCGACAACCCCGCGGTGCTCTATTACACGGCCTTCGTGCTGCTCTGCTTGTGCCTGTGGGCAGGCCGCCGGCTGGTGCAGGCTCGCTTCGGCATGGTCGTGCGCGGCGCGCGCCAGAACAACCGCCGCATGCGCGCGCTGGGCTTTCCCACGCTGCGCTACAAGCTCGCCGCCTATGTCGTCAGCGCCATGGTCTGCGGCGTGGCCGGCATGCTCTACGCCAACCTCACGCATTTTGTATCGCCGGCCTATATGGCCTGGACGTCGTCGGGCGAAATGATCGTGATGGTGGTGCTTGGCGGGCTAGGTTCCTTCTTCGGGCCGCTGCTGGGCACCACCGCGATGCTGCTCGCCGAAGAAGGCCTGAAGGCGCTGACCGAACACTGGATGATCATCTTCGGACCGCTCATTCTCGTATCGGTGCTGCTGTCGCGGCGCGGGCTCTACGGGTTGATCGGCGATATCCAGACCCGATTTTCGCAAGGCGAACGCGTGCAGGAAGGCGGGGACGACCTCCGCGCCGCGCCCTCCCGGCCTGCGGCCCCCCAAAGCGGCCGTTCTTTCGCTGGGGCGGCCCGACGGGAAAACATGAGCCTCTTGCGCGCCGATCGTCTGGTCAAACGCTACGGCGGCCTGGTGGCCACCGACCATTTCAGCTTCGATGTCGCCCCCGGCGAGCTGCATGCCATCATCGGCCCCAACGGCGCCGGCAAGAGCACGCTGATCGGCCAGCTGGCCGGCGAACTGCATCCTGACGAAGGCGCGATTCATTTCGACGGCCGCAACATCACCGCCCTGCCCATCGAAAGACGCGCCCACGCAGGGCTCGCGCGTTCGTACCAGATCACCTCGATCTTCCCCGAGTTCACCGCGCTGCAGAACGTGCTGGTGGCCGTGCAGGCCATGCAGGGCCATAGTTTCGGCTTCTGGAGGCCCGCCCTGCGCGAAGCCGGGCTGGTCGACCCGGCGCGCGAGCTCCTGGCTCGCGTGGGTCTGGGTATGCGCATGTCGGTGCCGGCGGCGGCGCTTGCGCATGGCGAGCATCGCCAGCTCGAACTCGCCATGGCGCTGGCCGGCAGACCCAAGCTGCTGCTGTTGGACGAGCCGATGGCCGGTATGAGTCAGGCGGAATCGGAGCAGATGACGCGGCTGCTGGCCGAGCTAAAGAGCGATTACGCCATGGTGCTGGTCGAGCACGATATGGATGCCGTGTTCGCGCTGGCAGACCGCATCACGGTGCTGGTCTACGGCCGCGCCATCGCCTGCGGCAACGCCGACGCCATCCGCAACGACGCGGCGGTGCGCGAAGCCTACCTGGGCGACGAGACGCGCAACGAGATGATGGGGGCTACGGCATGACTGTTTTGCTGTCGCTGTCCGGCGTCGAATCTTTCTACGGCGCGAGCCAGGCCCTCTTCGGCATGACACTGGAAATCGAGCGCGGCGCCTTCGTCACGCTGCTCGGCCGCAACGGCATGGGCAAGTCGACCACCGTCAAGTCGATCACCGGGCTAATACCGCCGGCGCGCGGCCAGATCGCGTTCGACGGCAAGCCCATCCACGGCGCCGCCTCGCACCGCATCGCGCGCGCCGGCGTGGGCCTGGTGCCCGAAGGCCGCCAGATCTTCCCGACGCTCACCGTGCGCGAGAACCTCGTCGCCACGGCCCACAACCGCCACGGCGCCGATTCGCCCTGGACGCTGGCGCGCATTTACGGCCTGTTCCCGCGCCTGCGCGAGCGCGAGAAGAATCTGGGCGGAAATTTATCCGGCGGCGAACAGCAGATGCTGGCGATCGGCCGCGCGCTAATGACCAATCCCAAACTGCTGATTCTGGACGAAGCCACCGAAGGCCTGGCGCCGCTGATACGCGGCGAAATCTGGCAGTGCCTCAAACAGTTAAAAAGCAGCGGCCTGTCCATTCTGTGCATCGACAAAAACCTGGCTCCGATGCTGGAGCTGGGCGACCATCACTACATTGTCGACAAGGGGCGCGTGGCCTGGCACGGCGACTCGGCCAACCTGCGGCGCGACATGGCGCAGCTGCAAGCCTATCTGGGCGTATAGCGCCCAGTTCCGATTCAGGCCGAAACCAGACTGGCAAATCGGGCAAGATCGACGTTGCCGCCGCTGATCAGGACGCCGATGCGCATGCCCTTGAGTTCGGCCTTGCGCTGCCGGGCTGCGGCAAAACTCAGGCAGCCGGTGGGCTCGACCACTGTCTTCATGCGGCCGGCCATGAAAGCCATGCACTCGACCAGTTCGGCATCGGACACCGTGAGCACGTCGTTCACGTCGCGTCGGATGATGGGGAAGGTGTAGTTGCCCAGGTGCTGCGTCTGCGCGCCGTCGGCGATGGTCTTGGGCGTGTCGATGTGCACGATGCTGCCGCTGCGCAACGACTGCTGGCCGTCGTTGCCGGCCTCGGGTTCCACCCCGAACAGCCGGCAGCCGGGCGACAGCGCCCGCGTACTCAGAGCGCTGCCCGACAGCAGTCCGCCGCCGCCCAGCGGCACGAAGAAAGCATCGAGCTCGCTGATTTCCTCGAACAGTTCCTTGGCGGCGGTACCCTGCCCGCTAATGACGTCGGGATGGTCGTACGGCGGAATCAAGTTCTGGCCGTGCTTCTCGGCCAGCGAGCGGCCGATCTGCTCGCGATCTTCTTTGTAGCGGTCGTAGACGACCACATTGCCGCCGTAGCCCTTGGTCGCCGCGACCTTGGCCGCCGGCGCGTCGTGCGGCATGACGATGGTGGCGGGAATGCCCAACAGCTTCGCCGACAGCGCGACGGCCTGGGCGTGGTTGCCGGAAGAGAATGCCACCACGCCGGCCTTGCGCTGCTCAGCCGAAAACCTGGACAGCGCGTTGAACGCGCCGCGGAACTTGAAGGCGCCCATGCGTTGAAAGTTCTCGCATTTGAAGAAAACCTCCGCGCCGAACTCTTCGTTGACAGTGCGCGAGGTGAGCACGGGTGTCTTGTGGGCATGGCCCTCGATGCGGCCGGCGGCGGCGACGACGTCGTCGTAGGTAGGAAGAGTCAACATGATGAAGTCCTAAAAAACCGGGAAAGAGAAGTCACCACGGCCAGGCCACGGCGGTTCCGAGACCTTGCTCCATGGCTTTGCGATGGATGAGCCGAGCGACCGTCAGGTCTTGAAGCGCCAGACCGGTCATATCGAAAACGGTGATGTCGCCGGGGCTGCGCCGCCATGGAACCTCGCCGGTGAGCAGATCGCCTATCTCCACGGCCGGCGTCTGAGGCAGCCACTGCAGTTCGCCGAGCTGGCGCGCCTGATCGAGGTCGTCGGCAAAAATCCGGGCCGCATCCACCACGCCGCCTGGCAGTTCGCGCTTGCCGCGGGTGTCCGCACCGACACAGTTCAGATGCGTACCCGCGCGCAGCGCGCCGGCCTCGAACAGCGGCCCGGCACCGGTGGTGGCGGTAATGATCAGATCGCTTTGATTCACTGCGGCGTTCGCATCCGCCGCGCAGAGCAATTCGATCCGTTCGGCGAAGCCAGCTTCGAACTCGGGGCGCGGCAGACGGTCGGACGATACGTAGTGGACTCGCGTGAGCGCAGGACGCGCGCGCAGCGCGAACTCGAGCTGGGCCCGGGCTTGGTTGCCGGTGCCGAACACGGTGGCCGCGACGCTGTCCTCTCGAGAGAGCAGCGACAAGCCGATGGCACCGGCCGCCGCGGTGCGTGCGGTGGTGATGGCGTTGCCGTCGATCACGCAGAGCGGCCGGCCCGTGGCCGGGTCGAACAACAGCACGGTGGCCTGGTGCGCCTCGCCGCCGACCGATCGGTTGGCGGGCCAGAAGCCGGCGGCCTTGAACCCCAGCAGCCCCTGGCTGCCGACGTCGCCGGTCTTGATGCCGAAGACGCCGCCGGTGCTCAGTTTTTCGCGCACCACCGGAAACACGCGGCCTTGGCGCCGGCCATGCAGTTCGAAGGCCTCGCGCACCGCGGCAATGACGTCGTCCGCGACGAGCAGGCGCTCGACAAGGTGCTTGTCGACGAGCAGGAGCCGGGCGTCACCTCGCATCGGAGTACACCGTGGCGCGCGAGACGCCCAGATGGGCGGCGATAGTGTCCATGGCCCGACGCACGTCGAGCAGGCCGGCGGCCTTGAGTTCCTGCATGAGCGCGCGGCGGTTCTGCGGTTTGAGCGAACGCGGCGTCGCGGCCATCTTCGCGGCAAACGCGTCGATGCGGGCGCGGATGGCGTCGGCGCCTGATGGATCCAGCGATTCTTTTACCGGCGTCGAGCCCTCGACCGCGGTGAACCGGTTCATCGCGCTTTGAAAGCTTTGGAACAAGGTCAGATCGATATTCATGCAAAGGGCCGCAACGTAGCGCCCTGCCGAATCTTTTATGCCGATGGAGGTGCTCTTGGCCTGCCGGCCGTCGGCGAACTGGTTCGGATAGTTCGCGATGATCTGCTCGTAGGCCGGATCCATGATCCGCGCCAGTCCCAGTTCGGTGGCAGGATGGCCGATCTGACGGCCGGAAAGATTATTGTGAACCGCCAGCACCGCGTGGGCCGGATCCAGCAGATCGTGCACGACGACCTCGGTGAAAGGCGCGAACGTCTGGGCCAGACCTTCGGCGATCTGCTTGACCTGGGCGAGCAGGAGTTGCTGCTCGGGGGTTTTTTCGGACTTGGTGTTTTTGGCCATGTTAGACAGTTTGACTAGTTTTATACATTTCGTCAAACTACTGACAGAAGATCCAAAATTACCATCGGGAATCCGCCATGCCCCAGCTCCCAGACCTGAACACACCTGCCGCCGTGGTGGACGTGCAGCGCATGCTGCGCAACATCCGGCGCATGCAGGCCCGCGCCGACACGCTCGGCGTCAAGTTCCGGCCGCACGTGAAAACGACCAAGTGTCTGGACGTCGTGGCCGCCCAAGCCGCGGCCGGCGCCCAGGGCATCACCGTCTCGACCCTGAAAGAAGCCGAGCAGTTCTTCGCTGCCGGCGTGAAAGACATTCTTTACGCGGTCGGCATGCTGCCCGCCAAGCTGCCGCAGGCGCTGGCCCTGCGCCGGCAAGGTTGTGACCTCAAAATCATCACCGACAACCTGGAAGTGGCCAAAGCCATCGCCGCCTTCAATGCCGCAAACGCCGCCGACCTGGAAGTCTGTATCGAAATCGACACCGACGGCCATCGCTCCGGCGTGCAGCCCGAGAGCGAGCTGCTGCTGCAGATCGGCCACGCCCTGCACGATGGCGGGGTGAGCCTAGGTGGCGTGCTGACGCATGCCGGTTCGAGCTACGACACCAACCAAGACGATCTGTTGCGCGCCATCGCCGAGCAGGAGCGCGCGGGCGTGGTGCGCGCGGCCGAGCGGCTGCGGGCCGCAGGCCTGCCCTGCCCCGTGGTCAGCGCGGGCTCCACGCCCACCGCACTGCGCGCGCAAACGCTGGAAGGCGTGACCGAGCTGCGCGCCGGGGTGTATGTGTTTTTCGATCTGGTGATGCACAACGTGGGCGTCTGCAGCCTCGACGATATCGCGCTGAGCGTGCTGACGAGCGTCATCGGCCACCAGGAAGAAAAAGGCTGGGCCATCGTCGATGCCGGCTGGATGGCCATGAGCCGCGACCGCGGCACGCAGAAGCAGCAGCGCGACTTCGGCTTCGGGCAGGTCTGCGATGAAAGGGGCAACCCGCTCGCGGGCTACGTGATGAGTTCGGCGAATCAGGAGCACGGCATCGTGTCCCTGGCCGACGGCGTCGATGCCGATATCGCACGGAGCTTTCCCATTGGTGCGCGGCTACGGATTATGCCCAACCACGCCTGCGCCACGGGCGCGCAGCATCCGGAGTATTACGCCGTCGATGCACAAGGAGACGCGCAGCGTTGGCCGCGGTTTTATGGGTGGTGAAGCAGATCTCCGTTGTCTTTTTTAAGCCGTCGGGGGGGGGGGGGGGGGGGGGGGGGCCCCCCCCCCCCCCCCCCCCCCCCGCCCCCCCCCCCCCCGCAGGAGCGACACCCACACAACAAAAAAAAATAGAAGAAACAAGAAACAACAAAAAACACCCCGGCGGGATCGAAAA
>NZ_JBQCER010000042.1:0-3259 GCF_051960075.1 Bordetella sp.
CCGGTACACCGGCTTCACCTTCCTTCAGCGCGGCAACGATCTGGCTTTCTGTAAATCTGGTTTTCTTCAAGGGAGACTCCTAACGGGGGAGGCTCCGAATATTCTACTGACGACTGTCTACCGCACGGGGAAGCTTACGAATGCAGCTAACGCTGATCTAATTATTTTTTTCATTGAGCAGGATTTAACCGTACAGTAACGCGACAGTCAACTCGACTGTTAGCTATTGCAGCGGGGCGCAATCGGGTAACGGACCTTGTAGGCGCCTATTGGACCAACGTCACATTGACAATTTTCTTTCTTCCCTTGACGAAGCACGATCTCGAGCATTTCAGCGGAAGTGAGCTCTTGGCCGTCATGCTCTGCGCCAATACATTCGGTTGCCTGGAGGGGGAACGGCAACATCATCACGCGTTCCGAGGACTAAGCTCTACGCAACCTTCAGACTTGTCCTTTCAGGCGGCTATCTCGCACTGGACCCCGAAGCATCGATTGAACGACCGATTGCTGCTTGGGGCTGACGTCTGATTAACCGAACGAAGTCACGGGCGAGTGTCGCCTCATGGCCGCACTCCGACCGATTAAGCTGGCTAGACGTTTCTCGTCGCGGAAAGAGCGCTGCCATTAGAGAAATAGTAGCCAAGAGATAAAGCACAAGTTGCAGGCATCCGGTCTCTTGACATGGTAAAGGTCGCCCCAGTAAATTCATCTGGACGTAAGCAAGGTTCGGGCAAAGCTTTATAAGCCGGCCCGAATTTTGGTAAGTCGACGTTTACATAAAGCAAGCGCACCATCTCCAGATCATGTTGCCGTGGAAAAGAGATGAGTTGCGAGAGCGTATAACGATATCAATCGGGATCCCAATGGCGAAGCGCTCAGACCTGAACGTCAGGTTGGTTCTGCTGGTACTGCTGTCTTCCCTGTGGCCCGTGGGCCAAGCCGCGGTCTCCTGTGATAGTGGAAGTAATCCCCAGGCGCCCGAATGCCGCCGGAGCTCGGTTGGCGCGAACGGCAATGCTGCCGCAATCCTGCAGGGGGTGGGCAGTGCCATTTCGAACGCGCTGGCGCAGCAGCAACAGGACGAGCAGAACCTCGCAGGGGAACGCGCGCGCGAGGCCGAGAAAGCGCAGCGCGCCCAATCCGATGCCAGCGCCCTAGTTGATCAGATGGCAAATCGGCCCGAAAGCAACCCCTGGGCGGCGTTGCAAAACAGCCGTAAGGCTTCCAGCGGCAAGGTGCCCGCCGCGCTGCCGCAACTACCTGCGTTGAGTTCGGACTGCAATGCTGCGCAGCAGCAGGGCATGGCCTTCGCGCGCAAGCTGTCGCTGTCCGTGGCGGCCCTGGGGCCTTCGGTGTGCCAGTCGGCGCGAGCTCACAAGCTCCTCGGTGAACTTCAAATTCAGGTGGCGCAGCATTGTCGAAGCATTCCGACTTGGACAGAATTACAGCGCGCCGGTCAAAACATGGTCGATGACGCCAACCGCACCATCGCGGGCTCTTGCCAATGAAGCGCCTACTGCTTCATTCGGCTGTCGTCCTTATGGCCCTGTCGCTCGCCGCCTGCGTAGGCGGGAGTAAGCCCCATTTTCTCATTGAGAGCGACGAGGCTGTTGTGTCAAGCCTTAAAGCCAGCGGTGTGAAAGGGTCGGCGCAGATAATCGCCGCGCGCTACAACACCTACTGTGCGGCCGATGGGCGGCCCTTTGATCCGCGGGACGAGTACGAGTGCAGTTTGAGTCGTGGCTATCTGGCTGTCGCCTTGTACCTGAGCGGACAGTACGCCCAGGCTTTGCCCTTGCTGGAGCCGACCGAAGCTCGTGCGAGACGACTCGGGACTGGAGAGGCCTGCACCAGCCTTTCTCTTTGGAAGCCCGAATATCACGCCTATCTGCTACCGCGAATGATTTACCTGGCCGCAGCGCGCAGCGGTAACGAGCAGAAGGCGCGGCAGTGGTTCGCTAAAGGCTATATTTGTGAACTGCTACATGATGAAAAGGTGGGGAGCGATCCGAACTTCAGGGCCGAATTCATACACGAAGCCAAGGCTCGATTTGGCAAGCGTGGAGACGTAGACGCCCGGCGTTTCTTGAAGGATATCTGGCCTTTTTGGAATGCTTCTTTTATGCAGATTGTCCGCAACTCCAGCCTGAGGGACTCCGAGCGTTCGGCCCAGTTGGCGGCCTTGGCCAGGAACGCACAAAAGTTCATGCATTCATATGGCTATCCAGTCGCGTATGTCGAGGTGTTCCAGGCAGTTGAAGCCCAGTGGACTCAGGGGGTCAGCACTTACCTGCAGATGGGGCAATAAGCATTGACCTACATGTCGATATTATCGGCAACCAACCAGGTTCCACAGGTGGGAGCACCCTGCTTCAGGCGGATTCTGGCCGCTCTCCGACCGATGATGCTAGCTCGACGTCGTCGTCGCGGAAAGGTCGCTGCCCGACCCAGAAGCGACCCTCAGATTTCTCGAAAGCAGACGTTTCGATAGCCGGAGTGGTGGTAATTCCCACAAACAGTGGCGCTAATGGTCGCTTTGTTTGGAACTACCTAAATTTCATATGATTTTCTCTCCACCAATTTTTAAATTGCCTCCAATCATACCAACTGACTGTTCCACCATCATGTGATTCTGTTAACTTCACCATGCGAAATTTTCTTTTTACAATGAGCTCTATTTTTTCTAATGCAATATCTCTGAGATCGTAACGCATCTCCCCCATCATCGAATATTCTGCTGCATAGTCGTCAGTGGAGAATCTGATAAGGGGTGATATTTCATTCGCAATTGCATATGTTTCAAAATTACTCAGCGCAATTTTTCTTAAACCGAGATCAGACGAAGCAAGATAATCAAGCATAATTTCCCTGTAATCTGAGTAATTTTCTCTTAACCATATAAAAAATGCCAACGCTTTAGAGCAAATAAATTTGCTCTCATGATTCAATAAATCTCGGATTCTTTTTACCAAGAACGTAAAAAACTCACCGCCAAAGGCTTCTCCGGTGTATTTTTGAAGCAACGTTTCTAGGAAGAAAAAAGCTATCGATAAAGTTGGAACATCGTTAGATTTCAGGCAGCCACAGATATCTTCTATAAGACTTCGATCGAGTGGTAATTCTTTTATATCAGAGGCAGAAATGGATTTTTTTGAATCACCAGTAAGCAAATAAATTCTTCTTCTTAGGCAGTCTGCCGAAATTGCTTCAGTCATTGATGAGTAATCCATTTCAATTTTTTAATATAAAGTGATCGTGC
>NZ_JBQCER010000043.1:0-26044 GCF_051960075.1 Bordetella sp.
GGCGTCAGCCCATGCGAGGTTTCAAAACCACCGCATGAGGCTGATGCCAGCCGAGGACCCCGGAGCAATCCGAAGCGCAGCCCACCGGGCGAGCATCGGAATTGCGCAGGGCAGCCTCGGCGCCTCAAGAACTCGATCCCGGCGATTCAAAGAACTCAATCGACGCAAGCAATTTCACCCATCCAGTCCCCACCTGAACATGCTAGACATCACTCTCCTTCGCAAAGACCTGCCCATCGTCGTCGAACGCCTGAAAGCCCGCAAAGTCGACTTCGACACCGAGCGTTTCAACGCCCTCGAGTCCCACCGCAAGGCCGTGCAGACCGAGACCGAAACCCTGCAGGCCCGTCGCAACGCCCTGGCCAAGCAGATCGGCATGCTCAAGTCCAAGGGGGAAGACGCCTCTGCCGTCATGGCCGAATCGCAAGGCATCCCCGCGCGCCTCAAAGAACTCGAAGACGCCCTGGCCAACGTGCAGCAGCAGCTGAACGACATGCTCATGTCCATCCCCAACCTGCCGCACGAAAGCGTGCCGGTGGGCAAGGACAGCGACGAGAACGTCGAAGTGCGCCGCTGGATCCCGGGCGCCGCGCGCGCCGACGGCAACCCCGCCGACCTGGGCTTCGAGCCGCGCGACCACGTCGCCATCGGCGAGCCCCTGGGCCTGGACTTCGACCTCGCCGCCAAACTCTCGGGCGCGCGCTTCTCGTTCATGCGCGGCCCCATCGCCCGCCTGCATCGCGCCCTGGCCCAGTTCATGCTGGACCTGCAGACCACCGAGCACGGCTATACCGAGTGCTATACCCCCTACATCGTCAACAGCTCGACCCTTTTCGGCACGGGCCAACTGCCCAAGTTCAAGGACGACATGTTCGCGGTGACCAAGGGCGGCGAGGACGACAGCCCGAAGACGGACGACCAAGGTAAAGCCGTCGCGCGCGAAGACCAGTATCTGATCTCCACCTCCGAGATCACGCTGACCAGTGCCGTGCGCGATACCATCGTGCCGGCCGGCGGCCTGCCCCTGCGCATGACGGCCCACACGCCGTGCTTTCGTTCCGAAGCCGGCAGCGGCGGGCGCGATACGCGCGGCATGATCCGCCAGCACCAGTTCGACAAGGTCGAAATGGTGCAGATCGTCGAGCCCGACAAATCCTACGAGACGCTCGAGCAAATGACCGGCCACGCCGAAGCGGTGCTGCAGCGCCTGGGCCTGCCCTACCGCGTCATGCTGCTGTGCACCGGCGACATGGGCTTCGGTTCGGCCAAGACCTATGACCTCGAAGTCTGGTTGCCGGCGCAAAACACCTGGCGCGAGATCTCGTCCGTGTCCAACTGCGAAGCTTTCCAGGCCCGCCGCATGCAGGCGCGCTTTCGCAATGCGCAGAACAAGACCGAGTTCGTGCACACGCTCAACGGCTCCGGCCTGGCCGTGGGCCGCGCGTTGGTGGCCGTGCTGGAAAACTATCAGCAGGCCGACGGCAGCGTGACCGTGCCCGAAGCCCTGCGCCCTTATATGGGCGGTGTCGAGGTCATCAAACCCTGACCCGAAGGGGGCGCTTTCTCGAAAAGCCGGAATTCAGGCCGATTCCGGTTTCTCTTTCGTCATGTTTCTGTCGTCTGGCCCGATTATCCTTGCAGGCATACCATGGGTTCGTATGCTCGGCAGGTGCTGCGGTTTTACAAGCCGCCGGCAACTGAACCGGGCACGCCCGAGGTCCAATGTTTACAAGGAGCCCGATGTGTCCACACGTCCGCACAACGGCTGGTGGCAGGCGTCCAACAACGCGCCGCGCCGCTGGCTCGATCAACTGAAGACAAGCCCGTCCGTCGACGGCAAGCTCGCCGAGCCCGCAGGCATCGCCCCGGCAACCCCGCGGCTACGCGTCCGGGACGGGCGCCTGCAGCAGGTCTGACCCAACGAATTCCGTCCATAACAAAACGCCGCCCGGCGCAAACCGGGCGGCGTTTTTCATGCGGGCGACCGCGTCAGTGATGCCAGTATTCGTGGCGATCGTGGTCGTGATGGCTGCGATAGTACCGACCGCCGCCGTAGTAATAGCCGGGGTAATAACTCGGGTAGACCACCCGCGGCTCGACGTAGACGGGCGCCGGAGCATACACCGGCGCCGGCGCGACGTAGACGGGCGCGGGAGCGATGATCGCGGGAAAGCCGAGGTTGATCCCGACATTGACCCAGGCCATAGCTGAGCTGCAAGCCAGCAACGACGCAGCGCCTACGCTTGCCAGGATGTATTTCTTCATTTTTACCTGCCTGCTGCCGGGGCAGCAAAAGTTGAGAATTTTCTAGCTCGAATTGTGATCCCGGCGCACTGCCATGAGCGTATTCCCTGGTGTGCAATAGCGACAATTTGTTGGCGGTGTATCTGCCGCGCAAGCCTTTTCGTCAGGCTGGACGCTGCGCCGCGCGCAATCCTGCGCGATACACTTGGCAGCGCTTTTTCTTGCATGTTCAGCAAATCGATTGCATAGGATTCGACATGACCGCAGCCAATTCCCGCACCGCCGATCATCCGATCTCGGACATCTTTCTCAACCGTTGGTCGCCCCGAGCTTTCACCGGCGAGGAAATGTCCGCCGACACGCTGGCGGCCATACTCGAGGCCGCGCGCTGGGCGCCGTCCGGCTACAACTTTCAACCCTGGCGCTTCATTTACGCGCGCCGGGGCACGGCGCATTGGGAGCGCATGCTGAGCATGCTCAATCCCTTCAATCAGAGCTGGGCCAAATCGGCCTCGGCGCTGATCATCGTTCTATCCAAGACGTCGGAGATTCCGCCGGGCAAGGAAGCCGAATCGCCGAACCGCTCGCATAGCTTCGACGCGGGCGCAGCCTGGGGATATCTGGCACTGCAGGCGTCCTTGATGGGCTGGCAGGCGCACGGCATGGCCGGCATCGAGCACGACAAAATTCGCGCTGAACTGCAAGTGCCGGCCGGCTACCACATCGAAGCCGGCGTGGCGATCGGACGCCAGGGCGACAAGTCTTCGCTGCCCGAGGCCCTGCAGGCGCGCGAGATGCCCAGCGGCCGCCGCTCCCTGGCGGAAATTTCCGCCGAGGGCGTGTTCTCGTTCAAGTAAACCGGCTGTGCGGGTTCGCGCTCGATGCGCGAACCCGGCCAGTTACTTGACTTTGATCAACTGCCAGCCGCGCGCCTGCATGCACTGCTTGGCGGCTTGGTCGCGATTGTCCTGATTGACGTCGACCGTACCCATGGCGAGCGGCACGAAATAGCCCGGCTCGCTCCAGCAGCCGTAAGGGCCGCATCGCACGAACCCCGGCGCAAAATAGCCCGGCGCGACCTGTTGCATGGCAAGCATGGGCGGATACGCGTGCGCGGCTTCCATATTGCAGGCGTAGATGGCCTGGCTGTAGTCGTTCTGCGTGGCTCCCGGCTTGAACCACTCGTAGCGGGCGCAGCCGCTCAGACTCATCGCCAGCAGCGCGCCAGTTGCCAGCACGCGGGCGGGGCGCAGGGATGAGAGTCGCAGGATATTCATGATCGCAGCCTTTGTACGAATTTAGCCCGCCGCCTGCACCGCCAGCGAAAGGGGCGGGTTGCTCAGCACGACCATTTCCTGGCGTATCGTCTCGCTCGCGCGCAGCATCTGCTTCACGGGGTGAGCCAGCGTCAGCAGCTCGCCTTCGGCTTCGTAAGGGGGGGGCGGTTCGGCGGGCGCGGGCGCGCCATCGTCGAGCTGGCGCACGATGTATTCCAGCGACCGCTCCAGCGCCGGCGGCATCCCCGTGCGGCCTGCAAGCAGCGGAATGACGGCAGTCGTCTGCAGGGCCAGGACGTGGTTCTGGATCAGCAGGTGGTTCAGCTCCGGCACATGCGCCTGGTGCGAACGCGGTTCCTGCATCATGCGGTAGAAAGCCTCGGTGAAGTTGCTGAAGGCATTGTGCACGTTCTTGCGCGCGAGGCGCCAGGCCAGATCGGCTTGCGCAACGGCGGGCGCCAGCGCCGCACGGGCAGCATCGTTGGCCGCACCGGCGTATTCGGCTTCGGCGCGTACGTACTGCAGGCCTGTGCGCAGATAGTCGCGGTTGGCCTTGACGGTGTCCAGCGCCAGCGGCTGCATCGAACGCGATTCCCACCAGGGCAGCACATAGCTGCACACGAGCGAAAGCGCGCTGCCCAGCAGTGTGTCGAGCGCGCGTTCGCTGATCACCTCCAGCGATACAGTGTCGGGCGAGAGAAAATGGTAGGCCAGCACGACGTACAGCGTGGTAAATAGCGAGCTGGCCAGATAGTTCAGTTGCGCCAGGCTGTTGCCCAGGGCGCAGGCGAGCAGCATGACGGCAAAGATCGCCGGCGCCTTGGCAGTGACCAGCAGCACGGCCGGGGCCAGCAGGCAGCCGATGAGCGTACCCGTCAACCGCGAAAAATTGCGCTGGCGCGTCTGGGCGAAGCCCGGCTTCATGATGATGATGATGGTGAGCACCACCCAGTAGCTGTGGGCCGCGAAATGCTGGGACGGCACCCATCCGGCGGTCAAGAGCATACCCAACGCGGCGGCCAGGCTGATGCGTATGGCATAGCGGCAGTGCGGCGAGTCCAGCCTCAGGTTGCGGGTGATCATGCTCAGGCTGGGCCGCTGGCGCGTCATGAATTGCGTCAGCGTCTTGTCGATGCGCAGCGCATCGGTGGGCTGCGCATCGGGCGCCTTCAGCGTGTGGGCCGCGATGCGATCGAGGATGCGCGCCGCATTGCGCAGGCGGCGCAGCACCAGCACCATAAGGCTGATGGCCTCGGGTTCCGGTTGGCCTTCCTTGCGCTGTCGCAGCTTTTCGATCTCGTACTCGATGGCGAGCAGCTCGGCCTTGGTGCTGCTGCGGTAGCGAGTGGCGTGATTGCGCGATACGTCCAGGGCGATGCGGTCGAGTTCGATCGACATTTTGCGCAAGGCGTCGCGCATGAAGATCAGCGCGTCCTGGCCCGCCAGCGTCCGGCGCAGCAGCGCATAATCGGTATACGTGGCGAGCAGCGTGTCCCGCAGTTGCAGCATGTCGACGAAGATGTTCCAGATCATGACCTTGTCGGCATTGCGGTGGTCGTTGCCCCGGGGCAGCGCGCGCAGCACGTTGTCGCGTGCGAACTGGTGCTTTTCGGACATGGCCGACTGGCTTCGGATCAGCAGCCGATAGACCTCGTCCAGGTCGGTCGTTTCGTCGTAAAAGCGCGAGCGCACGGCGACGTAGTCGGCGGTGGCGAACAGCGCCGCCGCCAGGGTCTGGCGCTCCGCATAGAGCATCATCATGCGGCTGGTCAGCATGCTGAAGCAGAGGTAGAAGAGCGCGCCGGCCAGCGTGGCCACCGTGTTGGTGACCACCAGCGCGGGCGGCATCGGCGTGTGCATGGTGAGCGTCATCAGCAGCAATCCGCCGAAAGCCATCAGACTGCCGCGCCGGCCGAACACCGAGAACATCGACAAGAAAAAGCATTGCGCGATCACCACCAGCCACAGCAGCACGGGGTGGGTCGAAGCCAGCCCGGTGATCGCGACCGACGCGGTGCAGATGAGGGTGCCGGCCAGCATCTCGCCCGGCAGGTGGCGCTGCGGGCCGCCGGGCTGGTCGATGATGGCCAGGCACAAAGCGCCCAAGGTGGCGACGATGCCCAGCGCGAAGTGACCGAAGAAACTGCCGAGGATGGCTGGCAGCAGCATGCCCACGGCCTGCCGTATGCCGCCGAAAAAGTAGTGCCCGTAGAGAAAACGCCGCAAGTAGGGGATGTTCAGTTGCATGGCCGTTCCGTCGAATGGCGCAAGTATATTTTCCCGATCTGGGAAAGTCCTGAATCGTCGTCTGGCTCGGGCGTAGAACAAAGCCCCGAGTTGAGGTTATGATTTGTAACCTTCTTACCAGCGAGTCGAGTCGGCATGAGCCGCGTCATTCTGTACATCATCCTGGGGCTGCTCGTCCTGCTCATCGGTTGCGTGGGCTACCTAGACTATATGTCAAGCAACAAGCCGCCGACGGTAGCCGAGCTCATGGCCGCCGAGAAGAAAGCGCCTCAACGGCCGCTGGTGCCCGTGGTCGTGGCGGCCAAGCCCATCGCAGCGGGCAGCCGCATCGCCGCCGACGCGCTCACGATCGAACAGTGGCCCGTGCGCCCGGCCGATTCGCGCGACAACTTCGAAGGCCTGCTGGGCCGTCGCGTGCGCCAGGATGTCGCCGCCGGCCAGCCCATCACCAGCAGCCAGCTTACCCAGGGGCTTTCTACCTATCTCAAGCCGGGAACGCGCGCAGTCACGCTGACCTTGAACATGATCGCCAACGGCTCGTCGCCGACCGTGCAGCCGGGCGACATGATCGATCTGTATGTGATGCAGCCGGGTCTGGAGGGCGGTCCCGTTACGGCCAGCCTGCTGCAGACCCGGGTGCAGGTGCTGGCCTATGCCGGCCAGTCCCTGGATGGTCCCGACGCGGGCCTGGCGCAAAGCGTCGTGCTTGCCATGCCGGCAGACAAGGTAGACGCGCTGTTGCAGGCCGAAGGGCCGGGCCGCATCGCCGTCGCGGTGAGCCGGGCGGAAGACGAAACGCCGACACCCGCCGCTGCCCCGGCGGCCGTCCCCGCACCGGCTGTGCAGCCGCAAGTCCAGGCGGCGGCGCCTCCTGCGCCTGTCGCGTCGTCGGCCCAACCTGCGTCCGCGCAGCCTCAACCCGCGGGCGCGCAAGCCCGGTCCGTAGCCGAGCAAGCCCAGGCCGTGGCCGATCAGGCCCAGGTGGTCGCCCGTCAGGCGCAGACCGTTGCCAAACAGGCCCAATCGGTCGTGCAGTCGCACATGACGCCGCCCGCCAAACCTGCCGCGGTCAAGCGCGCGGCCCGCGAATCCCGTCGCGATCGCGTTCGGCCGCGCGAGCGCGGCCACGCTCCGGCCAAGCCGCAACAGGCCGTCAAGCCGCAGCAAACCGCCAAGCCGGCTCAAGCGTCTGCGCCGACGGCGCCCGCCATGACGCCTGCTCAGGTCCCCGTCACCATCGCGCCCGCGAGCCGGTCTGCCGTGCAGGGCGTCGAGGGCGTCCCCCTGCTGCGTGCGCCGCTGACCCAAAGCTTCAACGCGCCGGCGGCCCGCTGAACGCAGCGGGCCGGGGCGTCGCGTTTCGAAACAGCCTTTCGCGTCGAGACAACGTTCCAGGACTCTTCTCCCCATGGAAAAGCACGCATCCGCGAACCGATCGGCGAAACACGACGGGGAGCGCCTGAGCGAGGCGCGGATGAGGGCCATCATCCGCTCGTCGATGGAAGCCATCATTACCGTGGACGAAGCGCAGACCGTACTGCTCTTCAACCCCGCGGCCGAGATCGTGTTCGGCGTTCCAGCAGCCCAAGCCATCGGCTCGACGCTCGGCCGGTTCATCCCCGAGCGCTTTCGCGCCGCCCATGCGCGGCATATCGAGCAGTTCGGCGCGACCGGAGTGACCGAACGCCAGATGGGCCGTCAGCAGCGCGTGCTGTACGGCTTGCGCGAGAACGGCGAAGAATTCCCCATCGAGGCTTCGATCTCCCAGACCCGGGACGGCGACGGCAAGCTCTACACGGTCATGCTGCGCGACATCACCGAGCGGCTGCGGGCCGAGAACCTCCTGAAGCAGTCGCGCGAGGAACTGCGCGAACTGTCCGCGAACCTGCAAAACGTGCGCGAAGTCGAAAAGACCCGGATCGCGCGCGAACTTCACGACGACCTCGGTCAGCTGCTCACGGCGCTGAAGATCGATCTTTCCTCGCTCGAGCATGCGCTGGACGAGTCGGGCATCCGCTCGTCCGACGTTGCGCAGCGCGTGGCGACCATGCGTTCGCTGATCGACATGACGGTGGCTTCTGTGCGTCGGATCGCGGCGGATCTGCGTCCCGTGATGCTCGACGACCTCGGCCTCCTGCCTGCCATCGAATGGCTGGCGAACGACTTCACGCAGCGCTACGGCATTGCCGTCGAACATCGCGTTCAGGCCGAAGACCTCGAGTTCTCGAGCGAGGCGGCCACGGCGATCTTTCGCATCGTGCAGGAAGCCCTGACGAATGTGGCGCGTCACGCCGATGCCACGCGCGTCGTGCTGACGCTCGACATGCGCGCGAGCGACTGCCTGCTGCGCGTGGCGGACGACGGCCGCGGCGCGTCCGGCGCATCGTCCTTGCAGCCCATGCGGGACAAATCCTTCGGCTTGCTCGGCATACGCGAACGCGCGCACATGCTGGGCGGCACCGTCGCCACAGATACGGCGTCCGGCAAAGGCTTCGTGCTGACGGTCACGCTGCCTTTGGCCGGCCTTCTGCCCCAGGGGGCCTCGTCGTGATCCGGGTCCTGCTCGCCGACGACCACACCGTGGTGCGCGACGGCCTGCGCCACGTGCTCGAGCGCGCGGGCGGTTTCGAGATCGCCGGCGAAGCCTCGGACGGTGCGACGACGGTGGCGCTCGTGCGCGCGATGCCCGCCCAGGTGCTCGTGCTCGATCTGTCGATGCCGGGCCGCAACGGCCTTGAACTGATTCCGCAGATCAAGCAGGAACAGCCCTCGCTGCGGGTGTTGGTGCTGACCATGCACGCCGAGCAGCAATACGCGGTGCGCGCGTTCAAGGCCGGCGCGTCGGGCTACCTCAGCAAGGAGAGCGCGGGCACCGAACTGGTCAACGCCGTGACCAAGGTGGCTTCGGGCGGCGTTTACGTCAGCACGACGATGGCCGAGCGCTTCGCCCAGAGCCTGCACGAGCCCGTGGACGTGCTGCCCCATCAGCGGCTTTCCGATCGCGAGTTCGACGTCTTCCGCCGTCTTGCCGCGGGCAAGACCCTCTCCGAAATTGCGCAGGCCTTGTCCGTGAGCGTCAAGACGGTGAGCACTTACAAGAGCCGCATACTCGAAAAAATGCAGATGCCGCACGAGGCCGCGCTGGTGCGCTATGCCATGCGGCATGGCCTCGTGGGTGATGACGAAGCGCTCTGATTCATCGCTTCCCCGCAAGGGCCCGCTGCCGGGCGTCGCCTGACGCGTTACGGCCCGCTCGCGACGCCGGGTCTCTTTCCACTGCTTCGAATACCGCGCGTATGGCCGCGCTCAAGTCGGCGTCGTCGCATTGGCGCGCAAAGGCGCAAGCGCCCTCGGACGACATCAGTTCGAGCCGTGCGCGATACCTGGGCGACCGATCTGCCGAAGACAGCGATTCCACCACGAGCCTGCATTCTGACGGCATGTCGTTGAAGCGGCCCAGGCGCAGCAATAGCACGCCGGCCTGCGCTTCGACCACGGCCGAGCAGGGGAGGCCGACGTACACGATCTGCATCCCGAGTCCCATTGCCGTTCTCCGCTGCCGCTCCATGCGCACCAGACAGCAAGCATGCCTCGTATCGTGCTCGGCCGCTTGATGCACATCAAGCAACGGTCACGCGTGTAGGCCGATTCCTACAGGGTTTCCGCATTCCCTACTTCAATTTCCATCCAGGCTGATTCAATTTCCTCGCGGCGCGCGCAATACTGGCTCCATCAATGCCGGACATCCCATCTCAATACCGACGCCGATGCCATGAACGCCATACACCCCTCCGTATCGATTCTGCAAACTCCCGCTCAGCCGCCCGTGCATATGATGCGCCTGGCCGATGGCGAATACGCGCCCAAACACGCGCAGGCGCGCTGTTCGAGCTGTTTGCTGCGCAGCGTCTGCCTGCCTGCCGATCTTTCTCCGGCAGAGCTCGAACGGGTCGACGACATGGTCTGTGCCGCCCGGACAGTGCGGCGCGGCGAAACGCTTTTTCGCGCCCACGACCCATTTCAGTCCCTGTATGCGGTGCGCACCGGATCGTTCAAGACTGGCGTCATGCACCGCGACGGCGACGAGCAAATCACCGGGTTCCACATCCCGGGCGACCCGCTGGGCCTGGACGGCATTTCGTCCGGCTTGCAACGTTGCGAGGCGGTCGCGCTGGAAGACAGCACGGTGTGCGTCATTCCTTTCGCCCAGCTCGAAACCGTCTGCGGAGAAAGCCGTCGCATGCAGCGTCATCTCTATCATTTGCTGAGCGCCGAGATCGTGCGCGAATCGGGGCTCATGATGATGCTGGGCACGATGACCGCCGAACAGCGTCTGGCGTCTTTCCTGCTCGATCTGGCCGAACGTTTTCGCCTGCGTGGTTACTCGGGCGCGCAGTTCAACCTCAAGATGAGTCGCGACGAAATCGGCGGTTTCCTCGGCATCAAGCTCGAAACGGTCAGCCGCATGTTCTCGCGCTTTCAGCGCGAAGGGCTGGTCAAGACTCGAAGCAGGCAGATCCAGATTCTGGACGCCGAAAAACTGGCGCAGGTGTAGACGCCTCGCCCGTCGCCGGCGCTATACGAGATAAATCCGCGCGGCGCCGATTTCTTCGGCGGCCTCGATGCGCAGCAAGGCCGGCGCGGCCAAGAGGCGATCGAAGGCGGCTGCGTCCAGGCAGACGACCGGAACGGCCAGGCCGTAGAGCTCGGCGGCGACAATGGCGCCGATGGCAATGATGAGATCGCGCTCTTTGAGCACGATGCCGGCCGGACCCGTGCCATTGCGGATCGCCTCGGTCAGCACGCTGCTGCTCGAACTCGACCCTTTCGCATGTGACATGACCAGGATCTTGCCGGCCAGGCTCAGGCCGGTCTGAGGATGCGTGGGATCGATGATTCTGCCGGCTTCCGAGTCGTAGCCGCCCCAGAAACTCAGCGGTTGGTCGAGCACGAATTTTTCGGCTTGCGCACGGCCAGGCACCAGAACGTCGCCGATCAAGGCATGATCTTGCGCGACGCCGGCGCGTTGCGCATTCGCGGGGTTCTCAGCCATGAAACCGCACCTTGCCCGCGTACGCCGACCGCACGCACTCGTCCATGCTGCCGTAGGCCACGGTCACCCCGATATTGGCGGGCGCATAGGAGGCCCATTTGCCCGAATTGGTCATGACCAGTCCCGATAGCTTCTTCATGACGGGCGTGATGTAGGTGCAAGTGTCCACGACGATCTGGATACCGCGTTTCTGCAGTTCACGGGCCAGGCCCCGCTCGCCCAGCTCCCAGAGTATGTAGCGGCTCGTATTGATGTAGAAATCCACCTTCGGGGCGCCTTCGTAGGCGTCGAGCATACGCGCCAGCCGCTCGAACTCGGCGAGCGAAAAATGCGGCGTGCCCAGCGCCACGGCGACCAGCTCGTCGCCTTCGCGCCCCGTGTTCAGCGTCTGCCGCACGTGGTCCAGATCCGCGAGCGTGACGTCCACGGTCCGGAGCGGGTCCCGTCCCTGCAATGCGGCGTGCAGCGTCGGCGCCTCGGGCGTGACGCCGACCGCGTGAAAAAGCGCCACGGCGCCGCTGGAGGCCGCAGCGGCTCCCAGGGCCTTCAATTCGTCTTCGGTGGTATCGGCCGGCAGGCCGGTGAGCACGGGTACGACCGCGCCCGCGATCTTGCCGACCAGCAGGCCCAGGGCGGCGAAGTCGACATCGCGCGATGCCCGATCGACGAGGTCCGCGACCCGCAGTACGATCCGGCCCGCGCGATTTTCCTCGACGTGCAGGCCGGCGTATGGTGCCCGTCCGGTAATGGCCGCCGCCAGATCGAGAAAATCGCCATACCGGCTGGTTCTGGCGCCCAGCACCGAATTGGCGAAGACGATCGCGTTGGATTCTGCCCAGGCGATCTGCTCGCCCAGGGCAGGTCGGTTCTTCAATTGGTAGGGCGCGCAGGTAAAGCTCGATTCGCAGCCCAGAAGCAGATGCGCCTCCATCAGACGCTGCGCGGCGCTTTGCACGGAACGGTCGCCTTGATAAAGCTCGGGGTGGATCAGGTCGAGCGAACCCACGTTCAACGTTGTGGGTACCGCGACCCGCGCACCGGCCTCGACGAACAGTTCGACAAAATCCAGACTGGCCCGGCCATGATAGAGACAGCCGTCGATGTGCGCTGACCGGATGTCGATCAGATTCGGCGCAGACATGACGTGAGCCGTGCGCGCGACGATCCGCATCGCGCGCGCCGCGCCGCGTCCGAGATCTCCCGCCAGCATGGCCTGGTCGCGCTCGCTCAACTGCAACATCCGATACTCCGTGGTTCTGCGGTCTTGTAGCACGGTTCCATGCCGCGCACGTCCGGCCGCATTCCGGATATCCGGAAAATATCGCTCGATTTTCCGGATATCCGGACAGTCCGTGGCGCCGGTGGGGAGGGAAAATCTTTCTGAATCAATAAATTAATAAAATCCGCCAGTTGGCACCCTTTTTGCAATAAGGTTCTTGCAACCGGATCGCGCGGTTGCGGGCCCCGATAACGACGAGACAACCAATGACGGCGATGAAGCCTCTGCGCAAGGCGCTCTATTTCCAGGCAGGCGTCGCGATCATCGGCGGCGTGGCCGCGGCTTCGATGCAGGCGTAGCGCGCAAGCGTCCGTGACCAGCGTGACTCGCCGCCTGCCTATCCTCTTTGCGCTCGCCGCCGGCTTGGCGGTAGTCTGCTCGCTCGCGTGGACATTCGCCTGGAACAAAGGCATCGACACGTTGCGCCACGACGCCGCGGCGCGCGGCGATCGCACCACCGCCACGCTCAAGAGCACGCTCGACCGCTACGAATCCCTGCCTTATATCGTCGGCGAACATCCGTTGGTGCGCAATGTGCTCGCCGATCCCAGGCCGGATTGGATCGCCCAGGTCAACCGCTATCTGGAAGATGTCAACCGCCACGCGCATGCCACCGCCACCTACATCATCGACAGCAACGGCCATTGCATCGCGGCGAGCAACTGGCGCGACGCCGACAGCTTCGTGGGCGCCCAGTTCCGCTTTCGGCCGTATTTCATGGATGCGATCAAAGGCGAAGTGGGCCGTTTCTTCGGCATAGGCACCATCTCGCACGAACCCGGCTACTTTCTTTCGCAGCCGGTTCTGGTCGGCGGCAGGATCATCGGCGTCGCCGTGGTCAAGCTGGACATCGAATGGTTCCTGGGCGCCGACGCGGCCGAACCCCTGCTCGTCACCGATAACCACGGCGTGATTTTTCTCTCCTCCGTTCCGGCCTGGAAGTATCACACCATGCGCACGCTCTCCAAGGGCGTCGTCGCCTCCATCGAAGAAACCAGGCAATACGCGCGCTGGGCCCTCTCGCCGCTGCCGGTGCACGTGGAGCGCCGGCTCAAGGACGGCGTCCAGATCGTGCGCATCGGCGAGGGCATCGTTGCGCCCAGCTACCTGGAGACGCGCCGCGCGCTGGGCGTGCCCAACTGGCACATCGTGACCATGTCGCCGCTCGGTCCCGTGATCGGCTCGGTGCGCAGCGCGACGATCATGGCGGGCTTTGGCTACGGCTTGCTGTGCCTGCTGGTTTTCTATTGGCGTCAGCGGCGCGCGCGCCTGAATGAGATGATCAGAAGCCGCGAGATGCTGCAGGAGGCCTACGCGATGCTCAACCAGCGCGTGGCCGAACGCACGGCCGACCTCTCTCAGGCCAACGAAAACCTGCGGCGCGAAGTGCACGAGCGTGCGCGCGCGGAAGCCGAGCTGCGCGCCGCCCAGGACGAGCTGATCCAGGCGAGCAAGCTCGTGGCGTTGGGGCAGATGGCGGCGGGCATCACGCACGAGCTCAATCAGCCGCTTGCGGCGTTGCGCAGCTTTTCGGACAACACGCGCGTGTTCCTGGACCGAGGCCAGTACGCGGCGGCGAACGAGAACCTGGAAACCATAGGCGCCTTGACCGAGCGCATGGGCAAGATCGTCAATCAGCTCAAGCTCTTCGTGGCACGGCCGCGGCCGTGCGGCCTGCGCGCGCCAGTGGCGTCCGCGCTGCGCAACGCGCTGTCTTTGCTCGATAAGCGCCTGGCTTGCGCGAGCGTGACGGTAACGATCGCAGACCGCGCGCGCGACGCAGCCGCCGCAGCGACTGCGCTGAACTCGCATGACGACTATCCGGATTTTCTGGTCCAGTGCGATGATCTCAGGCTCGAGCAGGTGCTGATCAACCTGATCGGCAATGCGCTGGACGCCGCGGCCGGCGCGTCCGCGCCGCGCATCGAAATCGACATTGCCGCGCAGTCCGAGACGCTGGCGATCGGAGTGCGCGACAATGGCCCGGGCATTCCCGACGAAGTGATACCGCGCATCTTCGAGCCTTTTTTCACGACCAAGGAGATGGGGCAGGGGCTCGGACTCGGTCTGGCGATCTCGTCTTCGATCGCGCGCGATTGCGGCGGGTCTCTGACCGTGCAAAATGCTTCCGGCGGCGGAGCGCGCTTCGTGCTGACGCTGCCCCGCGCGCAGGCGGCGCCTTGCGGCGCACCGGTCGCCCATCCATGAATACGACGAGTTGAAACGGCAGAAGATTATGGTGACTCAACAAACCGGCGTGGTGCTCTATGTCGAGGACGACGATCTGGTGCGCCGGGCCGGCATGCAGAGCCTGCAATTGGCCGGTTTCGAGGTAATGGGTTTTGCCGCGGCCGAAGCCGCGATGCCGCTGATCGACGCCGATTTCGCCGGCGTGGTCGTCAGCGACATCCGCCTGCCGGACGCGAGCGGGCTCGATCTGCTGGCGCAGTGCCGGGAACGCGCGCCGGGCGTGCCCGTGATTCTCGTCACCGGCCACGGCGATATTTCGATGGCCGTGCAGGCCATGCGCGACGGCGCCTACGATTTCATCGAGAAGCCTTTCGCCGCCGAGCGCCTGGTCGAAACCGTGCGGCGCGCCATGGAGCGCCGCAGACTCGAGCTGGAAAACCTGGCACTGCGCCGCGAGCTGGCGGAGCAAAATCCGCTTGCCTCGCGCATCATCGGCCGCAGCTCTGCGATCGAGCAGGTGCGCAATCTGATCGCCAATGTCGCGCCTATCGACGCGCCGGTCCTCATTCGCGGCGATACCGGCGCCGGCAAGGAGTTGGTTGCGCGCAGCCTGCACGAGCTTTCACCGCGCCGCGACAAACCCTTCGTCGCCGTCAATTGCGGGGCCTTGCCCGAAACCATGTTCGAGTCGGAGATGTTCGGCTATGAGCAGGGCGCGTTTACGGGCGCAACCAAGCGACGCATCGGCAAGATCGAGCACGCATCGGGCGGCACGCTCTTTCTGGACGAAATCGAGAGCATGCCGCTTTCATTGCAGGTGAAGTTGCTGCGCGTGTTGCAAGAGGGGGTGCTTGAGCGGCTGGGAGCCAATCAGCCGGTGCGCGTCGATCTGCGCGTGGTCGCGGCGGCCAAGGGCGACATGAGCGAGCACGTCGCGGCCGGCACGTTCCGGCGCGATCTGCAATACCGGTTGAACGTGGTCACCATTGCGCTGCCGCCGCTGGCCGAACGCCGCGAGGACATCGTGCCGCTTTTCGAACATTTTCTGCTCGACGCGGCGGTGCGCTATCAGCGGCCCGCGCCGCTGCTCACCGAGTCGGCCCGCATGCGCCTGACGCAACGAGACTGGCCGGGCAATGTGCGCGAGTTGCGCAACGCCGCCGAACGCTATGTGCTGGGCATTCCCGACGATATCGCGGCGACCGCCGACGGCGGCGCGGCGCCGTCGCAAGGCTTGAAAGATCGCGTGGAACAGTACGAGAGGGCGCTGATCGCGGATGCGCTCGCTCAGGCGGGCGGCGCTGTCGCGCAGGCCGCAGAGCAGCTGAAAACGGCGAAAGCGACGCTCTACGAAAAAATCCGCCGCCACGGTCTCGTCGTCCGTGGCGAGCAGGAAGGAAGCGACTGAAGACAAAGACCGTCTTGCGCCGCTTTCCGCTTATGCCGGCGTCTGGCAGGGCTGCTTGGCGGTGCGCATCTGGCTCAGCCATGCATCCAGCGCGCCGGACGAGAACAACACCCCCGAGATCACCAGGACGGCGCCCACCAATTGCGCCGGCGAAACCTGCTCGCCCAGCACGACGGCGATGATCATGGTGAAGATGGGCACCAGGTCGAAGAAGACGGACGTGCGGGCCGGCCCGATGGTGCGGATTCCGTTGTTCCACCACAGGTACGCCAGAACCGTGCCGAACATGGCCATGACGGCGATGGCGCCCAGGCTTTGCACCGAAGGCACGGGCAGCGAACCGCCGTGCGTGGACAAGGCGGCGACGATCATGGCCAGCGCGCCGATCAGCATGGTGCTCGTGGTCGTCTGGATCGGCGAGAGGTTCTTGACCCACTTCTTGCCGATCACGCTATAGGCAGCCCAGCACAGGTTGCCGATCAGAATGAGCGCGTCGCCGACGGCGAAGTGAAAGTGCGCCAGCAGCGCAGACAGATTGCCGCCCGAGACCACGGTCACGACGCCGCAGAAACTCAAGGCCAGGCCCAGCACCTGCTTCCACGAAATGGCCTCGCCCAGGACCAGCGCGGTCAGCACGACGGTGATGGTGGGGTTCAACGTCATGATCAGCGAGCCGTTGACCGACGAGGTCGTCTGCAAGCCGAAAAAGAAGGCGATGTTAAAGCCGAAGATGCCGACCGACGCCATGGCGATCAGCGCGAAGGCATTGCGGCGCAGACCCTGCCAGTTCACGCCTTCGGACGCCAGCATGTACACGGCCATGGCCAGGCCCGCCAGCAGAAAGCGCCAGGCTGCGGCGCTGAGCGGGTCGGTCGAGTGCACGACGAATTTGCCCAGGTTGAAATTGGCGCCCCAGAAAAGCGTGGAGAGGATCAGCGTCGCGTAGATGGTCCGGTGTTTCATGTTGGCTTTCCCGAAAATGGAATCGATGATGGGTATTTTGATTTTTCTTTCAGGGAAAATATATGGACTAATTCCCAAAATAGTTTTTCAATTATGAAAAACAAAGAGTGGGATGAATGACATGGACTGGGACGATCTGCGCTATTTCCTCGCCGTGGCGCGCGCCGCCGGCTTGACACCGGCCGCGAGCGAATTGGGGGTGAGCCCGGCGACGGTGTCACGGCGCATCGACGCGTTCGAGCAGTCCATGGGCATGACGCTGTTTCTGCGTCGGCAGACCGGCTACACACTGACCAACGACGGCGAAACGCTGCTGGCTGCGGCGTTGCCTGTCGAGCAGGCGATGCTGGGGTTCGAGCGCCGTTCGCAGGACGCAGGCGGGTCTGGCGTCTGGTCGGGCAGCATCCGGGTAGCCACGTCGGAAACCATCGCCAGCCACTGGATCACCCCCATGCTGCCGAGGTTTGTCGCAGACCATCCGGGGCTGCAAGTGGAGCTGGTCACGGGGGTCAACACCGTGAATCTGTCGCGCCGTGATGCCGACATCGCCCTGCGCATGTCGCCGCCCGCGCGGGAAGAAGAGGGCGAATACATCGCGATGCGTGCCGGCGCGATGACCTTCTCCGCATACGTCTGCGCCGCCGACGCCCAGGCGCAGCGCGATTGGCGCAGCCTGCCCTATGTAAATTGGGGCGAACCTCTGGCGCACGTGCCCATGGCGCGCTGGGCAGACGGCATGTTCGCGGGCAAGCAGCCCGTTCTGCTCACCAACAGCATGCCCGTGATGATCGCGGCCGCCGAAGCCGGCTTGGGCTTGACGGTGCTGCCGGAGTCGATCGGGGCGAAGATGCCCTCGCTCGCTCGGGTCGACACCGTCTGCGCACGAGAACTATGGCTGGTCTATCACCGCGACCTGCGGGACAACCTGCGCGTGGCGGCGATGCGGGATTTTCTGCTCGACGTGGTGCGGCGCTGCGACGTGGCTGTCCCGTTCGCCGATGGGAGGCAAGACCGCGCCACGGATGCCAGTCGGCTCGAGCCTGGCGCCAAATGAAAAAGCGGCGCACCCCTTGCAGGATGCGCCGCTTTTGCGAAACTCGTGAACCGGCCGATTACTTGACGTCTTCGATGGATTGGATGTCGTCCTTATTGATCCGTATGACACGGCCGTTCTTGTCCGTGTACTCGTAGAAGCCGGTTTTCTTGTTGAAAGTGGGTCTATCCGGCGTGACGACCGTCGAACCGTCGCGTTCGTGCACGACGGTAGGCGTGGCGCAACCGGCCAAGACGGCGAGGGACGCCGACATCGCCGCAAGAAGGGTCAAAGTCTTCGGGCTCATAATGCAACTCCTTATGTTTCAAGGACTTTTCACTTTAGAGGCCGATCTTGCGGGGAACATGACGGGATGTCATCAAAATGGGCGAGAGTGTAAAACGGGTGCGGATCCTCTCTCACCTTGCAAGGCGATGCCGCGTACGGATGTCTTACATTTTTTGGCCGGCTTGCATGATGATTGCGTCGCCTATGAAGACGGGCTGCATCGGAGCGGGCCGAGCGCAGTATTACGATGCCGATGGCATCGAAATGGGAGGCAAAATGAACGTTGCCCGTCATGGAAGGTTTTTTTACCTGCTGGCCGTGGCCATCTTGGCGATGGCGCCGGTCGCGGCCAAGGCGGTTTCGTGCCAGGCGCAGGTCGGCGCCGCCCGCGCCGCCCGCTACGTCGAGCAATGCCTGGCCATTACCTCGGCAACGCATCCGCCGTGCAATGCCGACAATTCCTGCGAGGTCATCGGCCAGCATATTCAAACCATGTGCGCCCAGGACCCTCATGCTCCGACCTGGTGCCTAGCCTATAAGACCACCGCCGTCCCCAACCCGCCGCCGCCCATGCCCAGGGCCGAGCAGCCCGGATTCGACTGCACCAAGGCGTCCTCGCCGGTAGACCGGGAAATCTGCGCGCCCGGCAACGATCCATTGGCGAAGGACGACCGCGCGATGACTCGGCTGTACCGACGCGCGCTGGCGCAATCCCCGGAGCCGGCCCGGGTGCGCGCCGAGCAACTGGCTTTTCTGCGTGACCGGGAACAATGCGGCGCACGCGAGCCGGGACGCAAAAGCCCGGATATGGCGCTGGATCATTGCATCGGCGTCCTCACGCATTACCGTATCGATGCGCTGCGGCGCCCGGGGCGGGGCGGCGAGGCCTGGAGCACCGACGGCCCGCCGCCGCCCTGCGACGCCTCGTTCGGCGACGACGGATGGGACGGCATCGCCGTCGCGCCTGCCGCCGCAACCGTGACTTTTACCTGGTTCGACATGAGAGAGGCGGTATTGCAGCCCACCGACAAAGTCGACTTCGAGGTGGACGGCACGGTCTTTCCCGGGCAGATCAAGGCCGACAGCGACGGGCAGCCCAATGCGGCTGCGACCGACCGTCAACTGATTGCGGCCATGGCCCACGCAAGCCTGCTTCGGGTGAGACGCAACGGCAAGGTCATCTTCCGCGCCGACCTCGCAGGATTTGCGGCGTCTTATGCCAAGGCGCTGTCCTGCGCCGGGTTGGCGAAATGAAGCTGGTGCTGGTGCTGGCGGCCTGCGTGCTGTCCGTCCTGGCCGCACCGGCCATAGCCAACGACAGCAGCGGATTCCAGAGCACCACCGGCATCCATTTGTCGTCCACGGCCGACATCCGCATGCAGTCGGAAGAGCTCTACATCAGTCCGACCCGAATCCGCATCGATTACGTCTTCCACAACGTCGCCGATCATCCGGTCACGACCCTGGTGGTGTTTCCCCTGCCCGATCTCGATTTGTCTCAAGGGCTGACGGCGCCCCACTGGGCGTTCCCTGTCGACAAGAGCAACTTCCTCGACTTCAAGGTCCGGATCGACGGCAAGGCGATTGCAGCGAATCTGGAACGCCGGGCCTTTTTTCACGGCAGGGATGTGACTCGCGACGTCGCGGCGGCGGGCGCCCTGGACATGGCTCCCTGGCTGCCGGGCGCCTACGAGCGCCAAGCCTCTGCGTTGCCCGCGGCCGGCCTGGCCCGTCTGCGTCGCGATGGGCTGCTTGCCGCCGGCGAAGATCCCGATACGCCGCAATGGCATTTGCGTACCCGCTATTTCTGGACTCAGACCTTTCCTGCCGGTGCCGACGTGCGTATGCACCAGACCTATCGGCCCTTCGTCGGCAGCGCTTTGATAAGCAATGTCGCCAAGGTCAGCGGACGCAAAGTGGTCGGGTGGCTGGTAGGCCGCGAGGCCGCGTCTACCGACCGCTATTGCATAGATCCGGCGACGCGGCAGGCGCTGTCGGCGGCGCAAAAGCGCAAGACGCTGGGAGGATCGGTCGCCGAACTGGAATACATCCTGACCACGGCGCGCAACTGGCTGGGACCGATCGGCCGCTTCCATCTGATCATCGACAAGGGCACGCCTGCGAACATCGTTTCGCTCTGCTGGCCGGGGTTGCGCAAAACCGGACCGACCACCTATGAATGGACCGGCGCAGACTTCGTGCCCCAACGCAACATTGCGCTGCTGATTTTCGAGTGATCTGGACGACACGCAGATCCTGTCACCGAAGCCGACCTCCATGCCCTAACGCCGGGGTGGCAACACTGGCAAGTTTTTTACCCTCGCCGCCCAGAAAAGCCGGTGTGCCGAAGTTCGCCTGCGCAGCGCATGCGCACCACGACATGGCGGGATGCCTCATTTTTGCGCATTCTTGCCGCAGTCAGATGCTTTCGTTAAATCATGAGAGTCCACAACCTCATGATAACTAAACATATTTTTCGCTTTCCATAGATTCTGCAGTTTGGCCTGATTCTTGCTTATGTTGTATACATCATTGTATTCAACAACTTTTCACACGCGCTTCGGATTCGAATTTCATCGGGTACAGCGTGCATTCCGTGGAGGCGAGCAAATGGCCCGTGTCAGCATCAGTGCCGAACCTGGCGCTATCGATATCGATACGTCTCGCACCGCCCTGATCATGGTCGACATGCAAAGAGATTTTCTCCAGCCGGGCGGGTTCGGAGAGACGCTGGGCAACGATGTCAGCCTGCTGGCCGTCGCCGTTGCACCTTGCCGGGCGCTTTTGGACAGCGCGCGCCGTCACGACATGCTGGTCATCCACACGCGTGAAGGCCACCGCCCCGACATGACCGATGCGCCGCGGACCAAAGTGGAACGCGGCTCCCCCAGCGCGCGGATCGGCGACCCCGGACCCTATGGGCGCATTCTCATTCGCGGCGAGCCCGGGCACGATCTGATACCCGAGCTTTATCCGCAAGCCGGAGAGCCCGTCATCGACAAACCGGGCAAGGGGGCCTTCTATGCCACCGATCTGCACGTCATTCTGTCCAATCGCGGCATCGAAAACCTGGTCGTCTGCGGCGTGACCACGGAAGTCTGCGTGCACACGACAGTGCGCGAGGCCAACGATCGAGGCTATCGCTGCATCGTGCCTTCCGATTGCTGCGCATCCTATTTTCCGGAATTCCACGAAGTGGGTCTGCGCATGATCAAAGCGCAAGGGGGAATTTTCGGCTGGGTTTCGGATTCCGGCCGCATCTTGGCGGCGCTTGGATAAAGCACTGCAACTGACTCGGCCGCTGCCTGGATTTCAACTGACACACTGGAGAATTCGACATGACAACAACCGCCTTCAAACCAAAGATCTGGGTTTCCGGCGACTGGAATGCCTTTTTCGGTTTCGGCACCAATATCCTGGTCAATCTGCTGGTGCTGACCGGCCTGCTGCGCTTCGTGCTGAAGATGCCGGATGCGCTGGTATTCGGCCGCATATTGCCCGCCTTGGGGCTGATGCTGTGCCTGAGCACCGGCTACTACGCCTGGCTGGCCTATCGTCTATCCAGGAAGACCGGGCGCAACGACGTTTGTGCCTTGCCTTCGGGCTTTAGCGTGCCGCATATGTTCGTCGTGGTGTTCGTGGTCATGCTGCCCATACTGCACGAATCAAACAGCCCGGTGATCGCATGGCAAGCCGGCCTTACGTGGGTGTTCGTACAGAGTTTCGTGCTGATGGCCGGCGGCTTCATCGCTCCGGTCATCCGCCGCATCACGCCACGCGCCGCGCTGCTCGGCGCTTTGGCGGGGGTTTCGATCACCTTCATCTCGATGACGCCGGCGGCCGAGGTATTTCAGACACCGGTGATCGGCATACTCTGCTTCGGCGTGATTCTGGCAAGCTGGTTCGGCGGCGTACGCTATTTGCACGGCATTCCGGCCGGCCTGGTGGCCATCGTCATCGGCTCGATCATCGCGTGGGGATCCAATGCTTTCGGCCTGAATTACGGCGGCATGAGCCTGGCCAATCTTCACGCTTCATTTTCGAACTTCCGCTTCTCGATGCCCACGCCTGCGATCGGCGCGGTCATCGGCGGCTTTCACTACTTGCCCGTCATTCTGGTCACCGCGATTCCGTTCTCCATCTACGACTTGGTAGAAGCCATGGACAACGTGGAGAGCGCTTCGGCAGCGGGCGACGAATATCCCACGACACGCGTGCTGACCGCAGACGGCGTGGTCAGCTTGATCGGCTGCCTGATGGGCAACCCGTTCATCAACGCCGTGTACATCGGCCACCCGGGCTGGAAAGCCATGGGCGGACGTATCGGCTATTCGGCCGCCACCGGCCTGATGGTCATTGTCCTGTCATGGCTGGGCATCATGTCGGTCATGATGGCGCTCATCCCTGCAGTGGCGCTGCTGCCCATTCTGCTCTACATCGGCATGTTGATCGGCTCTCAGGCATTTCAGGAAACGCCGCACCGCCATGCCCCCGCGATTGTCCTGGCACTAGTCCCGCAAATTGCAGCCTGGGGCAAAACCCAGATCGACAACGCATTGGGGGCCGCCGGCACAAATGCTGCGCACGTGGGGGCGGCCGCGCTGTCCCAGCATGGCGTTTTTTACGAGGGCCTGGGGGTGATGGGAGGCGGCGCCACCTTGGCCGGCATGGTCCTGGGCTCGATAGCCGTATTCATTATCGAACGCGAGTTTTTCAAGGCTGCGGCATTTGCCCTGGCCGGAGGTTTGCTCACCTTCTTCGGCCTGATCCATGGAGAATCGATCGGCATCGGCGAGTCGCCCGCTGTCGCAGCCAGTTATGTGCTGCTGTCTGTTTTTCTCGTCGGCGTCTGGAAGTTCGGAAAGACCGCGTCCGCCGAGGCCGAGGCAAACGACTACAGCGGGCGGGCAATCCAATCCGATGAGGCCGTATTGCTTTAACTAAATTGCCTCCGCGAAACCCGGGGGCGGTTAAGGTGATGGCCAAGCGCACGGCCCAGGCAATAGAGATTGAGCCGTGCGACATGGCAGCTTTAGAAATTACTTGCGGGTAGCTTTGAAAAAGGCCTCATCTGCTAGAAAATTGTCTGTCGCCATTTCTGCTGCTTTGATAAAAATATCAGGATCGCCGGTCTTGCTGAATTCGGCAATATTTCCCGAGCCTGAAACTACTCTGGTGAAAGAACTTCGGGTTTTGTTGTCTAAAACCTCAAATTTCAGGCGCATTGATGCGTCGCCTTTTTGTCCTTCTATTGAGTAGCATAAATTGGCCTTTACGTCGTCTATGCCTACACCGACCAAGATATCGGCATCCTTTTCTCCTCCTGCCTGGATCAAGCCGGAATAAACACTATACCCATTGTTGGAAATCGTAGTCGAGATGGCCTCCTTGATTTCGTTCAGTACACTTGGGTTGGTCTTCCAGATGAGCTCTGTTTGATTGATACAGAGCGTACCGAGTTTCATCTGTCCGATATTCAGATCGACTATTTTTGACGATACGTTTGCAACAAATATCACCTTCGATTTATCGGGCCGGCTGGATATCGGTTTTTCATGAATTGGATTTTCGATTACAGCAGGAGGTACCGATGTACAACCAGCCAAGAGAGAAAAAATTGTCGCAAGAAAGAAGATACGCATAATTAATCCCAGTTGATGTTGTTTTAAATAGAAATTTTTGAGGTCTTCATTCGTGTGATTCTCTGTGCCTCATAGAGTAGGCAGTTTAGCTATGTTCAGGTTTCAACATCTATAGCACGCCCCCAGTCGCCTCCCTGAAACCTAGTTCCGTGCTGCACCAACTGGCTGGCGCTTTGGATTTGTCCTTGGCTGTTTTCATGCGCCGTATTGAGCGGCGATATCAAGACCTGGAGAAGATGCGCAGCAGCGCATAGGCCGCCTGTAGGGCGTTTTGGCGGCTTGGAAGGCCGGGGAACCAGCGGCCAGCACCGAAACGCGCCTACGTGCCTTTTATGCCAGCAGGCAAGCGCCTGATATTTTGATAGTTATTTTGTGAGTCGCAAAGCAACAAGGCCTTGATTTCGCAATGAAATCAAGACCTTATTCATTTTTCTGGCGGAGAGAGTGGGAAACACCTCAATGCCTTAAGAATCAGTGACTTAGTTATGAATGAGTGCTACATATCGGGCACTTGAGTGTAGCAGGTTACATGCCCGAATTCTCTACGGCGGCAGGTCATAAGCGGTATATAACCATGGCCGGTTTGTCGCTGTAGATGTCGTAGCCGCTCAGCGCCTCGAAACCCTGATTGGTGTTTCGCTCATAGCCAAAATCGTTGCTACATCGCTCAGCGACATAGGACAGGTCGGTCGGACGTTCGCCATCCTGCTTGATGATTTCCCAAATCGACGCACCAAGATGCCTCAGTATGAGGCGGTTAATCGCTGGGTATATTTGAACAAATTCGCCGAGGTCAGCGAGAGAGATAAGGCCTGGAGAAGTGATCCTTTCAAGCTCCATTTGAGTTGATAATCCGCTAAGGGACTATGAATAACATGTCAATCACTTGATCGACGATTTACTGTACTCCGACAGCACCAGACCGACAACTTCGGAGTAGGCCGTTCATGCTCCAATGTTGCGGACAAGGTACGCCGCTCTCGATGCTTACAGCCTCCTCCCGAAGTGACCCGCCATACTGCCCGAGCGTCCACGGCCACCGCCGCCCAAATTGCCGCGCCTTGCACGAAGTCGATCATGTACGCATGGAACTCGGCGTAGTCCCTGCTGTTGAGCATGCAGAAGGCGGCGGACATGATCATGCCGAACAGTAGACAGACACGCATGCAGCCGTCCTTGACGATGGGGGGCGGACGGTATGAAATCATGCCCACACAAAATATCCTGAGAACAGAATATGGCGATCTTGTTTATTGCCCTTTACTTTGTATTGAAAGCGGTTTTTGTCAAATTCAAACGCCCAAGAGCCACGGCGTTAGAAATAGTGGCAGTTTTGAATGTTATTTACCTTATTGTGCTGGCTTGGCATGTCCCAAATACTCTCTCTGGCGAAGAGGTTGGAGGTTTAATTGGTGAGACGCTTTCGCCGACTCTTTGGATAGTGATCGGCATGGGCGTTTGCGCATGGTTACGCAAGCGTAAGGCCGCAAGAACTGCGGGGGCACCGGCGAGTGAGACACCCCGCGGATGAGCCGTTTCATAAACGGTATCGTTGCTGTGGTCTATTAGACGATACTGCGCCCAACCCCTCGGACTAGCCGCCCATCAATGCGGATTGGCCCCCCAAAGCGCTCTGCAAGCATTAAATTTGGGAGCTGCGAGGGGAAACCACGGCTGCGAAGTCAGCGTTTTCGGATTGGCATTTAGCGCTTTCAGTTGCTCCGATGTGGCTGAACTGGTCATGGCATCGGTCACGCAAGAGCAGACTTTTCTTATGGTGTCGAAATCACGCAGGCCGTGATTGTATTGGGCCTTCATGCAGCCATCTGTGTAGTCATTATCCCTGCGTGCAAAAGGCGGTGTTCCACTGTGAGCATAAATCTCCGACATGCGTTTTTGCGTCGCTTTATCGAACGCATCCTTGTGTCGTTCCTTGTCGACTAGGCGGTTATAAAGGTCCCCACATGTGGACTTCCAACCGTTCTCATCCCGCTTCGACGCAGCCGCGCCGATCTGTCGGTCTTGTTCAAGAAATTCCTGCTCTTTCTCTGCTCGCTTAGATGCAGGCAGCGCTGCAAATACAAGGGCGGCGCCATGTAGAACCTCAAAGTAATCGCCTTCCCAGAAAAATTCGACAAATCTGAATGCGCGCCCATTTTCACCATAGTGTGCTTCGCAGGACTGCGCTTGCGATAGCAGCCTCTGCTTAACCTGTAGAGCTTGAGTGGCCATGACCACGTCCGCCTCGGATGTGAATCCCGGATTTTCTACAGATGAGCCCGTAAGCTTCCCCGTCAAGTAGACAGTTTGTTGTAGACATTCGAAGCCAGGGTTAACCGGGGCAGATATTGCACCGGCGGCACACCGCCCAACGATTCATGCGGGCGAAATTCGTTGTAGTCACGCAGCCATTCATCGGC